>NZ_CP064686.1:4800000-5521666 GCF_023100905.1 Bradyrhizobium sp. 4
CTCCTTCGGCTGTTACCCTTTCTCGTCGAAAACCGGCGTCACGCGCGTCCCCGCCTTCACCAAGACCGTCGTCGACACCGTCGGCGCGGGGGACGCCTTCCTGACGATCACCGCGCCGCTGGTCGCCGCCGGCGGCAATATCGAGGACGTCGCCTTCATCGGCAACGCGGCCGGCGCAATCAAGGTCGGGATCGTCGGCCACCGCAGCTCGGTCGAAAAGGTGCCGCTGGTCAAGTTCGTCACCGCGTTGCTGAAGTAGCGCGACGGCAGATACTGGAGAACGACAGTGATTGGTCGAAAATGGAATGTGATGGTCACCGGTGGTGCCGGCTATGTCGGTAGCGTGCTGGTTCCCCAGTTGCTCGCTGCGGGCCACAAGGTCACCGTGCTCGACCTGTTCATGTATGGCGAGGACGTGTTCGATGCCGTCCGCAACAATCCCGATTTGCGCCTGATCAAGGGCGACATCCGTGACGAAGCCGCGATCAACGAGGCCCTGCGCGGCAACAACGCCGTGATCCACCTCGCCTGCATCTCCAACGACCCGTCGTTCGAGCTGGACCCGGGGCTCGGCAAGTCCATCAATTACGACTGCTTCCGGCCGATGGTGCGCGCCGCCAAGAAGGCGGGCATCAAGCGCTTCATCTATGCCTCCTCGTCCAGCGTCTATGGCATCAAGGACGAAGCCGAGGTGACCGAGGACCTGTCCTGCGAGCCGCTCACGGACTACTCGAAGTTCAAGGCGATGTGCGAGACCGACCTTGCCGACGAGGCCGCGTCCGGTTTCGTCACCTGCACGGTTCGTCCCGCCACCGTCTGCGGCTACGCACCGCGGCAGCGGCTCGACGTCGTCGTCAACATCCTGACAAATCTCGCGGTCAACACCGGCCGCATCCGCGTGTTCGGCGGAACGCAGCGCCGGCCCAATTTGCACATCGAGGATATGTCAGCCGCCTATCTGTTCCTGCTCCAGCAGGATGACGCAAAGATCGACGGCAAGACCTACAATATCGGTTACGAAAACCACTCGCTGATGAAGATCGCCGACATCGTCAAGTCGGTGGTCGGCAGCAATGTCGACGTCGTCGTCGAGCCGACCGACGATCTCCGCTCCTACCACGTCTCATCGGAGAAGATCCGCCGCGAGCTCGGCTTTGCGCCAACCCACACGATCGAGCAGGCCGTGTCCGGCCTCGTCAACGCCTTCAGGGGCGGCCGCCTGCCGAACTCGCTCAACGACCCCCGGTACTTCAACATCAAGATGATGCAGAACATCAGCCTGAAGTGAGCGGCGTGCGGATCGGCATCGATTTCGACAACACGATCATCTGCTACGACAAGGTCTTTGCCGCCGTCGCACGTGAGCGTGGGCTGGTGCCGGAAGGGTGGGAGGGGCTTAAGACCGACCTACGGGATCATCTCCGGTCCCGCGCGGGCGGCGAGCTCGCCTGGCAAGGACTGCAAGGCTTCGTCTACGGCAAGGGAATTGGCGGCGCCGAAATCTATCCAGGGGTGCGGGAATTCCTGGCGGCGTGCAAGCAGGCCGGCTCGAAGGTTTGCATCGTCAGCCACAAGACCCGATTCGGTCATCAGGACCCCGACCGCACTGACCTGCGTGACGCCGCGCGCAGCTGGCTGCGGGGGGCGGGCCTAGTCGACGCTGCGGATGCGGCGCTGGCTATCGGCGATATCTATTTCGAGGACACACTGCCCGCCAAGGTCGAGAGGCTCGTGATCCTGAAGCTCGACGTCTTCATCGATGACCTCGTCGACGTCTTCGAGCAACCGCATTTTCCGAAGGCCACGCGATCGATCCTGTTCACGCAGTCGCAGCCGCCCCACCCCGAACACTGCAAGCCAATCGCGACATGGGCCGATATCCGCCGCGAGGTGTTTGCGGCATGAGCGAGACCGACATCACCGCGCCGGATGCGATGGCGATCGGCAGCCGCCTGGCCGGTGCGCGTGTTGCGTCCGCCCAGCCGGCACGATCCGGCGGCAACAACAGGGTGTTTCGGCTGGAGATGGCGGATGGACCGCCCCTCGCCCTCAAGCATTATCCGTCCGACGGACGCGATCGCCTGGGACAGGAGTATGATGCACTCTCGTTCCTGGCGCGCCACGGCATCACGTCGACACCGCAGCCAGTCGCGAAGGACGCAGATGCATTCTGCGCGCTGTACCAATGGTTCGACGGCGAGGCCGCGGCGCTGCGTCCCCAGGGCGACGACGCCGACCAACTCGCCGATTTCCTCATAGAGCTACAGAAGCTGCGCAAAGCCGAAGGCGCGCAGATTTTGCGCAACGCCTCAGCCAGCATCTTTTCGCCGGAGGCGGCCATCGCCCAGTACGAACAGCGTCTGGACGCATTGAGGCGAGCCTCGGATAGTCATTCCGACCTGCGTGCGTTCCTCGAAGGCAGCCTGGTTCCCAGCATTGACGTCGCGATTCGGCAGCTCCGCCGGCGTTACGCGGAACTGGGTCGGAATCCCGCAGCGGACCTTGCGCCCACCCATCGCGCGCTGAGTCCGTCCGATTTCGGACTGCACAACGCACTGCGCGCCGAAGACGGGCGTTTGCGATTCATCGACTTCGAATATTTCGGCTGGGACGATCCGGTCAAGCTCGTGTCCGACACCGCCATTCACCCCGGCAGTGATCTGCCGGAAGCGAGCGCGAATCGCTTGATTGAACGGCTGTCGCGCGCCTTCGAGGCGAACGATGACGCGTTTGCGGTCCGACGTGACGTACTGTATCCTGTGTTCAAGGGAATCTGGTGCCTGATTGTCCTGAACGCCTATTTGCCGGACAGCCGCTCCCGGCGCGCAATCGCTGCGCAAGGTGGCGATGTTAGGATCCGCCTCGCCGGTCAGCTCGACAAAGCCCGCCGGCTTCACCAGACGATTCGCCCAACCGATTTACCGAAGTGACCCAGATCTCGCCCCACGCTGAAGCCGCCCTCACCTGCACGCTGGACGAGCGTAGCCTTTATCTGCGCCGACTGGTGCTCGGTTCTGTCCGCTCCGCGGGACGCGGACATGTCGGTCCGGCATTGTCGCTGATCGAGATGGTCCGCGTACTCTACGACGACGTGCTGCGGATCGATCCGAACAACCCGCGCGATCCGGCCCGCGACCGCGCGATCCTCAGCAAGGGACACGGGTGTCTGGCGCTCTATGCGCTGCTGGCCGATCGCGGCTTCTTTCCTTTGTCGGAGCTGGACGGTTTCTGCGGCCCCGACAGCATTTTGGGCGGACATCCCGAATACGGAATGGTGCCGGGGGTCGAGGCCTCGACGGGCGCGCTCGGACACGGCCTGTCGATCGGTGTCGGCCTCGCGCTCGCCGCGCGCATGCGCGAGCGCACCTACCGCACCTTCGTCCTGCTCGGAGACGGCGAGATCAACGAGGGATCAGTGTGGGAAGCCGCCATGGGCGCGGCCAAGCACGGGCTCGACAATCTGATCGCGCTGATCGACTACAACAAGCTGCAGAGTTACGGGCCCACCGATTACGTCCTGCCGCTGGAGCCGCTCGCGGACAAGTGGCGCAGCTTCGGCTTTGCCGTCCAGGAGCTCAACGGCCACGACGTCGGCGCCCTGCGCACAGTCCTGAAGCAGGTCCCAGCCGTTCCGGGAAAACCCGCCGCGATCATTTGCCATACCGTCAAGGGCAAGGGTCTGCCGGCCGCGGAATCCAACGCCGATTGGCATCACAAGAACAAGCTCACCGACAGCGAGCTCGACGCCATCCGCGTCGCCGTCGGGGATTTTTGATCGGGTCCTCATGCGCAACACCGCGATGAACATGGTCCACAAGCTCGCCGCACGCGACGAGCGTGTGCTCTACATCGGCTCCGATCCCGGCGCAGGTACCTTGCGCGCGATGAGCAAGGAGTTTCCCAAGCGCCACCTGATCGAAGGCATTTCGGAAGCACACATCATCGGCATGTCCGCCGGCCTCGCGATGGAAGGCTTCGTGCCCTATGTCAACACCATCGCCACATTCCTCACCCGCCGCTGCTACGAGCAAGTCGCGGTCGATCTGTGCCTGCACAATCTGCCAGTGCGGCTGATCGCCAATGGCGGCGGGCTGGTTTACGCGCCGCTCGGCCCCACCCACCAGGCGATCGAGGACATCGCCATCATGCGGGCGCTGCCGAACATGACGGTGGTCTGCCCGTGCGATGCCGACGAGGCGTCGCGGCTGATGGAGCAAACGCTCGACTGGACCGGGCCGATCTACATCCGGCTCGGCAAAGGTGGCGACGCCGTGGTCTCGAAGGCCGAGCACGGCTTTGAGATCGGCAAGGCCATCCTGATGCGCCCGCCCGGCGACGTCGTCATGGTCACGACAGGCATCATGCTCCAGCGCGCACTCGCTGCGGCCGACCTGCTGGCAGCGCAAGGCATTCGCGCCGGCATCCTGCACATGCACACCGTCAAGCCGCTCGACACCGAGGCGCTGCTGCAAGCGATCCGGGGCACCAGGCTGGTAGCGACGCTGGAGGAGCACGTGCCCTCCGGCGGCCTCGGCAGCGCGGTCGCGGAGGCGCTGATCGACAAGCTCGGCTCTGGCCTGCCCGCGATGCTGCGGTTGTCGCTGCCGGACCGGTTCATGCACAATTACGGATCGCAGGACTCGCTGCTGAAGAAGCACGGACTTTCCGCCGACGCCATTGCGACCTCGGTCGCGCGCGCGCTCCCCGCTTCGCACACCTCCTCTCCTCAACTTCATTCCACCTGACGGGCCCCATGCACGACGTTCGATATTCCTATCTGCTCGAGCAATTCTCCGACCCGGCACCGATCCTGGCCGAGATCGGCCGACTGGTGGCGACCGGTGACTTCACCCTGGGCAAGCCGGTCGCTGAATTCGAACGGCGCTTTTCCGAGCTGATCGGCGTGCGTCACGCCATCGGCGTCGGATCGGGCACTGATGCGCTCAAATTGCCGCTCAAGGCGCTCGGCATCGGCCATGGCGACGAGGTCATCACGGCTGCCAACACCTTCATTGCCACGGTCGGTGCCATCGCCGAGACCGGCGCGACGCCGGTGCTGGTCGACTGCGACGACTCCTTCTGCATGAACGTCGACTACGTCGAAGCCGCGATCACCGAGAAGACCAAAGCGATCATGCCGGTTCAGTTGACCGGCGAGGTCACCGACATGGGCAAGCTGATGGCGATCGCCCAGCGCCACAACATCCCCGTGGTCGAGGATTCCTGCCAGGGCATCCTGTCGGAGTTCGCGGGAAAACGGTCCGGCACCCACGGTATCGCGGCCGGCTTCTCGCTGCATCCGCTCAAGAACCTCAACGTCTGGGGCGATGCCGGTGTCGTCGTCACCAATGACGACCGGATGAACGAGCGGCTTCGCCTGATCCGCAACCACGGCATGAAGAATCGCGACGAGATCGCGATCCTCGGCTGCAATTCGCGGCTCGATTCCCTCCAGGCGGTCGTCGGCAACTGGCTGATCGGCCAGACCAGCGAGATCACGCGCCGCCGGATCGAGAACGCGGCCTATTACGATTCGGGCCTTGCCGGCCTGCCCGGCCTGCGCATTCCGCCGCGCCGGCCCAACGTCAAGCACGTCTACCATCTCTACATGGTGTTCGCCGAGCGCCGCGACGAGCTCTACAAATACTGCCTGGACAACGGCATCGAAGCGAAGATCCACTATCCCATCCCGCTGTATCAGCAGGAAGGCCTCAAGCACCTCGGCTACGCGCCGGGCACCTTCCCGGTCACCGACCGCCACGCCCAGGAAGTCATCAGCTTCCCCGTCGACCAGCATCTGACGCGGGCGCAACAGGACCGCGTCATCGAGATCGTTCGGAAGTTCTGCCATGGACGCTGACACCGGCCGCCGGCGCATCGGTTACGTCAATCTTCCCGCGCAATTCGAGGAAGAGCGCGTTGAGATCATGCAGGCGGTCGAGGGCGTGTTCCGGCGCGGCGATTTCATCGGCGGCGCGGCCGTTGCGAAGCTCGAAGAGGAGCTCGCCACCTATCTTGGCTCGCCGCATGTGGTGACGCTGAATTCCGGCACCGATGCGCTGATCCTGTCGTTGCGGGCGCTCAACATCGGTCCCGGAGACGAGGTGATCACCCCGCCGAATTCGTTCGTGGCGTCGACCGCCGCCATCATCGCCGTCGGCGCCACGCCAGTATTTGCGGACGTGCTGCCGGACCAGAATATCGATCCGGCCGCGGTCGAGGCCGCCGTCACCCCGCGGACTAGGGCAATCATGCCGGTGCACCTGACCGGGCGGATGGCCGACATGAACCCGCTGATGGCGATTGCGGCCAAGCACGCTCTTGCCGTGATCGAGGACAGCGCACAGGCCGTCGGCTCGACCTATGACGGGCGGATGAGCGGGACCATCGGAACGTTCGGCTGCTTCTCCGCCCACCCGCTGAAGAACCTCAATGCCGCGGGCGACGCCGGCTTCGTCGTCACCGCCGACGCCGAGCTTGCCGCGAGAATTCGCCGCCTGCGCAATCATGGCCTGATCAATCGCAGTGACGTCCAGGAATGGGGCATCGTGTCACGCCTCGACACGGTCCAGGCCGAGGTGCTCCGGATTCGCTTGCGTCACCTGCCCTCTGTCATTGAACGCCGGCGCCGCAACGCCGCGCAATATCGCGCCGAGCTCGGCGGCCTTCCCCTGTTCATTCCGGTTTGCCGCAACATCGAGTTCAACACCTTCCACACCTTCGTCGTGCAGACGGACCGTCGCGACGACCTCCAGAAATATCTTGCCGACAAGGGTATCGAGACCGCGATCCACTATCCGGTACCGATCCACCTCCAGGAAGCGGCGGCGCATCTTGGCCACGGTCGCGGCGCGTTCCCGGTGACCGAGCGGCAGGCGGATCAGATCCTCACGCTTCCCATCAACCAGTTCCTCTCGACCTCGGACATCAGCTATATTTGCGCGACGGCCCGGGAGTATTTTGCATGACGGACACGGCTTTCCTCGAGGCCGATGAGCAGGCATTGGCGCAACGCTTCATCGACGACGGCTTCGTCACCACGCCGGCCGACGATCGCGCCGGGCTCGATCGGATCCAACGGCGCGCCGCCGAGCTCGCGGCGGATTATCTGAAGCTGCCACACGGCAACGACCCCTACGCGATGCTCGACACCATCCACACGCGGGTGAGCGTAGATGATCTCAACGGCCTGCGGCTGCACGTCTTCAACGGTCTCAACGCCGAGCCCTGGTTCCGGCCGACCTATTTCCGTCTGGCGCGCTCGACGATCGAGACCATCGTCGGCAACGAGCTCTGCATGCAGCGCCGCGTCAATCTCAGCATCCAGCTACCGGGAGACGATTCGTCGCTGCTCGCCACCCATTCCGACGTCTGGTCGGGCGACTCGCCGTTCGAGGTCGTGGTGTGGGTACCGCTGGTCGACGTCCACCGCACCAAATCGATGTATCTGCTGCCGCCATCCCTGAACGGCAACATGCAGGACCGGATGGCCAGCCTGCGCAGCGCCGAGGAACTCTACCAGACCATCAAGCCGCACGCGACTTTCATCGAGATTCCCTACGGTCACGTGATGCTGTTCAACCAGACCCTGATGCACGGCAATCGCATCAACGAGGAAGCCGGCTCGCGCTGGAGCATGAACTGCCGTTTCAAGAGCATCATGTCGCCCTATGCGGACAAGCGATTCGGCGAATTCTTCGAACCGATCCTGTTGCGCCCGGCGACACGTGTCGGCATGCAATACAAGCTCCCGGGAGGCTTCCATGGCTGAGCGAGCCGGCCATCGCGGCTATATCGGCGCCCGGCCATTGAACGGCAGCCGTACCCCGCAGCACGTCCAGAACATCGTGATCCGCGACTATGCGCGACGGAAGAATCTGCATTATCTGCTCAGCGCCGCCGAGCACACCATGCCCGGCAGCTACATGGTGCTTGAGGACATCCTGGACGAGCTGCCGCGGTTGCGCGGCCTGATTCTCTACAGCATCTTCATGCTGCCGCCCGACGAGGCACGGCGGCGGGAGATCTATGGCCGGGTGCTGAGCGAGGGCTGCGATCTGCACGCGGCCGTCGAGGAGATCACGCTGTCCTCGCGCGACAACATCCAGGCCGTCGAGGACATCCTGCTCGTCAACAAATTCGCGACCATCCTGTGACGATGCTGCGGACCGGTTGAGGACAATGGCCGAGATCAACCTGCTCCAGCCGATGCACGCATCGACCAAGCGGAACTACGTTCAGCGGGTCGTCGAGCACGACAAGGCGGAATCCGCCACTGTCGCTCGGCAATGGGGACACGACTACTGGGACGGCGACCGCCGTTATGGCTACGGCGGCTACCGCTACGACGGACGCTGGCGCCCGCTCGCCCAGACCCTGATCGACCGCTATGGCATCAAGCCCGGGATGAGCGTGCTCGATGTCGGCTGCGGCAAGGGCTATTTGCTCTACGAACTCACCCAGCTCGTCCCCGACCTCACCATCGCCGGCATCGACATCTCCGACTATGGCATCGCCAACGCCAAGGAGGAGGTGCGGCCGCAATTAAAGGTCGGCAGCGCCGTCGAGCTCCCCTACCCCGACCACAGCTTCGATCTCGTGGTGTCGCTCGGCGTGCTCCACAATCTTCCGCTCGAGGACGTCTTCCGCGCCGTGTCGGAGATCGAGCGCGTGGGGCGCGGCGCCTCGAAATATCTGATGGTGGAATCGTTCCGCGACGAGCGCGAGAAGGCGAACCTGCTCTACTGGCAGCTCACCTGCCTGAGTTTCCATGGTCCGGAGACGTGGGCCTGGATCTACGACAAATGCGGCTACCGGGGCGACCATGGGTTCATCTTCTTCGAATGAAGCAACGGGCCTGCGCCGGCCGGCCTCGTTGCGGGCGCAAAATCCCGAAGTGTATTATTCGGACGACGCCATCGTCACGGCGGACGACGCCACGATCGCGGAGCTGAAGCGCATCGCCGCAGGCAATCCGCGTCTGCGCAGCCGGCTGTGCACGCATCCCGATCCTTCGTCCGGCCTGCACGAGATGCTGATCGTGCATCACCGCGAGGCCTATGTGCGGCCTCACAAGCATTTTGGCAAACCTGAATCGTTTCACCTGATCGAGGGCACTGCGCAGGTCGTGATCTTCGAGGACGACGGCCGCATTCGCGACGTGCTCGAGATGGCGCCGTACGGCCGGGGCGTGCTTTGCTATTACCGGATGCCCGAGCAGGTTTTTCACTCGATCCTGATCACCTCGGAGTGGCTGGTGTTTCACGAAACCACCGCCGGTCCGTTCGATCCCTCCCGCACGGCGTTTCCCGACTGGGCACCGGATGGCGGCGATGCCGCGGAAGTGCAGGTCTATGTCACTAGGACCGGTGCGCTCGCCGCGGAGCATCTGGCCCATCGCCATGCTTCACGAGCCAATCCAGCAGAGGTTCCTATTCGATGACTGATCATTGCCGCCTCTGCCACTCGACCAATTTGCGCCCGGTCATCGACCTCGGACAGATGCCGATTGCGCATCGGCTTCGGCACAGCCGCGACGAACAGGAGGAACGGTATCCGTTCGAGGTGTTCGCCTGCGGCGAATGCGGCCTCCCCCAGATCGTCAAGCCAATCGATCCCGACATTCTGTACCGGCAGTTCAACTACAATTTCAGCAGCTGGAAGCCGGAGCCGCACCAGGTCGACGAACTCGATACCATCGCCAAATTCTCGGCCCACCAATCCGTGTTCGAGATCGGATGCAATGACGGCCTGTTCATGGACAGGCTTCGCGAACGCGGTGCGAAGATTTTGGTGGGCGTCGAGCCCAACCCGGTGTCGGGCAAGATCGCCCGCGAGCGCGGCATCAAGGTCTATGCCGACATGATCAGCCCGGCGCTGTGTCACGACGCGGTCGCGGAGGCCGGCAAGTTCGACCTCGTCGTCTCGCGACAGGTGCTCGAACACATCGTCGATTTCGAGAATTTTTTTGACTGCGTGAAAATCGCGCTGCGCGACGACGGTCTGCTGTTCATCGACGTGCCTGATTTCGCGCCCGGCTCGACCGCGGGCGACCTCTCGGTCCTGTGGGAGGAGCACGTCAGCTACTTCACCGAGCCGACGCTGCTCGCGCTGCTGGCGCGCCACGGCTTCGAAGCGGTCTCGGTGAAGAAGTACAACTTCAGCGGCGGCAGCCTCGCGATCGCAGCGCGACGTACGACGCGCGACGTTACGGCCCCGCCCGCGCCGTCTGGCGTCGGCGAGAGGTTCGGCCAGCGCGCAAGGGAGTACGGCGCGCGTCTTCGCCCGATCCTCGCCAAGGCCCGCGCCAACGGCGCCGAGATCGCCATCTACGGCGCGGGCTGCCGCGCCTGCACCTTCACCAATGCCCATGAACTCGCGGATCTCGTCGACCTCTCGGTCGACGACCAGAAGGAGCGCCAGGGCTTGTTCCTGCCCGGCACCGGGATTCCGATCCGCCCGCCGGAGGACCTCGCCGGCAAGTCGGAACCGCTCGTCTGTCTTCTGGCCGTGAACCAGGAGAACGAAGACAAGGTCGGCAGCCGGCTGCGCGAAAACGTGAAGCGTCCACTCCACATCGTTTCGATCTTCGCGCCATCGGACATCTGGAGCGAGCTCGATCGCCTCGAGGCCGCCGCAGGGTCGCGGCATGGCTGAGGACAAGCTCTTCAACTATTACGAACGTCAGGACGTCCTGCCGACGTTCGGCAATTTCAAATCCGCCGCCGAACTCGAAGCCTATGCCGGCCTGCGGCGTGAGTTGTTTTCCGACAAGCTGGTGCTGCCGCCGCGGTTGTTCCGCGACGCAGACGTGCTCGAATTCGGCCCCGATTCCGGCGAGAACGCGCTGGTGTTTGCCGGCTGGGGCGCAAACATGACGCTCGCCGAGCCGAACCGGCATGCGCACGCGAAAATCCAGGCTTACTTCGCGCATTTCAACCAGGCCCAACGTCTCCGCGAACTCCTATCGTTCGACGTCGAAGGATTTCACAGCGATCGCCGTTTCGACATCATCGATGCCGAGGGATTCATCTACACGGTGCAGCCGACTGAAAATTGGCTCGGCATCTTTCATCGGCTGCTCAATCCGGACGGTTACGCCGTCGTTTCCTACTACGAGCGCTACGGCGGCTTCTTCGAGCTCGCGCTCAAGGCGATTCATGCGGCCGGCAAGGTGCTGACGGGCCGTCCCGGACTCGAAGCGGCGAAGCTGCTGTTCGACGCGAAATGGAACAGCATTCCGCACACGCGCAGCTTCGAATCCTGGCTGATGGACGTGCTCGAAAATCCGTTCGTCCGGCACCGCTACTTCCTCGACGCGGGCGCCTTGTGCACGGCTGCGCACGAACAGGGATTCGATATCCATTCGGCGTGGCCCGCCTATCGCGACGGCCTGGACGTCTACTGGCACAAGAAGATCCTGTCCGACGATGAGAAGCTGCGGCGCGCGACGCGCCACCTCGGCCGCAGTCGTCTGAGCTTTCTCGGCGGACGGAAGCTCTATCTGGCCGGCAAGACCGAAGCGGTCGACGCGATTTCGGCTTCGATCGAGACACTGGTTGCCGATGTCGATGCGATGATCGACGATCCCTTCGGCGACAGCCTGCCCCGTGCGATCGCGAGCCTCGCGTCACTGCGCGAGACGATTCCGGCGACAGATGTTCTCGCCGACGATGCGTCCGACATCGACGCCATCATTGCGACCCTCGACAGTTTCCACCGTATCTTTGGCGCGATCGGGCGACAGGATGCGTCCACAGTCATAGCCCTCACCCAGTCCGACCAGGCGTTCATCAACACCTGGGGACAGCCGGCGCATTTCCTCGTTCTGCGGAAACGCTTCGAGGGGTCCTAGCAAGTGAGGCCAGGCATTGGCATCGTCGGAACGGGCATGGTCGGTCAGATGTGCCACCTCGCCAATTTCGCCGCCAACCCCACCTGCCGCGTTGTCGCGATTGCGGATCTGCGGCCTGATCTCGCCGCCGCAGCGGCGCAGAAATTCGACATCGCCCGGGTTTACGGTACGCACCGGGAATTGCTGGCGGATAGCGAGGTGTCGGCCATCGTCGTCGTGACGAAGCGTCGCGCCACCGGCCCGATCGTGCTGGATGCATTGAACAGCGGTCGCCATGTGCTCTCGGAAAAGCCGATGGCCTACACCACGGCTCAGGCCGTTTCACTGACCGAGGCGGCGCGGCGGCACAACCTCGTCTACAGCATCGGCTACATGAAGCGTCATGATGCCGGGGTGGCGCGCGCGATTGCCGAGTTGGCGCGCCTGCGAGCGGATCAATCGCTTGGACGGATTGTTGGCGCGCGAGGCTGGTGCTTCGGTGGCAGCACGGGCCGGTCGCAGGACAATTTCGTCATGACCGGCGAAGTGCGGCCGGACGGGCTCGAGCTCTGGCAGGATGGCCCCGACTGGATGCCGGGCGCGATGCGACCCGGCTACGACAATTTTCTGAACGTGTTCAGCCATATCATTAATCTCGCGCGCTACGTGCTCGGATCGTCACCGACAGTTGCGGAAAGCACCGTCGAGACCTCGGGCGCGGCGACCGTGACACTCGACTTCGACGGCGTCGCCTGCGCGCTGCAGCTCGCGAATGGATCCGAAGGCGTCTGGCGCGAGGGGCTGAGCATCGAATTCGAGCGGGGCAAGCTGACCATCGAATTGCCCCCGCCTTTTGCCGAGCAGGAGGCGGAGGTCATCCTCGATCAGCAAGGACAACGCACGCAATTGCCGCGCGACACGAGCTGGGCGTTTCGGCGTCAGGCCGATGCATTCGTCGCCGATATCGTGGAACAGAGGACGCCGCTGGCGTCCGGCGAGGATTCCGTGGCCGACATCGCCCTTGCGGAGGCGATCTGGAAAGCGCGGGTCGGTGGCTAGGTTTCACGCCGTCCGGCGGCAATATCCGGAGGATGGCTGACCGCCCGCGTCCTGGGTTAAGTGTTTGATTTCGCTGGCAGGAGTGGCAGGGCTCGAACCTGCGACCCCCGGTTTTGGAGTACGGGCCGCCGTTTGTCGGCCCGTACTACCCAGTACCGCCCCGTAATGATTTCAAAGCGATATGGCCCCGGGGTTGGCTTGCTGGATAAGGCTAGTACCTGGCCGTCCCCGCCAGTTTGGGTCCAGCGTTGGGTCCGGGACAAAAGCCTGTGGAACGGGACAACCATTCGCATGGAAGACGTATCGTTACACGCAGCGCTTGAACTACATTAGCTGGAACTTATGTGATGCCTCACGAGGAGACGCATGGTTCCTGCAGCACGTTTCACAGAGCTTCTGGCCGACATCGAGCCCAGCCCGACAACGGTATCCCGGGCGTCAGGAGGCCACAACGGCGTCCGCAACCACCTCAGGGCCCAGGCTCGGTTCAAGGACCGCTATGTCACGAGCTTCCTCTCCGGTAGCTACGCGCGCGACACCTCGATCCGTCCCCACAGCTCGGAGAATGGCCAGGAACGTCCCGACGTCGACATCATCGTGGTCACCAACCACGAAACTTCCGACCAGCCCGAAGCCGTCCTCAAGGAGCTGTGCCAGGCGCTCGAAGACGGCGGCCAGGGATACGCGGTCGAGCGTATCAATAAGAGGTCGGTGCGGGTCGAAACCTGGCAGGCGGAGATGGATGTTGTGCCGGTGATCAAGACCTGGAACGGCTACATGATCCCGGACCGCGAGAATGACACCTGGAAGTTCACGAACCCACCGGTCCACACCCAATGGAGCTTGGAACGCAACACCGCCTTCGACGGCCGGTTCAAGCCGCTGGTGAAGCTCTTTAAGTGGTGGCGACGCGTCAACTGGAGCGGACGGCGTCCGAAGGGGTTCGTGCTAGAGGTGCTGGTCGGTCGCCACGCGCCGGTTGACGAGACCCATTATGGTGAAGCCTTCGCGCAGACCCTGGCGAACATTCACGCCGCCTACGGCGCGCTCGCCATCGCCGGCGGGAAGCCCTTCATCGCCGATCCAGCGGTTCCTTCGAACGACATCATCTCCAAAGTCTCGCTCGCGCAGTGGACAGACTTCGTCGAGAAGGTGCGCGTTTACGCCGACATCGCGCGACGGGCGCAAAACGCATCTGACATGGAGGAGGCTACATGGCAATGGCGGCGCGTCTTCGGCGACCGCTTCCGCCGGACGGCCAACGTGGCGAAGGCCTCGACCCTAGCCAGTGTCGCGGCGGCACCCGCCCAGCCCGGATACACTTTTCCGAACGCCATGGCTGCGCCCAAGACCCCGCGCGGCTTCGCTTGAAGTTCTGGTGGCTCGTCAATTCTCCAAGGCTGGCCGCCGAGCGGGCTGCCGTTGAGGCGAGCGCGCGCGACGAACGCTGGTTCACGCTGTCCCGCTGGCTGTTTCATGAAGGACGGCTGTCTGCCGAAGGCGATTTGGTCGTCCACGGCAGGCCCTACCATGTCAGGCTCGTCTATCCCGACCAGTTTCCTGAAGTGCCCGCGTGGATCGAGCCGCGCGAGGAGGCAAAATGGAGCACGCACCAGTACGGCAAGGGTACGTTGTGCTTGCAGCTCAGACCGGACAACTGGGTCGCGGGTGCGACTGGCGCAGACGTTCTGCGTAGCGCCTATGACCTGCTGGTGCTGGAGGACCCGCTCGGCGAAGGAGACCTCCGCGCGCGGTCTGACCATCACGTCGGCGAACTACAGGCCTATGACTGGGGTGCGCATCCGGTGCTGATCAGCGCAGAGTGCGCCGTGCGCTTGCGCGCAGGAACGGCGATCGAGGTGAAGGCGCTGCGCTGGATGGCGGCCGACGACGTCTGGCCGATCCTGGTCCACGACGCCACCGATCGAGCCTCTCCGCGCAGGCCTCCCGGCGCTGACTTAAACACGTGGAGGTTCGAAATACCGGTGTTCATCTCGCGCGCGGAGATGCCCGCCGAAATTTCCGATCGGGCCGCGCTCGCGCGCCTCGGCGGCTTCGACGGCGATCAAGCGGAGGCGCTCGTCGCCTCGGAGGCGGCCCTTGCGATATTTGCAGGCAAAGACGCAGCCGGCGCTGTCCACCTAACGGCCGAAGGCGCCCTTAATCGCCGACGCGTATTCGTGCTGCCCGACGACGGCGGTGCGCGATCGGCTCGGCCGGCCGAAGCGGCGGCGAAGAGCGTCGCTGTAGTTGGCGTAGGATCCATCGGCTCGAAGCTCGCCGAGACGCTGGTCAGAGCTGGCCTCGGTCGTCTCACCCTCGTCGACGGCGACGTGATGCTTCCCGGCAATCTGGAACGGCACGTCCTTGACTGGAGCGCCGTTGGATTTCGCAAGGTTGGCGGCCTGAAGCGCCGCCTGCTCGCGATCGCGCCCGGAGCCGAAGTGGAGACCATCGACGCCAACCTAAATTGGCAGCGGTCGGCGAAGACACATGCGTGGCAGATCGAGGCAATCGCAAACTGCGATCTGGTCGTGGATGCGACGGGCGATCCGGCGACCGCGCTCTTTCTAGCGGCGGTGGCCGAAGCGAATAAGCGCGCGTTCGTCTCGGTCCAGGTATTCGAGGGCGGACTGGGTGGACTGGTCGCCGCTTGCATTCCGGAGCGCGATCCACCCTTCGTTGAAGGTCGCGCCAGCTATCTCGCCTGGTGCGCGGCGCAGGACGCGGCTCCGCCCGAACCCGGCCCGCGGAACTATGAGATGCTGGCCGAGGACGGCACGCCGGTCTCGGCCGACGACGCTGCTGTGGCGGCGACCGCGGCCCACGCGGCGCGCGTCGTGCTCGATATTCTGGACGGCGCACCGCCGCCGCCGGAGGCGGCGTGGTTGCTGCTCGGCTATCGCAAGGCCTGGCTGTTCGAGGGTCACGGTCACAATATCCGCCTGGACGTTGGCGCGCGGCGCGAGCGTGCGCCACCCACGAACAACCAGGAGGCCGCGGCTTTCGCTACGGCGCTGTTCATGGAGTGGCTGGATGCGGATAAGACTGTCGGCTGACCAGACCCAGAAGCTGCTCGCCACGCTTGGACCTGCGGGAGCAAGGGAGACCGGCGGCCAGTTGTTCGGCGAGCAGCTCGCGCCGTCCGACTTCCGCGTGACGCACTTGACGGTGCAGGCTCGGCCCGGCACGGTATCGCGCTTCGTCGTCGATCTTATGCAAGCCGCCCGCGACGCAATCGTCTTCTTCCACCGCACACGCCATACCTATCGGCGCTACAACTACATCGGTGAGTGGCACAGTCATCCGAGTTTCGCGGTGCGGCCGAGCGGGATCGACATGGCCACGATGCGGCATTTGGTTCGCGATCCGCGGTTCGCAGGCAACTTCGCCGTCCTGATGATCGCAAAACTCGACGGCGCAGCGCTGTCGGCCGCGGCTTGGGTTTTCGATCCGCGCGGCGAGGCCACGGCGACGCTGGAGGTGGAAGTTGAAAGACGCTAGGCCGCCGGCTCTGACCGATGCGAGAGGAATGGGTGGCATCATCGCCCAGGACGGATTTGACTATCAGCTTTGGGACGGGCTGATCCGCCTGCCAGCATGGCTCGCCGATCCCGCATTCGAGGAGCTGATCTTCGAAGGATTGGAGGATCTTGAAGCGCGCTTCTTCGCGCCTCAGGCGCCGCGCGGACGCCTACTCGAACGCTACCAAGCGAAAGGCGGGACACTCTCGCCCGCAGAGGTGCGCGAAGTCTTAGAGGGCTTCTTAGCGTTCGAGACGGTGTACCCGGAGGCGGCGCGCGTCCACGCACTTGTAACGCCGAGAATGCCGCCGACCGTTTCTTGGCTAGCACGCGACCCCAACCGCGTGCGCAACGCACGCCCGTTCTATGCTCCGTTTGCAGACATAGCCGCCGCAAGCGACAACGAGCTGCGACAGCGGCTCCTGACGAGTTACGGGGGCGAGCTCGGCGCGTTCGTCGCCGCAGCGGTCGAAGTGAGCGAGCGCAACCTCCCTGAGCTTGATGCGGCAGTGGCTCAATTCGACACCAAACTAACGCGGACATTTCCGTCTCTCGACGCAAGCCGACGCCGCGTCGCGGACGCTTTCGCGGCACTGAGCGAGCTGGCCCGCCGCTCAATCGGCGTGCCGCTCTCGGCGAACCTGTTGACGCGAACGATCGAACAAGCTCTTGGCACGAACCTCGGCCTTCCGACCGTCTTTCCCCTGCACATCAGGTCGGACAAGAACGAAGAGGATGCGCATGCCCTTCAAATCGATGCTGCCGCGTTCTCCGGCGGTTCTGGGGAATTTCCGGATCGATCAGGATGGTCCGCACTCACCGCAGCATTAGATACGACCTCGCGCTGGCTCCAATCACGCGGCACATCACGGATACGGCTTTCCGGATCTTACCGATTGACCACTGCGTTCCTTATAGGATGGAAATTTCGGTCTGCGATCGGTTTTGAACTCGACATCCCAATGAGGAGCGGAAACTGGTCCACAGATCAGCACCCCCTTCCGGGCCCCGGACTTCCCTGGAAGATCAAGAGCCCCAGCGCCTTAGTCGCCGGTCGGTTGGTCGTCGGGATCGGCATCCTACGCGATCCCGCGTCCGAAATTGTAAGACAACTGCAATTGGCGGACGAGCAGAACGTTTTGCTCGCTCAGCTACCTCAGGCATTGTCAAACGGTATTGAGGTGCAATCGTCCCTCCAGATCGTCAAGAGCGCAATCACCGAGGCCGTTGGCCGTCTACATCCGCAAGCTATCGACATCTACTACGTAGGGCCGGCGGCATTCGCGGTGGCCCTGGGCCATAGGTGGAACGGCTTTCCCGTGACGCAGCTGAATGAGTTTCTACAAGCTCACCGGAAGTACGTAGCCACGGCTAGCACCGATTGAAGAAGGGTACCAATCCTGAGGGACGGATGAACAAGACGACGTACTTTCATGGCGGCGACAGAGGTCTCCAAGTAGGAGATTACATATTGCTACGGAAGAACAGATCATCGGGATTTTGAAGGAGCACGAAGCCGGGGTTCCGGTCGCCGATCTCTGCCGCAAGCATGGTGTCAGCGACGCCAGCATCTACAAATGGAAGACCAGGTTCGGCGGGATGGACGTCTCGCAGCCCAAGCGACTGCGGTCGCTAGAAGACGAGAACACGAACCTGAAGGGGCTTCTGGCAGACGCCATGCTGGACAATGCGGCGCTGAAACGAGCTCCTGGGAGCCGGTCTCTGTCATGGAGGTCGCGCCCAGAAGACACAACTTCTATGGATAGTCCACCGGGGCAATCCACACTATCATGCAAGTCGGCGCTGCTCGTGAAGCTCTTGAGCAACGGACGGATTGGAAAGAAGAGCGGGCAAGGAGATTAAGTTGGCGCGCTCTCGCACACGTGTATGTTTGCAGGACGGATTGTTTCTCGATTTGCCTTGGCTGGTGCGCAATAAAATGATTCAGCTCGCGCACGCTCCCAGCCATGCCCGTACGATAAACTGGAACCGATCAAAGGGCGGCATCATAGCTTCGGCCTCGCTTATTGCAGAGATTACAAGAGAGACAGAAGGCCGCCTGCAAATAAGGATCGCACATTCGCTGCAAGAAGTTGCGCTTTCCTCGCAGCAGAGAAATTTTGGTGGGCGACAGTGGTATTTTGTCTGTCCACTTACTGGACGGCTCGCATCGGTGATTTGGAGGCCCCCGGGAGCGAGCCTTTTTGCAAGTCGACATGCGTGGCCTTCCAAAGTCGCCTACCAGTCT
This sequence comes from Bradyrhizobium sp. 4, assembly GCF_023100905.1. Taxonomy (NCBI): domain Bacteria; kingdom Pseudomonadati; phylum Pseudomonadota; class Alphaproteobacteria; order Hyphomicrobiales; family Nitrobacteraceae; genus Bradyrhizobium; species Bradyrhizobium sp. 4. The sequence continues at coordinate 4,818,665 of NZ_CP064686.1, forward strand.
CAATTCGGAACCTGGATCGATCGTGCTCATTCTGGCAAGGCGAAAATCAGCGCGCGTCTGGCTAGCAAGTCTTCGCCAGAAAGCTGCGCCCCGCCTGCTCGGCCGAAAGGAATGAGGTTGCGAACTTACAATCGGTTGGTAGCGCGCTTCGCCGACTACCAGGCAAAACTGGATAGTGGTTTGGTAAGCTTTGTGTCGAAATGGTCCTCAAGATACGCAACAGATTTCGAATAGATGAACAAGCAGCGTACGTTTCGTTTTGCGCCCTTTTTGATGCCCTCGAACCAGTCATCTCTGACCGGGATCGTCCGGGGGCTGCCGCAGCGGCCGACCTAGGAACCTTATCCAAAGGGAGGTGGGCCGCAGTGAGCAGGCCCGTTTGCTTAGAGTGGTGTTCGCCGAACGGCGAAGGATCGTTTAGCGGCGCCTGGTAGTCCCTGAAGAGCGCAGGGCCTAGTTGGCATTCTTAGGCCACGCAGGCAGGTTCTGGCTCTTAAGGTGAGCTTAGAACACCCAGTTATGAGAGGTGGCTCCACGTGCCCTCCTACCTCGCGTTTGGACCAGTACCCGATCCGAACCGGTCGCCATGGGAGAACGTTCGAAGCTGAGAGCACAAGGAGGACTCAGATGAGCCCCCACTCCCAATTGCCCCCCAGGTAGCGGATAGTGCAAATTGCTGCTCGGGAGAATTGGGGAAGCAGCATGACGGTCATAAAGAGTAAGGTGGAGCGCGGCTTCTGGAGGAACGCGGCGCTTTCGGCGATTCCCGACCTCCTCCTCGCCTGGGCCATGATGAAGTACATGGACGGCGGTGCCGAGACATTCTTCTTCACGCTCCTCGCCCTACAAGCCGCATACCTCGCGCTATGGGCTAAGCGCAGCATCTGGAGCTGGACGCTGTTCGTGCTCACCAACCGCGCATTCATGAGCAACCATGTCGAGGAAGTGCTTGCCAGCCAGCGCTTTCCCAAGCCGCCCGATTTCCTTTCAGGCCCGGACGCCTACTATCAGGAGATCGTGGACGGCAAAGATGAAAACTGCGAGATGAGGATAAAGTCATCCTTCGAGCTGGGCACGCTTGCCGGAATATCAGTCGCCGGCCAGCATCAGCTTGCGATGCAGATTCGCATGGCGACAGAGGATGCGCTGCAACGATACTCCAAGCGTGCCGCCGCGACACCTAAGCCGCTCATTCATCGACCTCAGGGAGCTTCGCTGTCGCTTTCAAGGGATGAGCTGGCAACGATCGCATGGCTAGCGGATTACGGCTTCCGCGTAGTGACGGCGTCAGACGAGACGTATCGCCGAAGCATCGAGCAGGTTTCCCATCAACAAGCCGCTGCGTACGCCTCGGCCATTGATAGGTTCGAGCGCGAGTGCGTGCCCGACCTACTGGCGGAGGACGAGGACGACAAGGAGCTCCGTTTCGAGAGCCAACAGAACAGATATCACACCATTTGGTCCAACTACCCAAACAAGGAGTAGGAAAGTCGCGCAATCGAACGAGGCCTAAAGGGCGACTTTCTGCAACAATCCCCCTTGCGCCCGTTAGACCACGGGAGCCTACACGCTAGCATCGTGGGGCCCCTCAGTACTGCCGGCTGGGCGCGGTTGAGCAGCTGTTGCTGTCCGAAAGAGAGAGCAACCTGCGTCTTCAAACTAAACTCCGGTTCCGCAAACCGGTGCCGCATCTTGCTAACCCATTCCAGGTAAATCGACTTGCCGTTGAACTGCTTCGAGTGGACCCACATCTGGACCTAACAATGCCGGAAGCCCTCCAGTTTGCTGCGAGTCTATCGGCGACACTTGCCGGAACCCGCCGAGGGCTGCGATTCTTCGGGGACGCATCGCCCCTTCGGGAAGACCGGTCACTTCTGTTGTGAAGGTGGCTAACCATTGGCGTTGGCACGACCCGAGAGACGGCCGGCTGTTAGCTAGTAATTCCTGGCTCTGCATGATCCTGCTCCTCTCGGCACTCGATCGCTGGGGTGCAGCTTCTCCGGCATCATGTCTTGCATCATGGTTCAGCTCATTCGGCTGGCTCCGGAATTGGTTCGAGACGGTTGATGGGCTTGCTTGCCGGCGGAGGTCGGCGGTCGTCACGCCGCAATCCGAAGCCCTTCACCAGGCCGAAGATCGCCGGGATCACGATCAGCGTCAGCAGCGTGGATGAGATCATCCCGCCGATCATCGGCACGGCGATGCGCTGCATGATCTCGGAACCTGTCCCGGTGCTCCACATGATCGGCAGCAGGCCCGCCATGATCGCGACGACTGTCATCATCTTGGGCCGTACGCGCTCCACCGCGCCCTCCATGATGGCGTCATAGAGGTCGCCGCGGGTCAGGGCGCGCCCCTCGGCGGCACGCCTGGCCGCGGTCTGCGCCAGCGCCTGATTGAGATAGATCAGCATGACGACGCCGGTCTCGGCCGCGACGCCGGCGAGGGCGATGAAGCCGACCGCGACGGCCACCGAGAGGTTGAATCCCAGCCACCACATCAGCCAAAGGCCGCCGACCAGCGCGAACGGCAGCGACAGCATCACGATCATCGTCTCGGTGATCGAGCGGAAGTTCAGGTACAGCAGCAGGAAGATGATCAGCAGCGTCACGGGCACGACGATCTTCAGCCGCGCGGTGGCCCGCTCCATGTATTCGTACTGGCCGCTCCACATCACGTAGTACCCGGGTGGGAACTGGATGCTGGCCTGCACGGCGGCTTTGGCGTCGGCGACGTAGCCGCCGAGATCGCGGTCGCGGATGTCGACGTAGATGTAGGTCGCGAGCTGCCCGTTCTCGGTCCGGATCGAGGTCGGACCCCGCGCCGGCGCGACCTTGGCGACTTCGCCGAGCGGCACCGCGCCGCCGGCGGGCATCGGCACCAGCACGTCGTTGGCGATGGCCTGCGGGTTGTCGCGCAGATCGCGCGGGTAGCGCATGTTGACCGTGAAGCGCTGCCGGCCTTCGACAGTCGTGGTCACGGTTTGGCCGCCGAGCGCGGTCGCGATCGTGTCCTGAACGTCCTGGACCATGATGCCGTAGCGCGCCAGCGCGCTGCGGTCCGGCGTGACCTCCAGATAGTAGCCGCCGATGCCGCGCTCAGCGTACGCCGAGGAGGTGCCCGGCACGGCTTTGAGGACCTGCTCGATCTGCTTGGCGAGTTTATCGATCTCGACCAGGTCGGTCCCGATGACCTTGACCCCGATCGGCGTGCGGATCCCTGTGGACAACATGTCGATGCGCGCCTTGATCGGCATGGTCCAGGCGTTCGAGACGCCGGGAAACTGCAGCGCCTTGTCCATCTCTGCGATCAGGGCGTCGATGGTCATGCCGGCTCGCCACTCGTCCTTCGGCTTGAGGTTGACGATCGTCTCGAACATCTCGGAAGGAGCCGGGTCGGTGGCGGTCGCCGCGCGCCCTGCCTTGCCGTAGACCGAGGCGACTTCCGGAAACGACCGGATGATCCGGTCCTGGGTCTGCATCAGTTCGGCGGCCTTCGTCACCGAGATGCCCGGGAGCGTGGTCGGCATGTAGAGCAGCGTGCCTTCGTTGAGGTTCGGCATGAACTCGGTGCCGAGCTGGCGCGCCGGCCAGATGCTGACGGCCAGCACGGCGAGCGCGAGCACGACCACCAGCGTCTTGGCGCGCATGACGCCGTTAATCACGGGGCGATAGATCCAGATCAGGAACCGGTTGATCGGATTTCGGTGCTCCGGAACGATCCGCCCGCGCACGAAGATCACCATTAGCGCCGGCACCAAGGTGACCGACAGCAGCGCGGCGGCCGCCATCGAAAAGGTCTTCGTGAACGCCAGCGGGCTGAACAGCCGCCCCTCCTGCGATTCCAGCGTGAAGATCGGCATGAACGAGACCGTGATGATCAGCAGGCTGAAGAACAGCGCCGGTCCGACCTCGGCCGCGGCCGCGATCAGGACGTCGATCCTGGACTTTCCCGGCTCTGCCCGTTCGAGGTGCTTATGGGCGTTCTCGATCATGACGATGGCCGCATCCACCATGGCGCCGATCGCGATCGCGATCCCGCCGAGGCTCATGATGTTGGAGCCGAGCCCGAGCAGCTTCATGGCGCCGAACGCCATCAAGACGCCGATGGGCAGCATCAGGATCGCGACAAGGGCGCTACGGACGTGCAGCAGGAACACGATGCAGACCAGTGCGACCACGATGCTTTCCTCGAACAGCGTGTGCTTGAGCGTGTCGATGGCCGCGTAGATCAGGTTGGAGCGATCGTAGACCGGCACGATCTCGACCGACTTCGGAAGGCTGGAGGCGATCTCCCGGAAGCGCTTCTTGACGTTCTCAATCACCTCCAGCGCATTGACGCCGAAGCGCTGTAGCACGATGCCGCTGGCGACCTCGCCCTCGCCGTTCAGCTCCGTGATGCCGCGCCGCTCGTCGGGGCCCAGTTCGACACGCGCGACGTCGCGCAGCAGCACCGGCGTGCCGCCGGAGGTCTTCAGGACGATGTCGCCGAGGTCGTTGATCGACTTGATGTAGCCCTTGCCGCGGATGACGTACTCGAATTCCGACAGTTCGACGGTCCGCCCGCCGACGTCGGCGTTGCTGGCGCGGATGGCATCGCGCATCTTCTGCATGGTGATGCCGCGGTCGCGCATGCGTTGCGGATCGAGGATCACGTTGTACTGCTTGACGAAGCCGCCGACGCTCGCGACCTCGGCGACCCCCTCGGCCTTGGCCAGCGCGAACTTCAGATTCCAGTCTTGGATGGTCCGGGTGTCGGCGAGGTTCAGTTCCTTCGACATCACGGCGTACTGGTACACCCAGCCGACTCCGGTGGCGTCGGGACCGATCGTGGGAGTGACGCCGGCAGGCAGGCGCGAGGTCGCGCCATTAAGAAATTCCAACACCCGCGAGCGCGCCCAGTAGATGTCGGTGCCATCCTCGAAGATGACGTAGACGAACGAGACGCCGAAGAACGAGAAACCACGGACGACCTTCGATTTGGGCACGGTCAGCATCGCCGTGGTCAGTGGATAGGTGACTTGGTCCTCGATCACCTGCGGTGCTTGGCCGGGGTACTCGGTGTAGACGATGACCTGGGTGTCCGAGAGGTCCGGGATGGCATCGAGCGGCAGATGCAGAAGAGCGTAGAGCCCCGCCGCCGCGGCGAAGCCGGTCCCGAACAGGACCAGCAGCAGGTTGCGGGCGGACCAGGCGATGAGGCGCGCGATCATTGCTGCGCCCCCTCGGCAAAGCCTTTCAGCGCGGCCTTCAGGTTGCTTTCGGCATCGATCAGGAAGTTCGCCGAGACCACGACGGCGTCGCCCTCCGCGAGGCCCTGCCGGACCTCCACGAACCCGCCGCCCCGGTGGCCGAGCTTGACATCGCGCGGCTCCAGCCGACCCTGCCCCTTGTCGACGAAAACGGCCTGCCGGCTGCCGGTGTCCATCACCGCGCTCTCCGGCACCGCGAGGACGGCCTCGCCACTGCCGGTGTCGATGTCGGCGTCGACGTACATGTCGTGCAGCAAGATCAGGTCCGGATTCTGCAGTTCGATCCGGGCGCGCGCGGTCCGGGTCTCCTTGTTGATCTCCGGGTAGATCACCTGGACCTTCCCCGTGAACTCCCGTCCGGGGAAGCTCCGCGCCCTCACCGTGACCGGCTGGCCCTTGGCAATCATGCCGAGATCTCGTTCGGCGACGTCGATCAGGGCCCAGACCATCGAGTGGTCGGCGATCCGGAACAGGACCCCGCCGGGCTCGACGCGCATGCCCTCGATGGCGTTTCGCTCCAGCACGATGCCGTCCCGCGGAGAGGTCCATCCGATCGAGGTCGGCACTGTCCGGCTCTTCTCGATCGCCGAGATCGCAGCGTCGGGCACATCCAGGTTTATCAGGCGCTGGCGCGATCCACGGCCATACTGAACGTCGCCGCTGGTCGTCTTCGATGTGATGGTGGTGAGGTACTCGGCTGCAGCAGAGGAGACGGACGGGCTGTAGACCTCCATCAGCGGCTGCCCCTTGACGACGTGAGATCCGGTCGTCACGTCGGCCACCTTCAGGATGAAGCTTTCCGCCCGCAGGGCGACGACGGAGATCCGCCGCTCGTCCAGCGCAATCGTGCCCGGCGCCGTGACGGCGGTCCGGACCACGCGCATCGCTGCGGGCTCCGACTTGACGCCGGTCCGCTGGATCTTCCCGGGTGAAAGTTTGATCGACCCGTCGTCGCTGTCATCGCCCTCATAGACCGGGATGTAGTCCATCCCCATGGAATCCTTCTTCGGCGTCGGCGAGGTGTCCGGCAGGCCCATGGGATTGCGGTAGTATTTGATCCTGCGCTCTCCGGACGCGCCGGCCGTCGCCGGCGGGGAGCTTCGCGCCTGCTCGTCGTCGAAGCTGACCTCGGCGCCGGCGGGCACGGGCCGGTAGTCCCGGCCGTCCGGGGTCTTTCTCGGCACCAGCGAGTACGACGGCTTGCCGTCCGGATCCTGATAGTAGATCGCGGCGCCGCTCTCATCCGCGGCAGCGGGGCCGATCACAGCGACGGTTCGCGCCGCCGGCCGCTGCGGGCCGGCGACGACGAAGGTGATGCCCGCCGCGGTCAACGCGGCGGCGAGGCTTGCTGCGAGGGAGCGGGTCACTTCTGCGCCGTGATGACGAGCTTGTTCTCGACGGTGCCGGTCTCGCCCTGGACCTTGGCACCGAGGGATAGCTGCCACCGTCCAGCCATGCCAAAGCTTGCCTTGAAGCGGTAGGTGCCCGGCTCGGTGCCCGGCATGGCCGTGACCTTGGTCGCCATCTCCTGCATGCCGTCCGGAGCCATGTCCAAACGGCTGGCGAAGATGACGGCGTCGGGCACCGGCTTGCCGGTCTTAGTGTTCACGAGCCTGACGGTGACGATCTTGTCGGGCCCGGCCTGGACCGACTGGTCGACGAGCTCGAACTTGTAGTCCTTGATGTCGGCCAGCGCGGCCGTGCTTGTGCCGGCGACAGCGACGGCGATCAGCGCGGCCTGGACGGCGCGCACGAAAGTAGACGTCTTCATTTTCTGGTCCTCGAAATGTCCTGGATTCACCACCGAGGCGGCGTGCGTCATCCGCGCGCGAGAGGCGCACGGACGCAATCGGCGTCAAGCGCCGGTCAGGCCAGGATTCGAGGGGGTTGGTCGGGAGGTGGGCGGATCAAATCATCGCCGACCAGGTCGTCCGCGACGAAGTGCGCGGTCCGAATCGCGTGCCGCAGCGGGAGGGCGACGGCCTCGGCGGGCCCCGCCTGAGCCGTCTTCAGGACGCACATCGCAACCAGCGGGCAGTCCTGGCAGTCATTGCTCTTCTGGTCGTCGGGGCAACAGGGCATGTCGGCCGACATCGACATGTCGGTCATGCCGTCCGGACGGGCTTGCGCCGCGGCCGCCGGCGCCGCCAAGGGCGCCAACGTCAAGCTGGCGGTCACGAAGACCGCGAATGCTACTCTGAGCAGTCGCCGCAGGTTCATGACCCGAGCATCCCATGGGCGGCGGTGCTTTGGAAGCCGGCAGCCTTCACATGTTCGCCAACCCGCATCCGCAGCGACGTACCTGAGCCGGTCATTTTGGCCCCGCCAGCGAGCATTCGAAGCTCCGGACGGCCCAGATATCTCATTTTGGCTCCCAGGTGCTCCTGGCCCGCCCAGTTCGGGGCAGCCGCGCGCGCCTGCACTCGAGCGACCGTGAGGCCTACATCTCATGCTCACCGGTGCAGGCCAGGCGCTCGGTCATCGAGCCGGCATACTCTCGCTTGGCCTGCACGGGCCCACATCAGCGCCAGCGGGCCCAGCGAAATGCCAGCGGCAAGGACGACGAACACCAGCAGCCATCCTGCCGGGCTTTGGGGCCCTCCGGCAGAATCGAGCGCGACCCCCGTCCCCCATGCGCCGGCGGCCGACAGTCCGAAACCGACCGTGGAGTGAAGCGCGAGCGTCGCGCCCCGGTGCTCACGTGGAGCGGCCGCCGACATCCCAGATGTCAGCGCACCGGAATCGGCGGGAACGGTCAGACCATAGACGAGTAGTAGGACGGCGAGCGCCCATGAAGGTGCGCTGACGTTCAAGCCGATAGTCACCGCGACCGCGGCGGAGGCGATCATCGCGAACGTGATGGCCCGATGGCGGCTGAACTCGACTGCGGCTTTCGAACGGCTTTCCGATCAGTACCGCCGCGACCGCATTGATCGCAATCCTACGTCAGCGTCCAGATCCGTCCATAATGCGATGGGATACTTAGATCTACTTGCTTAAGCGAAAGCACGTTCCTCAGGTCGAGAGCGCCGCCATGCAGCTCTTCGACATAGTCTCCAGCCATCGGAAACCAGAACGGGACGGTCCGGTCAGTGTCTCCAAAATTCACGGCGATCAAGGTGTAGTGACCGCCGTCGTAGCGGGCGAACAGAAGCACTCCGAACTGCTGATACCGGTCCCAGTCATTGAAGAAGAAGTACGTGCCCTGACGAATGTGATCGCGCTGCCGCCGGATCCGCAGCAGCTTGCGGACCAGGCTCACAATCGGCCGGCCGGAATCATCGTAGAAGAAATCCCAGCGCAATGGCCGCAGGAGCGAGACGCGGCCCTTTCCAAAATCGGGCAGAAAATAGTTTTCGGCGAATTCCTCGCCTTGCCAGAGCATCGGAATCCCCTTGCTCATCAGCAGGCCGATTAAATAGGGCTGCAGCATGTACCAGCGCGCCCGGTCGCCCTCGGCGAACAGAGGATTGCCAGCTTCGTCGGGATTGGAGGTGCCGAAATTGCACAGAAAGCGCTCGTGATCGTGATTCTCGATGTACTGGAGCGCGGCCTTGGGGATGTCGTCGCCGTTGACGGTCTCCCGGTCGGGGTAGCCGAAGAGACCAAGCTGCAGGCCGAGGTCGGCGAGCCGGCCGCGATCCCCCTGGGCTACCGCGCGTGCCGCGCCATAGGTGCCGTTCTGCCACGTGCAGTTGGAATAGGTCGAGCGCAGCACGTCTTCCGGAGCTTCGAGCTGTTCGGCCATCTGCACGAGGGTCAGCGGCCTGCCGGCCGCTCCGTCGAAGCGGCTCCAGTACGGGCGACCTGCCGCGATGTTCGCCTTGGTCAGCTGGTGCGTCTCATAGACCAGGCTCGCATAGCCCACGCCCATCGGCCCGTCCCAGTAGTTCGGGACGCAATCGTAACGGAAGCCGTCGACGTGATAGACCTCCAACCAATGGTGATTTGCCGTGTAAAAGAAGTCCCGCGTGATCGCCCGATTGAAATCCGTGCTCTTGCCGAAGTTGCTGAAGTAGTCCTTGGCAAACGGCCCCATGAATGGATTATCGCGGTACCGCAACCGCGTGTACGCGTCATAGTACGGGAAATCCACGCCGGTATGGCCATAGACGACGTCCACGATCACCGCGATCCCGTGCTGGTGGCAGATGTCGACCAGCTGCTGGAAATCCGACCGTTTGCCGAAGCGCTCGTCGACGCCGAAATAGCCGATCGGCAGATAGCCCCAGTCGACCGAGCTGCCGACGTTGGACAGCGGCATGATCTCGATGGCGTTGATCCCAAGGTCGGCGAGGTAGGCCACGAGCCCGCGGGCGCGGTCAAGATCGTTGCCGAACTCGGCGATGTTCACCTCATAGAGGATCAAGTCTGCCAGCGCCGGCGTTCGCCATTGCGCCTCGCCGGCGCTCCAGAGGTAGGGCTGATAGCCCAGGGTAAAGGCGGATTGCTTGCCGACGCCGAACTCGCGCGCGAAGGGATCGATGATCCAGTCGAGCGTTCCGACGTTCGGGTTGGTGATGGTGTAGCGATAGACATAGCGACCCGGACTGCCCCAGGCCGAGCCCGGCACCGCGGGCGGCGTCCCGGCGACGGGGACCGTGACCGACCAGAAGTCGCCATATGGAGCACGAACGCTGTGCGCCAGCCCAAACTCCCGGGCCGGCATCTCCTGCAGGAACTGGTCCGCCTCATGGATGATCTTCACGGTGACGACGTTGCCGTCGGCCGCCGACACCCAGGGCATCCAGAGTCCGAACGTCACCGCGCCGTTGCTTTCCACGGCGCCCAACGATCCGAGTGGCATCAGGTTCATGCCACGAGACCCTCCAACGACTTCCACTGAATGTTGCGAAAGAGCACGCGACCCGTATGAGTTTGCAGGCCGATGAAGCGCGGGTCCTGAGCGGTGGACGGCAGCCCGCGGCGCGGGGACTGCGGATCGCCCGCGAAATGGAAAATGTTCACCGTCTGCTCGTTCAGCGCGACGGTGATGTCCGCACCATCGACGGTGATCTCATAGCTGTTCCATTCTCCCACCGGATGGACCGTCAGCGGACCGTCGGTCGGCCCCTTGAAGGAGTAGACCGCACCCGTCCTGTGGATGGGCGCATTGTCCGGCCGGGCCAGTTCGTCGATCTGAATCTCGAAGCCGAAGTTGACGCCGACATAGGCCGTGTTGTCGTAGCCCTCGTTCCGGGGGTCCGGGAAGCCGATGAAGACGCCCGAATTGTCGTCCGGCGCCGTCATCATCCATTGCAGCCGCAAAACGTAGCGAGATGGCGTCGGGCGCTTCAGCCAGAGCAGCCCCAGATCGGTCCCCGTTCGTGCCTCCAGAACGCCGCGCCGTACCCGGAACGAGCCAGGGTCGTCCCGACCCGGCTGGTTGCTGATCGTCGACATTGTCCAGTCCCCCAGAGAGGTGCCATCGAACAGCGTCTCGAAACCCGCCTCGGCCACGAAGGCTGGAGGCGTCATGATCATGTCGCCGGTGCGGCGCGATAGCGCTATCCCGGTCAGCATCGGGTTGGGCGAACCGATGCTCGGGAATAGCGCCGGGCCGGCCGCATACAGGTTTTCGGTGTGATGGAAGCGTCCGTCGCCGTCCGTGACGCTCGCGGTCGGATCGGTGCCCATCCAGAGCGTCCCGGCTTCATGATGCGTCGTCCCGAGCCCGTCCTGGTTGCTCTGGAGCACCTGCATGGGCTGACCGTTGGCGAAGGCGGTGGCGACCTTCTGCATCGCCGCATCCATGGCGGCCCAGAGATCCTGATCGCGCTGCGTCGGTGTCAGCGCAACCGATGCGCGACGAACGCCGTATTCGTCGGCCCGCGAGCTCAGATCAACGCGGCTTGGATGAGCGGCGGAATTGGCCGGATCGGCGGGCTCCATTTCTCCGAGCCCTCTGATTGCAATTGCGACATGCGTGTCGGTCGAGGTCTTCAGCTGATCGAAAAAGTCGACATCGGGCACCTTGCGGTAGAGCTCGTCCTCGGCGCCGATGGTGTTGCCGCCGCCGCTTGCGGAGATCTGAAGGTGGAAGTGGCCGATCAGATCACCATTCGAGCGCGTGGCTCGTCCCTTCAAAAATAGGGCCGCGGTCTGCAGCTCGTTCACCGCCGGCGAAAGCCCGGAAATCGCCGACCGTGGTACGCGGATGACAAGGTTCGAGCGAAGGTGCGCAATCAGATTCTTGCCGATGAGCGACAGGGTCGGAAGTCCGGTGGCATCGAACGATGCGAGAGCCAGCCGCGCGTTCTCGATCGTGCCGAGCGCGATGACGACGGCACCACCGGGTGCCAGATCTATCGGACCTCGAGTGGTGTCGATGCCCGAGATGCGCCAGGTCCCTGCCGAGGTAGGAACGCTGCGCAGCGTCAACACATGCGTGTCCGGCAGTACCATGAATTCTTTGACGGAATCACTGCCGTTGGAGTCGCTCGCCGCGGTCCGGGCCGCCTTCATCAGCAGCGGAACGACGCTGAACTTGTTCAGCGGGAAGAATCCCGCGTGTGGTGGGCGCGCCTGCACAGCGAGCGGCGCTTCCAGCTTCAGCAGGTTTAGGAGGTCGTTTTGCGAAAGTCCGCCGCTTGTCGTCAGACCCAGCAACTGTGCGGGGTCGGCGCCGGGCTTCAGCAGCGGAGATGGCGGGAGCGCGTCGAGCGCGAACGCTCCGGGCACGCTCGACAAACTGTCGAAGAGCCGGCGACGCAGCGCATTCTGCAATTCGCCGAAAATGAAGTCGTTCGCCTCGTCGACACCGATCTGGCGAGAACTCTCATCGAAATAGCGGCTGTTCAGATCGGCTACGGTGTTTGCGGGCCAACCCAACATCTCCTCGTCCAGCAGACGAGGCGACCAACCGCCCCAATAGAGCGATCTGCCCCCGAGCGTGTACGCTAGTCCTTTGAAGGGAATAGTCGACTTCCATGGAATTCCCCAGACCTCGTTGCGTGGGGGCTCCGGCTGCGGCAGGCTTTCGTTCAAAAGGAACGGATTAGCCGGATCGGCAAACCCTTGGATCCCCGTGTTCTGAACGTGCTCAGGGACCGTGAACATGCCGGCATCGACGACCAGCGTCCTCAATCCGCCACCCGTCTGTTTCTGCCGGAACCACAAATGCTCAGCCATCGCAGAACCGAACGTCCCGCCTCCCACGATGATGAAATCGAACGGACGCCCGCCTGCGGATTTCCAGGAATCGACCTCCGCGAGATTGTTGCAGAGATAGCGGCCTTGGATGTCTTTGGTGAACGAGGTCGTTTCCGCTGTGATTGGCATTGCCCGTCTCCTGGTGCAATCCTCGGACTCGCCAGCGTGTTAAGACACTGTCTCCTTCAACCCCAAATGAGCTAGTTCACACATTGCCCTTCTTTCAGTGCCGGACCGAGAAGGAGCGCTGCGGCGGCGGGTCTCAGACCATCAAGTTCCAATCCTCGCTCAAGGTTCGGAAACTCGTTTGGGTCAGAAATCCAGCCTGCCCCGGGTCGCTACGGGCGCACAAGCCTCGTTAGCCTTGCCACCCGGAATTCCGGAGACGCCTGCCGCTACAGCCCGCGAACCGGTGGCTTCGACCACCAGTCCTCCGCCTGTGTGACCACTCCAGGAAGGTCGCGAATGCCCGACATCATCATGCCGGGTTGACTGATCGGATTGAGCTCTGTCGTGTTCTTCCTAAACGACGCCGCCGTCCACGCTACCTGTGGCCGTTGGCGGCGTGTGAGGACCTGCAAAGCGATTACGCAGCATAACTTGCTTCACGCCGAAGCGATCGACCGCAGCGACTGCGACTTGAATCCCCGGGAGCGGCAGCTGTTCAACCCAGCGCGCGCCGTCGGACAAAGACCTATTTCACGCCATGATATGTCAGATCATCGAACAGGGTGACGCTATCTGCCTTGGTCCACAGGCCGATCATGCCGGCGTCCGGAATGGTGGCGTCTTCCACCTCGAACAATTGCTTGCCGTCATAGCTCACCTTGAACCGGCGTCCTGCGAAGTCGCAGCGCAGCACGTGCCATTGTCCGGACGACACCGGCGCGCTGACGCCATAGCCGCCTTTGCGACCCGCGATCTCAAGTGATGTTCGAACGCCGTTGATCGTCTTGTACAGCACGACGTTGTCCTCCAGCGCGTTGGCCCGGACCACATAGTAATTGTCGGCATCCTTCGCGCGCCAGATGACTCCCGCGGCGCGATCCTCTGAGCCTGCGACGGCTTTGAATTTCACCTCGACGAAGCCGTCGCGGATGGCGGTGTCACGCTTGATGGCGAGGGGAAAAGTCGCCCGTCCGGATTGCTTGAGAACGTTCGGCTGGCTTGGCGCCGTGGTCTCGGCCTCGACGGTCCATTTCGGCTGTCCCTTGCCGGTCATCGTCAAAATCCACCCCTCGGGCGACGTTCCGGCAGCAGCGTTGTCGAAATTCAGGGCCTCTGCCACGGCGTTCCCTCCCACTAACAAAGCCAGCATGGATGCCAGCGCAAGCTTGCCCACGAGCTTGTCCATGAGCTTGTCCATGCATCAGCCCTTCGTGCTCGCCGTCTTGTCGAGCGCCGCACGAAGGCCCTCGGCGAGCTTGACGGCATCGTCGTTGGCCCAGAAATGCATGAAGAAGAGCCGCGGCTGTTCATCCAGCATGTGGCTGTGCAGCGCGGTTACCTCGATGCCGTGCGTTCGCAGCGCGGCGATGACCGGGTTTACCTCGTCGCTGGTCAGCACGAAGTCGCCGGTGATGGCCGCCTTACCCGCGCCCGTCGGCTGGAAATTGATGGCGATCGCGACGCCCATCGCGGCAACCGGGGTCAGCAACATGCCGTCTTCCGTGATGGGGGCGCGGCGCTTCACGTTGAAGTGGTAGACGCCACCATTCGCCTGCCCCTTGACGCCGATGATCTGATCGAGCTTCGCGGTATCGAGGTCAATGGCGGGCGGCGGGTTCGCCGGGGCCGCGACCGTCAGCGGGGTCTTGCTTTCGGCCAGAGCATCATGGATCGCCGCGGCCAACTTGAGCGGATCGCCATGGCCGGCGACATGCATGTAGAACGTGGCCGGGCTCGCACGCAGCAGATGATTGTGCACGGCGGTGATCTCCAGCCCGCTCGCGATCATCTTCGCCATGACGGGGTTGATCTCGGTCTCGAGCAGCACGAGGTCGCCCATGACCATGGCACCGCCATGCGCCGGCTTGAACGCAATCCAGCCGCCCAGCGCCAGCGCCGGCTTGATCGTGACTCCGTCCAGAGTCACAGAGAGATCGGTGCGGGGAAAGCCGTAACGGCGGACGTCGTCCGAGACGGCGGGCTTGCGGCCCAAGGTCTCGTCAACCTTCTGCCAGTTAGCATTTTGGGCATATGCCGGGATGAAGGGTCCAAAGCGAAATGCAAGAAGGCAGACGCTAATGGTCGCCGCGGCCCAGATGGTTTTTTTCATCGTGCTACTCCTCAGGCTTAGTTTCGCTCTTTGACCTGGCCGCTGCTGTCGACGACCAGCGTCACCGCCTTCCCGTTTTTCACCGCCTTGGCGGTGATGCCTTCGGCCGTCGACTTGATATCGCTGACTTGCGCGTAGCCGGCCGCCTGGATCCTGGCGACGAGTTCCTCCTGCGTCAGAGCGTGCACGCTCGACAGCCCGCCCGCGACCGCAAGCAACAGAACCGTGCGGAAGATTGTTCGGGTTCGCATGATCATTCTCCTGGTTTTGTCCTGCCCCAGGTGAAGCCGTTTCGCGACCTTCCCTACGCGATGCCCACAAGGCGCAAGAGGCCATGGGCACCATGCGCACAGCGATGCGACCGGCGCGGACGCCGCGCCGAAAAGGCGAGCCAGTCTGACGGATGAAATCGGGCAGATATGATGACATGCTGCGCCCTTGGTGATCAGGACGCGATGCTTGGGCATGTCGCCTCACGGGGAGATCGCAGGTCCCCGAGCCCTAGGTAAAAACCCGAGGGCGGCAGCTGTCAACGGGCGTAGGCTTCGGATGGCCCACCAAAGTCGCCGGCGAGCGTCACGAAGAATTCACTGCTCCGCGGAACCGCGCTATGGCAAGCGATCGCTTTGCCGGCTTCGGCTATCACAAGGTCAAAGCCCTGGTTGATTCGCCGGCCCGCACGCGCCGAGGCCGGACCACGGCTCTATTCGTCCAACGCAGACCCGCGCTTCCAGCGGCTGCGTCGGCTGATGGAGGAAGAGTGGACGCCCCAGCTGGCGTCGTTGCTGGATATTCCGCGACATGAGCTGCCAATGATCTGGGATGCCGACTTCATGCTTGGCCCGGTCCGTCCCGACGGTACCGACAGCTATGTACTCGGCGAGATCAATGTCAGCTCGGTGCATCCTTATCCGGACGAGGCGCCGGCGGAGATCGCCAGGCGGGTTGCCGATCAGCTGCAGCGCAAGCTCTGACACATGCTGACGATCCGCATGTCGGCCGTCTCCACTGACCTCTGAGCACAGTGATTGCTCTGATCGTGACGTGCTTGGCGAACGTCGCCGCCCGCAGTCCGAACCAAACCCAAGCGCCCACATTGACGCCATACGGTTCAACCACGACGCTCAATGCGAATGACGATGGTGCAGATCCGGATAATGCGGGTGCTTGTGTCGCAACGGCTTGTGCTCGTGCCAGTGCGAGTGGGGTTCATCGACAGCTCCCGCGTGATCATGCTGGTGATGCTCGTCGTGAACATGCTTGTGTTCGTGCGCCATGGCTTCATGAACGTGCGGATGTTCGTGCCGTTCGGTGAGATGGAGCCAAAGGCCAAATCCCATCAGCAGCGCGGCGAGAACAAGCTTCGGCGTCAAGGGGTCGCCGAGACTTACGGCGATCAACGCGCCGATGAAAGGAGCGAGCGAGAAGTAAGCGCCGCTACGGGCAGTGCCGAGATGACGAAGAGCGAGTACAAACAGGACAAGGCTCACCCCGATCGCAAAGAAACCCAAAATTGCCGCGAGTATCGCAACGCCCGTGGGCGGTAAGCTGTTGCCGAGCCAAAAACCGCCGGCGATATTCGACGCACCGGCAAACAGGCCTTTGATCATTGCGATGACGACAGGATCGGCAGACGACAGTTTCCGCGTGAGATTGTTGTCGATGCCCCAACACAAGGAAGCCCCCGCAATCAGCGCCGCGCCCGCATCCAATGAAGGGCCCTGGCCTTCCCAGGACAGGGCTATTGCGCCAAGGACGATCGCCAAGGCCCCCAACAACAATCGCCGATCGACGTTTTCGCGAAATACCAGCCACGCAATTCCCATTGTTGCGAGACTTTCGAGATTCAGCATCAACGACCCGGACGACGCCGACGTCCGGCCAAGTCCGAGCATCAGCAATGCGGGACCCAGAATTCCCCCGAAGATAACGATGGCTATCAGCCAGGGCACGTCGTGGCGTCTTGGCGGAGCCTCCGGAACCGATAGACCGATCGCGCTTCGTGCGGCGTGGACCGCGGCAAGGCCAAGACCGGCACCGAGATAAAGCAGGCCCGCCAGCATCTGGGGATCGATGCTGGCGAGCAGTAGTTTTGAAAGCGGCGTTGCAGCACCGAACAGGAGAGCCGAACCAAGCGCCAACGGGACGCCAGGCAGTTGAACGGATGATCGATCTCGCCGCATGTGCTTCGCCCTTCGCAACCGCGTTTATTCCGCAGTGTATCTCGCCGTCAGGGAATGACCGTGCAAGCTCGCGGAAAACACCACGATAGCCTTGGGCGACAGCTCCGTCTGAAGCTTTCCCGACATCAAGTTGGGGGCGGCCGGACTGAGCGGCACGGTGACGGTCTTGCCGCCGTCCTGAATGGTTGCCCGTCCCCGCATGTCCTTCGTCGGGAGCGGAGAGCCATCGTCGTCCCCCACATAAAACACGATATCCGTGCCCTTGCGGACAAACTCGATCGGGTGTCCCTGCGATTTTACGACGGGGCCGCCGTTGCTACCTTTCGTCTGTGCCGCGGCAAGGTCGGGCATAGCGCCGATCACGGCCATCATGGCCAGGAAAATGTACTTTCTCATTGGTAGCTCCTCGGTGTTTGTGCGGAGATCAATAGGCTTCCGCGGGGGTGAACGTTGCGCCGTGTCCGGCGGCCAGCCGCTCAAGCGGCTGCTTGCCGAACATCAGAAACAGGATCGGGGTCACGACGGTATCGAGGATCGTGGCGCTGAGCAGACCGCCGAAGATCGTCACGGCCACGGGGTGCAGGATTTCCCGGCCCGGCTCGTCGGCCCCGATCAAGAGCGGGGTGAGCGCCAGTCCTGCGCAAAGTGCCGTCATCAGAACCGGGCTAAGGCGCTCCATGCTGCCCCGAACGATCAGTCCGGTCCCGAAACGCTCGCCTTCATGAATGGCGAGATTGATGTAATGGGAGATCTTCAAGATGCCGTTGCGTGCCGAGATGCCGGCAAGCGTGATGAATCCGATCATCGACGCCACCGACAAGGGTTGACCGGCAATTTTCAAAGCGGCCACGCTGCCGATCACGGCGAGCGGGATACCGCCCATGATGATCAGCGCCAGCGCGGTCGACCGATAGCGGCTGTAGAGAACGATGAAGATCATCGCCAAGGACGCCAGCGAGAGAATGCCGATGCGCCAGGACGCCTCCTGCTGCGCCTGAAATGCGCCTTCGAGGTTGGTCGTGTAGCCCTGCGGAAAATCCAGCTCCCGAACGGCCTTCTGAATGTCGGCAGCGATATCCGCGATGTCGCGGCGTCCGTCGCCGTTGCCGTAGACCACGATTCTGCGCTGGGTTCCCTCGCGCTGAATCTGGTTCGGCCCGTCGGTCTCGATGATTTCAGCCAAAGCGCTCAGCGGAACGAACTCCAACCCGGTCGGAATCAGCAGATTTTGCAGCCCCGTGGTCGAGCGGTCCTGCTCCGAAAGGCGCATCACGACGTCGAAACGGCGGTTGCCGTCGACGATCTGGGAGACATTCCGGCCGTTGGACAGTGTATCGAGCGCCTGTGTGATCGCAGCCGGCGTCAGGCCATGGAGTGCGGCACGGGCATGATCAACCTGAACCCGAACCTGGGGAATTAGCACCTGCTTCTCGACCTGGAGATCGACGAGGCCCCGGATCGTCGAAAGGCGCTGGCGCGAGGTTTCGGCAAGGCGCCGCAACATCTCGATATCCTGCCCGTAAATCTTGAGCACGATCTGGGCACGAATACCCGACTGCAAATGATCCAGGCGGTGGCTGATCGGCTGTCCGATTGCAACCGACGCCGGCAACGCGGACAGGGCTTCCCGGATGCTGGCGTAGATGTCCGCCTTCTGGCGTTTGGACGGAACGAGATCGACATCGATCTCGCTGAAGTGCACGCCTTCGGCGTGCTCATCGAGCTCCGCGCGGCCGGTGCGGCGTCCGACCGACTTCACCTCGGGCACCTTTGCAAGCGATTGTTCCGCCAGCAGGCCAAGCCGGTGCGATTCCGCGAGCGAAATGCCCGGATTGTATTGCAGCGAAAGCACGAGCGTCCCTTCGTTGAACGGCGGAAGGAAACTTCGCGGCATCTGGCTTGCGGCATACCCGGCCACCACGATCGCCGCCGCGACGGAGCCCAGCACCAGGCCGCGCCGTCTGAAAGCCCATCCGAGCACCTGCCGATTAGCCTGCTTCAGCCTGGCGACGACAAAACTTTCGCGATCACCCGAATGGGTCCGTCCTGAAAGCAAATAGTAGGACAGCACCGGCGTTACCGTGATCGACGTCAGCAGCGACGCAAGGATCGAGACCACATAAGCCACGCCCAGCGGGGTGAACAGCCGCCCTTCGATTCCCGGAAGTGCGAACAGCGGCACGAAGACGAGAACGATGATCATCGTTGCGTAGACGATGCTGGAACGAACCTCCTGGCTTGCCGCGGAGATCACATCCAGGACGGCACGCGGCGCGCTCAACGCGGCGTTCTCCCGGAGGCGCCGCAGGATGTTTTCAACGTCCACCACCGCATCGTCGACCAATTCACCGATAGCAATGGCAAGGCCGCCCAACGTCATGGTGTTGATCGTGAGACCGAAGGCATGGAACACCAGGACCGTCACCAGGATCGAAATGGGAATGGCGGTCAGCGAAACGAACGCGGCGCGTCCGTTCATCAGGAAGACGACCAGGACCAATGCGACGACGACGGCGGCCTCGGCCAGAACGCGCTCGACATTGCTTATCGAGGTCTCGATGAACGTGGCCTGACGGAATTGCACGTTGGTGACGTTGATCCCCGAACGCATGGTGCGTTGCAGGTCCTTGAGCGTGGTCTCGATATTGCGCGTCAATGCCACGGTATCCGCGGCCGGCTGCTTCATGACGCTGACGATGACCGCCGGCTTGCCGTTATAGCCGGCGTCCCCGCGCTTGGTGCGCGCTGCAAAATCCACGGAAGCGACCTGCTTGAGCAGGAGCGGCTGCTCGTCGCGGCTGGCAACGACGGTGTTGCCGAGGTCCTCGATCCGCCTGGTGAGGCCAACATTGCGGATCAAATATTCGCGGCCATGCTGGTCGACGAAGCCGCCGCCGCTGTTGGTGCCGAACTTTGCTACCGCTTGCTCGATCTGATCGTGGGTGATGCCAAGCGCCTGCATCGTCGCGATATTCGGCGTCACCCGGTATTGGCGGACCTCGCCGCCGATGGGTATCACCTGGGCGACGCCGGGAATCGCGAGGAGCTGCGGCCTGACGACGAAATCCGCGATCTCGCGCACTTCCATCGGGGAAGCCCTGCCGTCGCTGGTCAGGGCAATCAGCATGATCTCGCCCATGATCGACGTCACCGGACCCATCTGGGGGTTGACCGAAGAGGGCAATTGCTCGCGGATCAGCGCCAGCCGTTCCGAGACAAACTGCCGGGCGCGATAGACGTCGACGCCCCAGTCGAATTCGACATAAACGACCGACAGACCAACGCCCGACACCGAGCGCACCCTGATCACGCCGGGCATGCCATTCATCGACGTCTCGATCGGAAACGTCACGAGTTGTTCGACTTCCTGGGGTGCCAGCCCCTCCGCCTCGGTCAGGACGTTGACGGTCGGCCGGTTGATGTCCGGCAAGACGTCAACGGAAACCGTCGGCAGGACGAACAGGCCGTAGCCGACGAGCACGGCGGCAACCGCCAGCACGAACAGGCGATTGCGCAGACTTGCCTGGACAATGAGCTTGAACATGGGCCGGCCCTACCGGATCTGGTTGATGAGGTCGGTACCGCGAACGACGATGCGTTCGCCCTCATTGATACCGGCCGCCACGATCACGCGCGTCGCATCGACCGGCAGCACGCGAACCGGTCTCGGCTCGAAGCGTTCGGGCTCCTGGTGCAGCCAGACAATATTCTCGCCGCTGCCGCTGCGAACGATCGCATTGCGTGGAAAGATCAGACCGGCCACCGGTGCGCCGCTCTGGACCATCACGTTGAGCGGCTGACCGATGTTGAGACCTGTCGAAGGCTCCGGCATGGCAAACTGAACGACGGATGCATGCTGTCGCAATGCTCGGCTCGTTCCCACAAACGAGAGCGCGATCGGCTCGCCATTCGGCGCCATCGCCGTCGCAGCTTCAGGTTCCTTCAAACCCAAATCGTCATAGGCCAACGCTTCGACCCACAGGCTATTGGGATCGGCGATCTGGAACAGGACGTCCTGCGGCTGAATGACCTGGCCCGGCATGACCTTGGCCGACGTGATGACGCCATCCGTCGATGCGCGCAATTCCTCGAAGCCCGTGCGGGAATTTCGCACGGTTTCGCGGCGCGCCCGCAGGCCCTCCAATTCGCTTTCGAGGTCGTTGACCTGCCCTTGCGGCACAGCGCCCCGCTCGGCAAGCGGCCGCAGACGCCGCAGCTTGTTTTCGGTGATCGCCGTCAACTGTTCGATCTCGCCGACCTTCTCGAGGATAGTGGTGCGGTCCGCAATCGGCAGATGCGGCTCGATTTGGATCAACAGATCGCCCTTGCTAACGGTTTGTCCGATCCGGGGTATGCCGCCGTTGCCCGGAACAACGCGCCCGCCATAGACGCTTTGCACGATGCTGCTGCGGTTGGGGTCGGCGATCACGCGGCCGATCAGCGTGATGGCGGGACGAATGGTCTGCGGCTCGGCGGCGGCGGTCCGCACATCAAGCAGCCGCTGCGTCGGTTTGGCCGCGAAGACCGTGCCGTCTTGCAGGCGTCGCGGGGCATCGCTTAGGGCCGGGACATCCGGCGGATTGGCCTGCCTCGCGTTGGTTCGGCCTTCGCCGAACGCGATGGCGGCCAGGATGACAAATGCGCCTGCCATCGTCGCCGAGACGGTAGCGGCCATGCTGCGACCACGTCGCCTCCAATAGCCGAAGAGAAGGCCAAACCCCACAGCAGCAAGTGCGGAGGCCACCACGACGGTTCGGCTCGATAACAGCCAGCCCTGCTCTTGCTTCTGCTCTGGGGGCGGCAGATTGCCGGCACGCGTAGGCACCAGCGAGTCCACCAGCAGATCGTTTCCCTTCTTGCCGCTGATCGAGAATATGACTTCCACCGATTCCGCCGGCGTGCCAATCGGAACGGCCGCCGCGTAAGTGCCCTCATCGGTCTTGGCGGCCTCGATCGGGGCGGAATCGCCGATCGTGACCTCCAAGGCTGCATCCGACACCGGTTCGTTCGTGACGGGATCGTCGATGAAGACGGAAAGCTTGCCGTCTTTCAGGATGCCCACGATCTCGTAGAGTTCGGACCGCGCCGTAACCCTTGGATAGACTGACGACACAACGGCCGCCTTTTCGGCGTCGCCATGATCGTGCCCTTCATGCGCAAGGGCGTCCGACAGGCCAAAGAACAGACTTGCCAGCCAACCGAGACTGGCCAGCCCAAGACGGGCCAGGCCAGTTGTTGCGAGCCACCCTTTCGGGCAGCGCTGATTCATCAACATGGAAAATTCCTTCAGACATGCGAAAGGTCGGCGGCCAAAGGGGCCGCCGGAATTACGCGATGCTGAAGGTACTTGGCGGTCGGGTGAGTTCGTCTGGCCTTACGCCGACAACGACCGGCGCAACCGGCAGTTCAACCGGGATCAGCAACCCAAAGGGGCTGAGCAGGGTTATTAATTGCGGTGACGCAATCGATGTGCCGAATATGCTCCAAGCCAGGCTTGGAGCACCTTCGTCGTCATCGTGATCCGGCCCGTCATGAACGTGGCCTTCGGCGCCATCGCCCCCATGGGAGTGCACGTGACCTGCCAACTGGTCGTGGAAATGCAGGGAACCGCTCAACGTGACGGAAGGCGCCGGCATGGCACCAACGGTCGCCTTCGCCTCCGAGATCGAAATCAGAGTGGCTTGAAGCAAAAACGCCGATATCGCCACGAACATGGCTGTTCTGGCGAGCTGACGAAGGGGTTGGACAAAGCCGTGCTGCACGGCACAGACCTAGTTGATCCCGACCACGATTTCAAGGATGCGATCATGAACAGCATGGCGGCGATCGGCCTCGTTTTCTTGCCGGGGATGACTGGCGAGATCCTCGCGGGCATCGAGGCCGTCGATGCAGTGAAACGAACTACTGATCGCGCTCCTGATCGCCAGAGGGACGGTGCTGGGAATCCCTGCTGCGGTCTAGGGAGGGGCTCGCCTACTCTCCGAGCCTTGCGCCAGCGAAGCCGCGTAGAGCAGATATCTTGTTAGCCGGTAGGTTAATGGTGCTCTGAGATCAAATCAGCTCTGCGCGGCCTTCTAGCCTGTTGGGAATGCCTTGGAGCCCGACCTTTTCTAATTTCCGCGACGGCGCGGACGGGGCCGTGCCGTCTGTCATCGAAGGATCAAGACGGTGTCCGCCTGATTTCTGGCGGACATAACGTCGGTAAAGCCGTAGACGCCAGCGCAAGTTCATGTTGGCGAATGCCAAGAACCTAACCGCCGCGGTTACCCCTCCCGGAGATATCGATAGTAGTGTGGTTTTCCCGACCGATGCATGTGGTTGGGGATTCCCCACCATGGATTCGAGGAT
Source organism: Bradyrhizobium sp. 4 (assembly GCF_023100905.1). Taxonomy (NCBI): domain Bacteria; kingdom Pseudomonadati; phylum Pseudomonadota; class Alphaproteobacteria; order Hyphomicrobiales; family Nitrobacteraceae; genus Bradyrhizobium; species Bradyrhizobium sp. 4. Next base: position 4,841,877 of record NZ_CP064686.1, read on the forward strand.
TTCGGGTGTGTTTATCCGTACCGAAAGTCGAGCTTTTCCCACACTGGACGCGCGATTTTCTGGCTTTTGCATGTCGAGCTGACCGAGCGCAAATCGTTGCTTGCTCAATCGACACGAAACGTCGCCACTCATTGGTGCCCGCGTAGCCACCTTTTCCATCTCTGAACGTGAGGCGGAACCTATTGGGCTTTCGGAATTCAGCGTTTCCAGCCCTCCCCCTTTCGGTCAACTCAATGAAGCCAAGCGCTTCCGCTTCCCGAATTGCAGGTGCAATGGCTTGACGATCAATCCCGTACTCTACGAAATCCTCGTAGGTAACAGGGAGACGACCGTTATCTTTACCACCGTGGTGCGCAAGCTCAACTTCGATGCGGCTGATCACTCGGTGGGCGGACAGGCTGAGAACTCGATAGGCGTATGACTCTAGCATCTCTATGGTTCGAGCTGCCCACTGCCCCTGAATGGAATTCTTGCGCCTGGTCATTACGCGCCTGATCTTTCCGGCTTCTGAAGCAACGTCCTTTGAAGAGCATGCTTCAGCTCATTCACCTCACGGTCGATGATGCCGCCTGCAACCCCCCTCCGTTGCAGTACCTCAGCCTGAATCTTTAGTTGGCGCTCAAACAGCCTCTCAGCGGCCGCAGGCTTCATTGCTGATGCGTGCCGTGCCAAGCGATCAATCATGACTTTGCGCCGCACCAATGGAAACGGAATCACAGTGCAATCACTCAAGGCACTCATCTCCAATTCGCGGCCTTCGGTGCGCCAACCTCGTCGGCAAGTAACGTAGTGCCGGAAGCTGCCTCGCCATTGCTCGGACTACTATAGTCGGCCCCCGCCCTCGTCAGCGGCGAAGACGTCGACAGCGAGGTCAGATGTCTTTGTGATGTCGGCGTGCTGACGACCTTGGCAATGCGATCAGGAAGAGCGACCAGCTCCTGCATTGCGCTGGTGTTCACCGAACCCGCATGACGACGCGTACAGCGAAGCAGGGCTTCGGACGTTCGACAGTACGAGCGACCGCGCCAATCATCCTTGCGCGACCTAGTTGGTGAACCGCGGCACTGTAAAATCCACTGGATTTGATCCGGGCACTCGATTACGCGCCAATTTTCGTTGAGAACGGCAACGACGCGATCGTAGTCGTCCGCTGTTTCCCGCCCGCTCATTTGGCGCCAACTCGCGCGAGCATCTGGTCGAACGCAGCCTTCGGGACACGGATCAACTTCCCAATGCGGATCGTGGGAATATCCCCGCGCTTTGCAGCCTCGTAACTGGCGTTACGCCCCAATCCGAGCAAGGCGCCCGCCTCCGGCACCTCGTAAACCAATCTTTTGTCATCGTTCGATCCGTTTTCCATTGAGGGCTCCAAAGTAGTGTAGGTATACACCATTTGACACGCTTCAAGCCGGTCCGCAAGCGAATAGTGGTGGACACCACCTTTAATTCGAGATAGTATCAAGCAGTCATGTTCAGTTTGAAATCATACATACCGACGCTCGCGCAGTATCTGAGCCTTTCCCCGGATGCGCTTTACGAACGACAAAGAGCACTCATTCGTTCAGGGCTTCTTGTTGCGGTCCAAGGACGGGGACCGGGGAGCGGCGTGAAAGTCTCAGTACCGGCGGTGGCTCTCCTCATATTGTCCGTCCTAGCGACTGACAGTTTGGCCGAGATCGACTCCGTCGTTCGGCAGCTGGGAAGGGCGCGGTCTGACAGGAAATCCTGCCCCTTGACCGGCTCGATTGAGTTTGGCCAGGCTCTAGAAATAATTCTCGCTCAAACGAGCACTGCCAGGAGACTTGCGAGCATCAAGGTAGTTCGCCCCGCTCAGGAGGCCAGACTGGTTTTTGATTCTTCGAACCGGAAAAAAATCGGATTAAGTGACTTCGGTGAGGCGGGTGAGACCCGCAACTTTCAGATGAGGATTGAGGCTGAACTTCCTGGCTTTGCCGTGTGGTGCATCGCGGATGATCTAAACGAAATAGCCGACGGCAAGCCCATAAGCGCTATCGAGCAACGCATGGCGCAGATGCGAGCTGATCCCGGAGACCGGTGGTTACGTTTTTTCAGAGGTGAGCGGCGCAGCTAACGGAAACGGCTACTTGGCCCATAACGCAATATGCTTGGAGAAGAATGTGAAAGATCAGCCGAGATCCAGACGCCCATTTGGGGAGGGTGGCATCGATCAGCGCGGCGCCAATGTTTTCAGGCTCCGATGGCGGGCGAACGGAAAACGGTTCACGAAAGTATTCCATGGAACCAAGGCCGCAGCCCAAAAGGAAATAAGGGCGCTCGTCACCGCAGTCGATACCGGGGAACACGTTGACCCTAGCAAGATCACGGTTGCGCAATGGATCGATCAGTGGATCGCCGCCGGCGCGCCAGGGCGGAAAAAAACGAAGGTCGGTCAGCGCACCCTGGAACGTTACGAGGAACTGTTGCGCGTCCACGTCAAGCCCAAGCTCGGCCAAAAGGTACTGCAGAAACTCAAGGCCACCGACATCGACGAGCTCTATGGTGAGCTCGAGACGAAGCTGGCGCCGATGACGGTCAATCACGTTCACCGCTGCTTCAACTCTTCCTTATCGACGGCCGAGCGGAAGGGCATGATCACGAGCAATCCGATGAATCGGATCGAGCAGCTGCCGTCTGCGGGAGAGAGCGATCACGGTCTTGCTTTGGACGAGACGGACCTGAAGACCCTGGTAACCGGCTTCAGGCCATCGGCCGCATTGTATACGCCTGTCGCCGTCACTGCTTCAACCGGAGTCCGCCGCAACGAACTACTGGCCTTCCGCTGGACCGACTTTAACTGCGAGGCAAAGACCCTCAGAGTGGAACGCGCGCTGGAGGTCACCAAGAAGTTCGGCGTGCGATGCAAGCCGCCTAAGACTTGGCGAGGCAAGCGAACGATCGCCCTGGACGACGGCGTCCTCGCCCTGCTGGTCGCCGAGCGGGAGAAACACCAGCGGATCGTTGCTGGGATCCCCGACGGCGCGGACGTGGACCTGAGCCTCGTCAGGCTTCCTGAGGACGCCCTGATCTTTCCGGCGATGCCGCCGGCTGGTCAGGATTTCGACTTCGCCCGCCCGCGCGACCCCAGCGGCTTCTCGAAGCACTTCCGCCGGGCTGCTGACGCCTTGGGGTTCGTCGGCTTCGAATTTCATCATCTCCGGGGCACCCACGCGACCCTGCTCTTGGACAAGGGCGTACCGGTGCACACGGTGGCCGAGCGCATCGGCGACGACCCCGCGGTCTTATTGAGGAACTACGCGAAGCGGAAGCGGAAGCAGACCGCCGACACGTCAGTCGCCACTGTGATCAATACGCTATCCGCCGGGATTTTCGGGTCCTGAGCCGGTTGGGTCCAGCTTAGGTCCACGTTCAAGGTCTGTTCGGGGGGCTTAGGCCGTTAACCCATTGAATTATGTGGCAGGAGTGGCAGGGCTCGAACCTGCGACCCCCGGTTTTGGAGACCGGTGCTCTACCAATTGAGCTACACTCCTACGGACCCTGCGTTGCCGCCCGGATCAGGCCGCTTTGAAGCACAGGGGGCGGCCGGATTGCAAGGCCGGATTGCAAGGGTGAAGCGCGCTGGCTTCGCTTGTTTGTGCCGCGCCTTATGGGCCACAGTCCGCTCCGAACAACAATAAGCACCGGGAGTGCCAATGACTGCCCAAGCCTTTGCGACTGCCCAAGCGTCCGCGACAGCCCCTCGCCCCTCGACCGCGCCGAAGACCCCGCCTCTGCCGGAATCCCGCCCCGAGACGCTCGGGCTGTCGCGCCCGCGCCTCCAGGCCATGTCGGACGCCTTCAAGCGCGAGATCGACAAGGGAACCGTGCCCGGCGTCACCGTGCTGGTGGCACGGCACGGTCAGGTCGGCTGGTTCGAGGCGCTCGGCAGACAGAGCCCGACAGGCGCAGCGCCGATGGCGCATGATTCGATCTTCCGTATCTTCTCGATGACCAAGCCGATCGTGTCGGTCGGCATCATGACGCTGGTCGAGGACGGCCACCTGCTCCTTGCCGACCCCGTCGCGAAATTCATCCCGGAGTTCGCCAACCAAAAGGTCGGCGTGGTCAGCGGCGGCAAGCTGGAACTGGTTCCGCCGATGCGCCCGATGACGGTGCAGGACCTGCTCCGCCACACCTCCGGCCTGACCTACGAGCACCAGGGCGACGGCCCCGTGCACAAAATCTACCAGGACTCGCGGGTGCGCAGCCGCAAGATCACCAATGCCGAGCACGCCGCCTTGGTGGCGAGCTTCCCCCTGGTCTGCCATCCCGGCGACGAGTTCAACTACAGCCGCTCCACCGACATCCTCGGTCGCATCATCGAGGTTGTCAGCGGCAAGTCGCTCGGCGCGTACCTCGCTGAGCGCATTCTTACGCCCTTGCAGATGGCCGAGACCGGCTTTGCGACAGCGGAGGCCAATGCCGGCCGGCTCGCCGAGCCGTTCGCAGCCGATCCCTGGACCGGCGACAAGGTCGCGCTGTTCAACATGCTCGAGCAGCCAATCATGGAGTCCGGCGGCGGCGGCCTCGTCTCGACCACCATGGACTATGCCCGTTTCGCGCTGATGCTGCGCAATGGCGGCACGCTCGACGGCAACAGGATCATCGGCCGCAAGACGCTGGAGCTGATGGCCTCCGATCATCTCGGACCTCACGTCGTGACCAACGGCACTCTGCTGTCACCCGGCCATGGTTTCGGCCTCGGCTTCGCGGTGCGCCGCGATGCCGGCATCGCGCCCTTCCCCGGCAGCGTCGGCCAGTTTTTCTGGAGCGGCATTGCGGGGACGTTCTTCTGGATCGATCCGAAGGAGGATCTGTTCGTCGTGTTCATGAGCCAGGGCCCGGGACAGCGCGATTTTACGCGAACGCTGGTGCGGGATCTGGTGTACGCGGCGGTGGATTGAGACGGCGCCGCTATGCGCGGCGCTGCATCCACATTTTCGCTGTCATGCCCCGGCTTGACCGGGGCATCCAGTACGCCGCGGCGGATCTCGTGGGAGCGAGCTCTGCAACGAAGGCCGCGGAGTACTGGATCGCCCGCCTTCGCGGGCGATGACACCTACTGGTGCTTCAACTGATTGTCGCGCCGCCGTCGATCACCATGGTCTGGCCGGTCATGAAGTCGCCGGCCTTCGAGCCCAGGAACACCGCGGCGCCCGCGATCTCGTCGGGGATGCCGATGCGCAGCAGCGGCGAACGCGCGGTCGAGGCTTTCAAATTCTCCGGATTGTCCCACAACGCTTTCGCAAAATCGGTCTTGATCAGGCCCGGCGCGATGCAGTTCACGCGGATGTTGTGCGGGCCATATTCGCAGGCCAAATTGCGCGCGAGCTGCATGTCTGCGGCTTTCGAGATCGCGTAGGCGCCGAGGATGGTCGAGCCTTTCAGACCGCCGATCGAGGAGACGATGATGATCGAGCCGTCCTTGCGCTCGATCATCTGCGGCACCACCATCGAGATCAGCCAGTTGTTGGCGACGATGTTGTTGTCCAGGATCTTCCTGAACTGATCGTCGGAGATGCCGGCGAGCGGGCCGTAATACGGGTTCGACGCGGCGTTGCAGACCAGCACGTCGATCTTGCCAAAGGCGCGGTTGCTCTCGTCGATGAGGTTTTGCAGGTTTTCCTTCGACGAGATGTTGGCGGCGATCGCCACCGCGGTACCTTTGCCGAACTTGTCGTTGATGCTCTTGGCGACCTGGTCGCAAACGTCGGCCTTGCGCGAGGAGATCACCACCTTGGCGCCGTGCTCGGCCATGCGCTCGGCGATCGAAAGCCCGATGCCGCGCGTCGAGCCGGTGATGACGGCGACTTTCCCCTTCATGTCGAACAAGGTCATGTTTCTCTCCCAGAGTACGTTTTGATTGCTTGAAGCTTACGCCGCATCCGCGCGACCGGGCAATTGCTCAGGCGAGCTTCTTGACTTCCGGTCCCGCGGGTTGATGCATCGCCGCATGCGCGTCGTCCGCGATCCACGGCTGCTGGTTCACCATCGGCAGCCGCCAGACATCGCGCTCGGGGCTTGCGAAATAGTCGAGCCGCGTCACCGAGCAATTGTCGATATCGAACGCGAGCCCCCGCTCCGGCTGATTGTCGAGCGCCAAGCCCAGCGCCGCCTTGATGGTGCCGCCATGTGCAACCGCGATCACGTCCTGCCCGGCGGCCTCATTGTTGATCCGCTCGATGGTGCGGCGGGCACGGTTGTAGAGATCCATGAAGCTTTCGCCGCCGGGCGCAGGCTCGTTGATATCGGCAAACCAGCTCGAGCCGACGGGACGGCTGGCGATGAACTCGGCGCGGTTCATGCCCTGCCAGCGGCCGAGATTTTGTTCGGCGAGGTCGGCTTCCCATTTCATCGATGCAGGCCTCGGGAAGCCGGCCGCCCAGATCGCTTCGGCGGTCTGATGCGTGCGCATCAGATTGCTCGAATACCAGACCGCCTTGCGTGGCAGCACCTTGGCAACAGCATTGAAGACGTAGGTATCGCTGGTGTCGCAGGCGAGATCAGACTGACCGTAGATGTTGCCGCCGTCATTGCGCACGGGCGCGTGACGGACCCACCACCAGCGTGTCGTGACCACTTTGGGCTTGTCTGCACCTGCCATCGAAACCCTTCCATCCCGTTTGATGTCGCTGTACGTCAGTAGTGAACGTGTCTCAAGACACTTTACCGTTTGAAATCTTGTTTGAAATTCCGTCGCGCGGCAAGCGTCGCGTGCGAACCAAGGGAGAAACCGCATGGGCCGTCTGCAAGGCAAATCCGTCATCATCACCGGTGCCGGCAGCGGCATCGGCCGCGCGGCCGCGCTGCTGTTCACCAGAGAAGGCGCCAAGCTGATCGCGGTCGATCGCACCGAGGCGGTGAAGGAGACGGTCGACGAGGTAAAGAAGGCCGGCGGTATCGCCGAAGCCATGATGGCGGACGCGGGCTCCGAACAGGACGTCATGGCCGTGATCGACAAGGCGGTGAAGACGCACGGCCGCCTCGACGTGATCTGGGCCAATGCCGGCGTCTCCGGCGGACTCGTTCCGCTCGGCGAGCAGACCGTCGAGCAGTGGCAGGAGGTTTTGCGCATCAATCTGATCGGGCCGTTTCTCGCGGTGAAGCATGCGATGCCGCACATGGTGAAGCAGCAGTCCGGCGCGATCGTGCTGACCGCGTCCGTCGCTGGCCTCAAGGCCGGCGCCAGCGGACATCCCTATGCCGCAAGCAAGGCCGGCGTCATCTCCCTGGTGCAGACCACGGCGTATTCGCTCACCGGCACCGGTGTGCGCATCAACGCGGTGTGCCCCGGCCTGATCGAGACCGGCATGACCAAACCGATCTTCGACCGCGCCAAGGAGCGCGGCACCGCCGACAAGATCGGCCAGCTCAATCCACTCAAGCGTCCCGGCCAGCCGCACGAGCTCGCCGCGATGGGACTGTTTCTGGCCAGCGACGAGGCGTCGTATGTCAACGGCCAGGCGTTCCCGGTGGACGGTGGGCTGACGGCGTCGATGCCGTATACGGGGAAACCGGTTTAGCGCAACTGCTTCAGCACCGTCATTGCGAGCGCAGCGAAGCAATCCAGAATCTTTCCGCGGCGGCAGACTGGATTGCTTCGCTGCGCTCGCAATGACGGAGTCTTTGGATGGCAGCGTCACGCTTCCATTCACATTCTCGATCGCAGATGCACCTTCGCATCCTCGCGGCTTGTTCGCCCGGGCTTTGCTTTGGTCGTCTCACCCAGACGGCATACGCCGCTTCCGAATTTCGGCAAAGTTTCGCCGCCGCGCGTTGGGCCACGGCTCGCGTGTTTTGCTCGAGGCAACGCAAGGCGTTGCAGGCTCGGATTTGTGCTGGTTTGCCCTACCACCCGCAACATTGGTATGGTTCGTGCAAGCACTTCAGCTTCCATCCCCCTGACAAGAACGTGAAAATGCCAAGCTCAAGACCCGACCGTATTCGCAAGCTGCTCGCCGACCTCGTCGGCTTCGACACGATCAGCGATCGCTCCAACCTGCCCCTGATCGCGCATATCGAGAGCTATCTCGCCACGCTCGACGTCAAGGGTGAGCGCATCGTCGACGAGACCGGACAGAAAGCCTCACTATGGGTCACCATTGGACCTGAGGACTGCCCGGGCCTGGTGCTGTCGGGGCATACCGACGTGGTGCCCGTGGTCGGCCAGGACTGGAGCCACGATCCGTTCAAGCTGATCGAGCGCGACGGCAGGCTCTATGGCCGCGGCACCACCGACATGAAGGGCTTCGTCGCGGTGTGCCTCGCCATGGTGCCAGAGATGCTGGAAGCGAAGCTCGCGACACCGATCCATCTGGCGATCTCCTATGACGAGGAGATCGGCTGCGTCGGCGTGCGGCCGATGCTGCGCGAGGTCGCGAAGAAACGGATCAAGCCACTCGGCGCCTTCATCGGCGAGCCGACCGAGATGAAGGTCATCATCGGCCACAAGGGCAAGCACGGCGTGCGCGCGACCTTCAAGGGGCTCGCCCGCCACTCCTCGATCGCGCCCGAGGGTGTCAACGCCATCGAATACGCCGCCGAGCTGATCGTCGAAATCCGCCGTCGCGCCGTGGCGCTCGCAGCCGTGCGAGCGGCCGACAGCCTCTACGACGTTCCGCACTCGACGCTGCTCACCAGCATCGTCCATGGCGGCGCCGCGCTGAACATCGTCCCTGATACTTGTACGGTGGATTTCGAATGCCGCGGCATCGGAATTACGGAGTCGCGCGAGGTGACGGATGCGATCGTCGCCTGGGCCAAGGCGAAGATCGAGCCAGCGATGAAGAAGCAGCATCCGGACTGCGGCATCGATTTCGAAGAGATCCTCGACTACCCTGCGCTTGACACGGCGGCCGATGCGACAATCGTCACGCTGGCCAAGAGCCTGGCTGGCCGCAACGACCACGCCAAAGTCGCGTTCGGCACCGAGGCAAGCCTGTTCGCCAGCATGGCCGATATCCCGTCCGTCGTGATTGGCCCCGGCTCGATCGCGCAGGCGCATACACCGGACGAATTCGTGGAAATGGCGGAGCTGGAGAAATGCGCCGGCTTCGTGGAGAAGCTGATCGCGCATTGCGTGAAGGGGTAAGGCTTCTCCTCGTCATTGCGAGCGAAGCGAAGCAATCCAGAATGGTTCCGCGGGGGCAGTCTGGATTGCTTCGTCGCAAGAGCTCCTCGCAATGACGGGAGTATGTGGGGCAGCGCGTATCCCACGTGAGCGGTGCGCCTCATCGCTCCTGCAAGGCCAGCCGCACACCGACGGCGCAGTAGATCGTCCCGACCACCTTGTCCTGCCATTTCACGACGGCCGGATGGCGGCGTAGCAAATTGCCGAGGCGGCCGGCGCCGACGGCGAACACCACCGTACTGAGGAGGCCGAGCAACACGAACACAGCGCCGAAGAGCGCGAGCTGTAGCGTCGTCGAGCCGTGTTCTGGACGGACGAACTGCGGCAGGAACGCGAGGAAGAACAGCGCGGTCTTGGGATTGAGCACTTCGGTCAGCACGGCCTGCCGGAAGGCCCGCGCTGCGCTGATCGCGGGCGCACCGCCATTCACCTCGATCGGCGTCTTGTCGAGCATGGCGCGAATGCCGAGATAGATCAGGAAGCCCGCGCCCGCGTATTTGACGACGCTGAACAGCAGCGCCGACGTTGCAATGATCGCAGAGAGGCCGACGATTGCCATGGTGGTGTGGACCACGTCACCAGCCGCAATTCCCGCGCCCGTCGCGATGCCGACCCTGGTTCCCGAGCTCGCGGCGCGCGCCATGGTGAGGAGCGTCGCCGGACCGGGAATGAAGACGAAGCCGAGGACGATGAGGATGTAGGTGATGAGCGTGGTGTGGTCGATCATGCGGGTATCTCTCTCGTCATTCTGTCCCGTGTCCCGGACACGAGAGGAACGCAAGCAAAGGCGCGGCCGCCGGCAGCGCCTTCGGAGTCCTTAAACCGCGCCGGCCTTCTGCGCATACTCCCAAGACGCTTTCGACAGCGGTACGGTGCGCTTGGCTGACTCCAGCGCCTTGGCATTCGCCGCGGTGCCGTCGCGGACGCGGCCAGCGATGCCTTGCGTGATGCCGGCGAGGCGGAACAGGTTGTAAGCAAAATACCAGTTGAGGTCAGGCACCGTCATCTTGGTGACGTTGCAATAGATCTGCGCGGCTTCCTCCACGCTCGGGATGTTGAGCGCCTTGAGGTCGGCGCCGTCCAGGCCGGGCATCACCCACTGCATCAGCAGATAGGTGAAGTCGGCCATGGGATCGCCGAGCGTCGACAATTCCCAATCGAGCACGGCCTGCACGCGCGGTTCCGTCGCATGGAAAATCATGTTGTCGAGGCGATAGTCGCCGTGGACGATCGAGACGCGCGCCTGCTCCGGCACGGTCTTCGGCAGCCATTCGGCGACCTTCTCGAACTCCGGAATGGTCTGGGTCTCGGACGCGCGGTATTGCTTGGTCCAGCGGTCGATCTGGCGCGCGAAATAATTGCCGGGCTTGCCGAAGTCGCCAAGACCGATCGCGACGGGATCGAACATATGGAGCTTGGCCAGGGTCTCGATCTTGCTGGTGAAGATCTTTCGGCGATCTTCCGGCGTCTGGCTCGGCAGCGTCGGCTCCCAGAACACCCGGCCGTCTTCCATCGACATGATGTAAAACGCTGAACCGATGATGCTGTCGTCCTGGCACAGCGCATAGGCCTTCGCGACCGGAAAGCCCTGCTTTCCCAGCGCTGCGATTACCCGGTATTCGCGATCGACCGCATGCGCCGACGGCAGCAATTTGCCGAACGGCTTTCGGCGCATCACGTAGGAGCGGTTCGGCGTGTCGAGCCGGTAGGTCGGGTTGGACTGGCCGCCCTTGAACTGGAGCACGACCAGCGGTCCCTCATAGCCTTCGACGTTGTCGCGCATCCAGGCTTCGAGCCGCATCTCGTCGATACGATGACGCTCCTCGACGGGCTTGGTGCCCGAGAATTCTTCGTCTTTCCTGACGCCGTCAGCCACGATGACGCTCCCTCTTCAGTCCGAACATGATCCTAATCGGTAACCCCCAGCGCACTTGCGTCAAGCGGTCATCCGATCACGGATCATGCCCTGTCGTTTCTTCAAATCGGGAGCGCCAGCATGCTCTCCCGCTTAATGACTGGAAGAGTTTGCATACTTCCGAACCTCGAGCCTGGCAATGGCGCGATTGTGCACCTCGTCCGGGCCGTCGGCGAGACGGAGCGTGCGGATGTGGGCGTAGTCCTTGGCAAGGCCGGCTTCGTCCGAGACGCCTGCACCGCCGAAGGCCTGGATCGCCTCGTCGATGATCTTCAGCGCCATGTTGGGGGCTGCGACCTTGATCATGGCGATCTCGGCCTGCGCGGTCTTGTTGCCGACCTTGTCCATCATGTCGGCGGCCTTGAGGCACAACAGCCGCGTCATCTCGATATTGGTGCGGGCCTCGCCGATGCGCTGCTCCCACACCGAATGCTCGACGATCCGCTTGCCGAAGGCGGTGCGCGAGGTGAGCCGCTTCACCATTTTCTCCAGCGCCTCCTCGGCCTTGCCGATGGTGCGCATGCAGTGATGGATACGGCCGGGACCGAGACGGCCCTGCGCGATCTCGAAGCCGCGGCCTTCGCCGAGCAGGATGTTTTCCTTCGGCACCCGCACATTCTCGAGCAGCACCTGGGCGTGGCCATGCGGCGCGTCGTCGAAGCCGAACACCGGCAGCATCTTCTCGACCTTGATGCCGGGGGTGTCGAGCGGAACCAGGATCTGCGACTGCTGCTGGTGCTTGGCCGCCTTGAAGTCGGTCTTGCCCATCAGGATCGCGATCTTGCAGCGGGGATCGCCGACGCCGGACGACCACCATTTGCGGCCGTTGATGACGTAGTGATCGCCGTCCTTCACGATGCTGGTCTCGATGTTGGTGGCATCGGACGAGGCCACCGCCGGCTCCGTCATCAGGAAGGCGGAGCGGATCTCGCCGTCCATCAGCGGACGCAGCCATTTGCGCTTCTGCTCCTTGGAGCCGTAGCGCATGAACACTTCCATGTTGCCGGTGTCGGGCGCGGAACAATTGAAGACTTCCGAAGCCCAGGAGATGTGGCCCATCTGCTCGGAGAGCAGCGCGTATTCCAGATTGGTCAGTCCCGCGCCGCGGAATTCGTCGTCCTCATGCTCGTTCGGCGGCATGAACATGTTCCAGAGGCCTTCGGCCTTCGCCTTCTTCTTGAGATCCTCGAGCACCGGGATCACCTTCCAGCGTTCGCCGGCGCGATCCTGCTCATCATAGACCGGCACTGCCGGACGCACATGCTTGGCCATGAAGGACTGCACGCGGTCGAGCCATTCCTTCTGCTTCGGCGACAGATCGAAATCCATGGGACGCTCCTCGTCTTTGCCAACTCGTTTTGGCGAATTTGTTTTGGCGAACTTGTTTTGCGCCGGACTGTCCACCCGCATTGTGCGACCCGCAAGTGCGAATGCGCGGCTTGCGGACGCTCCGGAACCCATTCGCACGTTTGCGAACGACTCCTGATTGCGGATTGACTTTCCCGGCGTTCAAACGATAGTTTCATACAACTGTTTGAATTGCAACTCCCTCCCCGAGGGGCTCCCATGGCCAGCGATCATACCCGAACTGCCATTCTCGCCGCCGCCGAACGGCTCTATGCCGATCGCGGGTTCGGCGACGTGACGCTGCGCGACATCGTCGCGGAGGCCAATGTCAACCTCGCGGCGGTGAACTATCATTTCGGCTCGAAGGACGAGTTGATCGCGGAGCTGTTCGTGACACGCTCGATCGCCACCAACCGCGAGCGCTTGCGCGAATTGAAGGCGGCGGAAGAACAAGGCGACGGCCGCGCGCCGATCGAGGTGATCCTGCATGCGCTGGTCGGTCCGACGCTGCGCGGCTGCCTCGGTCCCGAGAACCAACGCTCGAGCGCGGCGCGCTTCATGATCCGCGCCTCGATCGAATCCGTGCCGCCGATCCGCCGCATCAAGAACCGCGAGATCGACCATTTGCGGAAATTCGCCGGCGCGATGCGAAGGTCCCTGCCCGATCGCAGCGACGTCGATATCTACTGGGGCCTGAATTTCGCGCTCGCCATGGCGCACCACACCATCCGCGAGAGCGAGCGGCTGACGAAATTATCGGAAGGCAAATGCGATCTCGACGACGTCGAGGACGTGGTCGCGCGCGTCGTCAGCGTGGCGACGATGGCGCTGACGGCGGGACGGACAGAGGCGAAGGCGCCGCCAAAGGTAGCGGCGCGCTAACCTCACATCATCGCGATGCAGTCGATCTCGACGTCGAAGGGGCCGAACCATTCCGGCGTGCAGACGAAGATCCGCGCCGGCGGATCGTGCGGGAAATAGCGCGCATAGACGGCGTTGAACGCGGCGAAGTGTTTTGTCGAAGTGCAGTAGACGTTGCACTTCATGACGTTGTCGAGGCTCGCGCCTGCCGTCTCAAGGCACAGCTTCATCTGCTCCATGACGAGTTCGCTCTGCCGTTCGATCGGCACGTCCGCGATCTCGCCCGTGTCGGGGTCGAACGGCGGCAGCCCTGCGACGAAGATCATGTTGCCGGCGCGCGTGACCGGCGAGACCGGGGCGTTCCGGCGGTCAAGGAATGTCGAGATCGGTTCGACGCGGAGCGCTTCGCGTTTCATTGCGGGTTTCATGGGCGGCCACCTTCGGTTCAAGCGAGATGACGGCTTGCTACATCATAGCGCAGCCGTCATGCTTCGCTTTCCACCGAAGTGTGTCGCCGAGCCCGCCTAGGCGTGCTGCGGCATCTCCTCGGCCTCTTCCTTGGCGAGCAGCAGCAGCATCTCGATGCCCATGTCGCCTTCCTGCGGCGAGCGGATGAACTTTATTTCGTCGGCGCTTTGCCGCAACGCGGTAACGATCGCGACGGCCTGGTTGGCCGTTGCCGCCTCGGTCGCCAGAATTGCCTTCTGGTTCTTGGCCTGAAACCCGATCGTGTAGGACATGCGTTCCCTCCCGGACTGAGTGGAAGGATCGAATCTGAGTCGCGCGCGGAGCGGAAGCCTGTGTGAGTACGGACCGGGATTATCTGGGGATGGCCCGCAAGCCTCAGGCAAGCCCGAGCATCGCGCGCGCCTCGTTGGCGGTCGCGACGCTCGCACCCAGGCCCTTGACGATGCCGGCGGCACGCGCGACCAGCTCGGCATTAGTCTTCGCCAGCACGCCCTTTGACATATAGAGATTGTCCTCCATGCCGACGCGGACGTGGCCGCCGAGCAAATAGGCTTGCGCCACCATCGGGAATTCAGCGCGGCCGATACCGAAGCCGGACCAGATCGCGCCCGGCGGCAACAGGCTGCGGGCATAGAACATCGTCTCGGGCGTTGCGGAGAAGCCGTATTTAACGCCGAGCACGAGCGAAAACAGGCCCGGTCCTTTCAGCGTGCCGTCGGCAAGGAGATCGCGGGCCAGATGGCAGTCGCCGGAATCGAACAGCTCGATCTCCGGCAGCACGCCGGCGGCCTTCATCCGCTCGGCCATGATGCGGACGTTGCGCGGAGTGTTGATCACCACCTCGCCACCCGAGTTCATGGTGTTGAGATCGAGCGTGCAGATGTCGGGCTTGAGCAGCTCGATATGCTCGACGCGCTTTTCGGGCTGGAGCAGCGTGGTGCCTGCAGCGGCGACGCGAGGGTCTTCGACCGAAGGCACGAAGCGCCCGCCGGGACCGGTCGTGAGGTTGATGACGAGAGACGTGTTGCGGGCGCGAATGCGATCCACCACATCGCGATAGAGATCGATCTCCATCGAAGGCCGCCCCGTCGCGGGATCGCGGACGTGGATATGGGCAATCGCGGCGCCGGCTTCGGCCGCTTCCAGCGCCGACGTCGCGATCTGCTCGGGCGTGATCGGCAGATGCGGCGATTGCTCGGGCTTTGTCAGATTGCCCGTGATCGCGCAGGTGATGATGGTCTTGGTCGGGGTCATGCGTACTGTCCCTTTTCGTAAAACGCGCCACGAGCACCGGACCTCTTCCTTCTCCCTTTGCGGGAGAAGGTGGCGCAAAGCCGGATTAGGGGTTCTCTCCACGAACTCAACTCACAACGGCGCGCGCGGACAGAACCTCACCCGTCTCGCCGCTATGCGGCGAGCCACCCTCTCCCACAAGGAGCGAGGGTAAGAAATCGCTAGATGATGCCCTGCTGCTTCAGCGTCTCGATCTTGCCGGCATCATAGCCGAGCTTGCCGGCGAGCACCTCCTGGGTGTGCTCACCGAGCAGCGGCGGGGCACGGTAGTCCTTGATCGGGGTTTCCGAGAGCGTCAGCGCGTTGCGGATCAGCGAGAGATCGGGCTGGAAGGGATGGTCGACCTTCACCCGCATGCCGCGCGACTGGACGTGCGGATCGGAAAACACCTGCTCGAAATTGTTGATCGGGCCCGAGGGCACGCCGGCCTCCTCCAGCTTGTCCAGCCAATAGGCCACCGGCTGCTTCAGGAACAGGCCGGCGAAGATCGCCATGATCTCCTTGCCGTGCACGACGCGGTCGTTGTTCTTGACGAAGCGCTTGTCGTTCGCGAGCTCGGGCTCGCCGAGCACGGCGCAGGTGCGCTGGAACTGGCCGTCATTGCCGACCACCAGCATCAGCTCGCCGTCGGTGCAGCGGAACACGCCGGCCGGCATGCCGCCATTGCCCCAGGTGCCGCGGCGCGGCGGCGTCTTGCCGTTGACGAGATAGATCTGCAGCCAGTGCGACAACGACGCGATGACGGTGTCGAACAGGCAGACGTCGATGTGCTGTCCCACGCCATCATTGGCGTCGCGATGATAGAGCGCCGAGAGAATCCCGATCGAGGTGTTCATGCCGGTCATGTAGTCGACGATCGAGGGGCCGACCTTCATCGGCCCCTCGCCGGGCTCGCCGTCGATATGGCCGGTGACGCTCATCAGGCCGCCCATTGCCTGCAGGATGGCGTCATAGCCGGCGCGCGGCGCATAAGGGCCGGTCTGGCCGAAGCCGGTCACCGAGCAATAGATAATCCCGGGATTGATCGCCTTGATGGTCTCGTAGTCGAGGCCGTAGCGCTTGAGATCGCCGACCTTGTAGTTCTCCATGAAGACGTCGACGTCCTTGGCGAGCTCGCGGATGATCGCCTGTCCTTCGGGCTTGGCGATGTTGACCGTGACCGACTTCTTGTTGCGGTTGGCGCAGAGGTAAAACGAGTTGTTGTTGTTGGCTTTGCCATCAGGGTCGGTCAGATAAGGCGGGCCGAAGGCGCGCGCGTCGTCACCGGTGCCCGGCCGCTCGATCTTGATCACCTCCGCGCCCAAATCGCCCAGCATCTGGGCCGACAAGGGCCCGGCAAGCACGCGGGTGAGGTCAAGGATCTTGATGCCTGAGAGCGGCAGGGCCGACATGTCGAATTCCTCCGGGAACTGAATATTGGCGCGGCGGCGAGATCGCGGGACGCGCTCCCTGCGGATACACTATTTTGGCGGTCCGAGCACTGCGCTGGCGGCATACAGCTATCCGCCCGCCCGCCCGGCCCAGGTCACCGCGGCGAATTTCCGCAGCGCGAATATTCTCAGGTCGCGGCCGCTGCAGCCACATGCGGCCGCCGCCGGCCGAGCAGGACCAGGATCAGCACCGTGGCGCAGGAGCAGACGAAGGTGAGACCGAGCGCGCCGCGGCTGCCGAACTGGGTGAGCAGGCCGACAAGGAGCGGCGGCGAGACCGCGGATGCGAGATTGAGCGGCAGCGCGATCATCGACATCGCCTTGGCGAACTCGGTCTGATCGTAGAACACGAGCGGGATCGTTGCCCGCGCCACCGCCATCGCGCCGCTGCCGGCGCCGTAGAGCAGGATGAAGGCCGCAACCGCCCAAGTCGCGCCCTCGCTCGTCATCAGCAGCAGCATGGCAATCGGCAGCGCCGTGCCGGCGACGAGCCCGGTCGTGATTCCGTCCCACCGCCCTCCGCCGAGAAAATCGAGCCCGCGCGCGCTGACCTGGATCACGCCCAGCATTGAGCCGAACGCGAGCGCCTGCGCCGGGGGAAGCCCCTCCGCCCGGAGCAACTCGATCATGATGGCGCCGATGCCGAAATTGACGAAGGCATTGAGCGTGATCGCGGCAACGACGAGGCTGAAGGTGCTCCTGGGAATCGCCGGCGGCTGCGAAGGCTTTACCGACTCACCACCACGACCCGCGGCGATTTTCCGGCGCGGGGCCAGGAACGCGTAGAGCGGAAGGTTGATGACGACCATCATGGCCGCATAGACCAGGCACGTCCCGCGCCAGCCGAGCAGACCGCTGAGGAACGACGTCGTCGGCCAGAAGATGCTGCTCGACAGGCCCGTCACCAGCATGAGCGCGCCGATCGCGTTCTTGGCCTGCCGCCCGGCGACCTCGTTCAGCATGATATAGGCGCCGGTCGAAAGCGTGGCGCTGCCGGCGATGCCGAGGACGATCCAGGCGGCGAAATACAGCATCGGCTCGCGCGCGAGGGACAGCAGTATGAAGCCCGGCACGGTCAGGACCGTGCCTGAGATCATCACCTTTCGTGCACCGTGCCGTGCAAACGACTTGGCGAGCCAGGGCGCGCACAGTCCCATCGACACATAGAGCACGGACGTCCCGGCGAACACCGCCGGCAAGCTCATGCCGAGATCGGCCGCGAGATCACGTCCGACGATGGCGGGAAGACCTATCGTACCCCACCCAACAAGCTGGGAGACCGCGAGCACCAGCAGGACCCCGATGAGCCTGCTGTCAGATTTCAAAAACCGCATTCCAATCGTCGCCTGCCCGCCAGGCGCAGATCACGCCTGTGACGGCAGTCTTACCCGGAGACTCGGCGCACGGAAACGCCGGCTGTCGAATGGCAGCAGGCGGCCGGGAGCATGTCAGGAGGCGGCAGGAGCTCCCTGCCCCGCGATCCCGAGCAGGGATCGCGCCTCGGCCGCAGTCGCCACGCGCCGGCCGTGGCGCGCGACAGCCTCACCGGCGACGGCCACGAGTTCGGCGTTGCTGGCGGCGAGGCGCGCCTTGTCGATCCTGATATTGTCCTCGAGTCCGGTGCGGACCGCATCGGCGCCCCGCGCGAGCGCCCAGCCCATGACCTCGGCCTGGTGGCGTCCGATCCCGGCGGCCGTCCACGTCGCCTTCGGGATCAGCCGCCTGAGCTCGCCCAGCAGGATCTCGAGGACATGCTCGTCCGCGGGCATGGCGTTCTTGACGCCCATGACGAACTGCACGTGCGGACGCGCGTCGATCAGCCCAGCCTCCATCAAGCGGCGGGCCCCGTGCAGATGCGACAGATCGAAGATCTCAATTTCCGGCCGGATGCCATTCGCCTTCATGCCGGTGGCGAGAGTCTCCACCAGCGCGGCGCTGTTCTCGTAGACGATGGTCGGAAAGTTCACCGATCCCGTGGACAGCGAGGCCATGTCGGGCTTCAGGTAGAGCGACGATCCGCGCGCCGAGGGATCGCGGCCCCGCCCGCCGGTCGAGAACTGAACGATCATGTCAGGACAGTGCTTCCTGATCCCCTCCTGCACCACGGCGAAACGCTCGGGATCGGAGGACGGCGTCTCGTCGTCGTTGCGAACATGGATGTGGGCGAGCGTGGCACCGGCTTCGAAGGCCTGGTGCGTCGACTCGATCTGTTCGGACGGCAGGATCGGGACCGCCGGATTGTCCTTCTTGCGCGGAACGGAGCCGGTGATGGCGACAGCGACGACGACGGGGTTCATCTTGCAACCTCATATTGATTGCGCTCACGCGCACCAAATTCGAATCGGCAGCCTGACTATGCAGTGAGGCCCTGCCGCCGCGAACATCGTCGATCGCGGCGGCAGTTGCCTCTACCATACCGTCAGGTCCGAACCGTGGCAGCCCCGCTCACTGCATCGCCGGACCGCTGGCGGTCATAATCTGCCCGCGGCATCGGAACGGCATTGGGATTGCCGAGATCGTCGATCCTGATCCGATAGGTTTCCCGCGCGGTCAGGGCCGCCAGCGCGGCGATGACCGTGATAGCGAAGGCAATCGCCCCCACCGTTAACGGGATGTTTGTCGAGCCGGGAGGCGCGACGGTCGCAAACAGGGCGGGAAGCAATGCGGTGATGGTGGTTCCGATGTTCTGCGATATCGCCATCGCCGAGACGCGGGTGCGGGTCGGAAACAGCTCCGGGTAAAAGCTCGGGAAGATCGCGTTGTAGCCCTGATAAACTACGCCCCACATCAGCAGCGACACCAAGATTGCCAGCGGCACATTCCTGATGCTGATGGCATAGAGATAGCAAAAGGCGAGCAGGCCGGAGAGAAGCGCGCCTACGATGATCGGAGGCTTGCGGCCGACCTTGTCGGAGAGATTGCCGACGAAGGGAATGACGAAAACCGCCAGCATGTTTCCGAGCACGGGGATCCAGAGATAGACGTCCTTGGCAAAACCGATCCCGTAGGCCGGCTGCACCGCATAGGCCGCGCCAAAGATGGTCGCAACGACAGGAATGACATTCATCAGCGCCATGCAGATGACCCTGAGCATGTCGCGCCAGCTCAGCTTGATGGCCTGGACGATGGGCGCGCGCGGCGTTTCTCCCCGTTCGCCCTCGCGGGCAAAGGCAGGGGTCTCGTCGACTTCGCGACGGATGATGTAGCCCGCGACGATGACGAAGAAGCTGAGCAGGAAGGGAATCCGCCAGCCCCAGCTGTTGAAGGCCTCGGTCGGCATATAGGCCGCCAAGGGCAGGAAGATTGCTGCGGCGAGGATCTGTCCGGCCTGCACCCCCTGAAGGGCGAAGCTGGCATAGAAGCCCCGCCGACCGAACGGCGCGTGCTCCAAGATCATCGAGCTTGCGCCTGAGATTTCGCCGGCAACGGCAAATCCCTGCACGAGGCGCAGAATGACGAGCAGAATTGGCGCCAGGATGCCAACCTGCTGATAGGTCGGCAGGATACCCACGGCCATCGTCGAGATGCCCATCAGAAACATGCAGACGATGAGAACCGTCTTGCGGCCATGGGTGTCGCCCCAGTGTCCGAGCACGAAGGCACCGATCGGACGAGCCACATAGCCGACGCCATAGGTCGCCAGCGAGGCGACGATCGCGACGGTGGGATTCTCCGACGGGAAGAAGATTTGCGGGAAGATCAGTGACGCGGCGGTCGCGTAGATGAAGAAGTCATAATATTCGAGAGCCGACCCGATCCAGCCGCTGGCAGCGGCTTTCCTGGACTGACTCATCTGATGGATCGCGGTCATCTCAAGATTCCTCCCTTGGGCCTCGGGTTTTGCTGACGTCCCGTTGACGGGCTTCGCTCAAAATTGGGCAGCACTCTCCGGCCGCTCTGCGGAGTTTCGCGAGCGCTTGTCACTGCCGATGGGTGTCTGCTTGGTGGCGACGATAGGCTATCGCCGGGCTAACACAATTACCCAGTTATCCGACAAACCTAACATGATGTTATTTGCTCGGGAGAGCCCACGTCCCGGCGAACACCGCCGGCAGGCTCATGCCGAGACGAGATCGGCCGCGAGATCGCGTACGACGATGGCTGGTGGGAGGTGGTTGACATTGGACCATTGCATGGTCCATTTTATGGAAATTGAGGAAGGACAATGAGATGCGGGTCTCCGTTACCGACGCAAAAGGACAATTGACCGATCTTGTCCGCCGCGCAGAGGCCGGCGACGAGGTGATCCTGACGCGGCATGGACATCCCGCGGTGCGGCTCGTCCCGGTCAAGCTTCCGCCGGACCGCGCCGCCCGCCGGACCCTGCTCGAGGCGGCACGAAGGACCGGCGGGGCCAAGGCTATTCCCGGACCGAGCGCCGCACGCAGTCAGGACTTTCTTTTCGGCGATGACGGACTGCCGGAATGATCGCGGTCGATACCTCCGCACTGATGGCGATTGTGCTTGACGAACCGCAAGCCGATGCTTGCATCACCGCGCTGGACACCGCCGACGAAATCCTGATCTCGGCGGCCTCCGTTGCAGAAAGCCTGATCGTCGCGGCACGGCGGGGCGTCGACGAAGAGATGAACAAGCTGATCAACGATCTCGGTTTGAACGTGATCTCGGTGACCCAAGCTTCGGCCGAACGCGTGGCGCAAATCTACTCGCGTTGGGGCAAAGGCATTCGTCCTGCCGGTCTCAACTTTGGTGACTGCTTCGCCTACGATGTCGCCAAGGAGCATGGCTGCGCACTTCTTTATGTCGGCGACGACTTTGCCAAGACGGATATCGTTGCGGCGGCGTAGTCGACGACCGCCGGTGCGGCGACTTACCGGCCGAACAGAAAAGCCGCCGGCAGCCGTCAGGCTGTATGGCCGGGATCGACCTGCTTCGGCGTTTTCTTGTCTCGTTGAGGTGTCATCTTGGCCGGATCCGGCGCATTCGGCACGCCGCGCGTCCCGAGCTGGTCGCGTTGGATGTCGTCTTCGGAGCGGGAGGGCTCAATGCCGTTCGGCTCACGGGGCTTGGTCATCGCAGGCTCCTGAAGTGTGTCGCTCGGAGTGTCCATCAAATTCCCAGCGCGTTTTCGCCGGCTTCGCGGCCGGGCACGCTGACATGAACTTCGTGCCCCTCGCGAAGCGCCAACGATGCTGCGGCAACCGCCGACTCGAAGGCCGCTTCCTTGGTGGAGTATCTGTTCTTGACATCGCCGTCGTGTAGCACGCCCCATTCGTCCTGCACGGGGACGATCGTGTATTGAGCAAGGCCCATCATTTAACTCCTCGAGATCTATCGCTGCGTGAGCTGCGGGTGCGCGGCGGTCACGCGCCACACCGTGTTGCCGCTATCATCGGCGACCAGCAGCGCGCCGGTCTTGTCGATGGCGACGCCGACGGGCCGCCCGCGCGCCTGATTGTCGCTGTTGAGGAAGCCGGTGACGACGTCCTGCGGCGGGCCGCTGGGCTTGCCGTCCGTGAACGGCACGAAGACCACTTTGTAGCCGTTCAAGACCTGCCTGTTCCAACTGCCGTGCTCGCCGACGAAGGCGCCGCCGCGATAGGCCGCCGGCAAACTCGCGCTTGTGTTGAAAGCCATTCCAAGCGGCGCCACATGCGAGCTCAGCGCATAGTCAGGCACGATCGCCTTGGCGACGAGGTCGGGACGCTCCGGCTTGACGCGAGGATCGACGTGCTGGCCGTAGTAGCTGTAGGGCCAGCCATAGAAGCCGCCGTCCTTCACCGATGTCATGTAGTCGGGCACGAGATCGGGGCCGAGTTCGTCGCGCTCGTTCACGACTGTCCACAGCACGCCGGTCTGCGGCTCGAAACTGAGGCCGTTGGGATTGCGCAAGCCGCTTGCGAAGATGCGCCAGCGGCCGCTGGCACGGTCGATCTCGAGGATGGCGGCGCGATTGTGCTCGGCCTCCATGCCGTTCTCGGTGATGTTGCTGTTGGAGCCGACGCCTGCATAGAGTTTCGAGCCGTCTGGGCTCGCGACCAGGCTCTTGGTCCAGTGATGGTCGATCGGTCCGCCCGGCAGCTGCGTCAGCACCGTGCCCGGCGCGGTGATCTTGGTATCGCCTTCGGCGTAGGGATATTTGACGATCGCATCGGTGTTGGCGACGTAGAGATCGTTGCCGACCAGCGCGACGCCGAACGGCGAGTTGAGATGGTCGAGGAAGACGCTTTGCGTGTCCGGGACGCCGTCGCCGTTGCTGTCGCGCAGCAGCGTGATGCGGTTGCTCTCGCCGGTGTCGCCGCCGGATGTCGCCCAGGACTCGATGTATCCCATCACGATTTCCTTGGGCCGCTTGATCGGAGCGCCCATCGGCGCCTTGGATTCCACCACCAGCACGTCGCCGTTGGGCAGCACGTAGAGGAATCGGGGATGCTGCAAGCCGGTCGCGAAGGCCTTGGCCTGCAAGCCCTGCGCAACGGCCGGGGTCTCGTCCTTTTTCCAGCCGACGATGCGCGCGATGTGCATCGGCGGCAGCAGATATTGCTGGATGTCGGGAAGCGTCGGGTTGGCGCCGGTTTGCGCCTTCGGATCGCCACTGCCGTCGTTGCAGCCGGCCAGACACAGCAGCGAGGCACACAACAGCACCCGAGCGATTGCGGAGTTCATCGCGCAACTCCTACGCCGTGGCGGTACACCATGGCCCAGCCGAGCCAGCCGGTGACCGGCAGGATCAATACGGTGATGGCTGAAAGAAGGAGCCCGGTCGGCCACACCGAGGTCCAGGCATCGCGCGTGTGGATCAACGCATTGATGGTCGCCAGGACCAGCGCCAGCGCGTTGCCGATCAGATGCGGCCAGGCCGGCGGCTGCGCCCGCACCAGGCGGTTGCCGAGAAAATCGGTCAGGCCGGCGATGGCGGCCAGCACGCCGAAGATGACGCCGACAACCAGAAGCCAGGCGGAAAAATCCGCCCACATGATCTCGGCAGTGATGACATAGGCGATGTCGGTCAGCAGCGCCCCGATGAAGCACGCGATCGGGATCGGCACCAGCATCGGATGAATCGGATGGCCTGCGATTTGCGCGGTCGAGCGCACACGCAAATTGTCTTGCACGGTTGGCCTCTTGTCAGGTCGCCACCCCTCCCCGGTGGAAAACACCCGCTTCCAGCGAAGGTTCCTGATGGTCGGCCTCAGCGCCGCCGTGCCTCAACAGCGCCGCGGCGTCGAAGCACTCACGAGGAACCCCTTGCCGGTGCGGGCCTTGATCCAGGCATTGAGATGAACCAGCCCTTCGGGAGACCACGGAGTGGACCAGCCTGGCGACGGCGCCTCCTTCAATCCAGCTTCGAAGCTCGACGGCGTCTCGCGGCGGCAGACGAAACAGATCGAATCCCAGAGCCGGCCCAGC
The DNA here is from genome assembly GCF_023100905.1 of Bradyrhizobium sp. 4. NCBI lineage: Bacteria > Pseudomonadati > Pseudomonadota > Alphaproteobacteria > Hyphomicrobiales > Nitrobacteraceae > Bradyrhizobium > Bradyrhizobium sp. 4. Next base: position 4,865,710 of record NZ_CP064686.1, read on the forward strand.
GCAGCGCTGATCCATGAGACGATCCGCGCCGAGGGTGAGCAGGAACTGGAACGGCGATGGTGGGCCATCGTACTGTCCGGTCTTGCCGCCGGCCTTTCGATGGGATTGTCCCTGATCGTCCAGGGCGAGTTTCACGCGCTGATTTCCGACGAGGCCACCCGGCGCCTGGTGGCTCCGCTCGGCTACACGGTCGGTTTCCTGGTTGTGGTGCTGGGACGGCAGCAGCTCTTCACCGAGAACACGCTGACGCCGATCCTGCCGCTGTTGCACAACAGGGATCTCGGCACGCTGGCAAGCGTGATCAAGCTGTGGGGCCTGGTCCTCGCCTCCAACATCGCGGGAACGTGGGCGGTCGGATCCGTGCTCGCGCACACCAGCATCTTCGAACCACGCATCGTGGACGCCTTCGTCGATCTCAGCCGCCACACCATCGAGGGCACGTTCGCGACGACCCTTGTCCGGGCGATCTTTGCCGGCTGGTTGATCGCCTTGATGGCGTGGCTTCTTCCGGCGACCAAGGGATCGCGCGCACACATCATCGTCGTGATGACCTACGTGGTCGCGCTCGGCCAGTTCGCGCACATCATCGCGGGCTCGGTCGAGTGCGCCTTTCTGGTACAGAGCGGCCGGGCATCGCTGTCGCAATATGCCTCGGACTTCTTCGTACCGACACTTCTCGGCAATATTCTGGGCGGAACGACCCTCGTGGCCCTGCTGAACTACGGACAGGTCGCCCCCGAAATCGACGACCACAGGGAATAAAGAGCCTGCACAAAAGCAGCCGGCTCGACAGGAACGATGAACCGAGCTTGCATCAGCAATCAACGTGCGGCGACAAGCAGGAACAGTCATGAGCACCGATACCAAGAGCCCATTCGACAAGGAACCGGCCGAAGGATCACGCGACATCATCGATCGCGAATTGCAGCGCGCCGAAGACGCCGCCAACAACAAGGTCGATCATCTCCCCGGCGTGAAGGTCAGCGGGCAGCCGCAGGGCGGCGCAGTCGATCGTGCCCGCAAGCAGCGCGAGGAGAAGGATAGCGAACAGGAATAGAATCGCTCTGCCGACCCGAAACGCCAAGTCGGTCAAGCGAGACGCATCAATTTGTTCGGGACTGGCAATGACTGACAGCCCATCGTTCCGAGGAAACGTGGTTCTGAGAAAACGTGGAACTTCCCAGCCCCGCATATGTTGTGGGCGATGAGTGATGCGGCGGCCAGTACAAGGCGGGCGCCATTTCTTGCACACGATTGCCCATCATCGAACTCAGGAGCCCGAAATGAGCCGCGGAATGCCATCGATGACCGCCCTCTTGGGTATGCTCGCAATCGCCGGTTATCAAAATCGGGACAAGCTCGCCGACATGTTTCGCAATGCTACCTCCGGTCAGCCGTCGGGTACCAAGGATTCCCTGGGCGGCATGCTCGGCAATCTTGGCGGCCTTGTGGGAGGCGGCGGTGTCGGTTCGCTGCTGAACGGCGGGATCGGCGAGTTGCTCGAACACTTCAGGCAGAACGGGCAAGGCGATGCGGCTCAATCCTGGATCAATCAGGGGCCAAACCGCGAAGTCACCCCGCCCGAACTCCAGCAGGCGATCGGTCCGGACGTTCTTCAAAAACTGGAGCAGCAGACCGGCCTGTCTCAGCAGGAGATCCTCGACCGATTGTCGCGCGAGCTCCCGGCAGCGGTGGACAAATACACGCCGGACGGACGTCTTCCGGCGCAATCCGCGGGATAACACTCCTCAAGACTCGAGAAAAAATATGAGCATCATTTGGACGATCATCATCGGTTTCATCGCAGGCGTCATCGCGAAGTTCATCATGCCCGGCGACAACGAGCCCTCGGGTTTCATCCTGACCACGATCCTGGGAATAGTGGGCGCATTCGTTGCGACCTATCTTGGCCAATCCCTCGGCTGGTACCGGCCAGGAGAAGGCGCAGGACTAGTGGGGGCAGTGGTAGGCGCCATCATCGTGCTTTTCGTCTACGGTTTTGTAGCTGGTCGCAGCCGTCGGGCCATCTAACCACAGTGGACGGAATTCCGCGCGTTAGCGGAGAATTCGCCCGGCGCGAAAGGCGATCGGCAAGATGAAATGGATGCTCGTTGTCTTGGTAGGAGGCATGACCCCGGTCAACACCGACCTGGTTTTCGACAAGTTTGCCGATTGCCTTGCCGCCGAGGAGCAGATGCGAAAGCACTATACGGACGCTTTCGAGGCTTGGGACCGATGGGCCGCGGCCAATATCGAGCGACGACGCGAATACTCAAAGGTGCGCGACCTCCAGGCCAAACGGCTGCTCAGCAACATCGGTACCTGCGTTCCTCACGCAGGCGGCGAGGCCGCAGCGCCTCAGCAACTGAGCAATCCGGCACCTTCTCCGCAAGCCACACCTGCGCCGCAGCCAAGTCCGAAAACGTGACGTTTGAGCCCTAAAAGCCCCTTGGCACGCCGCTAACCCGAGACATTTTAAGGAGATCAGCATTGAGCGACAGGACCGGCAATGAACCTGCACCCTTGGTGCTTTTCGGCGTGGCAATCATTCCGATCATTGCGGTGTTGGCGTGGTTCGCCTTTTAGGCTTTGAACCTTTTCGCTATCGCGCGTCATACAGTCGAAGCGTCCCTAAGCTTCACTCCTACCAGAAAGCCCCGCTTCCCCCAGCGGGGTTTTCGCTGTCGGCGCTGCATCAACGCACCGATTTTTTCAAGCGCCCTTTTTGGCTTGACCACTTTTTCCCGATGCAGCAGCCTAGATATGGGCAGGGTTTTGAGGAGGCACAATTGCCGAAAACCCTAGTGGAATTCAGAGCGCAGAACCTTCGTTTGCTTGAACAGCTTTGTCCGGACGATCCGGGCTACATTCAATCGTGGATCAGGAAGTTCGACCAGCAGAATGGGATCGAACCTGAAGCTCCTGCGAAGTCCCGCCGGGAGCGAGGTGTTGCTTCACCCAAGAAGGCCAGGTCCGGCGACCGAACCAATTGAGCGCGTGGTTGCCTTCGCTCGGCGCCGGACACTACGGCCAAGAGGCGTTGGGCTGGGCAGCTCGCCGCTTTTTCCGGGGAGCGCTCGCCTTGGCCTTCAACTTACCGCTCCCGGTATTCGACACACGAGTCACGCCTCCGAGTGCAGCTGCAAGAACCCTCGCGCTGAGCGAGGGCATTTGGCTCGTCAGCTTCATGCATTCTGATCTGAGATACTTCGACCTGGAGCAGAAAACCCTGCAACCTCTCGACAACCCATTCGGCACGAGGCTGTCACCCACGTCTTAGGTACGTACCGTGAGCCCTGTCTTCGGGCTGGCATTGAAAGCCTTGGAGCGGGTGAAGGGAATCGAACCCTCGTATTCAGCTTGGAAGGCTGCTGCTCTACCATTGAGCTACACCCGCGACAGGGGCTCCCTAACACGGCCGGGCGGCGGTCTCAACTGCCCATCAACTGCCCAATCGACTGCTTTCCGGCGCCTTCCCGGACTTGCGAACAGCCGCTGGTTCCTCCGACCCGCCTCCCCTTAACAACACCGGAATTGCCGCCTATATTGATGTCTTCCGCAACCAACGAAAGGAGGTGATCCAGTGTCTCTTACCAAGCGCTGTCACCTCGCTGGGATCGCCCGCTAAGCTTTGAACAAAGGCTTGGCATCGGGGCGCTCTCAGCCCTGGACCAGCGAGCAAGAAATCGGGCGCGACGGGGCCTCCCCGCCGCGCCTTTTTCGTAGGTCACGCGCCTGCTGTTCAGGCGGGCGGCTCGCCGGCGAGCACCTCGCGGATCCTCAATGACAGGTCCGCCTTCCGGTACGGCTTCCTCAGCAAGGCAACGCCGGGACCGAGATGACCCTCGTGGTCGAGGGCGTTGTCGGTATAGCCGGACGTATAGAGCACCCTCACCCCTGGGCGGAGGCGGCGCACGGCCTCGGCCAGTTCCTGCCCGTTCATGCCACCGGGCATGATGATGTCGGTGAACAGCAGATCAAATTGGGCGCCCTGCCGCACCAGCGCAAGCGCGGTTGCGCCGTCGCCGGCTGCGAGGGTGCGATAGCCGAGGCTGCCGAGCTGGGCAATGACATAGCCCTGCACCAGCGGATCGTCCTCGACGACGAGAATCGTCTCGTGCCCGCGTGCCGCCGCGGGCGCCTGCAGTGGCCCGGTCCTCGCCTGCGCTCCGCCCGCAGAGCGCGGCAGAAACAGCCGAATCACGGTGCCGCGGCCTTCCTCACTCTCGATCGCAACGCTGCCGCCGCTCTGCTTGGCGAAGCCGTAGACCATGCTGAGGCCGAGCCCGGTGCCGCGACCGACCCCTTTGGTGGTAAAGAACGGCTCGAACACGCGGTCGCGGAGGTCGGCGGGGATGCCATGGCCGGTGTCGGCCACCGCGACCATGATGAAGGCGCCGCGCCCGGCGTCACCGTCGCCAGCGCCATCCGCGCCATCGAATTCGCGGTTCGCGGTCTCGAGCGTCAGCGTGCCGCCGCCAGGCATCGCATCGCGCGCATTGACCGCGAGATTGATGATCGCCGACGACAGCTGCGACGGATCGGCCATCGCCGGCCAGGCGTCGTCCGCGAGGCGGGTCACGATCTCGATGTTTCCGCCCAGGATCGGCTTCAACAGCTTCGCCGTCTCGAGCACGAGGCCGTTGACGTCGATCTCGCGCGGCTCCAGCGGCTGCCGACGCGCAAAGGTCAAGAGCTGCGAGGTGATCTCCGCGCCTCGCGCCGCCGCATCGTCGATGAGCTGGGCGATCGCGGCGAGGTCGGGCTTGTCCGCCAGCCCCTCCCGGATGATCTCGATGGTGCCGATGATGACTGTGAGCACGTTGTTGAAGTCATGCGCGACGCCGCCGGTGAGCTGACCGATCGCATCCATCTTCTGCGATTGGCGAAGCCGCTCCTCCGTCTCGTGCTGCTCGGTCAGATCGGTGGCCGACCCACGATACCCCATGAAGCGCCCGTCGGCGCCGAACACCGGCTGGCCGTTGACGCTGAAATGGCGCGCGCGCCCAGCCGCATCGCGGCCGCGATACTCGAACTTCCGGAACGGCTCGTGGCGATCCAGCGTCGCCAGGTGACCGCGCCATTTCTGCGGCTCGGCATCGCGGTCGAAGGCGGCATCTGAACGGCGCCTCCCGATCAGCGCCGTGTGGTCCATGCCGAAAGCATCGGCCCGATCTGAAATGTAGGTGAACACGTGATCCGGCCCGGTCTCCCAGAACCAGTCGGATGCGGTCTCGGCATAATCACGGAAGCGCTGCTCGCTCGCGTGGGCGTTCTCCTCGGCGCGCTGCCGGATCTTCAGGTCACGCTCGAGATTGCCATTGGCCTCACGCAGCTCGCCATAGGCATGTTCGAGGTTGGCGCACATGGCGTTGAAAGCAACGACCACCTTGTCCAGCTCGTCGGCCTCGTAAGGCGGCCGGCGCTCCAGGCGCAGCGGCGGCGGCGGCCGTCCGAGGCTGTACTTGCCGACGTACTCGGCGATGGCGACGAGATGCCGCGTCACCAGCAGATGAAACATGTAGATGATGAACAACGAGACCAGGAACGTCTTTGCCGCCTGGCTTGCCAGAATGACGAGGGCCCTGTTCAGCAATTGCTGATAGACGTCGGTCAGCGTCGCCTCGACCCGGAGCGTGCCGATGGCGCGCGAGGTCCCCTGCACCTTGGTGCTCAGCGGGAATTCCCGGGTCATGATCGAACGGGTGTTTCGCTCGCCGACTTCGACACGGATCGGATTAGGCCGATCGGCGATCTCGCGGACCTCCGCCGCACGGATGTCAGGCAGCCGCAGAATGCCATCGAGCTGGAGCTTGAGCTGGTTCTGGTCGAGATTCCACAAGCTCTCTCCGAGGCTGCCCGTGGTGCTGCGGCCGATCTCGTCCAGCCGCGTCTCGATCAGTCCGACCTCACGATTGTAATCCAGATAGAGCTGGAGCGCGGTCAGGGTCAGCGTCACGACCGATGAGAACAGCAGCACGGCGGCCAGCAGACGGGGCCCGACGCCGCTGCGCGACCAGTTGAAGATCCGCGACAGGAGCGCCGCGAACATCGCAGGCGCGAGCGCGGCGCCGATGCCGGTCAAATCCTGCTTCGCAGCCGCCGGCGCAATGGCGTGGCCACGCTTGGTCTCATCGTCACCTGCGTTGCCCATGCACCATGTCCTCGAAAATGGCGGCACCTGCTCAGCTTGCCGATCGCAGCCGCGAGCAAGGTGAACGGTTGAGGCCCTGCCTCAGCACGCGTACACGTGGCGATCCTGTCGGCCTTTGATCCTGTCGGCCCTTGGGCGCCTTGAGCTCGACGGGGTCATATCTTGCGCCCAGCAACAGGATTCCAGGCAAACTACCACCTCGCGTGCTAGAATAACATCGGTGAAAGTCCGGAGCCGCCGCACAACGAGAACGCGCTGTCAACGTTGCGGACCGGCACAGCTGCCATCTGAGATAGATCGCGCGGCACCGGAATCCGATGGTAGCAGAGCACGCCCAAAGGCATGGCCAGGGAGATGCGTCATGAGGCGGATAGTCGTGGTCTGCCTGTTGCTGCTCGCGGCAGGCCCGTCGCAGGGGCAAGAGGTCATCCGGCTGGCACGCATCGCCGATATCCCCGATCAATATGTCGGCGGCGAGATGCTCCGCGCGGTCTATGCCCGGCTGAACATCAAGCTCGAATTCGAGGATGTCCCCGGCAAGCGCGCGCTCACGCTGTCGAGTACCGGCGAGGTCGACGGCGAGGTCCAGCGGATCGGAACGCTCTCTCGCGACTATCCGACGCTGATCCAGGTGACACCTGCGATCAATTACATCGAGCCCACTGTCTTCACCACGAAACTGCAGTTCGACGTCGCCGGCTGGAATTCAATCAGGGACTACAGCATCGGCATCGTACGCGGCGTCGGCTCGTCGGAAGCCGGCACGCGCGGCATGACCCGGGTCACGGCGACCACAAGCCTCGACAACATGGTCAAGATGCTCGATGCCGACCGCTTCGACGTGATGGTCACCGACCTCTTCAGCGGGTTGGCTGCGGTGAAGAAACTCAATCTCCAGGCCAGGATCCGTCCGCTCTCACCACCACTCGAGCGCATCAGCATCTACCACCATCTGCATGAACGGCACCGCGATCTCGTGCCGAAGGTCGGAAGGATGATCGCGCAGATGGAGGCGAGCGGCGACCTCGCCCAGTTGCGGGAAACCCTGGTCAAGCAGGTGCTGAGCGGGATGTGACACGCAGTCAGGTCGTGCGAGGCCGCTCCCGCACCGCTACCGCCGCGATCAGCAGCCCGACGCACCAGGCCATGGCCGCCCGCGGCGGCGCGTCGCCGAGAAGCACGGTGAAGATGCCCGCAAGCAGGCATGGCGCGATCGCCTTGCCGGACCTGCTCGCGAGCGAGAGCAGGAACGGCATCGCGGCGATCGATATCTGCACGACGTTCATGGTCACAGGCTGTTTCGCAGTCGTCGGGCTTAGAAGCCGCAAACGCTCATTGCGGGCGGGCGCTTGCCGCGCCGGCTTTCGACGATGCGCTCGCCGCCGCTCTCGGCCGAGCTGCCGTAATAGCGGTGGTGGCCGCTCTGGTCGTGCAGATCCGCAGCGTCCGACTTTCCCGCCCGACGCGCGTCGCAGATGATCTTGATGGTCGACATGGCCGCCTCCGAAGTGTTCTTGGTGGCAATCAGTCGCGCCGCATTCGGGCGGCGTTCACATTTTTCGGCCGCAATCGGGTTTCGGGAAGGTTTCGTCGCCGCACCCCGACGCAATATTTTCCACAGCCCCATTGTCGGCCGCGGCGGTGGTGATACGTCCTTCGGACGCGCGCAGCGAAAATCAACGAGGTGACGATGCTTTACGCTATCCTGGCTTATCACGTGGAAGACGAGATCTTGTCCTGGACGCCCGAGAAGGACGCCGCGGTCGTGGCCAAAGTGATCGAGGTTCAGGCGCCCCTCCGGGCAAGCGGGCATTTCGGCCCGGCCGCCCGCCTGGATGAGACCCGCAAGGCCCGCACCCTGCGTGGCCCCGGCGCGGGCGTCGTGCTGGACGGCCCGTTTGCCGAGACCAAGGAGCAGCTTCTGGGCTTCCATCTCGTCGAATACGACACGGACGAGGAGGCGATCGCGGCCGCGCGGACGCTGCGCCAGGTCAATCCGTCAGCGGTCTACGAAATCCGCCCGGTCAAGCTTTACGTGCCGGCCGACGGGTTCGGCACGACGCCCTCCGGCGAATGAGCGGCAGGCCTATTTGTCCGTCCCGGTCGGCCCGACATAGAAGCGCTGGATCAGCAGGCCGCCGAAGGCGATGAACCACACGAACGGCGCGACTCGCGGCGCGAACGCCGCAACGACCGTGCCCGGGATAAACACCAGCAGCGGAAACAGCGAAGCCATGATCTCCTGGCGCCAGCCGCCCAGGATCCTCCACCACAGCCAGGCATTGAGGCCGGCGATCGCGGTCAGGTGCAGGCCGTAGAGCACGGCGACCGCACTGCTCGTGGGGTAGTTGGTATAGAGGCCGTTGGTCACCGGCAGCAGCACGATCGACAGCAGGAAGAACAGATTGAGGATCACCGCGCCGCGGCTGCCGACGGGCTGGCGCGCCAGCCGCCGGTGATGGCTGATCCAGAACACGCCGGCGATGATGAAGCTGAGCGCAAGACCCGCGAGCTTGCCGGAATAGACCCGGGCGAGATCGTTCCAGTCGGGCGCGCTGGTGAACACCGCGGCCTTGGGCAGGTCGTAGGCGAGCAGCGTCATGGCGACGCCAAAGATGGTGTTGCTGAGCGATTCCAGCCGTCGCATCTCGAACTGGTCGGATTTGAGCTCGGTCATGCCGGGAGACGCTTTTCGGAATGGAACCTTGGGCCGTCTTGTCCCTAGGTCTTAACATCGGTCTCGTCCAGACGCATTGCGATTCGCAGCGGGATCGCCGACTCTGGCTGTTTCACCGGGGCGATTCGTGGCGACATATCTGGACACGCTCAATGCGGAGCAACGCCGCGCCGTGGAGCATGGCGTGGCCGAGGGTGCGACCGTGGGCGCGCCCCTGCTCGTCATCGCCGGTGCAGGCTCCGGCAAGACCAATACGCTGGCCCACCGCGTCGCGCATTTGATCGTCGCGGGCAGCGATCCGCGCCGCATCCTCTTGATGACGTTCTCGCGCCGCGCCGCGGCCGAGATGTCCGGCCGGGTCGAGCGCATCGCCCGGAAAGTGCTCGGCGAAAACAATGCCGCGATCATGCGCGACGCGCTCACCTGGGCCGGCACGTTCCACGGCATCGGCGCACGGTTGCTGCGCGAATATGCCGAGCGGATCGGTGTCGATCCCGCCTTCACCATCCACGACCGCGAGGATTCCGCCGACCTGATGAACCTAGTCCGGCACGAGCGCGGATTGTCGAAGACCGAGAGCCGCTTTCCCGCCAAAGGCACCTGCCTGTCGATCTACTCGCGCTGCGTCAATGCCGAGATGGAGATCGAGAAGGTGTTGGGGGCGCACTATCCCTGGTGCGCAGGCTGGGCGGCCGAGCTGAAGGGCCTGTTCGCGGCCTATGTCGAGGCCAAGCAGGCCCAGCACGTACTCGATTACGACGACCTGCTGCTCTACTGGTCGCAGATGATGAGCGATGCGCTGATCGCGGAAGAAATCGGCGGCCGCTTCGATCACGTACTGGTCGACGAATATCAGGACACCAACCGCCTGCAATCCTCGATCCTGCTCGCGCTGAAGCCGGACGGACGCGGCCTCACCGTCGTCGGCGACGACGCGCAGTCGATCTATTCGTTCCGCGCGGCCACTGTCCGCAACATCCTGGATTTTCCGCAGAGCTTCTCGCCCCGCGCCGAGATGATCACGCTCGACCGCAATTACCGCTCGACGCAACCCGTGCTGGCGGCGGCCAACGGCGTCATCGGCCTGGCGCGCGAGCGCTTCACCAAGAACCTCTGGACCGACCGCAGTTCCGCGCGAAAACCACAGCTCGTCACCGTGCATGACGAGGCCGACCAGGCCCGTTACATCGTCGAGGAAGTGCTAGCCAACCGCGAGCAAGGCGCGCTCTTGAAGCACCAGGCGGTGCTGTTCCGGACGTCCTCGCATTCGGGCCCGCTGGAGATCGAGCTCACCCGCCGCAACATTCCCTTCGTCAAGTTCGGCGGGCTCAAGTTTCTCGACGCCGCGCATGTCAAGGACGTGCTGGCGCTGCTGCGCTTCACCGAAAATCCGCGCGACCGCGTCGCTGGCTTCCGCATCCTGCATCTGTTGCCGGGCATTGGACCCGCGACGGCGCAGCGTGTGCTCGACCAGATGGCCGAGAGCACCGATCCGCTCGCCGCGCTCGGCCAGCTCCCGGTGCCGGCGCGCACCGGCGCGGACTGGACCGACTTCGTCCGCACGATCGAAAATCTGCGCTATTCGGAATGGCCGGCCGATCTCGAACGCGTGCGGCTGTGGTACGAACCGCATCTCGATCGCCTCCACGAGGATTCGGAGACGCGCCGCGCCGATCTGATGCAGCTCGAACAGATCGCGAGCGGCTATGCCTCGCGGGAGAAATTCCTGACCGAGCTCACGCTCGACCCGCCGGATGCGACCAGCGACAAATCCGGGCCACCATTGCGCGACGAGGACTATCTGATCCTCTCCACCATCCACTCCGCCAAGGGCCAGGAGTGGAAATCGGTGTTCGTGCTCAACGTCGTCGACGGCTGCATGCCGTCGGATCTCGGCGCCGGCACCAGCGCCGAACTCGAGGAGGAACGCCGCCTGCTCTATGTCGCGATGACGCGCGCCAAGGACGATCTGCACCTCGTGGTGCCGCAGCGCTTCTTCACCCACGGCCAGGCCGCCAAGGGCGACCGCCACGTCTATGCCTCGCGCACCCGCTTCATTCCGGAGCAGCTCGTCTATCTGTTCGAGCGGACCGCCTGGCCGAAGGCCGGCGCAGGCTCAGCGCGCACTGCCGCGCAAGGGCCAAAGGTCGACATCGGCGCGCGGATGCGCGGGATGTGGCGCTAGGCGCCCAGCCGATCGAACTGGACCTTGCCTGCCTTCATCACCAGCGGAATGTGCTCGCCTTGGCCGAGCAGGCAGACCACGTCGCGCAGCGGGTTGCCGTCGACCACCAGCAGGTCCGCGATGGCTTCGGGCATGATGCGGCCGAGCTTGCCTTCCATGCCGAGCACCTCGGCGCCGACCAATGTCGCGCTGGCAATGACGGCGCGCGGCCCGAGAATTTCGGCGCGGATGCGGAATTCGTCGCTCTGCAGACGCTGCGACGGCCCAAGCAGATCGCTGCCGAACCCCATCTTCACGCCGGCATCGCGATAGATCGTGAGCGAACGCAGCCCGGCGTCGCGGACATCGGCGATCTTGGCCACGCTCTCCGGCGGCAGGCCATACTGAGCGCCCTCGTTAGCCAGCGCCTCGTAGGTGACCAGCGTCGGCACCACATAGGCGCCCTTCTCGGCCATCAGCTGCGCGGTCGGAGCATCGACCAGATTGCCATGCTCGATGGTGCGCACGCCGCAGCGCACCGCGCGTTCGATCGCGGCAGCGGTGTAGGCGTGGGCGAGCACATAAGTCTGACGCCCGCGCGCCTCCTCGACGATGGCGCGGATCTCGTCCTCGGAGTAGCCGAAGGCGCCGACCGGGTCAGTCGGTGAAGCGACGCCGCCGGAGGCCATGATCTTGATCTGGTCGGCGCCCATCTGGAGCTCCTCGCGCGCCGCCCTGCGCACGCCGTCGACACCATCGGCAACGCGCGCCAGCGCGCCGACACGCACGCAGCAGGGGCACGGTGCGTCGCTGGCGAGGTAGTCCGAGCGGGCACGCATGTCGCCGTGCCCGCCGGTCTGGCTGAGCGCACGTCCCGAGACGAACAGGCGCGGACCGTCGGTGAGACCGGTCTCGATCGCCTGCTTCAGCGCATGGCCGGCGCCCCCGGCGTCGCGCACGGTGGTGAAGCCCCGCCGCAGCATGCCGCGCAGCAGCAGCGTCGAGCGCAGCGTCACCAGCACGTTCGGCATATGCACCTGCTGCGCCAAATTGAGCTCGACGGCGATCGCATGGACATGCAGGTCGATCAGGCCGGGCATTAGCGTCTTGCCCTTCAGATCGACGGTGCGGTCGGCTTCCACCTGGAGCGGCCGATCGGAGACCTCCTTGATCAGATTGTCCTCGACCAGCACGTGATGTCCCTCCAGGAGGTCCGGCTGAAGCGGATCGAGCAGAGCGGCGTTCTTGAAGAGCACACGGGACATGACGACTTCCTGTCTGATCAGGACTGGATGAGCAGCGCGGGCAAGGCGAGCTGGGCGAATGGAAGACACGCGGCGCTATCGTCCTCGACGTACCAGCCTGCCTCATGGAGCAGATTGAGCGAGCCGAGCGTGCGCCCGCGCCAGCGCACGGGCATGTTGAGCACGCTTTCGCAGCCGAGCGAAGCGATCAGCTCGTGATCGGAGAACACCTCGCGCAGATCGTCCCGGGTCCGGCCGATATACGCCTCGCCGCGGTCGAGCACGGCCTCGGTCCACGGCCCCGGCGCCAGGCGTTTGCGTCCGCCCGCCGGGTAAGGTCCGGGAAGATTGGAATACACCCGCGCTGCTTCCCTCGTGTCGGCGTCATAGGTAAGGATCGTGAACAGCTTGTGCCCGATCGCCGATTTCAAGGCGTCGTCCAGCGCCGAGTACAGGGCATCCGGCTGATCCGCCCTGCCCTGCGCGGCCGCCACGGCGCAGAGCAGCGGATCGGATCGGTGTTTCGTCTCCCTCATGCGACTTCGCCCGCGGCGATCTCTTCCAGAGAACGGCCGCGCGTCGGCACCCCCATCAGCACCACGGTGAGCGCGCCTAGCAGCAGCACGCTCGTGGTGAGGCCGAACACGCCGGCAAAGCCAAAATTGGGATAGAGGTAGCCGACCAGGATCGGCGAGACGATCGCACCGATGCGGCCGATCGCGGAGGCGAGCCCGGCGCCGGTGGTTCTCACCGCCGTCGGAAAGACCTCGGCGGTATAGGCATAGACACCCGCATAGGTTCCGTTCATGAAGAAGGACAGCAAGATTCCGGCGACCATGATGTGCTGGTCGCTCCGCGCGAATGCGAGTCCGAGGGCGCTGGCGCCGCCGAGCACCATGTAGGAGGCAATCGTCGCCTGCCGGCCGATGCGCTCGTTGAAGTACGCGGCGCTGAAATAGCCGGGGATCTGCGCGCAATAGATCGCGATCGAATAGGCGAAGCTCTTGGTGATGCTCATGCCGTTCTGGACCAGAAGGCCGGGGATCCAGACGAAGAAGGAATAATAGCTGAACGTGATCGTAAGCCACATGATCCAGGTCATGATGGTGATGCGCGCCTGGCGGCCGGCGAGGAGCGCGGCGAAATTGGCAAGCAGCGTCCCACCCGTCACGGCAGGCGCCGTGATTTCGACGACCGGTTGCGGCAGGACGTGGCCTTGGCTCACAAATCCGGCCTCGATCCTGTCCAGCACGGCTGCGGCTTCCTTCTCCCGGCCCCGGCTTTCCAGCCAGCGCGGCGATTCCGGCAGCGCCCTGCGCCACCACAGCAGCATGACGACCGGCACCGCGGTGATCACCAGAACGATGCGCCAGCCGTTCTCATAGGCGGGCACGATGAAATAGCCGAGCAAGGCCGCCGCGACGAAACCGAAGGAGAAGAAGCCGGCGAGCGCGCCTGTAAAGCTGCCGCGGTAACGCCGTGCGACGAATTCCGCCAGATAGGGCGCAATGATTGCGCTCTCCGCGCCGGTGCCCATGCCCGCGACCACGCGGGCGGCGAAGAAGGACGACCAGTCGTTCACCGCCGCGCTGACGATGGATGCGACGCAATAGAGCGCCAGCGCCGACATCATCACCGCACGACGGCCGATCAGGTCACCCAGCGTGCCCGCCAGCAGCGCGCCGAACAGGAAGCCGATATAGGTGCTGCTGCCGAGCACGCCGATCTGCACGCTCGACAGATTCCAGGTCGTGCGCAGCACCGGCAGGATGAACGCCAGCACGGCTGCGTCCATCGCGTCGAACATGTAGCCGAGCCCGCCCATCAGCAGCAGATGCCCGTGGAAGCGCGCAAATGGAAGGCGCTCGATGCGCGCCGAGATCATCGACATGAAAGTCCCCTCTGTCTGGCGGCCCGGCACTCCGCTCATTCCCTGGGGGAACCATAGACAAGGAGATATTATCGTCATAATTTATAATCATGATCTAGTACATCACTGTGGTGAATGTTCTGTCCTTTCGAACGCTCGACCTCAACCTGCTGAAAGTGTTCGAGGCCCTCATGACCGAGGGCAGCGTCACGCGCGCTGCTAACGCGCTTCTGATGACACAGCCGGCGGTCAGCAACGCGCTCGCACGACTGCGGGACGCGCTCGGCGATCCCCTGTTCGTCAGGTCCGGCACCGGCATCCGTCCGACCCAGCGCGCCGTGGTGTTGTGGGAGCCGATCGGCGAAGCGCTCGAAACCGTCCGCGGCGCGCTCGACGAGCAGGTGTTCGATCCGCGCCGTGCGCAGACCGAATTCAGCCTGTCGATGTCGGATTACGTCGCCTCGCTGGTGATGCCGAACCTGCTGAACCATTTCGGCAGTGTCGCGCCGAAGGCGCGGATCCATACCGTCCCCAACACGGTCGTGGAGATCGCCGACCAGCTCGAGGACAATCGCGTTGATTGTGTGTTGAGCGTCTATGTCAACGAAGCACAGCAGCCGGCCGCCATCCGCTCGCGTTCGCTGTGGACCGTCGACTACGCCTGCTTCATGCGGCGCGGCCATCCGCTCGCGGCGATGAAGCGGCTGAGCACGCGCAGCTTCCTCAACGCGGGGCATGTCGATGTGAGCCTCGCCGGCAAGACATTGCCGTCCTACGACCTCTTCCTCGCCTCGCGCGGGCTGTCGCGCAACCTGGTCGCGACCGTCAATCACTACGGCGCCGCCTACGAAATCGTGCGCCAGTCCGACCTGATCGCGGTGCTGCCGAGCGATTTGCGCTCGCAATCCCGGCACGCGCCGTTCCTGCACGCCATGCCGCTTCCGCTCAGGGCGCCGCCACGCATCGTCAGCCTGTTCTGGCACCAGCGCAACGACACCGTACCGGCGCAGCGCTGGCTGCGCGACACCCTGGTCGAGATGTTCGCCAGGTCCGACTGAGCCGCGGGCGGCGGGCCCCCGACACCATGAAAAAAGAGAAACAATGGGTTTCTCGAAGCAGCATTGTGCACCAGTCCCCGCTGCTTAGCTCCAACCAAAGCAATCCCCTCCCCCAGTGACAGGCGCGCAAGCCGCGCCCGCAGAGACCGCATCAATGACCGCACCGCTCGAATTCGGACTGGACACCTTTGGCGACGTCACCAGGGACGCCGCCGGCGCGATGGTTCCGCACGCGCAAGCGATCCGCAACGTCGTCGACGAGGCGGTGCTCGCCGACGAGCTCGGCCTCGACTTCATCGGCCTCGGCGAACATCACCGCGCCGACTTCGCGATCTCCTCCCCTGAGACCGTGCTGGCCGCCATCGCGTCGCGGACCAGGCGCATCCATCTCGGCTCGGCCGTGACGGTGCTGAGCTCGGACGATCCGATTCGCGTCTTCCAGCGCTTTGCCACCCTGGATGCACTCTCGAACGGGCGGGCCGAGGTAATCCTCGGCCGCGGCTCGTTCACGGAATCCTTCCCGCTGTTTGGCTTTGATTTGCGCAAGTACGAAGAGCTGTTCGAGGAGAAGCTCGACCTGTTCGCGGCACTGCTGTCGCAGAAGCCGGTGACCTGGGAAGGCAAGCTGCGTCCGCCGCTGAAGGATCAACTGGTCTATCCCCCGGTCGAGAACGGCACGCTCAAGACCTGGATCGGGGTCGGCGGCAGCCCGCAATCGGTGGTGCGCGCAGCGCATTACGACCTGCCCTTGATGCTCGCGATCATCGGCGGCGATCCCGCGCGCTTCGCGCCTTTCGTCGATCTCTATCATCGCGCGTTCAGGGAGTTCGGCCGCCCGGCACAGCCGATCGGCGTGCACTCGCCAGGCTATCTCGCCGAGACCGACGAACAGGCGCGCGAGGAGCTGTGGCCCGACTACAAGGCGATGCGCGACCGCATCGGCAAGGAACGCGGCTGGCCACCGATGGGCCGCGACGAGTTCGCGAACGAGGCCGAGCACGGCTCGCTCTATGTCGGCTCGCCGGAGACGGTCGCGCGCAAGATCGCCAAGACGGCAAAGACACTCGGCATTTCGCGGTTTCAGCTGAAGTATTCGGCCGGCCCGCTGCCGCATGGCAAACTGATGAAGAGCATCGAGCTCTACGGGCGGAAGGTGGTGCCGATGGTGCGGGAGATGATGGGGTAAGCCAGTCCGCCTGCGCCCTCCGGGCTACGGCGCGACAGCCCTCGCTCACTTCGCGCCATGACCATAAGTGCCGGCTTGCCGAGCCGTAGCTCGCGAAGCGAGCGAAGGCTGGTGGGGGAGGCAGGACTCGAACCTGCGAAGCCATAAGGCGGCTGATTTACAGTCAGCTCCCTTTGCCACTCGGGACACTCCCCCGCTCGATGGCAGCACAATCGGGCCGGACCTTGCCGGCGACCGAAGACGGCCATGGAACGTGAAGGCCGCGACAGCCCGGATGGGGGCGCGACCGGGCGCGGTTATCGGCGAAGCGATGGGGTAAAGTCAACCGAGGCGAACAGCTAAAATCGCCCCTGAAGCCACCCAAATTGCCATATTCCGGGACCCGTGACACAAGCGAGCCCATGAAGGATCGAAAATTCAACCCGAGGGGCCCCCGCGGCGGGTCTAAGCCCTTCAACAGGCCCGGAAAATCCGCCGGGCGCCCGGCCCGGCGCGATCGCGATTCGGACACCGACGGTCCCGTCATCCTCTATGGCTGGCACACCGTCACCATGGCGCTCGCCAACCCCCTGCGGCAGATCCGCAAGCTGACGCTGACCGAGAACGCCGCAAGGCGTCTGGCGGACGAGAACATCGCGATCCCGGTCACGCCCGAGATCGTCCGGCCCCAGGAGATCGACCGGCTGCTGTCGCCGGACGCGGTGCACCAGGGCCTGCTCGCCGAGGCCGACCCTCTGCCCTCGCCCGACATCGCGGATTTGAAGCAGGACGGCATCGTGCTGGTGCTCGATCAGATCACCGATCCGCACAATGTCGGCGCCATCCTGCGCTCGGCGGCGGCGTTTGCAGTGAAGGCGATCGTCACCACCGCGCGCCACAGTCCGGAAGCGACCGGCGTGCTGGCCAAGGCCGCCTCCGGCGCGCTGGAGCTGGTCCCGATGGTGACGGTGCAAAACCTCGCCCGCGCACTGACCACGCTGAACGAGCTCGGCTTCCAGACCGTCGGGCTGGACAGTGAAGGCAGCGCCGATCTTTCCGAGGTCACCCTGCGCGAGCCGCTCGCGCTGGTGCTGGGCGCGGAAGGCAAGGGCCTGCGGCAATTGACGCGCGAGACCTGCAGCGTCGTGGCGCGGCTCGACATGCCCGGCGAGATCAAGAGCCTCAACGTCTCCAATGCCGCCGTGCTCTCGCTCTATGTCGGCGCCAGCCGGCTCGGGCTGATGAAGCGGTAACAAAACAAAACGCCCGCCCGCATCGCGGACGGGCGTCTCGTTGGTTCAACCGATCAAGCGATCAGTAATAGCGGCGCAGCACGCGGTGGCCGCCATAGTACGGCGCATGGCGCGGAGCGTAGCCGTAGCGCGGACCGTAGCCATAGTGCGTGCGCGGCAGATAGCCGGCGCGCGGGCCGTAGCCGTAGCGATACGGACGGTAATACGGGCGGCGGTAGGGATAGGCGGCCGGGGCTTCCACCGCGGCGGCGCGATAGCCATAGCCGTGCCCATAGCCATAACCACGGCCGTAGCCGTAATTGGCGGGCGCAACCACCGCGTCCTCACGGTAGGTCGGATACGGCGCGAAGGCGCCCGGGCCGGTGTAGGTCGGGCCCTGGTTGACGTGATAATATTGCGTGGTGGGCTCGGCGAGACGCTCATAGGCGCCGTAACCGTAGCCGGCCCCGTAACCGCCGCAACCGGTGTTGCAGCCGGAATAGACCGGCGCGACCGGCTGGCACGGATTGAAGCCGCAGGCCGCGGCGGGCGCGGTGGCAGCGAACATCACGGCAGCCGCCGCGACCAGTCCCGAAATCATCTGACGCATTACTCTCTCCTGTTGATTTTCGTTTGTTGTTTTCGTTTCTTAACCCGGCGGCCTGCCGGGTATCTCTGCACGCGGCCGCGGCCGAGGACGCCGCGGATAGTCGTTGATCTCAGGCGCGAGGATCACCGGCGGCGGATTGACGGGCACGTCCATCTGCGGCGGCAGCGGCGCCGATTGGGCGCCCCAGCTCTGGTGATAGCTCTCGGGCGGCTTGGGCAATTTGCGGTTCGCGGGCGGCTCGACCTCGAGCCGGCCGTAGCCGGGCCGCAGGCCCAGCGTCGGGTAGTAGTGGCCGACGTCCGTGGGCTGGCGCTCGGCGACATAGCGTCCGCCATAGATGGTGGGCTGCACCTGGACATTCTTCCCCAAGCCCCAGGTCCCCTCGACCACGGCATAGGACGCGTCGATGTTGTTGATGATGATGGGCACGCCCGGCCGACCGGGAACGACGATATCGAAGCCGCCGCCGGCAAACGCCGTCGCGGGCAGTCCGATCAGAAAGGCAGCGAGCGCCACAACGCGCATAAGGGGATCCCATTTATCCGTCGACAACCTACCCGATGGCGACGCAGAGAGGGTTAAGGCCCTCTCACCAATTGCTGGTAAGCCTAATGTGTAAGGATTACGCGCCGCTCAAATGCTGCAAGGCGAACTAGCGAAGCATTAACGCCGCCGGACCCAGCAGTCCGGAACCATGGGGCGTGCTCACTTCCGTTTGACTGTGGCTGACGAAAATCCGCCGGTTTCAGCGGAACGTCCGGCGTCTTCGGCGTTTAGCCCCCGTCAACAAAATGGGAGCCAACAATCATGAATATCAAACTTCTCGGAGCCACGGCGATTGCGGCGACCCTGGTGACGGGCTCTGCCATGGCGCAGGCCGTGATCACCAATCCCGGCCGCTGCGCGGCGCAATTCCCCAACGCCAACTGCCAGAACGTCGGACCGGGAAATCCGTACACAGATAGCGGCTATCGGCATCGTCGCGTGTCCTATCGCCAGACCAACAACGGCGATTGGAATAACGACTGGAACAGGAGCCGCACCGGCTTCTGGCCGACCGACGTCGCCGCCGGCGCGGTCGGAGCAGCCGCTGGCGTGGCCGGCGCGGCCATCGGGACTGCGGGCGCGATCGCAACCGCCCCGTTCCGTGCCACGAACGACGCCTACGCCTACGACAATGGCTGGGATAATTCGTGGAATAATTCTTGGGACAACCGCGGCTGGGACACCCGCACCTACGCCCAGCGCAACGGCTTCGTCTGCACGCCCGGCACCTGGTTCAAGGGCCAAGACGGCCGTCGCCACATCTGCCAGTAAGGCGCTTTGAACCGAACGCGATAGATCAGGCGGCCTTCGGGCCGCCTGATTCATGTCTGGATCGGGGGATCGCGGGTTCTGGCACTTTCCGGTCAAGTCTGGTATTGCGGCGCGCACGGGCGGACAGCCCCGGCAAACGCCGGCCCTGCCCCGCTTCTCCAGGCGTCGCCGGCTTAGCTCAGCGGTAGAGCAGCGGTTTTGTAAACCGAAGGTCGGGGGTTCAATCCCCTCAGCCGGCACCATAAAACCTTGCAATTGCTTGATTTTTAGCAACAATCGTTTCGAAGCATTGGGCTCCCTCACCTTGGGGTAGCCGCTGGGGTATCAATTGATTGTGATTGAGAAGAAACCCGTAGCATGGGTGCTCACGGCAGTCAGCGCGATCTACTTCGTCCGCAACCTCTTCGAAGCAGACGGGCCGACAAACACCCCGCTCGGCACATTCACGCTCGCCGGTTTCATCGGCGGATGCGTGTGGCTCTGGGAGATGCGGAAGGAAGACCAGCGGGAGTTGCGGCGGTTCATCGAAGAGACCCGGCGGCGGGATGAAGCAGCTAGAGAGAACAAAGACCCGCCAGCGCGAGGCCGGCGGGGCATCCACACCCACGACAGGCAGTAGCTAGCACTTGCATCGCTACGCTAGGAATCGACGATTTGACTCTCGACGGCACGGCGCTTTGATCGCGGAATGCCTCGCCCGAAACGCCATACGCCTACCCACTCAGACGGCCGCCCGCTCAAGATCACTTTCGGCGAGATGCGGGAAATGGGCCTGCGCGGCGTCCTGGTCTACTGCCACTGCGGGCATCACATTGCTCTGAATGCAGACGGTTGGTCGGACAAGATGCGGCTGTCCGATATTGAGGCGCGCTTTGTCTGTCAGGGCTGCGGTAGTCGCGGGGCCGATGTGCGCCCCGACTTCGCCCCTCCCAAGATGGGCACCGGTGTATAAGGCCCGCTAGGGTCTTAACAAGCACGTTCGGCGTGTGCTTAATCCCCGCCACAACATAAGTGGCGGGAGCGAGGACCCAATGAGGGACGACCTAAAGAAGGAATTCGAAAAAGCGATAACTGATAAGAACCGGCGGGACGAAGAGCAGCACATAACCGCTGAACGGAAAAGGACTGAGGCTGAGCAATTCCAAGCCGATTGGGTGGACAAGATTTCTACCGTAGTCCGCCCGGCCCTGCAGGAGGTGGTGGATCAATTGCTAAGCCCCGCCGGTTGGCAGACACGTTTTGTAGATACACCCCCCGCCGCTGGGCTGGAGGTCTACAAAGGCAACATGACAACGGCAGGTGGCGGGCGTACGCGGCCGAACATTACATTCGCGCCGACCCCCAGTGGGAACAAGATCACCGTCTATATCGCCACTCCAAATCTTGGACAGTCCACCGCTTCGCTGACAGTTGATGAAGTCACACATGATAAAATCCAAGAAGAAGCACTTGGGTTCTTCAAGAAACTCACATCAACTTGATCTAACTAGGGTGGCCCGCCAGCGTGAACCGGCGGGCCTCTGTAGTCAGTGCCTCGGGTGCGTAGGATCAAGGAGCCTTGCGGTGTCCCACGTTGCCGAGACCGAGATTACTTGGCAGCCCTCCATCGCTCGCCGCAGGTACTCTTGCTTGCCATCCTCATAGATTGCCGCAACGGCGCACTTAAGTACGAGCTCACGTTGGTCTCTTGCTTCTATGTTAGCGACCGCAACCCTCGCCAGATTGAAGGCTCTCTTGGCATCATCGTATTCGTGATAGCGCACGTATACGCCCAACCTTTCGGAGACCCGCTCATCCCATCGCTCCCACTTGCGATAGGCGCGGCCGGCGGGGGCGGGATGCTTCTTCATCCATTCTTTGCGTCGAGCGGCGGCCTCGCCTAGGGCCTCGCTGGTCCGCTTCATTTCATCATGGGTTTCGCAGAGGCGTAGGACGGCTAAGCGCAATTCTGAGCTAGCATCCTCGGCGCCGATCGGAGCGCCATTTGCTTCGACTGGAATTGCACTGGACCCGGCAAACGTGGCGGCGCCAACGAAAACGTTCATAACTGACCTCCTGCTGATCTGCGCCCCGAACGAGGGAATCGCCTCGATGTGTGTTGGTTCGGCTACGTTTTTGACTCCCTGACCCGCGCTAGCGGAATTTGTCAGAATCAATGGATGTGACGAGAATTGACCGGCGCCCGGGGCGCTGGTGCTTTGGCTGGTCATGGCTGGTTCTCACTAGATTGGCTTATCAAGGCCATGCCGGGTCGGCCGGCAGCCGGGAGTTGATAACCCGCTAGTGAGACGGGCCGGCGGCATTTAAGCTTTCGCTCTGGACATGGCGCACCGCTCCCGGCCATAATGGCCAGGTCGGCGCACCCGCCAAGGTGCAGCCAGCGCTATCGAGCCCGCCAAGGCTCACTTGCGCAGACGGCGTTTCCGGCGCCAACCGGATTGCCGCATCACTAGTCCGGGTTATCAAGCCCACGGACACTCCACCACTGATTTGGTTAAAAATCCACCCCTTTCGGGGCGCTCCGGCGCGCATACCGCTTGCTGACTACCGCCGGTTGAGCTTTTATGGCGAAGCGGGGGGTGGAGAGTATGGCTAACATTATTGGCTTACTATTAGGCTTGGGTGCTTTCGCAGGCTGGTGCCAGCATCTGTACACCTGCTTTAACGAGAAGCTTTGGGGCTTCCTGATTGCCGGGGCCCTCTTCTTTCCGGTGGCGGTGATACACGGCTGGGGAATCTGGCTCGGCTGGTGGCATTAGCGACCGTCCCATCATGAACCGCATCAACCAAACGGGGCGGTTTACGCTGATAGCAATGGCCGCCCTGATAATGGCGGCGATCATCGCATACCGGCACTGATCCAGGCAGAATTGCGCAGTACAACACGCGGGGGACAACCGTAAATGGTCATTGCTGAAACAATCAGTGGACTGGGGGCGCTCAAGACCGCTCTAGACATGACTAGGGCCCTCAAAGATATCAACGACGCGACCATTCGCAACTCGGTCGCGATCGATCTTCAAGAGAAGATCTTATCGGCCCGCGAGGCACAGACGGCGCTGCTGGAGCGAATAAGCGAGCTGGAAAAACAGGTGGCTCAGTTTGAAAAATGGGATGCTGAGAAGGAGAATTATCAGCTTACCGCCATCTACGCAGACACCTTGGCCTATGCGCGCAAGTCTGATGCTATCGGAGCCGTTCCGCTCCATTACATCTGTGCAAATTGCTATGAGGATCGAAAGAAGAGAATTTTGCAGCGAGCCGATGCAGCGCATCTCATGTGTCCAGATTGCAAAATCCGATTGAGGTTCGATTCTGAAGAGGCGAAGCAATTCAACCGTCCGAATTTTCGCCCACGCTCTGATGGTTGGACTTAATAACCACCCAACCCTGATCATCTCCACCCGCCGCTCTCGCTCAGTCAGTTGATTGCGCGTGAGCCGGTCCAGTTCGAGCCCACGGCCCCGAGGCATCTCATCACCGTCGTGGAACTGACGTTCGCAGTGTTGTCTACGTTACCGGTGACGACGCTGTTGAAGGACGCGCGCGAGGTGCGGTCCAAACTCAGCGAGCCACCGATAATACCTGTCCAATAGATATCATCGTTAGGCGCGTTAGCGCTTCCTGCACAGTTGAGAGTATAGCCAGAGGCCGTTGATCCGCCCGTAGGGTCCGAGTAAACGTTCGAGGCAAAGCAATGCTGCACGCTTAACAGAAGCACAGAGTACTGAGCGGCCCCGAAAAAATGGCAATTTTCGAAGAAAGCGCTGCGATAGCTCTTGCCGCCGGTCCCACCGACACCACCAGTGTTGTTCGTTCCGTTGATGTTCAAGCTGTTAGCGACGCCATTGCCGCATGACACATAGAAATTTCGCACGCGCAAAATTCCGATGTTTGCAGCGTTGTTCGGCAAAATGGCCGAGAGACCGGAGCCACCCGATGCGCTGCTCCCCGCCGCGATCTGAATATCTGTGATCGTGGCACCCCACGCACCGAGAGAAATGACGCCCTTGTTTGCGTTCACTTCGACATATCGCTTGTAGAGAATCGTCGGCTGACCGCCCCCCTGGCACCCGCTTATTTCAATGATGAACGTCGGCGACGTGATCGCCGAATCAAGAGCCCACTGACCTGATGGTATGGTCATGTTGGTGTGTTTCAGATTGCAATAGGCCATGCAGAGATTGATCGCTGCCGCGCTGTCCGGATCGGTGTCGAGGTTTGACACCACCGGCACGGCGCCGAATTGACGAACGCTGACGCGAGATCCTGTCAATTCCCAATAGGCACCGTCTGCCGAATGAATATAGCCGGCATGCGCGGGAAGGCTTCCGACGCGCTTGTAGATAGCATTCGTCGCGATGCTGCCGCCCCCATCGCCAGCGGCAAAATAACCGGCCGTGATGATGTAAGTCGCAGTGGAGGGAATGGTCGCCGCCGCTGCAAGCGCATAAGTTTCATAGAAGACCCGCTCGGCCTTCGCTGTAATTGCCTGGGCGGTACGTAGTGGCGTCATGAGAACGTCGCTCAGTGCCCCTGCCTCTGCCTCGGCCTGCGAGGCGAGAGTCGACGTGACGTACTGCGACGTGCGCAGCGGCGTCATCAGAACGACGTTCTGCGCTCCGGCCTCGGCCTCCGACTGCGTTGCGATCGGATAGCTATTCGGGGGAAACGTAACGTCAGAGGTGTTTTCAAGCCCGGAATCGTCTGCCTTCCACTTAAGATATTTCCCAGCTTCGGGATCTGGCAGCGTCAGTCCGGTGAAGGTGGACGACTCCGGTAAGGTAAGCGCCCGACCAAGCCTATCCTTGAGGCGCTGGCAAAGCGTCGTAAGCTTATCGAGTGCACCCTCATGGCTCTTGGCAGCGAACGGATCGTTGTTGTTGTACGAAGCGGTCTGTGTGGCCGGGGGATCACGATAAATCGTGACCCTGTATCCGCTTGCCGGCGCCGTCACAAATGTGCAAGCGCCTCCCGTGCTAACGGTTGCGCCTGTGAGGGTGTAGTCGCTGCCGAGAACCTGAAGCGTCGAGAAATTGGTCGGGCTCAGCTGATTGACGACGATATCAACATTGGCCTGAAAATAGAACGGGATCGGGAACACGGTGGTGGACCCGTCTCCGTTGTAGCTGATCCGAGATAGTTGTGATGCGATGGTCAAACTGATGTGCTCCTATAGTCCCGAATGTGCGCGAATTGTTTGCGCGCCGGCTTCTGCGGCTTGGGCTTCATTGCCTCCTCCACGCGCTGCAACTCCGCAGCGACAGCGGCGCTCAGCCTCGCCGCTCTCGCTTCTATCTTCCCACCTTCGCCTGGTATGCGGATGCGATGCCCCATATCAGCGCCGCTCCAGCTTGGAGACGACGACCGACTTCCCGCCCTTGAGCGTCACAGAGCGCACCACGAGCGTGGCCGCCTCGGGGACGCCCTCAGCGTTCGCCGTGATCTCAATCCGGTCGTTCCGCCGGAGGTTCTCGCCAACCGCCTCGAAATATCCGGGGCTCTCCAGAATGTCGTCGATGGTGTGAGTGGTTTTGTAGAAGAACGTATTCCAGGGCATGGCCTGGATCGCGAGCGAGAAGCCGTAAATGTCTACAGCCACGAGATCATGAATATCGCTCACGCTGTGCGCCCCCCATGGCCAATTGCGGGGCCGGTGCCGTGGATCATTTCCTGAAGCTGCTGGATGCGGGATTGGACAGCACGGTCCCGATAGCCCTCAGTGCCAGGTGGAGTTTTCTTGTAAATTGAATCAAGCTCCCGCTGGGCCGCGCTGTTGCCGCTCGGAAGGGGTTGGCGGGGTTCATCGAACTGCGAACGCCTGCTGCTCACTGTGTTGTCTGCGTAGGTGTGGGCCTTCTGCCGGCCAAGCTCAGACAGGATCTTCAACACCGCAGGATCGTTTCCGAGCCCGCTGGCATCGACCTTGGCGATCAAGTCCGGCCGGTTCTTCGCAACGTCCTCAAACGCCGCTTTGGCGTAGGCGAGATTTTCCTTGAAATCGGCCGAGGTGTGGCCGCCCCATTCCTGCACGAGCGAAGCGCCCTCCGGCCCAATCTCGCTGAGCTTGCTGGCCGCGTTCGAGATCATAGCGGTTTCGGCCGCTGCCTGGTCGGCCGCTACGTTTGGCCGCGCGTTGTCTCGTAGCGCTTCAGCCGCCAAGTGGTTCTTCAACCAGGGCTGCACGTCGGCGGGCGGCGTGCCAGTCACCTCATCAGGGATCGGCTGAGAAAGCTCTTGCGCGCGCTGCATGTCACCGGCCATCCAGGCTTCGGCCGCCGGGCTGGTTGTTTCGGCTGTATCGCTCAATGTCGTACTCCGTAAGTGATAGGGTTGAATTTCGAGGCTGACTCGTGGGCAACGGCTCCGCCCGGGCCGCCCCGCCGCCTCTTAGTCGTGGTCGCAAGGACGAGCGCCCCGGCGGCCGCATTTGCAACGTCGTCATGCGCACCGGGCGCATGGTCGATGGCATCCTTGCCGCCGCGCGTGGCGCGCCGCTCAAGCAGCGCGAGCTGTGTGATAAGACGGTCATTGTCGAGGAGATCGGCCGCCCGCGAGTTAATCAAAGGCAATAGAGCCACGTAGAGATCCGATCGCGAACGATCCGCAATCTCGTAGTGAACCCCGAACCTTCGAAAACTCTCGAGCGGCCAGTCCCCCCCGAAGCGGTCCCCGACTACCCGAGACACCCGGTAGGACCGCAGTAAGTCACAGAACTCTTGAACGATGGCCTCCGGTGAGAACGGCGGCCGCACCTCGCGGATAGCGTCCAGGATGACCGTGGCGCTTTCGTCCGCGCCTTCCTTGTGCGCAATCGCGAGCGTCATCGAGTCCTTGCCGGAGCCGCCTGCAACGTCGGTGAACGCGACGTAATGATTGGTTCGCTCCGGCTTTCGCTCCATCACGCCATTTGCGACGCAGGCGCGCACCGCTTCAATGGGGATGTAGCTGGAGATGTCGTTGCGGAATTCCGCCATCCACTCCGCACTCGCCACGGCCGGGTCATCGCGCATCGCGTCCGCAATGATCTCTGGGTCGAGCGTCGGATTGAGAACCGTCGAAGGTGCCTTGATCACCAGCACCTTGCTATCCTTGCCGAAATGCTCCTCGTATTTCTTGTACAGAAGCCCCGACTTTCGATAGGGCGAGGAGATGCCGATAATGATTGAATTCGGCAGCGTAGCCGTTCCCGGCTTGATGGCGTCGTAGGTTTCCACATCGGGGGAAGCGGAGCTGTCGTCGCGATAGAACGCACACTCATCGAGCACGGCAGCCAGCACAGGCCGACCGCGCAGGCTGCGGAAGCTGTTGGTCGCGATCGTCACGTCAACGCGGTTGTTGAGCTCCAGTCCGCTGGCCGTCTCGCGCTGCACGAGACCGGCGAGCAAGGGGATGTCCTGGAAGTAGGATTGAGTGTAGCCAAAGATAATCTTGGCCTGGTCGCGGTCGGTCGCGAGACACAGCACCACCGGGCGCTCGCCGGGGCGCAGCTTGGAAGCGCCGTCGAACATGGCGGCGAGATGGGCCACGAGCACGGATGCAACGCTGTCCTTGCCGGCGCGACGACCGGCAACGATCCAGACTTCTTTGACGGGCTCGGTCGGCGGATCGCGCTCGGCAATGGAGTGGAAGAAGACTTTCTCCCCCTCGGTCATCGGGATGGCGAAGATAGCCTTCAGCACGACCTTCCACGGATTCCAGCTCTCGCCGGGGAACCACGGCGCATACAGGTGCGGATCGTCGATGGCGTCGATGATGTTCAAGCGTTGAGCGCTTTCCTGAGCGTGTTGGCGCTGAGCATGGCGCGGCCGTCCTCGAACCGAACGACGAGCGCCGTGTCATCCCTCACGCCATCTTCGATGAGGCGACGCGCCGATGCCTTGAGCGGATCTCGGCCAATAGCGAGCAAACGCCCGCATGCCGTAAGACGCATGTGATACGAGCCCTCGAACGCGGGATCGTGGTGAGCCATCACAACGATGGCCTCGCTCGGATTGCGGTCGATGCTCACTTGGTTTTCACCTGCGGCTTCCCGCTCTCACGATGGGTGCTGCCGGCACCAGCAGCACTGGGCTTGCCGCCCTCGCGGCCGGGAATGAGATAGTTGGGGTTAGCTGGCGTGGATGACGACTTGCTCATAGTGACTCCTGTGAGGCGCTAGGAAGCCCGCTGGTGCGTTCAGCTTGCGCGGGCTCATTGGTGAGGGGTGACGACGCAAACGAATCCTTGGCGCGCTCTGTGGCCCTCAAGGCCACGTAGGACGCGAGGGACGGAGTGACATCGCGGGCGACCCGCTGAATGCCTAAATCGGATAGCAAGCGACGCATGGCGTTGGAGGCGGTGGTGTACTCGGCGATGTTGACACCGCCGCCCGCGAGGTATCGTGCCTCACTCTGCTCAAGCACCACGCACAGCTGAGCCGCGCGGCGCGCGATGGCGTCTTGCGCGGCGCTCGGAGCGCCCCCGATGTCGCCCACGAACTGCTGATAGAGATCCTTGTAACGACGCACGGGCGCCGTGCGCGCGTCGAGGCCGGCAAGCAGCGCGCTTCCGTTGGTCACGCGGCTGCGAGTTTTTGACGGAGGCTTTTCGAGGTGGCTTCGATCACACATCAAGTTTGCTACCCCAATGGATACCCGAGCGCGGCAAATCATTCATAAAGCCCAATGTAAACAGTGGTTTCATTGGTGTAAAGCACCTGACTGTATATCAGATGCTATCACTATCTAACGCGATGAAAGTATTTTTGCAGAGAGCGACCAATCGACACCGCCGCTGCGTCGCGCGAGAAAAAAACGCGGCGCGCTTGCGGAAGTGCAGCGAGGATCGCCGACCGGCTTTGCGCCCCAACCATCGAACGGCAGTGAGAACCGGCCGGCGTCCAGCTCTTCATAGGGCTAGGCGTCGAGCCCGCCCCAAGCGGGCGTTCAGACGCCCATGGGGGTTATAGGGGGAGAGTGTGGCTAGGTGTCTGAAGGCCGTCTGAAGGGTCGTCTGAAGGCGTCTGAAGCTACTCGGCATACGCGCTCAACCGAGTAGTCTGGCGTGACGCGGGTCCGATTGTCTCGATGCGGATCTTCCTGGAGCTAAGCAATCGTTCCATGGCTCGCGTGAAAGCGCGCTTCGTGACACCGTCTGCGTCGCTGTGTCGAGCGAACACGGCCGGCGCATACGACGTGGACGGCTTTGGGCTCACATTCATGCCGTGCTGCTCATGCCAGCGAAGAAGCGACATGAAGACCAACTCGGCCCGCATGTCACGGTCGGCGGTCTGGAGCCCCTGCCTATCGGGCTGCCGCTCAAAGACACCATCGGCCCACTTCAACCGAATCGGCTGGCCCTTCTGAGCGTAGTTCGCTTTCTTGACCGAGAGCTCGCGCAGAGTCTCGTCGGGCTCTGCAAGCCGGGTCTTCTCGCCTGCGTCACTCACCAGAATGCGTTCGAGATACAACCGAGACCGGACGCTATTTGACCAGCCCGTGTTGCCTGATGATCCAGAGCCCGAAGCCATGCCAGACAGGCTGGGATGTGCCAGAACAACGGGCGTAGTGCGATGCCGGATCGCCAAGCCTCGCAGCAACCCAATGAACTGCCGAGCTTGTGCGCGCTGGTTCTCATCGCCCCCAAAGAGATCGGCGAGGGTGTCGAGCACGATCAGGCCCGGCTTGATGTCCCCGACAACCTGATCAAGCGCTTTCCATAAGCCTGTGGTTTCGATCATGTTCGATCGCCCATTGGGCGCGGCTAACACCGCATCCTCGCCGGCCAGCGGCATCACGCTCAAATCGTCGAGGTCGGCGAATGTCGCCCCGTATGAGTGCGTAATGCGAGAGAACCGGCGGTGGAGCTCGTCCTCGTCGTCTTCCGCCGAGAAGTAGACAACCCGCCCTTGCGGGATCTCATCGAACCCGACCCAGGGCTTCCCGAGCGCAGTAGCAATCGCCAGCTGCTGTGCCAGGAGGCTCTTGCCCGTTGCGCCATCGCCGCCGAGCAGCGTCACGGTGTGCGCGGGAATGAGGCCAGGCACGTGCCACAGAGGATCTGGGACAGGTTCACCGTCCCATATAGAAGCGGGGAAAAGCTTCAACCGGTCTCGCGCAAACTCCAGCTCGGTTGCGGCAGCATCCCCCAGCCCGGCCTTGATGATCTCGTCGATCTCGGCCGGTCCATAGTGATCCACCAGCCCCAGGTTAAAGGCATGGGCGAACAAGCTGTCTTCTATGTCGGAATCCTGCGGCAGCAAGCCCTCGCGCTGCATTTCGACGAAACGCCCCGCCCACATCCGCAACAGCTTCGCTGTGGTGTCTGGGTCGTGCCCCCGAAGCTGCCGATAAAGGAACGAGTATTCGTAGCGCGCCTCTGCAGCCGTGAGGTCGGCAACACTCGTCTGGTTTTTGATCTTTAAGGTCATCGCGCCACCCCATAAGCGAGCTGGGCCATGGTCGTGGCGGTGGCGTATGTCAGCGCATAGAGTCGGCACAATCGGCGCGCTTGAATTAGCGTCGTGTCACGTGTATCTAAGTGAACGAGCCTGCCGCCAAGCTGCTCGAAATTTGAAGCCGGTTCACCGAACAACGCGGTGGCCGGCTTCGCCGTATCTGAGGTCGGCATGGTTCATGCCGCCTCGTGCTTGGATGCACGAGCGCTGTCATATGCTTCGAGCGCATGCAGTCGCCAAAACCGCCGGCCCCGAATGTATTCCGGCTGGGGGAAAGCAAGCTCCGGGTCGCGCAACCAGCGAAATAGCGTCATGTCGCTAATATCGCCGTAGCGAGTCCGAACCTGCGTGCTTTTCAGATAGATGTCGTCGGGAGAGTACATGGGTCATCCACGGTTGGCGCACCACGCGATGGTGGGCGCGAATTCGTGAATGACTTCGCCGGGTAGCTCGGTGGTGGCTTCTTCGAGATCAGAGCCGTTGCTCTATCGACCTCACTGCCTACCGCCCAGGGCCGGGAAACATCCTATGTGAACACTCCGCAAGGGCCATTGAACAACGGCTCGCCGGGTAGCTCTTGGAGTGCACGTTCAATGTAGGTGCTTCGTGATAACGTGTCAAGACTTGGTGGCTAGGCGCGGATGGGCACCACATTGGTGGTGGTTTGCCCATCGATCACCCCGGCGACATATCGCCCCCATGCATCGAGTGCCGCTCGCTTCTCATCGGCGAAAGAGTGCCGCTGATAAATCCCCACAATGCCACGGAAGCTGCCAGAGGAATGGTTCAGCACCTTCTCAATGACCGGAAGGTTTATCCCAAGGCGGGCCATGCCGGACGCCAACGTGCGCCGCAGGTCATGGAACGTCCAATCAGTGACGCCCGACTGCTCGTCAATGGTTGCCTTGGTTTTTGAAAACCCGCTGATCGGCGAGTCTCCAGTGGTGGTGAAAAGCATATCGGTCCCAGCGACCTTGGGAACGCTCCTGATGACCTTGATGGCTTGGGCGCTCAATGGCACCTCGTGGCCCTTGTCGTTCTTCACGCGCCCCCTGGGCAGCGTCCAAAGCTTCTTCTCTAGGTCGAGCTCGGACCACGCCATGCCAGCCACCTCATTCAACCGCTGTCCGGTCAGGGCGAGAAGTTGAACGAACGGTCCGAAGGGCCATTCAAGTTCGCCGGCCGCAACCCATACGCTTTTAAGTTCGTCGTCGGTCAGGATGCGGTCTCGCGATACCTCGGCGCTCGGACGCTCTACCCGGTCGCACGGATTGGCCTTAAGCGCGTAGCGGGTTTCCGCCCAGCCGAACATTTTGCGGAGCGCTGCAAACACGCGGTTGGCAGCGATCGGCGATCCCCGGTCAACGATACCGTCAAGGTGCCGGTTGATGTCCGCCCGGGTGAGATCGGCGATCTTCCGATGGCCCCATTTCTTCACAGCACCATCCTTGTGCGCCACGAAAGTCGCCGGGTCGTCAGACGGATTGGTGGGATCGGGGATGAGGCCGATCAATCGAGCGGTCTCCTTCCACCCCCGGTTCTTGGGCTTTGCATATCGCTGAAGGAACTGCACAGCGACGGTGGCGAAGTCGTCCGCAGCGGTAGAGGCCACCATGTGCTCCGTCGCGGGATCGGCTCCGCCCTGCACCCTCACATGCTCCGCCGCCGCGCGTGCACGCGCATGAGCTAGGTCAGTCGACGGATAACCGCCGATTGTCAGCTTGCGGGACTTGCCGGCGAAGCGATAGCGGAAGGCCCAGCTCTTGGCGCCGGAGGGCTGAATGACGAGGTACAGCCCGCCAGCATCATGGATCTCAATTCGCTTGTTCGGATCGGGCCGCTTCTTCAATACCGCCGCGTCGGTGAGCTTTGCCATGTTGCGTCCTCGGGTAGCTGCCGGGGTAGCCACAAAGCGCCGTTATGCTCTGTTACCCCGTGCGGGTAACAATGCGTAACAAAGGCCTTTTTGTAAAGGGAAACGCTGCTTTTATGGGGATCAAACGTGATCCAAAGTAACCCTTAGAGAGGTAAGATTGACTGTTTTGTAAACCGAAGGTCGGGGGTTCAATCCCCTCAGCCGGCACCACCGATTTAGCCGACACCGCGGCCTTATAGATCGGGGCACTCCTCAGTCGGACGACGGCTACAATCGATTTCCAAGGCAATCACGTCAGAGTTTTCCGAGCGACCGTTACACTCAACTCGAGCAGCGGGTGCTTCTCGTTCCTGACTGTAATGAGGACCTGCGCCCCCTTTGCCGATGCGACGTCTCTGGCAATCGAGGTCGCCATTGCGATCGCCTCTTTTTCGGCGGCTTCCGGGCCGGGCAAATCCACCCCATCCTCGTCGACCGCAGCGAAAAAGTCGTCCTTGATGTCGAAGTAGAACTTCATGGCTCAGAGCGACGGATTGAGATGCAGATAAAGCACGTCGAAGTCTGCTATTTCGCGCAACCTGGCTTCGTCAAGGATCGATATTCTTCCCCGCTCCAGGTCCAACACGCGCTGAGCACGCAACTGCTGAACGACGCGATTCATGTGAACCACACTGGTGCCGACGGCGTCGGCGAGGAGTGCCTGAGAGGCCGGAAAATCGAAGGACAAGCCGTCCGCTCGGCCGATCGCCTTCAATCTGGTGTAAAGCTCAAGCACGAGATGCGCCACGCGGCTTGTGGCTTCGCGTTGACCAACGTTGCAAATCCACTCCCGGAAGACCGCGGCGTCGGTCAGTGTATCGCGCCAAAGCGCTTCGGCCACGTTGGGCCGCTTTCTTATAAGTGAGCGCACCGCTGCATGCGGAATGAAGCCGAGAACGCTATCGCCAAGCGTGCTGACGTCATGGTCCATCACATGCAGAAAGAGCCCCTGCAGATCGGGAATGTCGCCGGGTTGGTGAAAGGCCATGATTTGGCGGTGGCCATTGCCGACGATCTTTGATCTCAGGATAAAGCCATCAACGACAAGGCAGCATGCGGAAGGTCGATCTCCGAGAGAAACGACCGGTTGACCACCAGCCATCCGCTTCACCGTGATTGGCAGATGACGGATAGCGACCTCGTCCTCTTCGTCAATTTCGGTGCTGACCCGCAACCGCGCCAAGAAAGGTTCGAAAATTTCCGCGTTATTCATCGTTAGCTCCGGTCGGCAAACGAGTTTTTGTCACGTTCGTTCCAACCCGGGATCGCCAGCTATTGTCTCACGCGAAGCAGAGGGACTGCCGCAAATTCCAACCTCGGCGGAACCAGACGGGAACGGCGTCAATTCATCTCGCCGCGAAGCCTTGGCGCGAAATTTGACGCGCAACTCTCACTTCGAATGCTTCGGTGCGCTGCTTTGCTGGAAGTGCTCAGCGCCTGATATCTCCACCCAGGCATGTTTCGACTGTTCGAAAACCGAGCGGATGGGTGCCGGGTAGTTCGGAACCGAGATCGCGCCCACGGCAACGCCGATCATCGCAGGCAGATTGTCCGCCTTCCAATAGACCGTCGAACCGCACGTGGGGCAAAAATAGCTGCGGACCTTGCCGCCACTTCCGGCTGTCCGGACGTACTCCTTCGACGTCCCTGAGATCGTGACGCCCTCCGCCGGATAGAACGCACCGACCCCGAACGGCGCGCCGGTCCGACGCTGGCAGTCAATGCAGTGGCAGGCGACCACGAGGCTGGAAGGTCCTGGAAGCGACAGCGCGAGAGCGCCGCAGCGGCATTGGGCATCGATCATCGGGATTCACTCCACTCTCGTTGGTCCTGTAGTTCGGATGGAGCGCAGTGCGATCCGGGCTACAATTGATCGAGCCGCCACAGCCCGAGGCTCTTGTCGCGCCAGCCGCCACCGCCCTCCTCGCAACGCTCGTTGATCAGCTCGCGCGGTGCCGGCCAGTCGAACGGCACCTTCTCCATGTTCAGTGCGCGCCAGTCCCCGTCCTCGCAATCTCGATTGCCGCCCCATTCGGGAAACGTCGTGACCAGCAGGAAATGCGCGCCGGTGGCGCGAAAGTTCGCGACGGCGCGAACGATGTTGTCGAAGCTCAAATGCACCAGGCAGTCCCGGCACAGAACGATATCCGCGCGCGGCAGTGCATCGCGCGTGATGTCGGCAACGAGAAACCGGCCTGACAACTCGCCGGCCGCGACGCGCTGGCGATTGGCTTCGATCAATGACGGCACGATGTCGATGCCGGTGTAGTCGAGATCCAGCTTCATGCGGCCGATCCAGCCCGCGTCCCCGCAGGGCGCGTCGAGCAGCGAGCGCGCGCCGAGCCGTTGCAACAGCGGAGGAAGCACCTCACGGATCGCGGCGGTCGCGTGATCCTCCGAGCCGAGGCCGGACACCGAGGTCGCCGCACCCCACAGGTTCGTCTTTTCGATGCGCTCGAACCGCGCGGCCAGATCGAGGCCCGCGAATTTATCGCGGTCGGCGACGAACCGCTCATGGGCGAGCACGGGTGGACGCTTGGAGATCATGGACGGGATGTGAATTCCGACGCAGCCACAGTATACAGGCAAAGCGAGCGGTCCGAAACGGTCCGTAAGCGAACCTGCTTACGTCATCGGTCGCGTCTCGCCCCATGCGCCCCACCACAGCCAAAGAGAAGGCCAGGATCGCCGCCGGCGCGGCGGCGGCCGTCGTCATGACGGCCGTGCTGTTCGCGATCGCAATGGGATTTCTGCTGGCGCTGTAATCGCTAACCGCGCGATCGACGAAAGCCGCCGCGCTGACTTAGGCGGTGCGCACCGTTCGGAGGAATTTTCCGACTTCGTCCTTCAGCCGGTTGCTGTCGGTCGCCAGCATCTTGGCGGTGGAAAGCACCTGCGAGGAGGCCGAGCCGGTCTCGGCCGCACCGCGCTGTACGTCGGCGATGTTGGTGGAGACCTGCTGGGTGCCGTGGGCGGCCTGCTGCACGTTGCGCGAGATCTCCTGGGTCGCGGCGCCCTGCTCCTCGACGGCTGCGGCAATGGTCGACGACACCTCCGAGAGCCGCTCGATCGTCGTGGAGATGTCGCGGATCGCGTTGACGGATTCCTGGGTCGCGGTCTGGATGCCGGAAATCTGCTGGCTGATCTCGCCGGTCGCCTTGGCCGTCTGCTCGGCCAGCGTCTTCACCTCGGCGGCGACGACCGCGAAGCCGCGGCCGGCCTCGCCGGCACGTGCCGCCTCGATCGTGGCGTTGAGCGCCAGGAGGTTGGTCTGGCCGGCAATGGTGTTGATCAGCTCGACGACGTCGCCGATGCGCGTCGCCGCAACCGAGAGCTCGCTGACGCGCACCGTCGTGGTGCGGGCCTGGGTGACGGCCTCGCCAGCCATCCGTGCGGATTCCTGCACCTGGCGGCTGATCTCGTTGACCGAGGAGGACAGCTCCTCCGTGGCGGTCGCAACCGACTGCACGTTGCTGGTGGCTTCACCCGAGGCGACCGCGACGACCGAGGTGAGCTCCTGCGCACGCTGCGCGGTGGTGGCCAACGTCGAGGACGACGCTTCGAGCTCGGTGGACGCCGAGCCTACTGTCTCGATGATCTCGCCGACCGCGCGCTCAAAGCCGTCGGCAAGGTTGACCATATCGCGCTTGCGCTGATC
Source organism: Bradyrhizobium sp. 4 (assembly GCF_023100905.1). Classification (NCBI taxonomy): domain Bacteria; kingdom Pseudomonadati; phylum Pseudomonadota; class Alphaproteobacteria; order Hyphomicrobiales; family Nitrobacteraceae; genus Bradyrhizobium; species Bradyrhizobium sp. 4. The sequence continues at coordinate 4,901,212 of NZ_CP064686.1, forward strand.
GGAGGCCTGCTTCTCCACTTCGACCTGCGAAGCCTTGAGGCGCTCGACCTCGATCCCGTTGGTTTTGAAGATTTCGACCGTCCTGGCCATGTCGCCGATCTCGTCGCGCCGGTCCGTCTCAGGCACCTCGGTCTTGAGATCGTTGCGGGCAAGGCCCTCCATGGCGAGCTTGAGGCGGGCAATCGGCCGTGACATCGCATTAAGGCCGATGAACAGCGCAATCGCGATCCCCAGGATCAGGCCGCCGGCGCTGACGCCGATCACGGTCCAGGTCGCGGATCTGGCATCGCGGTTGATGGCGTCCTTGCGCTTGGCGACCGCCTGTGCGGTCTCGCCCACGAACTGGGCAATGCGCCCCAGGGCCGCATCCATCACCGGGTCGCACTCCTTGTGCGCGCGTTCGGATGCCTTGGCGTTCTCTTCCGGGCTGCTTGCGAGTGAGCCTGCCTTCAGCACCGGATCGCAGCCGGCGAACACGGCTTTCAACTGGTCGCCGATGCTCTTGATCTGGCTCGCGCGCGCGGGATCGTCCTGCTCGGCTGCCTCGAGGTATTGGCGGATTTCATCGCGGTTCTGGGTCGCGGTCTTGAGACGGTTGGCGTTGCCCGCCTCCGTCGCCTCTGTGAAGACCGCATAGAGCGCGGCATGATAGGTCTCTGCGCGGCGCTGGGCTCGCGTCAGGTTGAGCGCTGAGGATTGTGCTGCGGAAAGCTCGGCGAAGCCGTCGACCGTTGCCGAGAGCTCGCGCGTGCCGAAGCCCGCGACGGCGACCATGGCAAAGCCCATCACGGCGACGATCAGCGCGACCTTCCACACGATTTTCAGATTGTTCAAAACGCTCATTGCAGCCGCCCCAGTGATTTTCTGCCGATGCATATTCCCAGCACCGTGCATTGGAACCAGCTGACGTTAAGATTTGATGTTCCGGGTAGTCTTACGGAAAACTAACTATTTGGGCTTCGGCCGTAAGCTTGGTGTAAGCTTCAGCCTATTCCGGGGTGTGAGCCGGGCTTAGAAGACCGGAACCGGTCGGTGACGTGGTCCGTTGTCGGTCCATGCGGATCAGGGAAGAAAACCGAAACATGTTTCTGCTGGCGACGGTGACGCTGTGCTGTAGCGCCTTGGCTGGAGCAATTGCGCTGTTCGAACCGGCTCCGGCAAAGCAGCAGGCCCAACGGGCAATGATCGATGTGACCGCTCCGACGCCGGTTCGGGTGGTCGGGGCTCCGTTCGAGCCCAACCTCAATCCGCGGGAGCGCTAGCCCTCACCCCGGCGAGACGTCGGCGCCCTCCTCGGGACGGCGTTTGGCGCGGGCCAACTCCTCAACGAACGCGATCACCTCCGCCCGTTTGTCGGGCGGCAGCGACAGGAACGCGCGGACGAGCCTCAAGCCCTCGGCTTCGGCTGAATGGTCTGCTTTGACATCCATTCCCCACTGTCGGGCGGCCGGGAAAAATATGCAATCCCCCACCCAACACCTTCTTGATTCGGCCGGCCAGCTTTGCTGGAATGACCCCGACAGGGGTGCACCATGAAGTGGATCACGGAACGCGACGCGCTGATCGCGCAGACAATGGCCTTCGTCCAATCGGTAACCGGCAAAAAGGATGACTTGCATCCACCGGAGATCCCGATGGCGACAGCGGCCGCGTCGGTGCAGATCGTCCCCGTCAACACCGTCGTCGAGAGCAAGCCACTTCCGCCCCAACCCTTGCCTCTCCCGCCGCAGCGCGCGGCGAGCCACGACGTCCGCACCGAGATGCAGGCCCGCATCGCCAATTTCCGCAAGCATCAGGAGCGGTTCGAGCGCGAGCGCGAGGAGTATTGCGCGGCCACCCTGACCAAACTGCGCGCCGCCATTTGGGACGCCTCCCCCCGGCCACCGGCTGAAAAGTAGAGCCGAGGCCTCCCGTCGCGGCTACAGCCAGGACCACACCAGCCAGAGATTGGCCGCGCAGGCGCCGAACAGGGCCAGCGTGAGGGGCAGCAGCATGTGCCCGCAAGAGGTTTTCAGGTCGGTCGTCATGGCCGAAAACATCCCCTGATTCCGCCAAATGAGTCCCGGGGATTCTTTTTTTCGGGATTCAGGACTCGTTAAGGACTCAGGCCCCGGCGACCCCTATCACGGCCGCGTGATCGACTCGCAATCGGAACCCCTCCCCCGCAAAGTCGTTAACGCGCTTTCCGGGAGCGGGAAGAATGCCCTACGCCCTGTTCTGCAACGACGCCCAGATCAGCAAGGCCTATCCTGATGAGTCCGACGTCTGGAGGCTCGCGCAGCGAAGTGGCCTCGTCGTGGATGTAACCGCGGATGACAACCGCCCCGGGCCACGCCGGGTGCTCGACAACGAATACGAGATCAAGCCGTGCCGGGCCGCACAGGGCGAGGACCCGGCCCGGAACAAGGCCGAGGCCGATCGCCAGGCGAGGATGGAGCTCGAGCTGAATTCCTAAGGACGGATCAAAGGTGGGAAGCCGGAGCTCAGGAAAAGCTCAGGGCGTCGCGGTCGCGAGCGAGGCCTGCTCGCCCGCCAGAGCCACGCAGGCCTTCCGGCGATGCAGCCCACGGATCGCGCCGGTGACCTTCAGCACCTTGCCGGAAGAGCACGAGGCATCCTTGACGAAGGCCACCTCGTAGGGTGCCAGCATCAGAGGCTCGGATTTGAGGATTGTTTGGGCAGCGCACGGCAAACTGACGAAGCACGAGAGCACCACAGCCGACACCAAGATACGCATGTCCGTCGTCCCACCAGCCCGGTAATTCTCATATAACGCGTTCCGGCGCGCGAGTTCCCTAAGCTGCAAAAATTATTTTTGCTTTACCCGAGCTCCATGACGCGCGTGAGAAGGCGCGCGCCAAAACGTTTGCCTGCAAATGACGCGCCAGATGGTTGACGCAATGCAAACAGAAGGCTGGCAACCAGGACCCGGCAAACGAAAAGCCGGCGGGAGCCGGCCTTTGTCAGATCGTGATGGTTGGTGGCGTCAGTAGCGCGAGGCTGCCGGACCGCCCCAGCCGAAGCGATAGTTCACGCCGACCTTGACGGTATGCTCGTCCTCCCGGCCGCGGACGCCCACGACGTCAGCCGGACCGGAGGTGATCGTCGTGCTGCCGAAGTTGTAGTACTGGTACTCGGCCTTGGCCGACCAGTTCGGCGCGAACATATATTCGAGGCCAGCGCCGACAGTGTAGCCGTCCTTGCTGTTCCCGGTCGCGGTGAAGGGCTGCGGCACGCCGGCGACATTCACGCCAAGACCGCCATTGCGCCAGGCATAACCGCCCTTGGCGTAAAGCAGCGCCGGTCCCCAGGTGTAGCCGATGCGACCGGTCACCGAGCCGAGCTGGTCGGTATTGGAGGTCACCTGCGTGCCCAGCGGGAACGTGGCACCGCCGTTGTTGGTCGGCAGCCAGGAATACTGCGCCTCGATACCCATGACCCAATTGGGCGCGAACTGGTAGTCGAAGCCGCCCTGGACACCGCCGAGGAAGCGCGCGTCGCTCGACTGGAAGCTGCTGTCGCCGGCAAAGGCGCCGCCGACATGGCCGCCGATGTAGAAGCCGGTCCAGTTGTAGATCACCTGCGGCGGCGTGTAGGCCGGAGCCTTGGTGTAGGTGCGCGCCTGCATGTCGGCTGCGGCAGCCGGCGCGGCCAGCGCAAGCAGGGCAACCGCACCCAGCAAAATCCTTTTCATGATCATCCCCGTTCTTTCAAATTCGACACTCAGGAAACAACGTGGCGTGAATTGGGTTGCTTCGCGGCGATGCCGGAACGTTGATCGTTCGTTACTGTGACGGAGCGGCAACAGCGCGATTTTGTTCCGTCCCGCAGGCTCATACCGACGGTTTTTTTCCGCTGGAAAACAGAACCTGCCGTAGCGATTAGTCGCAACGCAAAACCACTCCGTTCAAGGCTCCCCGAAATGTGATCCGGCAGCTCCGGTTGGCTCTGTCCTATCACCAAGCGATGAAGGTGGGCTTTGCGCTACCGCGTCATCTTTTCAAGTTCCGGAAAGGGTACGTAAACCGCGCCCGCGCACAGCTCGCTGGCGCGATCGACGACGCGGTCCGCCCGGCCGTTGACGAAAATCACGGCGCGTTCCCTCATGGCCTTGTAGGTGCCGTCGGTCTCGCGTGGGGTGAAGTGCAGGCAGCTGACGTAGAACTGCCGACCGCCGACCTCGCGCTGCACCGGCTCGGCCATGCTGGCGTCACGCACGCCGACGGGGTTGTTCAGATAGCTGCGCATCAAGGCCAGCGTGTCGCCGCGGAAATTATCCGGGAACGGTTGTGGACCTCCGGCCTGGGTCCCGTCCATCAGGGTCGGACGGTCACCGTCGCTGCCGAAGCATCCCGTGAGCGCCAGCGGCAGTGCCAGCATCAACGCCAAGCTCACTGCGCGTTCCGCTAGTCGCCGCACCGCTTACGCTCTCCGCTCGATCAGTCTCGGAGACGTTCCAGCCCCAAGGTTGCAATGATGCATGTCTACAGGTGTTTTGTCCGACGAGTCAAACGGCTTCGTAAAATCCGCAGATGAGCCACCGATCAAACCATTGATTTATCTACCACCGGCTACTGTGCATGGGGTTGTTTTCGAGGTTTTGTTTGCGGCCGCCAAACGTGGGACGTTGCTCGCGGGCTTCAGCATGGCCGTACCGGCCCGCCGCCAGCACCTCGAGCTTTCGCGCAAGGCGTGACGAACGGGCCGGGCCTGAATTCCTCACGCGGCGGCTGGGCAATGCTAGAACGCCGCCGCGCAGGATCAGTCGTTAGCTGCGCTTCTCCATCGTCGCCGGCTTGGTCACGTCCGGCTGCGTCGTCAGCGACTTCTTCGCTGAGAGATGCTTGTGGTGGTGGCGATGCGTGCGCACGGTCTTGTGCGCGTCCGGCGTGACCGCGGCGTTGGCGTTCATCGCCTTCGACTTGGCATCCACCTTGGCGTCGGCCTTGACGTCCGAAGCCTTGACATCCGAAGTCTTGGCATCGGCCTTGAGGCCGGCGTCGGGTTTCGCGGCGGTGGTGGACACCTTGGTCTGGGCCTGGTCCGCCTTGATCACCGGCGTGGTCGTGGTGGTCTTGCCGGTCTCGCCTGCGAAGGCCGGGGCTGCGATCACGGAAGCTGCAAGCAAGGCTGCGGAAATGGTCTTCAACATGGTTGGTCTCCTCTTGGAAGGATCTTGAGGCGGGCGCCCTCTCGCCAACCCTTTGATCGTAGGTTGGAGCCTAGGGGACGCGCACTGAACCCAATCTGAAGCCCGCCGCAGGCTCCCGTTCATCTGGATGACAAGTTTGTCATCTGCCCGCAGGGCGAATAGACCAGGATGCCGGGAATGTTTTTGCCTGATGGGTGTTCCGGTCTTTGGGCAATCGTGTAGGATCGCCACGTTCCATACGGGAGAACTTAGATGCGAAAACTCTCAACGCTTCTTGTGCCGGGACTTGTCGCCATGACATTGGCGGCCGGGCCGGCTCTGACCAGCGCCTATGCCGCAGGTGGCGACACCCCCTCGTCGCCGCCGGCCTCGGACACCTCGACCAAAAAGGGCAAGAAGAAGAGCTCCTCCGTCAACGATCCGAAATTCCTTGCTGCCTATCGCACCGCCTACACCACGATCTACGACAATCACGACTACACTGGCGCGATCGGCCAGCTGAAGTCGCTCAAGCGCGACGACGTCGCCGACGTCGCCAATCTGATCGGCTACTCCTATCGCAAGCTCGGCGACTACCAGTCGTCGAAGGTCTATTACGAGCTGGCGCTGAAGGACGATCCGAACCACGTCCGCACCTGGCAGTATTACGGCCTCTGGCAGCTCGAGCAGGGCAACCGCGAGCAGGCGCAGTATCACCTGAACAAGCTCGCCTCGCTCGCCGGCACCGACAGCTCCGAATATCGTTCGCTCGCCACCGCGCTCGACAAGCCGACCGGAGCGACTCTCGTCTATTAAGAACATCGCATCTCCGAATGGGACGAACGGGCACAACCTCAGGGTTGTGCCCGTTCTGCGTTCTCGGCTAGCTTTCCCACCAATCTTCCCCTCGCAAATCGGTGCGCAATGGACAATTGGCTGCGATCCGCAATCGAGTACATCGGCTCCTGGATCGAATTCCAGCACACCACAATCCAGCAGCCGGGCGTGATCGTCGCATTCGCCCATCGCGGCGAAATCGTCGCCGAGCACGCGTTCGGCCTCGCCAATCTCGACACCGGCGAGAAGCTCACCCCGCGCCACCGCTTCCGCATCGCCTCGCATTCGAAGAGCTTTACCTCGGCCGGCATCATGAAGCTGCGCGAGCAGCGCAAGCTCCGGCTCGACGATCCCATCGGCCAATATGTCGCCGGCCTGCATCCGCGCGTCGCCGGAACGACGATTGCGCAAGTGCTCTCGCACAGCGCAGGACTGACGCGCGACGGCGCCGATTCCGGCCAGTTCATCGACAGCCGTCCCTATCTCGACGCTAGCGAGCTGCTCGCGGAATTGAAGCTGCCGACCGCGATCGAGCCGGGCACACGCTTCAAATATTCCAACCACGGCTTTGGGCTGATCGGTCTCGTCATCGAAGCCGTGACCAAGGAGCCTTACCGCACCTGGATCAAGCGCGAGATCATCGAACCTGCGGACCTGCGCGAGACCGAGCCGGACGCGCCGCTTCCCAAGGGCGCATCGTTCGCGCGCGGCCACACCCGCAAGCTGCCGTATGGGGAGCGATGCGTGATCCCCGGCGACAATCCCGCGCACGCGATGGCCTCCGCCGCCGGCTTCATCGCGACCGCCGCCGATACCGCCCGCTTCTACGCACAGCTCGCGCCCAATGCGAAAAAGAGCATGCTATCGGTCGCGAGCCGCCGCGAGATGACGCGAAACCATTGGCGCGTGCCGCAAAGCTTCGAGGCCTATTACGGCCTCGGCGTCAACGCCGGCAAAACCGACGGCTGGGATTGGTTCGGCCATGGCGGCGGCTTTCAAGGTTACATCTCGCGGACCTGCTGCATCCCCGCTTGCGAACTCGCGATCAGCATCCTCAGCAACTCCATCGACGGCGCGGCGCCGTTCTGGATGGACGGCGCGATGCAGATCCTGCGCGTCTTCCAGACCCGTGGCGCACCCGACCGGCGCGTGCGCGACTGGACCGGTCGCTGGTGGACGATCTGGGGCGCGAACGACCTCGTGCCGCTCGGCAACCGCGTGCTGGTCGCCAATCCCCAGTTCAACAACCCGTTCATGGACGCCGCCGAGATCGAGGTCACCGGCCGCGACACCGGCAAGCTCGCCTGGGCCGCCGGCTACTCCAGCCATGGCGAGCCGGTGCGCCGCGTCCGCAACAAGCGTGGCAAGGTCAGCGACGTCTGGATCGCGGGCGCCAACATCAAGCCTGCGGCCGTCGTAGCCCGCGAGATCGCGCGGAGATACAAGCCGCGCAAGCGACGGCCTACTCCCGAATGAGCGTCTCGACCTCGCTCCGAAGCGCCTGTCGCGAGCCGTCGCGCGAATAGAACATGTGGCCGCCGGGATAGACCACGAACTTGACACGCTGTGTTGCGAAGGCCGGCAACTGGTCGAGCACCCGCTTCGATCCGAAATAGGGCGTGGCGAGATCGAACAGGCCGTGCGCGACCAGCACGTTCAGCTTCGCATCCGTGGCGAGGATCTGGCGCAGCTCGGAGACCGACTGCGGCGGGTTGATGCCGCGGCCGAAATCCCAGTGACCCTCGACGGCGCCGTTCAACACCTCGTAGGAGCCATCGGGCCGCCAATTGAGCTTGTGTGTCAACAGGTCAACCGCGGCACTCGTCAGCGGCGCCTGCAGCGCATCGCCGGAGGGATCACCGAACCGCGAGCTGCTCGAATCCGGATAGGGATCGAAGCCGCGGACCGAGCCATCGTAGCGTCCCGTGATCTTGCCGTTCTTGCGGTCGAATTCTCGGCGGAATTCGCCGACGTCGAAGCGGCCGGCAAGCCGGCGGCTCACCGCCTGGTCGATGCCGGTGAGCTCGGCGACCTTGTCGGCAAGACGATTGGTCGCCTCCTTGTCCGCCTCGCCCTTGACGAGGTCGGCCAGGAATTCGCCGCGCGCGTAAGCCTCGACGTCGGCGAGATCGGCGCGCTTGACCGGGCCTTTCGCCTCGCGCGTCACCGCGACATAGCTCGGCAGCGTCGCGACATATTGCAGGAGGCTGGTGCCGGTGAACTCGCGGAAGTCCAGGAGCGGCGACACCAGGATCAATCCCCTGACGCCGACGCCGTGCTGGAGCTGCAACTGGCGCACCACCTTCGGCCCGCGAATGCCGCCATAGCTTTCGCCGGCGACGTATTTCGGCGAGGTCAGCCGGTCGTGCTTCTCGAGCCAGCGGCGGATCACGAGCGCGATCGAATTGACGTCACCGTCAACGGAGTAGAACGATTTGCGCGCGTCATCGCCGGTCGCGACAAAGCGGCTATAGCCCGTGCTGACGGGGTCGATGAAGACGAGATCGGTGAAATCGAGCCAGGTCTCCGCGTTAGGCTTCACCTCGGGCGAGGCGGACGGCGACAGGGCTTCGCCATCGAGCGGCAGCCGCCACGGCCCCGCCGCGCCGAACTGGAGCCATGCCGAGGACGCACCGGGCCCGCCATTGAACAGGAACGTCACAGGGCGCGTGGCACGGTCGGCGCCGTCGAGCTCATAGGATGTATAGGCGATGTCGGCCAGCGGCTCGCCCTTGCCGTCGAACACGCGGATCGATCCGGCGGTCGCTGCGAAATTGAGGGTGCGGCCGGGAAGATCGATCGTCTGCTTCGTGGTCGAATCCGACGGAAGACGGTGCAGCTCGGCGGATGACGATGCATTCTGCGACGCGCTTTGTGCGCCGCCGCGCCCGCCCTTCTGTCCGGCCGCTGCCGCCGCCTCGGCGCGCGGCTGCGGCGGATCGTCGGCGCGCGCAAATCCTGCGAGCGCGAATGCCGACACCACCAGCACCAGGGTCGCGCGGCGGAGCGCCGGCATATTCGTGGCCATGATCGTTCTCCCTGCCCGGCGTCGACCGCCGGTGCGGACCGCAAGGCTAGCGCGGAATTGCGACGGTTTGGGGGATCATGGCTCCAGCGGCGCCTGAAGAGCCCGGTTGGGCACAAATCGAGCCGGTTTCGTCCTCAAATCGGAATGGGCAGTTGCCGGTCTGGTGTGAAGGGCGGTCATCCTCGACAATCGGGGTCGAGATCGTTAGACGAGCCCGGCGGAACTTTCTCCAGCCAGCGGCCCTGCCCGAAGCCATGACCAAGCCAGCGCGATACGACCGGATCGCCTTCGTCGCCAGCCCGAGCAGCGAGGCGCAAGCCGCCTTCGGCCAGCTCACCAGAGACTTCGGCAATTGCGATCCGAAGGACGCCGACATCGTGGTCGCGCTCGGCGGCGACGGGCTCATGCTCCAGACGCTGCATCAGCACATGCATACGGGCAAGCCGATCTACGGCATGCACCGCGGCACCGTCGGCTTCCTGATGAACGAGTACTCGACCGTCGATCTTCGGGCCCGTCTCGAGGCCGCGCAGGAATCCGAGATCCACCCGCTCCTGATGCGCGCGACCGACGCCAACGACCGCGTTCACCTGCATCACGCCATCAACGAGGTCGCCCTGTTCCGGCAGACCTACCAGGCCGCGCGCCTGCGGATCCTGATCGACGAGCGCGAGCGCATGTCCGAGCTGATCGCCGACGGCATCATGGTGGCAACGCCGGCCGGCTCGACCGCCTACAATCTGTCCGCCCAGGGACCGATCCTGCCGATCAACGCTGCGCTGCTGGCGCTGACACCGATCAGCGCCTTCCGCCCGCGACGCTGGCGCGGCGCGCTGCTACCGAACACGGCTTATGTCGTGATCGAGGTGCTGGAGGGCGACAAGCGCCCCGTGGCGGCGGTCGCCGACCACGACGAGGTGCGCGACGTCCGCCGCGTCGAGGTGCTGTCCGACAGGACCATCTCAATGCGCATGCTGTTCGACCCCGGTCACAGCCTGGAAGAGCGCATTCTGCGCGAACAGTTCGGTTCCTGAGCCGCCTCGCCGGACTGCCGATCGCAACCCTTCATTAACCCCCGGCGAGATATGGTTAACGAAAGTTGACCGCTCCGGCCCGGGCTCCATGTTCCGCATCGATTTCAACAAGCTGCGTTTCCTCGTCTGCGACGACAATCCGCACATGCGCCGCATCCTGCGGACGCTGCTGCATTCCTTTGGCGCGCGTGAAGTCTACGAGGCCGAGGACGGCGCCACGGCGCTGGAAATGTACAGCCATTACGTGCCCGACATCGTCATCACCGACTGGGCGATGCCGATCTTCGACGGGCTCGAGCTGGCGCAGATGATCCGGCAGCCGGAATCCAAGGGCAATCCCTACGCGCCGATCATCATGCTGACCGGCCATTCCGAGAAGCGCCGCGTCACGGTGGCGCGCGATGCCGGCGTCACCGAATTCCTGGCCAAACCGATCTCGGCCAAGGGGCTCTACCAGCGCATCCTCAACGTGGTCGCCAGCCCCCGTCCCTTCATCAAGACCAAGACCTATTTCGGCCCAGACCGGCGCCGCAACATCACCTCCGCCTATATGGGTCCCGAGCGCCGCGTCGGCGAAAAGCACGAGGTGCTGCAGCAGCCCTCGCTGCTCGACAAGGCCCGCTCCTCCATCTAGCGCAACGTCTCTCACGATCAAGGCCGATATCATGGCGAAGAACAGCGCAAGAGACATCGAGATCACGGCCTTCGCCACGCATCAAATCATCACGCAGCCCAACCCGCTGCGGTCGGTCCTGCGCCGTGTCGAAGAGAAGGACATGGACGATCCGGTCGGCCGGGCCGAGCAGGCGCTCGCGAGCCTCGCCGGCGAGTTCAAGGACTGGATGGCGACCGAAATCAACCGGCTGTCGGCCGCCTACGTCGCCATCCGGCACGACGGCTTCACCAAGGAAAGGCGCGACGAGTTGTTTCGCGCCGCGCACGACATCAAGGGCGATGCCGCGACCTTCGGCTATCCGGCGGCGGCGGGCGTAGCCGAGAGCCTGTGCCGCGTCATCGAGCACGCGCCCGATCTGGAAAAGGTGCCGGCCGAGCTATTCACGCACCACATCAACGCCATCCTCGCCATCGTGCACGAGAACACCAAGCTCGACAGCATCAGCGTCTCCGCCGAGCTCAGCCGGCGCCTGCGCAAGGTCGCCGACGACTATCTCGCCGACGCCAACCGCGATCGCCCTGAGCATCTCGAGGTGATCCTGGCGCCAAGCATCGCGCCGGCGGGTTAAGGGCTCGCCTCTCTCCTCTCGTCATTGCGAGCGCAGCGAAGCAATCCAGACTGTCCCCGCGGTGGGATTCTGGATTGCTTCGCTGCGCTCGCAATGACGGAGTTTGCGGTTTCGACCTGCCCTATCTCGGATATCGAATTAGGCCGCAATCAGATCGTCGTAGACAGGATCAACCATCTCCTCCGCGACCAGCTCGTCGCAGAACAGCCGTGCCTCTTCACGCGCGGATTCCGTGGCGAAGCGGCGCAGCAGGACCATCAGCGGCTCGGTCGCGCCGCGGTCGGTCTCGCAATGGGTGAGCACGCGCTCGACCATGCGGCGGCGCAGCCGCGCCGCATTGTCGTCGCTGTCGACGAAGCCTTGCTCGTGGCAGGCATCGAGCGCGACCTGGAAGGCTGCAAACGTCGCCTCGGGAAGCCCTGCGCGGCGGAGCAGCGCGTGCAGGCTATTGCCACCCCGATCGTGCAGCAGCGCGGACACGCGCGCCAGCGGCAGCTCGGCGAGCTCAGCCAGTGCCGCATCGAACAGGTCGAGATTGCTCGACAACAGCGCGCGCAGAATGAGACCCGCGGTGAGCTGGCCGGTGACGCGCAGGTGCCGAACAAGACCTTCCATGTCCTCGCCCCGCGAGCGTGCCGCGATGTTCATGGTGGAGCGGTCGCGGGCCTCGGTCGCGATCCGCTCGGCGCGGTCGGCACTCAGCCAATTCCGGGCCACGACGAATTGAGCCAGCGTCTCCGAGAGTTTTGCCACCAGCGCGGCGCGCGTGGCGGACGGCAGATCCTCCAGCACCAGCATCGCCTCGCGGATCGCAGCCAGATGGCCGTGACGCTCGACGATGCGATCCCATGAGAACGGCGCAAGCTCGGCATGAGGATTTTCGATCAGCTCGAGCGCTGCCGCCGCGCAGCCGACTTCGGCAATAGCGGCGCAGACCGATACCGGCAGCGCGATGCGGCGCGCGACCGCGCACTGCACCTCGTCGTTGCCGGTCGCGACGATGTCGACGAGATCGGCGTCGATCAGCAGCGGAGAATGTTCGAGCACGGGCAGCGCGACGGTCGGCTGGTCCGCCGACAGCGCCCGCACGATCGACGCCGGCGCCTCGGTGCTGCGCGCAAACGCCTCGGCCATCGCCTGCCGCACCAGCGGCGAGGGATCGTCGAGCAGCATCAGAAGCGCGCCTTCAGCGGCAATACGGTCGTCATGGGAAAGGTCTGAGATCAGCCAGGCCCGGGCCAGCGCCCGCGTCGCCTCGGCCCGCTCGCCAGCGGGCGCCGTCCTGATCCAATTGATGAACTGCCGAACAATCATGGTGCTTCCGGCTTACGCAACGAAGACGAAGCGGTGACGGCTTGTCACCTGCAACACAAAATAAACCACGACGCTTAACAAAGCGTTCACCATAACTGGCTGGTTTTATTGACGTTTTGTTAAGGGAACAAAGGCGGCCCGTTCACGCGCGGGGACCTGCGCAGCAGCGTTCACGCTGCGACGTGTCCGAGACACGGGCGTGCGTATTAGCTTGAGAACGTTCCGCTGCGATCGCTGAAGAGATCAAGCGGCTGCGGCGGCCGGACGTCGGGCGTTGCCGATGCGACCGAGGTCGCTGGTGCGACCGAGGTGAGCGAGGCATTGTTGCCCCACAATTTCTGCACGGTCGTCGAGACCGGCTGGGTGGTGTCGCCAGGCTGATAGATCGAGCGAAACACCGGCGTGCTCGGTGCATTGTCCGCGACCGTCATTGGCGCTGTCGCGCTGACCGGCGTCACCGCGCGTGTGTTCGGAAAGGTCTGGAGATACGCAGCATTGTCGATCAGCGGCGCGGCAGGCTGTACGCCGTTCGCGCTCGCGACCTGCGTGGTCGATGGCGTGCCGCCATACATCGCCATCGCGCTGCGGGTGGTTTTCGAATTTGCCGCGCCGGCGTAGCGCGCATCCAGCACCGAATAGACCTCGGAGACGCTGCGCGCGCGGCCGTCCTTGGCATAGAAGATCGAGCGATTGGCGGACGCAGCGTTAGGAAACAACCGCGCGCCGACCGCTTGCGGATTGTCCTCGGCATTCGCGATCAGTTTCGCGGCGCCGCCGACGCCCATGAAATGCGCCATGTAGAGTTCGCTGTCGGACGGCCTGCGGCCGAGCAGGCCGGTGAGCTTGAAGCTGTTCGACTGCGTCAGCGCGGCCGCCATGCTGGAGGCGGCCTCCGGATCGTCACGCAGCTTCATGATCGACCGCTTCATCGCGGGATCATCGACGGTGTAGGAGCCTGACGACGTCCTGGTGATGGCGTCGGAATAATTGCCATAGCCGAGCTGGGTGCCCGCTTCCTTCACCGTGCCGAGCCAGGTCTGGTCGATGAACTGGTAGAGCCCGTGCGCCGATGACGTCGTCGCCCCGGCCGTGGGATCGAAATCAGATTCCATCTTGGCGGTGGTCAGCATGTATTGGAAGCTGACGCCAGCGACGTTCGAGGCCTGCTTGATCGCACCGGCGACGCGTGCCCGCGACGGATCGAGAACCGCCGTCTGAGAGGCACTGGAATTGTCGACCGACATGATGAAGTGCCCGCACCGCACGGCGTTGAGTGCGCCGGCAATTCAGCGCCCTGTCGTCTCACCGTGGGACAGGTATGGTTAATGCGGGGTTAATTCGGATCGCCAGCTCCGCCCTGCGCGTGACGGCAGGACTACTTCTTGTACACCGCGTCCGGATCGAACAGCCTGTCCGCATCGACGAAGACGAGCATAGCGCCGCCGTCTTGGGCCTCGACCTTGCGGTAGAAGCAGGACCGGCGGCCAGTGTGACACGCCGCGCCGATCTGCTCGACGCGGAGCCAGATTGCATCCTGATCGCAATCGGTGCGGATCTCGACCACGCGCTGGGTCTGACCCGAGGTCTCACCTTTTCGCCACAAGGCCTTGCGCGAGCGGCTGAAGTACCAGGCCTCGCCGGTCGCAATGGTCTTGCGCAGCGCCTCGTCGTTCATGTGCGCGACCATCAGCACGTCGCCGGTGGCGACGTCGGTCGCGACGACGGTCACGAGCCCGGCCGCGTCGAACCTGGGAAGGAAGGCGAGACCTTCCTCGGTTTCATGGGAGTGAGCGGACACAATGCCCTCGCCGGTCTATCGCGAGGTCAGCGCTGCAGGCCTCGCACCAGGGACAGAAAACGAGCCTGCTCCGCCGGATTGTCGCGGAACATGCCGGTGAAGCGGCTGGTGAAGGTGGAGGCGCCATGCTTGGCGACGCCGCGCACCGACATGCAGGTATGCTCGGCCTCGATCAGCACGGCAACGCCGCGCGGCTTGAGGATCTCGTCGATCGCCGCCGCGATCTGCGCGGTCATGTGCTCCTGGGTCTGGAGCCGGCGGGCGAAGATGTCGGTGAGGCGCGCAAGCTTCGACAGGCCGACCACGCGTTCCACCGGCGTATAGGCGATGTGCGCCTTGCCGTAGAACGGCATCATGTGATGCTCGCATTGCGAGGTGAACTCGATGTCGCGCACAAGGACGAAATCATCATAGCCGGCGGTCTCGCCGAAGGTGCGATCGAGTACCTCGGCCGGGCACTGGTGGTAGCCCTGATAGAGTTCGTCGAAAGCCTCGACCACGCGGCGCGGCGTGTCGAGCAAGCCCTCGCGGTTGGTGTTCTCGCCGATATAGGCGAGCAGCGTCTTCACCGCCTGCTCGGCCTCGGCGCGCGCAGGGCGCGGCTGGTCGGCGCGGACGGCGGCGGCGAGGAATTCGGAAGGATCAAGCTCCGCCGGACGGCCATCGGGCTGCCGGTCGGAGGGCTTGTTGGGGCGGATGGATTTGATGCTAGCGTCCATGTCTACTCCGTTCGACGGCCTTGCGGCCGGAGTGTCACCGGCAGACGGGGCGGCGAGCCGCCGGACGCCTGAGAGAACAGTTTCGGCGAAAAGGTCTTCAAATTAACGCCGGCAGCACGGTTCTGGATCACACCACTGCTGCAGCGCTGGACTGTTTTTCCGCCAGTTCCGACCCTATATAGGGCCGTGGACGGCGCACGCCAAGGCCGATCCTGCTGGACTCCATCACATGCTGAACGACATTTATAACAAGCGGATCATCGAACTGGCCGGGAATATTCCGCGGCTCGGACGGTTGTCGGATCCCGATGCCACCGCCACCGCCCACTCCAAGCTGTGCGGCTCGACCGTCAAGATCGACCTCAAGATGGAGGGCGACAAGGTCACCGACTTCGCCCACGACGTGAAGGCCTGCGCGCTGGGACAAGCTTCTTCATCCATCATGGCAAGTCAGATCGTCGGATCGACTGCGAGCGAACTCCGTGAGTTACGCGAAACTGTTCGCAAGATGCTGAAGGAGAACGGCTCGCCTCCTGAAGGCAAATGGGCAGAGATCAAGTTCCTCGAGCCGGTCCGCGACTACAAGGCGCGCCACGCCTCGACGCTCCTGACCTTCGATGCCGTGGTCGATGCCATCGGCCAGATCGAGGCGAAAGCGAAGCAGCCGGCTGCGGCGCAAGGCTGAGTCCGGATGCCGATCCGGGCTCGTCGGTGGGCCCGGGAAATGAAACAGAAATTCGAGGCTACTTCTGCGCCGCCGCAACCGGCGTGGCGACGCCGCCCGTCGGCACCAGGGCTTCCGCCGTCTTGGTCGACTTGGCGGGCTGCGCCGGTTCTGCACCGAACCTTGCCTGGGTCTTCGGTGCAAGCTCCGCCATTGCCGGCGCGGAGATGTCGACATGCGGCAGCACGTCGGCCACGAGATCCGTCGTCACAAGATTGGTGAGCTGGAGCTCGCCTGCATCGAGCTCGTGCAAATCTTCCCAGGGCGGGACGCTAAGCGCGAGCGACAGCAGATCGCCGGCACCGCCCATGTCGAACGTGTATTTGGCGAGCCGGCCGATGTCGCGCTCCACGATCATCAGGTCCTGCGCGCTGTAGCTCGCTGCCTTGGCATCGTCGGCGCGATCGCCCATCCAGATCTGGTGGACCCGGACATGGGCCGCTTCCGGCACGTAGCGCTTCTTGCCGGCCAGCAACAGGAACACGCACATGGATTCGCAATAGGCCTCAGGCGCGACCGCCGGACGGGCCGACTGCCCACTACGGTTCTGAAGGCTGATGCCGACCGTGGTCAGAAGTCCGAGATTGCGGAAGCGCCGGCCGAGCGTGATCGCGTCGTTGACGGAACCACCGCTGGAATCGAGCACCACGGTGGCGCCGCCGAGCTGGCGTCCGCGGGAAAAATCTTCGAAGTCCCTCGGCGTATCGGCCGTGATGATGCCGACCGCACTGACCCACCCGCGACAATTCGGCTCGCAGGCGACCCAATTGAACTTCATCGGCAGCTTGCGCTCTTCGAGGGCAACACCGGCCCGAGCCGACGACCCGAGCGTCGCGACGGCGCCAGCCAACACGACTCCACAAGCAGCGGTTCCCACCAGCAACCAGCCGCGAAGTTTGAGCGCCTTCAGAAGTTTCAAACTGGTCCCTTCCCCAAGTCCCAAGCTTTAGCCCAAGCCTTACGGCGAGCCGACTCAGCCAAGCCCCGTTCTGACGTTCCAATGAGTCTCACATGAACGTCACAAAAATGGTATCCGGGGGAATACAGCTCGTCCATAGGCACTTGCTGCACTGCTCCCAAAAAGCATGCAAAATATGACGCACAAACAACAGGTTACAGTTCCCTGCGTCGGAACCGCGCAGAACCTCGCCCACGATCTCAGCAAAGCGCCCATGAAGCAATCAACTTGCGAGCACTGTTTCAATCCCGTCGTGGGCGCGCGCCGGCTTCCACGCAGATTCGGCCGCGCGCTGATCTGGCTCTACCGCCACACGCTCTCGCCGCTGGTTGGCTACAATTGCCGGCACCTGCCGACCTGCTCGGTCTATGGCGACGAGGCGATCGAAAGATTCGGGCTGTGGGCCGGCGGCTGGATGACGCTGGCGCGCCTGCTCCGTTGCAACCCGTTCGGCACCTCGGGAATCGACAACGTGCCCCTCACCACACCGCAAGCTTCGCGCTGGTATCTGCCTTGGCGCTACGGCCGCTGGCGCGGCGTCAACGCACCCTGAGCATGATGCGGCGCCTCACCCGTCGCTGCCTTGAGTGGAACCGAAACTCTTTCCTCGCATTGAGGTGATGCTCCTGCGGGAGGAAACAACAATGCGCTGGAAAATCAGCCCTCATTTTCACTTCAGGTCTGGACGGGATTCGCGAGCTGGTTCGCGAGGTCACGATCCCAGAACCCTCGACATGCTCGCTATCATCGGCCTGCTTGTGCTTGTCGTCGGCTCGGGCTGGTATCTAGCGACGAGCACTGCCACGCCGCCCAGTACGACGGCGTTCATCGTGCCGAGCCAGAGCGTGCACTGGTAATCAGCGGGACCAGAAAAAGCGTCCGGGCGGCGGCGGGACCAGCTCGGGCGGACGTGGCCGCTTCGGACGCGGCGGTTTCGGCGGCGGCTCGGCGGACGAGGTGGTCTCCGCGCCCGGCGCCGTCTCGCTTCCCGGCACCTTCACCGACAGCAGCAAGTTCGACTCGTGCATCCGCCAGCGGTAACCGACGCCGAAGTCGATCGGCTGGGCGCGCGTGAACAATGCGGCGTAGCGCTCCTGATAGCGGCCGGGAAATTCGCCGATGGGTCCGAGATAGCGACCGAACGGGAAGAACCGCCATTGCCGCGAATTGTAGCTCGAAAGCGGAATGCCGGAATCGTCCTGGACGATGGTCGCGCTGTTGGCCAGCAACCAATCGCGCGCGACGGTAAAGTTGCCGGAGTGCAGCAGATAGGACGCACTCTTGATCAGGCTGTTGCCGGGGCCGAGCGTCTCGCAGAACTTCAGGAAGCCTGCCGCGCGTGCACCCGAATTGGAGAGATCGGTCGAGAAATAGTACAGCGTGCGCGCCTCGCCGTCGGGGCCTGCAAAGGTGATGCGGGCGCCGCGCGTCGCGTTCGGCCCTGGATTGTCGTTGCCGACATGCACGCCGCCCTTGTCGTCGAGTGCGACCATCTCGACATTGCGGATGGTCTTGCCGGAGCGGACGAGGAAAACATAGAGGATCGGCAAGGTGCCGTTGACCTGGTTGGTGTGCAGGTCGACCTTCATTTGCTTGGTGATGAAGAAGGAAAAACTCAGGATCGAGCCGAGTGAGCGCTCGACATTGTAGAGCGCGGCGCCGACCGAGCCGCGCGGCAATCGCGTCAGGTCAGCGACCGCACCGACCGGCTCCAGCGCGCCAAGCACGTAAGTGCTGGCCTTGGGATAGAAGGCGTTGGCATAGAGGAAGTCGGGACCGCTGAACAAATAAAACATGGTCGGCCTGGGCGCCGCCAGATTGACGTCGGCCCAGTTGCGGATCTTCGAGAGCTGGCGCTGCTCGAGCTGGGCGAAGGCGCCGTCGAAGAACTTTGCGTGGCGCTGCCAACCCGGGTCCTTGGTGAGCGGCACCAGCGGCGAATCCGCCGAAGGCTGCATGCCCGCGAGGAAGCGCGCGGTGTCGTCGAAGGTCGCCTCGGCGGCACGTGCGGACGAGACGGCCGCAGCCAGCAAGGCGATAGCGACGGCCGCAATTCTCATGGGTCGAAACATGTCTATTCGCAATGTGATGAGGTGCCAGCGGCGACCGGCCGCCTGCGGAAAACAGCATAAATCAACAGGCCCGAGAGCATGACGAGCATCCCCGACAGCGATTGCACGGGCCGCTCGGTCAACAAATAGTACATCATGAAGGCGGTCACGAGCAGGAAAACGAGCGGCGTGAACGGGTATCCCCAGGCACGATAGGGCCGCGGCAAATCGGGATCGGTGATACGCAGCTTGATGACGCCGGCGACCGTGAAGAACGAGCAGAACAAGAGCGCGAACTGGATGAAGTCGAGCACGGCCTCGAAACTGCGGGTGAACAGCAGCAGATTGGCGACGGCGAGCTGAAACAGGATGGCATAGGCCGGCGCGCCGCGGACCGATCTCTGCGAGAACACGCGCAGTGCCGGAATGTCCTCCCCCATCGTCATCATCACGCGCGGGCCGATCCACATCATCGCGCTGATCGATGAGATCAGGCCGAAGCAGATCATCGCGCCTACGATCCGGCCCCCGAGATTACCGAAGATCGCGCTGCCGGCGACGCTGGCGACGTCGAGCTGACCCGCGAGTGCGCCGACCGGGGTCGAATGGAGAAACACCGCATTCAGCGCGACGTACAGCACGAGCACGATCAGCGTGCCCGCGAGCAGCGCGCGCGGCAGGTCCCGCTGCGGCATGTTCATCTCGCCGATGATGTAGGTCGCGGCATTCCAGCCCGAGAACGAATACATCACGAACACGAGCCCGATCGCGAAAGGCGCGCTGACGATGTGCGCGAGATCGCCGGTCTGCGGCGTGAAGGCGATCGGCTGCGGCACGCCGACGATGAAGCCGGCAACCAGGAAGGCAACGATCAGCACGACCTTCAGGATGGTCGAGATCAATTGGAAGGTCGAGGAGTGCCTGACGCCGGTCAGTTGCACGAGCGAGACCAGCCACACGACGGCGATGGCAAGCGGGATCGGCGGCACACCGGGGACGACCGATTTGGCGTATTCGCCAAACGCCATCGCGGCGAGCGCGACGGGTGCTGCAAAACCAACCGTTGCCGACACCCAGCCGGCGAGAAAGCCGAAGGCGGGATGATAGGCACGGCCGAGAAAATTGTATTCGCCGCTCGAGCGCGGAAACATCGCGCCGAGCTCGCTGTAGGAGAATACCCCGCACAGCGCGACGATGCCGCCGACGGTCCACAGCAGGAGGATCGAGAAGCCCGAGGGGATGTCCTTGACCTGGAAGCCGAGGCTGGTGAAGACGCCGACCCCGATCATGTCGGCCACGACGATGGCGGTCGCGACCAGAACGGAGACCCCCGACCCGCTTCCGGTCAGCCGGCCGGTCCAGGGTGCAGTACCCGCATCTGATGCCGTCATCGCCGTCCTCAACCTCAGGCGTCACGCCTCGTTGGAAGCATCGTGCAGCTCGGTCCAGTCAATTCAAGCAGGGTTAACAAGGGTTAAATGAGGCGGGGCCACTTCGGTACTCTAGCACCATTAATCCACGATCCGGGCAATAAAGCTTCGTAAACACCGGGACATCCCGCTCCCGTCCCCCACAATCAGGACACGATTGCGTGGTCCCCTTGAGCGTTCCGGATGTGGGGAAGTTTCTCCGGACACTTAACGTCGCCTAAACGCCCATCGGCTCAATTGCCTTAATGATTGCCGATGGACTTGTGGTCATGACTTGGGGTCATGGGTGAATGGTCGGGGCCGTTCCGAAATCGAAAGCTGACATCCGCGCCGACCGGGCCAGGTCCGGCGCGCGCGGTCGTGCGCTCCGGCTTGCCCTGATCTCAGCCTTGGTGCCGTTGTCGCTGACCCTGGTTCAATGCGGCAAGGCGCCCAATCCGGCGGCGCTCGCGGCGAACTCGCAAGCCAACGTCCAAGGCAACGTCCCCGCCAACGTGCAGGTCGTTGCGAAGACAAACCAGCAAGTCGCAAGCAGCGACTCGTTCGAGGATCGCTTCCCGGCCCCCCAGTTCAGGGAGCGCTTCCCATCCGCGAGCGAGGGTTTTCTGCAACGGCAGATGTCGGACTTCTCACCCAAGCGCGCCGTGCAGCAGCAGCCGGAGCAGGCTCCCTACAAGGTCGCTTCGCTCGCGCCGCAGGCCCCCTACCAGCGTCCGCCGCGCGAGGACCTGACGACGCTCGTCAGCATGAAGTCGTCAGCCTTCCCCTATTTCGGCAACAACCCCGCCTCCGACGCGCCGTTCCTCAACATCTCCAAGGGCGACCGCCGCGGCCACCGCAGCTATTCCGGGCGCGTATTCTGGCAGGACGAGACTTACAACGATAATCGCGTCCTGATGCACGTGCCCGAACATTTCGACGTGCGGAAGCCAGGCGTGATCGTGGTGTTCTTCCACGGCAATGGCGCGACACTCGAGCGCGACGTGCGCGACCGCCAGCTGGTGCCGCAGCAGGTCACCGATTCCGGCGCCAATGCCATCCTGCTCGCACCGCAGATGGCGGTTGATGCCGCCGATTCCAGCGCAGGAAAATTCTGGCAGGCCGGCGGCCTCAAGCGCTTCATTGACGAGTCGGCAAACCATCTCGCCCGCCTCACCGGCGATCCCAACAGCGCCCGCGCCTTCGCCAACATGCCGATCGTGATCGTCGGCTACAGCGGCGGCTTCCTGCCGACAGCCTGGAGCCTCGAGGTTGGCGGCATCAGCGACCGTGTCCGCGGCGTCGTGTTGCTCGACGCCGTCTATGGCGAGATGGACAAGTTCGCCTCATGGATCGAGAGCCACCGCTCCGGCTTCTTCGTCAGCTCCTACACCCACTACACCGCGCGGCGCGACCGCGAACTGATGAGCACGCTGCGGCAGAAGGGCATCACCGTCTCCGAAGACATGGACGGCCCCTTGCGTCCGGGCAGCGTGGTGTTCGTCGAAACCGGGGACGGCATTACCCATCGCGACTATGTGACGCGAGCGTGGACGCGGGACCCGCTCAAGGACGTCCTGGTGAAGATGTCGGCGACGCCATCACTCGCGCTCACGCGCGTGGCCTCCACCAATCCATCCGCATCGAGCCGGTAGCGATATTGCGCCCGTCGGCATTTGGCTGCACGGCCCGCAACTCTCTCAAGCCTTGATCAAAATGTGATGTTGATGGCCGACGGTCCCGGGGCCGACCGGATTGCTTCCACTGGCAACAATCATACTTTGCCGGCCAAGTCGTATTTGGGATTCTGCGGGGACATGCTGTGCGTCAGGGACTCTACAAGGTCGACTTCCACACGGTTCACGGCACGGGTTGCGGCGTCGTCTATGTGACCGAGGGCAAGATGCGCGGCGGCAATTCCGTTTTCGCGTTCATCGGCACCTGCACGGGCGAAGGCGACAGCATCAGAGTCAAGATCTCGACCGAGCGCCACAATGACGACCCTTGCTTCAAGGCCTTGTTCGGTCTTGACCGGATCACGCTGACGCTCGCCGGCCGGGAGGATGGCGATAGTGCGGAATTCGAAGGTACCGCACTGCAACTGCCGGGCGTTGCCTTTAGGGCCGTGCTGAGCCGGATCAGCGACTAACCGTCCGGCTCCTGATCCTTCGGGTTTTAACTGCCTCAGGTTTTTGGCAGCTTCGGAATGCTCTCGGCAAAGCCGTTGAAGCAGGCCAGCCGCTCGTCCTCTTCCTTGAAGAAACGGCAATCGGCGTACCCCTTAGCCTTCGCCGGCTTGGGCTTCGGCATCGGCGCGATCACGGCGTCGTAGCAATTGAGCCGGTCTTTCGTGCCATCATCGAGGTCGAGGCAGGCCTGGAGCCGCGCCGCGATCGATTGCGGCTTGCCCTTCGGCGCCGCAGCCGGCTTGGCCGCAGCCTCCTTGGTCCCTGCCTTGGTGCCCTTGGGCTTGACCTGCACCAACGGCTTGTCCCCGATCATTGGTGGCTTGTCGGCTTGCGCGAAAGCGGAAGCTGAATAGAGCACCGCGGCAACCGCCAGAATCATCCTCATCTCAGTCAACCCTCTTTGGTCCCCATGACCGGCCTTCTAGCCTCCCGGCGCGCGGTTTGCCAAGCACCTTGCGCGCACGGACACGCTTCCGTTCAGGCCGGGGCGACAGTTGCCGGCCGGGGCCGGGTCAGGACCACCAGGATCAGCGCCAGCACGACGAAGCCGACCGCGACGAAGCCGAGCGTATGCAGGAGCTCGCGGGCGAACAGCAGTCCGCCGACGGCAGAGCCGACCGCCTGGCCGATATAGAGGACGGAGGTGTTGAGTGCGACGGTCGCCGATGCCAGCGACGGTGCGGCCGAGACCAGCCGCACCTGCTGCATCGAATTGGTCGAGGCAAAGCCGAGGCCCCAGATCGCGACCGCACCCGCCATCAACGCGAGCGTGCCGGCGCCGAGCGCCCAGCCGGTGATCCCCGCAAGCAGCAGGCACGTGAACAGCAGCGAGGTACGATAGGGTCCCGAGGTGTCGACGATGCGGGTCGCAATGACAACGCCGAGGAAGCCGCAGACCCCATAGAGAGCGAACACCATGCCGATCGCATCGGGCCCTGCGCCGGTCAGCTTGTTGAGCAACGGCCCCATGAAGGTGAACACCACGAACTGCCCGGACATCTGCAACATCGTGATCGCAAGCAGCAGCAGGATCGTCCTGTTGCGACCGACCGCGCTCCAGGTCTTCAGATCCACGGGCGTGCCCTTCAAGCCCGCCGGCAGTCGCATCAGCAACAGCAGGAAGCTGACGCAGCCGAGCGCGCCGATCCCGCCATAGGCCGCGCGCCAGCCATAGCGGCTGGCGATGAAGGTGATCAGCGGCAGGCCGACGGCGGCAGCGAGCGACCAGCCGAGAAAGATGTAGGCAATCGTGCTGCCGCGACGCTCCACCGGCACGATCAACGCCGCCGTACCGGCGGCCTGCGGCGTGTAGAGCGCGCCGACCGCGAGCATCACCAGGCGGATGACGAGGAGGCCTGCATAATCGGGCGCAAAGGCAGAGGCGAGATTGCCAAAAGCGAGCACCGCGAGCGTCGTGGTGAGCAGCGTCCGGCGTTCGATCCGGCTGGTGAGCCAGGCCGTCAGCGGCGAGCCGATGCACAGGATGACAGCCCCGAAGGTGATCAGGAGCGCGGCCGCATGGATGCTGACGTCGAGCCCCGTCGCCAATTCCGGCAGCATGCCCGCCGGTGCCAAGACCGAGCAGCCGGTGACGAGATTGCCGAGCATCAGGGCGGTTGGCGCGAAACGGCCGGCGCGTGCATTTTCCATGCAAACGCATGTAGAGCGGGCTTGCGACCAGTTAAAGGGCGTTGCCCGGAATAGTTCGTGCAGCGCCCCCGCTTTTGCGCGCCGGTTTCTTGGAAATGCCGGATTGCGCAGGCCGAATCGCCTGATATATCGCTCGTTCCCGCTTACCTGCGCTCGTTCGCAGGAGTGAGCCTCAGGAGACACGCCATGACCGACCAGCCCAACGACCAATCCAAGGACCTGTCCAAGGACCAGTCCAAGTCCGAGCAGCCCAAATCCGAATCCGGCTTCCAGTACAGCCTGAGCAATTTGAGACCCGTGACCCCGCCGGAAAAAATCACCCTCACCTTCCCCGACGGCGCCCGGCGCGAATACGCCAAGAGCATCACCGGCCTCGAACTCGCCAAAGGCATTTCGCCGTCGCTGGCCAAGCGCACGGTCGCGATGGCGCTCGACGGCGTGGTCTCCGACCTCGACGACGCAATCGAAGCCGATGCCAGGATCGAGCTGATCAACCGCGACGATCCGCGCGCGCTCGAGCTGATCCGCCATGACTGCGCCCACGTGCTTGCCGAAGCCGTGCAGACGCTGTGGCCGGGCACCCAGGTCACCATCGGCCCCGTGATCGAGAACGGCTTCTATTACGATTTCTTCCGCAACGAGCCGTTCACGCCGGAAGACTTTGCCGCGATCGAGAAAAAGATGCGCGAGCTCATCGCGCGCGACAAACCCTTTACGAAGGAGGTTTGGGATCGCGAAAAGACCAAACAGGTGTTTCGCGACAAGGGCGAGGCGTTCAAGGTCGAGCTGGTCGACGCCATTCCCGGCAACGAGCCGATCAAGATCTATTACCAGGGCGACTGGTTCGATCTCTGCCGCGGCCCGCACATGACCTCGACCGGCAAGGTCGGCAACGCCTTCAAGCTGATGAAGGTGGCCGGCGCCTATTGGCGCGGCGACAGCAACAACCCGATGCTGACCCGCATCTACGGTACGGCGTTCGCCAAGCAGGAGGACCTCGACGCTTATCTGAAGCAGATCGAGGAAGCGGAGAAGCGCGACCATCGCAAGCTCGGGCGCGAGCTCGACCTCTTCCATTTCCAGGAGGAAGGCCCGGGCGTCGTGTTCTGGCACGCCAAGGGCTGGACCATCTTCCAGCAGCTGATCGCCTATATGCGCCGGCGCCTGGCCGGCGACTATAGCGAGGTCAACGCCCCGCAGATCCTCGACAAGTCGCTGTGGGAGACCTCCGGCCATTGGGGCTGGTACCGCGAGAACATGTTCGCGGCGCAGTCGGCCGGCGAGGAGGCCGAGGACAAGCGCTGGTTCGCGCTGAAGCCGATGAACTGCCCGGGCCACGTGCAGATCTTCAAGCATGGCCTGAAGAGCTACCGCGACCTGCCGCTGCGGCTCGCCGAGTTCGGCGTGGTGCACCGCTACGAGCCGTCCGGCGCGATGCATGGATTGATGCGCGTGCGCGGCTTCACCCAGGACGACGCGCACATCTTCTGCATGGAGGATCAGCTCGCCGACGAGTGCCTGAAGATCAACGAGCTGATCCTGTCGACCTACGCCGATTTCGGGTTCACCGGCGATCTCACCGTCAAACTGTCGACCCGGCCGGAAAAACGCGTCGGCACCGACGCGATGTGGGATCACGCCGAGCGCGTGATGGCGACGGTGTTGCGTGAGATCCAGTCGCAGAACAATCACATCAAGACCGAGATCAATCCGGGCGAAGGCGCCTTCTACGGGCCGAAGTTCGAATATGTGCTGCGCGACGCCATCGGCCGCGACTGGCAGTGCGGCACCACGCAGGTCGACTTCAACCTGCCGGAACGGTTCGGTGCGTTCTACATCGACCACGACAGCGGCAAGAAGCCGCCGGTCATGGTGCACCGCGCGATCTGCGGTTCGATGGAGCGCTTCATCGGCATCCTGATCGAGCACTACGCCGGCAACTTCCCGCTCTGGCTGTCTCCGGTGCAGGTGGTGGTCACCACCATCACGTCGGAAGCCGACGAGTATGCCAAGCAGGTGCTGGAGCAGGTCCGGCGTGCGGGACTTCGGGCCGAGATCGACCTGCGCAACGAAAAGATCAACTACAAGGTCCGCGAGCATTCGCTGGCCAAGATTCCGGCACTGCTCGTGGTCGGCAAGAAAGAGGCCGAGACGCAGTCGGTCTCGATCCGCCGGCTCGGCAGCGACGGTCAGCAAGTGACGACGACGGTGGAGGCCATCGCCGCCCTCGTCGACGAGGCGACCCCGCCGGATGTGAAGCGGGCGCGCGGCGCGGCCTGACATCTGAAATCGGTCTAAACTCGCTTTCGGTTGCGGGCGTGCATTCCTATGTGGGGATTGCACGCCCGACGACCAGCCGAAGAGGAAACCGCAGTGCCCGACGCCATCGAACTCCTGAAGACCCGCCGCTCGGTCAAGCCGCGCGAGATGTCCGGGCCCGGCCCCTCCCCGGCCGAGCTCGAGACCATCCTCACCATCGGCGCGCGCGTGCCCGACCATGGCAAGCTCGCGCCCTGGCGCTTCATCATCTTCGAGGGCGATGCGCGCGAGCGCGCCGGCGAGGTGATCGCGAAGGTGTTTGCCCGGAAGAATCCCGGCGCGGCAGCGGCCGATGTCGAGACCGAGCGCAAACGCCTCACGGATGCGCCGCTGGTGATCGGCATCGTCAGCTTCACCAAGCCGCATCCGAAAGTGCCGGCCTTCGAGCAGGAATTGTCGGCCGGCGCCAGCGTCATGAACATTGTCACGGCCGCGACCGCGCTCGGCTACGGCGCCTGCTGGCTGACCGGCTGGTTCTCGTTCGATCGCGACGTGCTGGACGGCCTCGGCCTCAAGCCGGACGAGAAACTTGCCGGCTTCGTCCATATCGGCAAGCCGACCAGGCCGAGCGAGGATCGTCCGCGACCGGTCCTTTCTGAAATCGTGACGCGGTTTTAACCGAAGGCGTGTTGACGCCTTCGACGTCTTGCGGCTTTGATCCCGGCAAGGGAGGAAGCCCGGATGAAGCGTCGTGAATTTCTGGTCGGAGCCGCGCTGCTGGCCGGCACGATGGCGCGAAGCCGCGCCGCCGACATCCCCGCGCCGTCGTCCGACGGGCTCGACCGTATCACCGCGTATTTTGACAACGAGGTGACGAGCGGCCGGCTGCCGGGCGTAGTGGTGCTGGTCCAGCAGCACGGCAAGCCGGTCTATCTGAAGACTTTTGGCGTGCGCGACACTAGGACGGGCCTCGCGATGACGTCCGATACGATCTTCGCCATCCACTCGATGACCAAGCCGGTCACGTGCCTCGGCGCGATGATGCTGATCGACCAGGGCAAGCTTGCGCTCACCGACTCCGTGTCGAAATACATTCCCCTCTTTGCCGACACTAAGGTGGGCCTCGAGGTCACCAATCCCGACGGCACGCTGAAGGTGGATCTCGTGGCCCCGGTCCGTCCCGTCAACATTGAGGATCTGCTGCGGCACACTTCGGGCATCAGCTACGACTATATCGGCGGCAAATGGGTTGAGCAGGCCTACAAGGCCGCCAACATCTTCGAAGGTCAATTCGACAACAGGGAGTTCGCCCAACGAATCGCGAGGCTGCCGCTGGCACGGCAACCGGGAACGCTGTGGCGCTACGGTCATTCCACCGACGTGCTCGGCAGCGTCATCGAGATCATCTCGGGCCAGACGCTGTACGCATTCCTCAAGCAGCGCATCTTCGATCCGCTCGGCATGAGCAGCACAAAATTCGCGCTGGCGACCGAGGACGAGCTCGCGCGGATGGCGCGGCCCCTGCCGAACGATAACATCCTGCTCGCCGCCGAGCGCGAGCGCCTCGACCATCCCGAATGGCAGTCCGGCGGCGGCGGCCTGCTCTCGACCATCACCGACTATCAGCGCTTCTCGCAGATGCTGCTCAATGGCGGCGAGTTCGACGGCAAGCGCTATCTCAGTCCTGCGGCGTTCAAGGCCATGACGACCGATCACGTCGGGCCGGGCTCGGGCGTCGGACGCGACTATTTCTATTTTCCGGGCGACGGTTTCGGCTATGGCTATGGCCTTGCGGTGCGGACCGATCCCGGCAACGCCAAACCGCCGCCGCCGGGCTCGCTCGGCGAGTTGAAATGGGACAGTGGCAGCGGCACCTATTTCGGCGTCGATCCCAAGCTCGATATGGTCTACCTGCTGATGCAGCAGACCCAGAACGAGCGCAGCCGCATCACGCCCGCCTTCAAGGCGCTGGTCTATGACTGTTATCCGTCCGAGTTACGCCGCCCGTGAAGCGCGCTGGCC
Source organism: Bradyrhizobium sp. 4 (assembly GCF_023100905.1). Taxonomy (NCBI): domain Bacteria; kingdom Pseudomonadati; phylum Pseudomonadota; class Alphaproteobacteria; order Hyphomicrobiales; family Nitrobacteraceae; genus Bradyrhizobium; species Bradyrhizobium sp. 4. The sequence continues at coordinate 4,929,579 of NZ_CP064686.1, forward strand.
GAAATCAGTGAGCAGCTTTGCGATCTCGGCGCCGGGCACTTCCATCATCCTCGTCATTGCGAGCGCAGCACAGCAATCCAGAATCTTTCCGCGGCGGCAGACTGGATTGCTTCGCTCCGCTCGCAATGACGGAGTCTTTGGGTGGCAGGGTCGCGCGTCCATTCGCATTCCGGATCGCAGACACACCTTCGCATCCTCGCGGCGTGTTCGCCCGAGCTTTGCTTCGTCGTCTCACCCTCAATTGAAAGAGGGCGCAGGGAAGACCGGGTGCCGGCTGGCACCCGCGGTCCACTGTGCGAAATTGTCGTAACAAGATTGCACAGCGGCATACAGGTGAAGCCCAACATCCGGCCTTCCCTGCGCAGGGGAAAAATAATGATCCATATGGAATTGTAGAGATGCCCATGGAAGTCGTAAGACGTTGATTTTGCTCGTAATATCCCCATATAATGCCATACACCTGCATTGGCATTCCCACACGCCATTGGGACAAAACCGGGGACACAAACATGGCGCGCAAGCTCCGTCATTCGAGCCTTGAAAGCCGCAATAAGCGAGCGCGCTCTCAAGTCTGCAATGGGTCGGTTCATTCAGCATTCCGCAGACCAGCCATGACCCAAGAACGCCTAAAGTGAACATACTGGACCCTGAATTGTGCGGTACCCTTTTTGCAAGGAAAGCGGGGAATGGGTGCCGGGGTGCGTTCATATCGTTGACGACGATGCCTCCTTCCGCACGGCGATGGAACGTCGGTTGAAGCTGGCCGGTTACGAGGTCGCGACCTATGCTTCGGCAGAGCACCTGCTGGATCGCTTGCCGGGCGAAGGTCGATCAAGCTGCATTCTTCTCGATGTGCGGATGCCCGGACTAAGCGGCCCGGAACTCCAGTCGCGGCTCAGTGAACTCGGCTCGACGGTGCCCATCATCTTCCTCACCGGCAATCCCGACACTCGGACCACGGTGCTGGCCATCAAGGCCGGTGCGGAGGACTTTCTGATCAAGCCCGTCACGTCGGACACGCTTGTTGAGGCAGTTGAACGTGCGATCACGCAACACGAAGTGTCGCGTGGGCTGAAGATCAAGCTGGATTTGGATCGCGCTCATCTGGCGGCGTTAACGCCGCGCGAGCGTCAGGTTTTCGACTGTGTCGTTCGCGGTGACACGAACAAGCACGCCGCCCGTTCGTTAGGTTGCACCGAGCGCACCATCAAAGCCCATCGCCATATGGTGATGGAGAAGATGCAAATTCAGTCTCTGGCTGAACTTGTATCCATCGCCGAGCGGATCGGCGCTCTTGCTTCCGAACAGACGACCTAAGCCATTCTCATATTGTTAGCGTTGCCAACGCACGTCTCTTCCGCGCGAGCGGCTGGAGATGGGGTTCCACCGTCCGGAATTGCAACTAACGTCTATCGACCAAGTTGCCAGTTTGGAGTGTCGGTGACGGGTCAGAGATGTCGAAAGATCGCAACCACGTTTTAGTTGTCGATGATGACCTCGCGATGCTGAGGGCAATAAAAAGACTGCTTCAGCAGCACGACTACGAACCCATCCTGTTCTCGTCCGCGCAGGCTTTCAAAAGCCATACCGAATTCAAGAAAGTGGCTTGCGTTATTCTCGACATCCACCTGAACGACGGGTCAGGAATCGAACTGAGACATGATCTTAGAGCCGCAGGTGTTTCAGTGCCGGTGATCTACATGACTGGAAATGACACCCCATCCGTTCGAGAGGCTGCCCTGAATTCTGGATGCATCGCGTTTTTAAAGAAACCATTCTCAGTGGAGGAACTGATTGAGCCGCTCAAGAAAGCATCGGCAGCGCGTTCGTAGGTAGCCAACGTCTCGACATCAGAAAAATCCATCGGCCAGCGCGAACAGCGCAGCCGAACCGGCGGCAATCGCGGCCCACGCGCTCCATCGGCTTTGCTGATAAACCAAGAGCAAGACCTGCCTTGGCTCGTCAATGCCGCTCGCGAGCCCACGCTTGATCTTGCTTCCCTTGCTCAGCCTCATCCGCGCGGAGATGAACCAAAGGATCGCTGCAATCGCAGCACCGCTCTCCGCCCCGATCTCGCACAATCGCTTCATGCTATACCGCCCGGGCAGACCTTTTGCGACAGCCGGTTCCCGCGTTTGATCTACCTCAAGGGACGGCAGAGAACTTACACCGACAGCGGCACAGGCGTCCGGCAGGCATCAGCCCCAAGGTCGCAGGAAGGTCCCACAGCGCCAGAGCAGGGCTACAGGACACGGGCCAAGCCGCGCCAGCGCAAAGGCCTGTGGGGGGCGGGTTCGGCGAGGCTCTTGTTCTTTCAGAAACAAATCGAAAAAGCCGCTAATTTTCCAGCACGTCCGACGTTTTCAAACCGGGCGAAAAAGCCGCTGGACTTCAAATCGTGTGGGCGTTGATCCATGTCAAAGCGCCGATTCTGCAAAGAACCGTGAATATTCGAACGCGCGGCGGTTCGGCGCGCCGACTTCCCCAACTGCGACAAGGAATAGTTGGCTGACACCATTCCGCCATCGCTAAGGTCGCGCCGATTGCGGCGTCGATATGCCGGAAATCAATCTCGGCGACGGATCGTCAGCGGCTGCATCAAAGGTGCCCAACATCGGGAATTAGCAAAAGGAGAATTCATGAAATATTTTCAACTCTCCTTCGCCGTCGCAGCATCGATGACGACTGCCGCGGCTCTAGCGCCGATGATGACGACGACTGCCAAGGCGGACAGCCCCTTCAATGTGGGCCAGACGATCACATTTCGCAATCCTTTCAAAACTGGCTGCCCTACGCCTGAGATTGCCAACAAGGTCCGGCAGGGAGCGGTAAACATGGAAGGAGAAGCGCAAAGTTGCTACAAGCTCGTCTCGGGTAGGCCCTATCAAGTTGCGGAGGTCAGGCGGTACGAAGGCGCAGAATTCTACCGAATCCCGCTGAGCAACGGCAACTTTGTCTGGACCTACATCTTGGGCGGAGACGCTGAGTCAGCGGACATTAAATTGGACCAGCAGAACCGCGCCATCGCGAATGCCACCTTGGTCCTGAAAATGACGGCGATGGTTAGGAATGGGGAGTTATACGTTTACGGTCCCAACAAAGCGACGCTGTCCGGTAGCGAACCTATCGCGACAGTTACCCGTCCCAACCCGGACGATGCGCCTTGCGTGTACGAGATCGAGGATGGTCGCGGCAATATCACACGCGTCGATTTCAATCGCATCTCGGAAGAGTACCGGCTGGACCAATTTGGGTTCACTCTTTTCGGCGCACCCAACGTTGCGTGCCAAAACGGGCAATGTCGGGACAACCTCCCACTAATAGGTCGGCTTGACGATCAGTTTATCGCGACGCTGCGATTCGTGTGGAACGATAGCAACGGCAAGTGCAGTCCGGCAAACCGCGTGCCTGCCTCACCAAAGTTCTAATCATTCTATCGTGGCAAACAGGCCTTTAGCGACTCGCATCGAGTGCATACGCCCGCACCTTGGGATGATCTTGGTGATGGGATCCGTCATTCGCGGTTCGTACCGCGACATTGCGCGAGCCGCCAGCCTTCACCGCCATGCACAGGCCTTGATAGGCATCATATTTTTTCCAACCGGACCATCGTTGGATCGCGACACAAATGTAAACACAACATCCATACTGTGTTGATTTTACTGTGATTTTTTCCCTTCAACCTTCCCTGCGCAGTGGCTTTACAGCTTATGTCGCGCTCTCCCCGGGGAGCGATGCACTATTGCCCCCGTCGCCTTGCGGATGGCTGACGCGTGCGCCCGGTTGGGCAACCCACATCACCGCAAGGCTTGGCGCACAGACCCCGGGCGCCAGGACCACACGATTTTGCCGTACGCGGATCACACCCGTCGTGTGCGCGAGGCCTTCACTCACGGTTGCCCGCCCTGCGAAGCCGTGCGCGCCGATGTCACCCACGTCCGCCGCCGTCCGGCCCGCGTTCGTGACGATCGCGATGCGCCCCTCTTCCTTGGGCCGGGTTACGGCGAGACATACGCCGTTTCCGAATTTCGGTAAAGCGGAATATTTTTGAGGGCAGGAATTGACCGACAGCTTGGGTGTTTTGCCTGACGGGCACCGCAAGGTCTTGTAACCCGGATGAGCCCATCCGGCTCGCGCCGCACCTGTCCCGGGTATCGCTGCGCACACCCTGGCCACGGCAGCGTGTCAAGAGCCATCACCCTGCCAATCGATCGATCACGAGATCGAGCAGCGCGCGCAGGCGAGCGAGGCGCCTGAGATCGCGGTGGTAGCCAACATAGGTGTCGCGGCCGGGTGGCGTCGCGCCGATGTCGAGCGCGACCAGCCGGCGGTCGCGGTCGCCGAGGGGACGCGGCAGCACTGCCAGCCCGCCGCCGCTCGCGCAAAGCTCCGCCTGCGCCTGCCTATTATTGCTGCGCGAGGCGATTTGCATATTCGGCAGCGTGCGCTTCAACCAGAGGGCATCGGGCATGTCGGCGAATTCGGCGTTCATGGTCACAACACGGATACCGCTTCCGTCGCCGGCGCGTGGCGGCTTGCTGCCTTTCTTGCCGTAGAGAGCGTAGGGAATGTGGAGCAGCTTTCGGGAGATCACTTCAGGCTCGTCGAACGGTTTGATGCGGAAGACGAGATCAGCCTCGCGGCGCGGCAGACTGTAGAGGCGCGCATCGGTCAGAAGCTCGACGGTCACCTTGGGATGGCGCTCGCCGAACGCGGCAATCAACGGCGAGAGTATCACCGTCCCGAACCAGTCCGACGACGACAGACGCAGCAAGCCATCGAGCTGCGTCTCCGCGCCGGATGCACGCCGCTCCAAGGCGAGCGCCTCCTCTTCAATCCGCTCGGCATGGCGCAGCACAGCTGTGCCCTCGTCGGTCAGCACGAAGCCATCCGCCGTGCGCTGGAACAGCGTTTGTCCGAGCGACTTTTCGAGCGCGCGAAGTCTCCGTCCCATCGTCGGCTGGGTCTGGCCGATCTTCCGTGCGGCCGCGCCGAGAGTGCCTTCGCGCGCAACCGCCAGGAAGATGCGCAGATCGCTCCAGTCCACCGGAAGCCTCCTCATACAAAAACGCACGACAATCGTACATTCTCATTCCTTCCCATGCAAAAAATCATGGGCATATTGGAGGCCGACAACGGAGCAAGACGATCATGACGAGACAATCGACGATGCGCGCGGCCGTCCTGGAGACCCACAACGCGCCGCTGCGCCCCTCAACCGTCCCCACGCCCGAGATCGGTCCGCGCGAGGTGCTGGTGCAAATCCGCGCGAGCGGGGTCAATCCGCTCGACACCAAGATCCATGCGGGCGCGGCGGCGCATGCGCGCCATCCGCTGCCTGCAATCCTCGGGCTGGATCTCGCCGGTGTGATCGAACAGACCGGGCGTGACGTCTCGCGGTTCAAGCGGGGCGACGAGGTCTATGGCATGACGGGAGGCGTCGGCGGTGTGCAGGGATCGCTCGCCGAATTCGCCGCTGTCGACGCCGACCTGCTGGCGTTGAAGCCTGCCAATCTCAGCATGCGGGAGGCAGCCGCCCTGCCCCTCATCTTCATCACGGCCTGGGAAGGACTGATCGACCGCGCGGCGCTGAAGGCCGGACAAAAGGTGTTGATCCATGGCGGCGCAGGCGGCGTTGGGCACATGGCGATCCAGATCGCGCGCGCGTTCGGAGCAGAAATGTTCGCGACCGGCTCGGCATCGCAGCGCGCCACCATCGAAGGCTTTGGCGCGACCTTCATCGATCGCGATACCGCCATCGCGACTTATGTTGCAGAGCATACGGGCGGCCGCGGCTTTGACGTCGTCTACGACACCGTGGGCGGCCAGGTACTCGACGCTTCCTTCGAAGCCGTGCGCCGCTTCGGCCATGTCGTGAGCGCGCTCGGATGGGGTTCGCACGCGCTTGCGCCGCTCTCGTTCCGCGCAGCCACCTATTCCGGCGTGTTCACGCTGCTGCCGCTGCTCTCAGGGGAAGGCCGCGCGCATCACGGAGAGATCATGGCGGAGGCCACGCGCCTGGTTGAGGCCGGCAAGCTCTTGCCGATGCTCGATGCCCGGCACTTCACACTGGAGAACGTCGATGACGCCTATGCGCTGATCCGCGATCACGCGACGCAGGGCAAGCTCGTTGTGGACATCTGACGGCGGTCGCAGAGAAGTCTCGTCGCCGGATGAAGCGAAGCGTAAGCCGGGCTGCGGAGACCCGCACGCGCAGTCGCGACTAGTCCTCGCTGGACGTCGCCAAGCGATTGCGCAGATGGGCCTGCGACAACAGAAAGAACAATGCGCGCTCGCCATGATATTTCGCGGACGGCCGGGTGCGCTCGAAGCCATCGGCGAATTTCTTGCCGGATTGGTCGCACACCTGCCACCGCCAGCCGAACCGCTTACGCCTGGTGAGGATCACTTCGAACATGCCGACGAGCTTGGTCCCCTGCTCCTTGCCGGTCTCGCAGACGCACGAGCCCGCTCCGGCCTCCTCCGTTGGAGGGATGCCCGACATATAACGCAGCAGGATGGAAAGCGAATAAAATTGATTATCGGAAATAGGTATCTTGCACTGGCTGTGAGGAAGTCGCGGCGCCGCTGGAATAAGCCGGCGATGCCGGTGTTTGTCGGTCCTGCTTGGTAGCGCTGACAAAGCTATTCGAATCGCAACACCAAACGGAGCAGCGGAGAGCATCCGCTTTCGCACACGTGACGAGACTGGCGGTAATAAGATATGGGAGATCCGTGCGCTGAATGAGACGTGTTCGCCAGACACGAAGACCAGCGTCAGGCCGCATGCGGTATCACCGCTCAAGCACTACCGCGCGACGACTTCCACTTCGCCGTCGACGCCGTTGACGACGTTGAAGCCGCGCTCGTAGACCTTGCCCTCGTTCTTGGCGATGGCGCGGTATTCGCCTTCGGAAAGCACGACGCGCGGGAAGGCGCCGATCGATTCCTTGATGACGTCGCCGCCCGGGGTCAGCACCGACCAGGCGGTGTTGGCGAGCGCCTCGCCGCCCCTGTCGCTGACCAGCTTGAGCGTGATGACGGCGGCGCGGTGGGTGATGGTGACGTCGGTGAGCTTGCTGGCCTGGACGCGGATGTCCGAGCGCACCACCGAATTGGCATCGCCGTAGTTCGAGATGATGTAGTAGGTGCCTTCCGGCAGCAGCACGACGTCACCGGCGGCGACGTTCGGCACCAAGGAGGCGCGCTCGCCGGATTCGAACTGGCTGCCCTTGTAGATCGCGAACGAGATCTGGTTCTGCGGAATGCGGCTGGTGCCGACGCGGCCCTCGATGCGCAAGCCGCCGGCGGGCAGCACGAAGGACTCGCGGTCGGTCTCGGCCTTCAGGCTGACGGTGCGCACCGCGCTGACGAGGCCAAAGGCGACATGCACGACGTAATTGCCGGGCGGTAGCACGATGTTCGGCGTGGCATTGCGGTCCTCGCGGATCAGCTTGAAGGTGCCGTTCTCGTCGGGACGATCGGCAAATACGCGCCAGACCAGGCCGCTGGTAATCGGCGGGGTGTCCTTGCCGTATTTCGCCGTCAGCGACAGCACGCCCTGTCCGGGCACGGCCGCGTTGAGCGGCGCGGCGGACGGCACGGTCGTGACCGCGGGCGGCGGCATGCTGGGCGTGGTCGGCTGCAACAGGGTCGGCGGCAGGCTCGGCGGTCCGGCACCCGGGCCGGAGGGCGGCGCCAGACTGACCGCGCCGCCGGGATCGGGCACCGATGCGGGCGGCACCGGCGGTGGACGATCGGAGAAAAGCTGCGCCTGCGCAGCATTTTGGCCAAGGGCATAGAGGCAGGCAGCAAGGACCAGCGCCGGCAGCAGCGATGCGCTGCGCCGCCATCCGATGATGCCGTCACCCCCGAGAGTCATGCCATCTGCTTTTCACCGAAAACGCGGCAAATTCAAGCCTCCGAAACCCCGAGAAATACGGCCCGATACAGCTTTTGGAACCCGGTTGACGCCTGCGTGATTACCCCAGGGGCAACCGCGCCTCGCCATACTCCTGCCCCGTGCCCTTCCCAAACCGGCATAAACCATGCTTCGGCCCGGTTCTGGCGGAGCGCGACTGCGGTGCCTAGTCTGATGGCGAGTCCCGGCGTAGGAGAGTTTCGGTGCTGGACATATTGAAGGGTCGGGGTTCGAACAGCGATAAGGTCGCCGAGAAAGTCGGCCTGGGCAGCATCCGCCGGCCGGTCATCGGCCTTGCGCTTGGCGGCGGCGCGGCGCGCGGCTTCGCTCATATCGGCATTATCCGGACCCTGCTCGCCAACGGAATAGTGCCTGACGTCGTGGTCGGCACCTCGATTGGCGCCGTGGTCGGCGGCCTCTATGCGGCCGGCCGGCTCGATACGCTGGAAGAATGGGGCCGCAGCCTGCAAGGGATGCGCAACATCCTCGGCTATCTCGACATCCGCCTCAACGGCTCCGGCCTGATCGGCGGCGAGAAGCTGGCGACGCGGCTCGAGGCTGCCTGCGGCCAGAGCCAGATCGAGGATCTCCCGGTCAAGTTCGCCGCCGTCGCGACCGAGGTCCGCACCGGCCACGAGATCTGGCTGACGCGCGGCCGCGTGGTCGACGCGATGCGCGCCTCCTATGCGCTGCCCGGCATCTTTTCTCCGGTCCTGATCGGCGATCGCTGGCTGGTCGACGGCGCATTGGTGAACCCGGTGCCGGTCTCGGCCGCACGCGCGCTCGGCGCAGAAATCGTCATCGCCGCAAATCTTTCCAGCGACATCTTCACCTATTCGACGACGGTCTATTCGCACGGCGCGATACCCGAGCCGGTGATCCCCGCGGCGGAAGAGCAGACGTCAAAGCGGCGCTTCCCGAGATTCTTCTCGCCTGAGAAGACGGTGAAGCGCGAGTTCTTCGGCGGCGGCAGCGCCCGGCCCGGCCTCTCTTCGGTGATGGTCGACGCCTTCAACATCATGCAGGACCGCATCACCCGTGCCCGCCTCGCCGGCGATCCGCCCGATATGCTGATCACGCCGCGGATCGGTCAATTCGGCTGGTTCGATTTCCACCGCTCCGAGGACCTCATCGCCCTGGGCACGCGCGCGGCCGAGCGTGCGCTGGAGTCTATCCAGGAGGCAATCCACGAACTGGCGCCCGCGCCGGAGGGCGCCGCGCCCAAAGCCGACCAGCAGGCCTGATCAGGCGGTCTTGATGTAATCGCGCAGAGCTTCCTGCTCGGACTCGTATTCCTGCACCCGACGCTTGACGATGTCGCCGATCGAGATCAGGCCGACCACCTTGCCGTTGTCGACGACGGGCAGATGGCGGAACTTGCCGGTGGTCATCATCTCCATGAGCTCGGCGACCGTGTCGGTCTCCTTGCAGGTGACGACCTTGCGGGTCATGACCTGCGAGACCGGCTCCTCCAGTGCGCCGGCGCCGCGTTCGCCGATCACCCGCACGATGTCGCGCTCCGACAGGATGCCTTCCAGCCGGCTCTGGTTCATCACCAGCACCGCGCCGATCTTCTTCTCACCGAGCAATTTGACCGCGACCGCCAGCTTGGCGTCCGGCTCGACGCTCATGATCTGGTGGCCCTTGGTGTTGAGAATCGAACGTACCGTCATTGTCGCCTCCCTGAATCGAAACCGTCCGCTGTTCGCGGTCCGGACTTGTTCTTCGAGTCTTCAACTAACAGTTTCAGCGCCGGTTTCACGCTCAGGCGCTTTGCGAAGCATCGCCGCTAGCGGCCTGTCGCTTCGGAACATTCTTCTAGGGAATGATGGATGAATTCGGGCGGCGCCGCAAGCGCCGCTTCAAATACGGTCTGAAATGTCCTGTGATGACGCATCCGCAGCATCGCTTCGCGCGCGCGGCACGGGATCGAACAGCGTGAACAGCAAGAGGCCGGCAAGGAAGCCGCCGATATGCGCCTGCCAGGCAACGCTCGTGGTCTCGCTGTCGACGCCGATCGCGCCGACGCCGAAGACGATGTTGACGCCAAACCAAACCGCGAGGAAACCGAGCACTCGCCCGTCGCGTAACGCGCGCGACAGCGGCAGCGCCGGAACTCTTGCGGCGGTATCGGCATCCGATCGGCTGAAAGACAGGAAGCTGCCGCGAACGAAGGCGAAGCGGATCGCCGCCGCCATCGCGCCGGACACCGAGGCCGAGGCGCCGATCATCGGCGCCACCGCGTGCTCATGGGTGACGAGATGGGCGAGCGCGCCGGCCGCCGCCGTCACCGCCAGGAACAGGAAGAACCTGATGGCGCCAAAGCGCCGCGCCAGCGCGCTGCCGAACGGCAACAGCCACAGCACGTTGAAGCCGAGATGGGTGAGATTGGCGTGCAGCAGCGAATAAGTGACGAAGGTCCAGACCTTGGCGCCGGCTCCACCGGGAATCTCCAGATTGAGCAGCGAGGAATCGTAGCGCTTGGGGATGAAGCCGAAGACGTCGATGGTCCAGTTCTCGAGCTCCGGCGGCAGCAGCACCCGCAGATGGATCACCGCGAGCAAGAGGATATAGGCCGTCAGCGCGAACGGCAGCGTCAGGATCGGCTCGCGCGGAGCCTCCTCAACGACGGCCGGCACCTCCAGCGAAGCATCTTGCGACGGAGGATCTTGCGGCGGAGAATTTGGCGGGGAATCCAAGGCGGCTTCGCTTTCAGGCGCGATCGGAGCGACAGGCGTAACGACAGGCCTTGGAGATAGTCGCCTTTGCCCGCCCTGCGCAAGTGCACAAAAGGAAAAGGCAGGGCCCTGGGAAAGCCCTGCCTATCCGTGTCGGACTTCCGGTACCCAGAGAGACGGGAGTATCCCCACCCCTCCCCGCGGCCGGTGACCAAACTGTTTGACGCCTGTGTACAGGCCTCGCCGAGAACCTGGAGAAAAGCGGCGAAGCTTGCGACCGCGATCACCATAGCAGCGGGGCGGCGCACGGAAAGGGCATAGTTAATTTAACGTTAACGACGCAAAGGCAGCGCCAGGGACGCCGAAAACGCCGCTGCGGCATGGACGCTGCAAAGCCCCTCCTGCACAACAACACAGGGATCGCGGCTGCACTGAAGCGGGACAGGTTTGTCCCGCAAGGTTGCGCCCCGGGGTAAGCGTTCAGTCATGAAACATCCGTCGAGCCGCGAGTTCTTCGCATATTGGAACGAGAAGCGCGGCACTGCGCGGGCGCCAGACCGGGCCGATATCGATCCGGCCGCCGTGCGCGGCCTGCTCGGTGACATCTTCGTGCTGTCCTGCGAGCCCAATCTCGGCTTCCCGTTCCGCGTCGCGGGCACGCGCGTCTGCGCGCTCGCCGGGTGCGACCTCAAGGATTCGAGCTTTGCGGCGCTGTTCGACGAAGCCAGCCGCCGCGAGATCGAGGAGATCACGACCATCGTCGCCGACGAGAGCCTCGGCGCAATCGCCGGCGTCACCGCCACACGCGAGGACGGCAGCAAGGCGCATCTCGAGCTGCTGCTGCTGCCGTTCAACGCCCGCCCGCATACACCAGTGAGCGTGACAGGCGTGCTCGCGCCGTTCGACGACGAATGCGGCGCGCTGGGCCCGTTCGCCCTCACCTCCTGGCGCTATCTGCACCAGCCGGAAAAACTGCTGCCGCGCGCGATCCGCAAGCTGCAGATCGCACGCGGGCTGATGGTGTATGAGGGACTGCGCTAGCAGTGCACCCTGCTCACGGCATCGCCAGATGCCAGGCGCCGTTCAGAAAGCCGTCGCCAGTGACGTCGCCGGGCTTGGTGTCCTTGGCGAAGGTGTAGAGCGGCTTGCCCTTGTAGGCCCACTGCTTCGAGCCGTCGTCGCGCGTGATGACGGTGTAGCCGTCGGCGGCGGCATCGCTCGCCTCGGCCTTCAGCACCGGCCAGTTGGTCGCGCACGGACCATTGCAGGCCGACTTGCCGTCCGCATCCTTGTCGAAAGTGTAGAGCGACATGCCCTTTGCGTCGGTGAGCACGTTGCCTTTGTCGGTCTTGCCGGTCTTGGTCGGCGGTGCCGCGAAAGCGGCGGGAATCATCGCCAGCGATATTGCGAGCGTGAGCGCGAGGCGGATCGAGGATGTCGTCATGGTCTCTCCTGTCATGCAATGGGCTTGCATGGGTAGGACGCCGCGCGAGCCGCCGTATTCCTGAGATGGCGGCAAGGATATTTTTCGCTGCACGCATCGTCACATCGGAATAAACTGGGATGATCGAGACGGAGCGACGGGTCGACATGAGCAAGCCGCATTGGCGTCCCGCGCACGCCTCCGACCTGCCGGCGATCAGCACGATCGCAGCGCGGATCCATCCGGATCTGCCTGAACGCCCCGAAGTGTTCGCGGAAAAGATGCGGCTCTATCCCGATGGCTGCCGCGTGCTTGCCACGGACGACGGGATCGTCGGCTACGGTCTCGCGCATCCCTGGATGCAGCACCGGATTCCGCCGCTCGACGGCTTGCTCGAGCAATTGCCCGGCGATGCGGACTGCCTCTATTTGCACGACGTCGCGGTGCTGCCGGACTTTCGCGGCGGCGTCGCGCGCGACTATGTCATCGCGATCGAACAGCTCGCGCGCGCATTAGGAATCGCGACGCTCGCATTGGTGTCGGTCTACGCCACGCGGCCGCTGTGGGAGCGTCTCGGCTTTCGGCCCGTCACGGCTGATGCGGAGCTGCGGGCAAAGCTTGCGACCTACGGCGACAGCGCAACCTACATGCTGCGCGACCTCGCTGCGACGTAACGCCCCTCCCCGTCGACGCCGGAAGGCGGCCGTCAGGTGCGATGCTTCTTTTTCGTCTTCGGCTTCTTTCCGGCGGCGCCCTTCTCAGACCACGACGTGACCGAGGGCTCGGCGTGGCCCGGCTTGTTCTTGTGCTTTTTCTTCTTTGCGAAGGAAGGAGCATCGTCGAATTTCGGTGTGCGCTCGCCGTACGGCTTTTCGTGCGGCTTGCCATGTGGCTTGCCTTGAGGTTTGCCTTGCGGCTTGAACCCGCTCGGCTCGCGCGCGCGGTCGCGATGATCGCTGTCGCCGCTGTCGCGCCGCGGCGCGTGGGACCGCTCTTCCGAAGCCGTTTGCCGCTGCGGCGCATCCGCCATCGGCTCGAGGCGGATATTGTCTTCCTTGTCCGGACGCTTGATCTTCACGGCGAAGGATTCCGCGACCCGCTCGGAAATTTCGAACTCGGTCGTGGTGTCCATGATCTTGATTGCGCCGATATCGTTCTTGTCGATGCCGCCACGACGGCAGATCATCGGCAACAGCCAGCGCGCTTCCGCATTCTTTTTTCGTCCGATGTTGGCCCGGAACCAGACGCTGCCATCCGCCATGCCATGCTTCGACGACGATTTTCCCGCTTTGGGTCGAGCCCTTTCGGGCCGATCGTCGCCACGCGAAGCGCGGACATCGTCGCGCGGTGCGCGCGTATCATTGCGGCCGCGATCCTCGCGCGGCCGGCTGCTCCGCTCGCCGGGATCCATAATGTCTTCGGGCGACGGCAGCCGCGCGCGATAAAGCCGTGCGAGTGAAGCGGCAATATCCTCAGCGGACCGCTCGGCCAATAGGGCCTGCGCCAGCGCCAGATCGTCGGCGGTGGTCTCTTCCGTGAACAGCACGTCCTTCATGCGCTCGTGATCGAGTTTGCGGATCTCATCCGGCTGCGGCGCCGTCCCCCAGACCGCGTCGATGCCCGAGACGTTGAGCAGCATTTCCGCACGCCGCCGCCGCACGGGCGGCACCAGCAGGATACTCGTCCCCTTGCGGCCCGCGCGGCCGGTGCGGCCGGAGCGATGCTGCATGACCTCGGCATCGTTGGGCAGGTCCGCATGAATGACGAGATCGAGGCTCGGCAGATCGATGCCACGGGCGGCGACGTCGGTCGCCACGCAGACGCGCGAACGTCCGTCCCGCAGCGACTGCAGCGCCGTGGTCCGCTCGTTCTGCGTCAATTCACCGGACAGAGCGACCACGGAGAAGCCGCGCTCCAGCAGCGCCGCCTGCAAATGCCGGACGCCATCGCGCGTGCTGCAGAACACCAGCGCGCTCGGCGCCTCGTAGAAGCGCAACACGTTGACGACCGCGTGCTCGGCATCGCCGGGCGCGATCCGGATCGCGCGGTACTCGATATCGGCGTGACCGCCTTCGTCGCCAGCGACCTCGATCCGGAACGCCCGCTGCTGATACTGCTTGGCCAGCGCGACGATGCCGCGCGGGAACGTGGCCGAGAACATCAGGGTGCGGCGCGTGTCGGGCGTGGTCTTGAGGATGAACTCCATGTCCTCGCGAAAGCCGAGATTGAGCATCTCGTCGGCCTCGTCGAGCACGACCACCTTCAATTCAGAGATGTCGAGACGGCCGCGCCGCAAATGATCGCACAGCCGGCCGGGCGTGCCGACGACGATGTGAGCGCCGGCCGCAAGCTCGCGCTGCTCGCGCCTGGGATCCATGCCGCCGACGCAGGAGACGACGCGACCGCTCGCATGCTCGTACAGCCACGCCAGCTCGCGATGAACCTGCAAGGCAAGCTCGCGGGTCGGCGCCACGATCAGGGCAAGCGGTGCACCCGCCCGCTCGAACCGCTCGGCGTCGCCCAGCAGGTCCTTGGCCATCGCCAGCCCATAGGCCAGGGTCTTGCCGGAGCCGGTCTGGGCCGAAACCAAGAGGTCGCGGTCTGCGGCCTCGTCCGTGAGCACGGCGAGCTGAACGGGGGTCGGACGGTCGTAGTTGCGCTCGGCCAAAGCTCGGGCGAGCGGCGCACTCATGGTCGGAAAAGACACGGGATAAACCTTGGTTGGTCCAGGCGCGGAACGTCGAGCCGCGCGACCTGAAGCTGCGTAGGCGGCAAATGGTCCAGCCGCACGCGTGGTGATTTGATTTGGACGCTCTTTACGCCAAGTGCGGGCAAATCACCATGCCTATGACGCATGGCTTTGGTGATGCCGACAATAAGCTTACTGGCCAGCTCGACCCACTACATGCAGCGTTTTCGGGCCGTTTCGCTGCATATAGCGGGATTTTGCGCCGAAGTAGAGGGTTTTCGCGGCCACCCGGCTCACATTGTGCGCCATTGGCCTGCCGGGATGCGCAGATGACCTCTCTCGGTCGAACGGCTTGTGTGGCGACTGCACGCCTTGCGACGAGACCACAGCCGTCGAGACGCAAGTCTTGTCGCCCAAGCGCGTCGCCCCCAAATCGTGCCTAACGAGGAAGCAAAGAAGGGTGACACATGGCCGACGGCATATCGCTTGCCGATAAACTCGCGACTTTTGGGGATTTCTGGTCTCCGCGCACGATCACGACCTTCAACGACTGCGACGTGATGGTGGTGAAGGTGAAGGGAGAGTTCACCTGGCACAAGCACGACGACACCGACGATTTCTTTCTCGTCGTGAAAGGCAGCTTGGACATCGAATTGCGGGATTGCACGGTGACGCTCGGTCCGGGCGAACTCTATGTCGTGCCCAAAGGTGTTGAGCATCGCCCGGTCGCGCGCGAGGAAGTTCATCTCCTGCTGATCGAGCCAACCGGCACGCCGAACACGGGCGACAAGGCCACCGCCGCGGCCCGCACGCTCGCATAGAGAGCGACGCGCGGGCCCTAATCCCTGGAGGTCACCAGCCTGCCGAATCCGCCGGCCAGCCTGGCTCTGGCCCGCGCAACAGTGTCCCTCGCCGCGCGGCCCAAGGCGCGGACCGCGCGCCAGGCTTCGGTCGCCTGCAGCCATGCCCTTACCTCGGTGACCTTCCCATAGGCCCAGGCGAAGGCTGGAATCCTCATCAGCTTGTCACGGGTGAGATGGAACAGGCGCTCGACCAGCACCAGCTTGAGCAGCTCGCCGATGATGAACGTCACCGCCCCACTCACGACCTGGCCGGTCGCCGCGAGATAGGCCGCCACGGGCTTGACCGGCTCCAGGATAATGACGGGCACGGAAAACAGGGCGAGCGAGCAATAAGGCGACAGCGATCTGATCCAGCCGCGCAATCGCTTCAACTGGAGGTGCCGCCCGATCCAGCGCGAGATTGGCCTCGCCACAGCCATGAAGACCGCATCCACCAGGAAGTAGATGGCGGCCAGGATGTAAGTGACGGGTTTCAGGATTCGCTTCACGATGAACTCTCCCGTGAACTGAAAGCCGAAACCCGGGCCTAAGTTTCACCCCGGCGTGAATAACTCGGGGATTTTCGATGGAACTTTTCGTGCACGGCCGCCCGCTCCCGGGGTTCAGATCTCCGCATAGACCTCCAAAAGATTGCCGTCGGGATCACGGAAGAACAGCGTCCGATGCCCGAACGACTGGTTCGTCGGCGGCGACAGCAGCGCCACGCCGTGGCGTGCAAGTTCGTCGGCACACGCATCGACTTCGGCCGCGCAGACCTTAAAAGCCAGTTGCAGCGAGGCACTGCCCGCCGGCGTCGGTGTGTCAGTCGCGGTCCGGCCCGGTGTAGCGAGAGCCAGCGTGTTGGGGCCCAACCCGTACTCGATCCAGTTCGCCGACAGCTCCCGCAGCAGCGGAAACGCGAGGACGTCTTCATAGAAGCGGCGCATCGCCGCCATGTCGCGCACGAAGACGACGGTGTAGTCGATCGCACGGATGGCGCGGAAGGGCGAGCGGGTGCGTTGGATCGGTTCGGTTGTCATCTCGTCCTTCATTCCAAACGCCGGCTCGTAGCCCGGATAGAGCGTAGCAGAATAGGAGGAGCCACAGGCGAGAATCCCGGATTACGCTGCGCTCCATCCGGGCTACAGGGCTCGCGAGACTTTATCGCAACAAACCGCCACTGTAACGGACCGCATAGAGCGGCACGCCATCCTGCCGCGCGATCGTCTCGACACCGTGGAAACGATCGAGCGCGCCCTCGACCTCGTTCCGATAAATCATGCCTGCCTGCTCGAACAGATGCGGGCCCCGAAACGGATACTCGACGCTGACGTCCAGCAACGCCTGGCGCAGGAATTTGTAGACCGCGAGGAAGGTGTCTCGATCCGTGATCTCCGCGCGGACGCCACCGCTGTAGCTCATCGACCAAATGACGCGCTCATCCCGAGACACGGTCTCCTGCCGACAAAGAACCCTATTCCGAAATAGATATCGCGATAGGCATAGGGTGCCGCGCGATGCTCGAGCTGCTTTGAGCCTCTGAGCGGCGGAGCGGCCACGGTGGCGTCGTCGTCGAGGCCCGCATAGGTCCGCCGCTTGGCTTCGACCAGAAACGCCGCGAGCTCGTGCGGAATCGATACCATCGCCTACTCCACCAGTTCCGGCCACGGCACGATCGTCGATTTCACCGTCTTCATCGCCATCGCGTCCCTCACCGCCTGCGCGACGCCGTCTTCCGTGAACGGATAGATCGTCTGCATCTTCAGCCAGGGATATTTGCCCGCCGTGCGATGGAGCATGTCGACGCCGAGCGGCAGATCGTTGGCGCTAAAACCCCAGGAGCCCAGCACGTTGATATCCTTGGTGCAGATGCGGTGCCAGGAGGTCTCGATCGAGCCGGCGTCGGTGAACTGGCCCATCTCGACATAGGTGCCGCCGTCACGCAGCATCTCGATGCCTTCGGGGCCGGCGGTCGGATGACCCGAACAATCCATCACCAGATCGGCGCCGAACCCACCGACGATGTCGCGCACGCGGGCGATGCGTGCCTCGGGCGATTTGATCTCCTCGATGTTCACCGTCGCCTCCGCGCCGAACTCGCGCGCGAGCTTGAGCCGGGGCTCCTCCGGTGCGCCGACACAGATCACGCGCCCTGCCCCCATCTCCTGGGCAGCAGCGACCGCGAGAATGCCGATCGGGCCCGAGCCCTGGATCACCACGGTGTCGCCCCAGGTGAAACCACCGGCGCGGCTCGCGCGATTGAAGGCACGGATGCAGGAGGTCAGCGGCTCCGACAGCGCACCCAGACGCAGCGACATGTCGTCCGGCAATTTGTAGATCTTGGTGCCCGGCAGCATGTCGAGATCGACATAGACATATTCGGCCCAGCCGCCCCACATGTGAGGCGCCTTGTCGAAGCCGAGATAGCGGCCGTAATAGACCGGCGTCAGGCACTTGTTGGCGGTCAGGGGATAATGGATGCAGTAATAACAGCGGCCGCAGGGCATCAGCGGCGGGATCATCACTTTTGATCCGACCTTGAGCGGCTTGCTCATGAAGTCCTCGGTGAATTCGTCGCCGCATTCGACGATGATGCCGCCGAGCTCATGGCCGAGCGTGAACGGCCATGGCAGCGGCTTCGGCCAATGCCCTTTCAGGATGTGCAGGTCGGTGCCGCAGACGCCGCAGGCGCCGACCTTGATCAGCGCGGCCTTTTTGCCGACCTTCGGCCACGGCACGCTGCGGATGACGGGCTCGCTGCCCGGCCCTGCGTGGGTGCAGACGCGGATCTGGTCCATGGCGTGTCCTCGATGCCCGCTTGTTGTGTAGTCAGTGGTTGCGAGCTTGGGATGAAGCGTATGTGAGATGCGCGGTCGTGCCAAGCCGTGGGCTCGTAGCCTGCACGGAGCGAAGCGGAATGCGGGACCAGCGGCCCCGGATTACGCTTCGCTCCACCCGGGCTACGGGACTGTCCTTACGCACCCAAGTGTCTTGAGCGGCTGGCGGCGAACGTGTAGGCACGGCGCGAAAAGTCCCACCCCCAGGTGCCCGCTTGAACCCCCTCCCCCAAAATCCCGTGGTCGCGTCCGGCTCGTTCGCGGCGATGAAGTCGGTGCCCTACCGGCTCCAGTTCATCGCTTACGTGCTGGCGATGATGGCCGACAATATCGAGCATGTGATCAGCTATTGGGTGGTGTTCCAGAAATTCCATTCGCCGGCGCTGGCAGGCTTTGCGGTGCTCTCGCACTGGCTGCCGTTCCTGCTGTTCTCGGTCGCGGTTGGAGGGCTGGCCGACCGGGTCGATCCGCGCCGCATCATTCAATGCGGCATGCTGCTGTTCATTGTTGCCTCGGCTGGATGGGGTTTCTTCTTCATCACCGACGCCATCGAGATGTGGCACGCCATGCTGCTGCTGGTGATCCATGGCTGCGCCGGCGTGTTGTGGCAGACGCCCAACCAGCTGCTGCTCTATGATCTCGTCGGTCCGGCCGATCTTCCGAGCGCAGTGCGGCTGAATGCGATGGCGCGCTATCTCGGCATTCTGGTCGGCCCCGCCGTCGGCGGAATCATCATGCTCACGCTCGGCACCTCGCACGGCATCATCTTCAACACGCTATTCTATCTGCCGATGCTGCTGTGGCTGTTCTGGGCGCCGGTGCGGGACAAGAGTGTCGCGGTGCGGCGCTTCGCCGTGCGGGGCTTCGCCGACATCATACTGACGATCCGCGCCATCGGCACCCAGCCGGTGCTGACGGCGATGACATGGCTTGCCGGCCTCACCTCCTTCATGATCGGCAATGCCTATCACGCCCAGATGCCGGGCTTTGCCGGCGATCTCGGCCATGGCGATCCCGGAATCTCCTACAGCGTGCTGCTCGCGGCCGATGCGGCCGGCGCGCTGCTCGCCGGCATCGCGCTGGAATCCTGGGGGCGGCTCAAGGGCACGCCGCGCACCGCGATCATGCTCGCCATGCTGTGGAGCGTGGCGCTGCTCGGCTTCGCCTCGGTGCGGATCTATCCGGTCGCGATCGTGCTGTTGTTCTTTGCAGGATTCTTCGAGCTGTCGTTCAACACCATGGCGCAGGCGCTGGTGCAGTTGAACGCGCCGTCCGACATTCGCGGCCGCGTCGTCGGCCTCTACAACATGGCGGGGCTCGGCATGCGGGCGTTCAGCGGCATTACCGTCGGCTTGTTCGGTGCGGCGATCGGCATTCACTGGTCGCTCGGGCTCTCGGCCGCGGTGCTGCTGGCGCTGCTATGTTTTCTCTATGGGCGCGCGGCGAGGAAGACGCCCGGTTGACTCCGGCGTCTCCCCACCGCACGCTCGATGTAGGGTTTGGGGAGATGAGGCGTTGCGCAATCGCTGGGGCATACTTGCGATCCTGTTCGTCGTTCGCCTCACCATCGCATTCCAGTTCCAGAGCGTGGCCGCGGTCGCGCCGCTGCTGCAGCAGAGCTTCGGCGTCGGACTCGCCGATATCGGCATCCTGATCGGACTCTATTTCACACCGGGCATCGTGCTGGCGCTGCCGGGCGGCGCGATTGGCCGCACCCTCGGCGACAAGCCCACCACGATCGTGGCGCTGCTGCTGATGACGGCGGGCAGTCTCGTCATGGCCACCACCGACGTCTGGGGCTGGCAGATGGCGGGCCGGCTCGCCTCGGGCGCCGGTGGCGTGTTGCTGACCGTGCAACTCACCAAGATGGGCACCGACTGGTTTGCGGGCAAGGAGATCGCCACCGCGATGGCCATCTTCGTCAACTCCTGGCCGGCGGGCGTTGCGATCTCGCTGCTGGTGCTGCCGGCGATCGGCACGGCCTACGGCGCAGGCGCCGTGTTTCTCGTAGCCGGCGCGCTGACCGCGATCGGCATTGTGCTGATCACGTTCTACCAATCGCCGCCGGGAGCAACCGCCAGCGCGACCGGCTCCGGGCGGCTTGATCCGCTCGCGCTTCTGGCGGTGATCGTCGCGGGTGCGATCTGGGGCCTCTATAATGTCGGCTTCGCCATGATCTTCTCGTTCGGCCCCTCGCTGCTCGCCGAGCGCGGCTGGAGCATTGCCGCGGCGGGATCGGCGATCAGCCTCGTGATGTGGCTGTCGGTGATCTCAGTGCCGGCAGGCGGCTATCTCGCCGATCGCTTCAAGCGGCCGTTCGTACTGGCGATCGCGGCCAGCCTGGTGGTCGCCGCCCTGCTGGCCTGGCTGACCCGGTCCGACGCCGTGATCACGATCCTCGTCCTGATCGGCCTGTTCGGGGGCCTTCCGGCCGGCCCGATCATGAGCCTCACCGCCCGCGTGCTTGCCCTTGAAACCAGGGCGATCGGGATGGGCGTGTTCTACACTCTGTTCTATGCCGCGATGATGCTGGGACCGGCCATTGCCGGCCGGCTCGCCAAATCGGCCGGCACTGCCGCGGTCGCGCTCGACCTCGGCGCGCTGACGGTGCTGGCCTGCCCGCCCCTGATGTGGCTTTTCGAACGCATTGTTTCTGTTCGTCATCGCCGCGCCCGATCCTAACGCGGCATTAACCCTGTGCACCTTAGGGTCGTCCCGGACTCCGCCAGGCGGGGGGTCGGGTTGTGAAAATGGCGTTGGCGCACAAAAAATTTCTTCCGGCCGCCGAGGAACGTCGGCGTTTCCAGCGGGTGAAGGTTCACCTGCTCGGCCGCTACATGCTGCCGGACCGCCGTGAATTCCCTTGCCAGGTGATCAACATGTCGCCGGGCGGGCTGGCACTGCTGGCCCCCGGCATCGGCAATGTCGGCGACCGCGTGGTCGCCTATCTCGACCATATCGGCCGCGTCGAGGGCAAGATCACCCGCATCATCGACAATGGCTTCGCCATGACGGTCGGTGCGACACCGCGAAAGCGCGACAAGCTCGCGGCACAGCTGACCTGGCTCGCCAACCGCGACATCCTCAATTTGCCGGAAGACCGCCGCCACGATCGTATCGTACCGCGCAACCCGATCGCGGTGCTGACGCTCGAGGACGGCACCAAGATGACCTGCCGCATCATCGACCTTTCGCTCTCGGGCGCCGCCATCGCCGCCGAGAACCGTCCCCCGCTGAAATCGACGGTTCTGCTCGGCCGGGTGCAGGGCCGCGTGGTCCGAAATCTCGAAGACGGCTTCGCGCTTGAGTTCATGCATTCGCAGCCGATAGAAACTCTCGAAGAGAGCGTTACCGCGCGGTAAAGCGCCAAGGCACCAAAACCACTGCGTTTCCAGTACTGAAGGCGGCCTCCGCGATGCGGACGCCGCCTTTTTCATGGGTTGTGACGAGGCTCGCGCGGGTTAACGCGGAGGCTGCGGGTGCGTGCAAACAACGGTTCCGCCAGCGTTTCCGCGTTACTCGATAAAATTTGAATCAATTGCAGTCATATCGAATTTTATTCAAGTTTGATTCAAGTATAGATCGAATTCGCCGCGTGTTTTACTTGCATTCGTCTCGACTTGACTTGACTGACTTAGCGGCAACTCAAAAGCTCCCTGCGCAATGTGGTCCCAACAAGAAACGGGGGCCGCAATGTTTGATTTCATGGGACAGGGGAAGGGAATGGCGCTGGCCGCCATGCTCTTCGGAATGAGCGCGGCAGCGCAGGCCGGCGAAGGCCGTCTGCTCTACGCAAGCCTCGGCGACACCACGCGTGCGCCGATCGGCTGGGTCGAGTTCTGTGCGGATAATGCTGCCCAGTGCCAAGGCGCACCGACGCAACCGCGCGACATCGTGATGTCGCAGGCTGCATGGCGCGACCTCGTCAAGGTCAATCGCTGGGTCAACGAGACCGTCAAGCCTTTGACCGACCAGGAGCACTGGGGCGTGATCGAAAAATGGTCGCTGCCGTCGGACGGTTACGGCGACTGTGAAGACTACGTGCTGTTGAAGCGCAAGATGCTGATCGATGCCGGATGGCCCCGCGAGGCCCTGCTCATCACCGTTGTGCGCGACAAGAAGGGCGAAGGACACGCGGTGCTGACGGTGAAAACCGACAAGGGCGAGTTCGTTCTCGACAATCAGAACGAGAACGTCGTTGCCTGGACGGAGACCGGCTACCGCTTCGTCAAGCGCCAGTCGCAGAGCGATCCAAACGTCTGGGTCTCGCTCGGCGACACCAAGCCGGCGGTCTCCACCGCCAGCGCGAGAGATCAGTAGAGACAAACGAAAGAGATACGCGACCCGGTCACATCCCCACCCCTCCCCGTCCCAGACCGGTTCGCGCGCGCCCAGCCATCCCCCAATGGCTGGGCGCAACTTTTTTGGGGAACGTCCTTTGCTCAGTCCTGCGGCGTCTGCCGCGACCAGGGCACGCGCGCGGCGGTGAAATCGCGCCATGTGCTTTGCAGGGCGGGCTGCACCCCGACCGACGCGCGCGCCTGCCAGCCGGCGATCGCCGCCGCGGCGATGGCGCAGTCGGGCTCGGCATCAAGCCCGTCGAGCAATGATGCCGTGACTGCCATATCGTTGAAGGCGCCAAGCTGCTCCTGCAGGCCGGCCAGCCTGCGCGAGAATTTTCGCGCGGATTTGCGATCTGCGAACAGCGGCAGCAGAAACTCGCTGAGATAGCGCAGCCGCTTGGTCGCGAGCCGCAGGCGGTGCAGACCTTCGGCGGAAAGCGACTTGAAGCGGCGGCCGCGCCTGAGCACCTTCGCATATTGCTCCGACAGAATGCGCTGCGCGAAGTTGACGGCGGGCTCGGCAAGCTGGCCGAGATCCTGCGCGGCGACGTCGTTGCGCCAGCCCCGCGTCTCGATCCAGCTGCCGAGGCCGAGCAGGAACACGGCGCAGCGGCGATCTTCGAGCGCGCCATGCGCCCTGCGATAGGCGTCGGACTGACGCCCGGCCGCCGCCCGGCCCAGCGCATCGAAGCCCGCGACCGACGGACAGGCTGTTGCGATCGTCGGCAAGATGTCGAGCCGGAACACATCCCAGTCGCGCGCGGCGGAGAGGTCTTGCGCCAGCCATCTGGCTTCCGACCGCAGCGCATCGAGATTGAGCGCGCCGACCGACCGCATCAGACCCAGCGCAGATCGAAGCCGGCGCAGCGAGACGCGCAGCTGATGGACGCCTTCCGGATTACGGCCGTCCTCGGCCGCCGGCAGCGACTGAAGCAAATGGAGGAAGCAGGAGCGCAGGATTGTCGCGAACGCCTCGTCCAATGTCACCGACGGATCGAGACGAAGTTTTCGCGGACGCCGCGCCGAGGGCGGCTTGTCGGCGGCAAGATCGAACCCGCGCGCCGATTTGGAGCGGATCGACGGCATTACGTCGCCGTGCTCCGCGAGCCGCAGCGCGATCTCGTAGATCGCGCTCGCGCTGCCGCTCTTGAGCTCCAGCTCGATCTCGCTCACGGGCAGTGAACGATTGCCGGCCGTCAACTCGCCCCGGTCGAAGGCGATCTCGACCGTGCCCGACGGCAGATCGATCATCCGCGCATGACGACGGACATCGGCGGTGACGACCGCTTCGAGCGGCTGCGCTTCCACTTGGCCACGAAGCTTCTCCGGAATGAAGGGCATCGCGAGAGCCAGATCGGGCGCAAGCGATGGTACGCTCGCCTCCCACTCACTACGGCGGAGCGGATCGTCCGCCGCATCAGTCTTCACGGTTTGGACGAAGCGCGCGCCGCTCTGACGAACGCGCAAGCTCAAGCCGTTGCGACGCAACGTCCGCTCCGGCGTGTCGTAATAGACGGACTTGAGATGTTTGCGCGTGCCCTTGTTGCGCGCGTTCGCCGCGATGACGGGCGCAGCGTTGAAATGCGCCATGCGATCGGCATCGACGAGAAGCTTGAGCTCGATCTCACCGGCACCATGCGCGGCAGCGCTCGACCGGAGTGGTTCCGTTGCCGGTTCCACGTCTTGCGAAGGCGTCTGATCGATCACAGGTTCAGCGACTACCACGCTGCCTGAAGAAGCCGGCGACAACTTGCGTTCTCTTGTTGTCCTTCGCAACAGGATTCCCATCCCGCGCGCTCGGATGCTTGCGAACCGGCGTTGCATCTGACTTCAGCATTTACAGGTACATGACAGTTCGATGACAGAGCGTCATCCTATAGCCGGTGCGCCTCGCCAGGACTAGTCACGTGACGTCGCAGCGCCCGACCATCGACACAGCTTGACCGCAGGAACTAAATTGCCGCCGGGCGCAGCAAGCGGTCGAATTGACTGCGAACCCCGCCCTTCTCGAAACCGAGATGAACGCGTCAGCGAGCTTGACTCATGCCAGCCTTCCCGCAATCGGTGACGATGGCATCGAGCGCGCTGCCCTGTCCCCCGGCGGTTGCTTCATCGGCTAGCGGCACAGGCAATCACAAGGAGCTGCCATGACGTCGTTCCGTCCTGTCATCGCGTTGTCCAGGGGCCTCGAAGTCCTGCGGGTGATCAATCAGGAACGGCAGTCGACCGTCGGCTCGCTGCACAAGGCGACGGGGCTCAACAAGGCAACAATCGTCCGCATGCTCGAGACGCTGGAGCACGAAGGCTATGTGGTGCGCCGTACCGAGCCCACCAGCTACGCGCCGACGGGACGCGCGCTGCTGCTCAGCGCAGGCTATGACGAGCCGACCTGGATTGGCGGCATCGCCGAACCCATCCTCAACAAATTCCGCAAGCAGATCCACTGGCCGTCAGACATCGCGGTGCTCGATCAGGAGTCCATGGTCATCGCCCACACGACGCGCGTGGATGGCTCGCTGCTGTTCAGCCGCCCGCCGGGTTTTCGCTTTCCCGTCCTCGGCACCTCGATGGGACGCGCCTATCTCGCCTTCTGCGAGCCCGCCGAGCAGGAGCGCATTGCCGCGCGGCTTGCCCTCGGTCCCGAGCCCTGGAACGATCTGGCGCGCAATCCCGTCAGGCTTGCCAAAGTGCTGCGCACGATCCACGGCGCCGGCTTCGCAGTCATGGACGAGACCTACAGCCGCCGCGTGTTCGGCGGCGCAGTGTGGGCGATTGGCGTACCCGTCGTTTTGCGGAATCGGCTGTTCGGCAGCATGAACGTGATGATGCTTCGCGAGGCGGTCGGTCTGGAGGACGGCGTGCGGCGCTTCGTACCTTCGATGAAGAAAGTCGCTTCCGCACTTGCGGAGGCGCTCGGCGCCAAGCTTGCCGCGCCGGGTTCTCCTGCAGGTCGGCGATGATCATTTCACACAGTGAAACGATATTTTGATTTCTTGACCCTCCTCATTGCCCGTGTGACACCTCGTTGCGGTGGCTGCCGGCTGCCCAATGACACACTGGGAAAGGGGGAGGCCGAAGTGCGGACATCCGCGAAAATTTGGGCTGCCGCGATTGCATGCCTGACGATAGCCGCTTCTGAAACGGCTTGGGCCGAAGCGTGGCCGACCCGGGCAATCAAGATCGTCGTCTCCACGCCGGCAGGCGGCATCACCGATGCCTTCGCCCGCGCCTATGGCGACTATATCTCGCAGAAGCTTGGCCAGCCGGTCATCGTCGAAAACAAGACCGGAGCCAGCGGCGCGCTGGCGGCACAGTCGGTGAAGGATTCCCCGGCCGACGGTTACACGCTGATGTACACGATCTCGTCCACCCTGCTCGGTAACCGGCTGCTGCTGAAATCGCTGGCCTATGATCCGGACAAGGATTTCACGATCGTCGCGGTGACGCCTTCGGGGCATCTGCCGCTGGTGGTCCATTCCGCCACCAATGCAAAGACGATCGAAGAGTTCGTCGCGTACGCACGTGGCAACAAGGTCACGGCCGGCTCGTACGGGATAGGCTCGTTCGCGCATATTGCGATCGCCGAACTCAACCGCCAATTCGGTCTCGACATTTCCATCGTGCATTACCGCGGCGAAGCGCCGATGTGGCAGGATCTGGCCGCCGGGGTGATCCAGGCGGCGGTCGGCAGCTATCAGGCTGCGCTTCCGGTGCTCGATACCGGCATCGGCCGCCCGATTGCCGTGCCGACACCGGTGCGCATGAAGAAGCTGCCCGAGACCAAGACATTTGCCGAGCAAGGGGTCACCGGCAATGTCTTCCAGCTCATCAGTTTTACCGCGCTGGTGGCGCCCGCTGCGATGCCGGCAGACCGGATCGACATGCTCGCCAAGCTGATGGTCGAAGGCGGCAAGACCGAGCGCGTGCAGAAGCTGCTCGATGCCTTCGGCGTCGATTCGCCGGCCATGGATCGCGCATCCTCGATTGCGCTCTACGAAAAGGAAGGGCCGGTCTGGCTCGAGTCGATCAAGACTCTCGGGTTGGAGCCGCAATAGCCGTCGCCGTGCCCACCCGGGTGCGGACGCGCCTCGTTGAGCTCAGACCCCGAGCACGTCCGCGAGCCGCAACTCGTCGGCGGCGGGATCCTTCAGGAACAGCTCGGCCTCGATCTCGTTCAGATGCGACAACATCTGCGCGCGCGCGGCCTCCCTGTCGCATTTGCGGATCGCGGCGACGATCCCGGCGTGATGATCGGTGCCGCAGGCCGGCGTGTCGTGCCGGCGGTAGAGCAGGATGATCAGCGAGGAGCGCGCAATCAGCTCCCTGAGAAATCCGAGATAGATGCTGTGGCCACTCATCTCGGCGACGAGTCGATGGAAGTCACCGGAGAGGCGGACCGAAGCACGAGCATCGCCACGCAGCTCCGCCTCGCGTTCTTCGGTAAGATGCCGCTGGAGACGCCCGATCCAGGCCGGCGACACCGCGTCAACGGCGTGATCGACGATCGTCGGCTCGATCAGGCGGCGCGCCTCGAACACTTCGCGCGCGTCCGCAGGCGTCGGCCGCGCGACGAAGGCGCCGCGGTTCTTCTCGATGTTGACGATGCCCTCATGCGCGAGCTGTTGAAGCGCGGTGCGAACCAACGTTCGGCTTGCGCCGTAGATCTCGCCGATCTCGTCCTCGCCGAGTTTCGTGCCGGGCAGCAGGCGATGCTCGAGGATCGCCGCGGTCACGCCTTCCCGGATGCGGCTGACGCGATCGCTCGCATCTGGCGCGTCGGATTTCGGTCGGGACTTGACGGCCATGGAGGTGAGGACTCGATCGTCGAAGATGGCGTCGAATCCTAATCGACCAGCTGTATCCAATCACAGGCGAAACTTTATACAATCTGCGCCTGTTTTGTGTGCACGCAACTGCGAAAGCGGCGAGCCGCCCACGCCCGTGGGATTCGATCTAACGATCTGACTCCGCTGCACTGTTTTGGAATTCGGCCGGCCGGGAACGATTCAAGGGCGATTGGCATGGACCTTGCGGAGAGAGGCGCAGCATCGCCCTCGCCCCGGACACGCCATGGCCACTCCTGCCGCCCTCGAACTGGTCGCCGTCACCAAGCGCTACGACACGACGCTGGCGGTCGACACCGTCAATTTGAAGATCCCGGCCGGCACCTATTGCTGCCTGCTCGGCCCCTCCGGCTGCGGCAAAACCTCGACCTTGCGCATGATCGCCGGTCACGAGGCGGTCAGTGAAGGCGACATCATCCTGGGTCCGCAGAACGTCACCGATCTCGAACCCGCCAAGCGCGGCACGGCGATGATGTTCCAGTCTTACGCGCTGTTTCCGCACCTCACCGTGATCGACAACGTGGCGTTTGCCTTGAAAATGCGCGGCATCGACCGGGCGACGCGGCACAAGCGCGCCGGCGAGTTGCTCGAACTGGTCGCGATGACGCCCTACGCGGCCCGCCTCCCCGCACAGCTCTCCGGCGGCCAGCAGCAGCGCGTCGCGCTCGCCCGCGCGCTGATCACCGAGCCGCAGATCCTGTTGCTCGACGAGCCGCTCTCTGCGCTCGATCCGTTCCTGCGGGTGAAGATGCGGGGCGAACTGAAGCGGCTGCAGCGCGAGCTTGGCATCAGCTTCGTTCAGGTCACGCACGGCCAGGAAGAGGCGATGGCGCTCGCCGACCACATCGTGGTGATGAACCAGGGCAGGATCGAACAGCAGGGAAGCGCCCGCGACATCTTCCATCATCCCCGCACCGAATTCGTGGCGCGCTTCATCGGCGGCCACAACGTTCTCAGCGACGCAGGCAAACTCATCGCCGTGCGCGCCGATCAGCTCGGCATCGCGCCGTTCACTGACGGTGCCTTCGGCGCGCCGGCGCTGCTGACCCAGACCGAGTACCAGGGCTCTTACATCGCCGTCTCGCTCACGCTGGAAGACGGGACCGCCCTGTTCTCGCACCTTCCCGAGGCCGCCTTCGACGTCCACCAGTTCCGGCCGGGCGATCGCGTGGTGGCCATTTGGGATCCCGCCAAGGCGCAACGTCTGCAATAGCGCCGATCAATCACCGGAATGCGCAACAGAGGAGTGAGTGATATGACCGAAACGACCAGGAACAAGGGCCTTAGCCGCCGCACGCTACTGAAGAGCACCGCGGGGCTCGCCGGCCTCGCCGCCGGCTCCGGCGCGATCACCGGCTTCCCCTATGTGATGTCCGCCGAGCCGAAGGTGCTGCGCTATCTCGGCACCGCCGTGAACGAGGGCGACGAGATCTCCAAGCAGTGCCTGAAGGACACCGGCATCAAGATCGAATACATCACCGCGACCACCGACGACGTCACCAAGCGCGTGATGACTCAGCCGAATTCCTTCGACGTGCTGGACACCGAATATTTCGCGCTGAAGAAGATCGTGCCCTCGGGCAACATCCTTGCCCTCGACGCCAGGAAGATCAAGGAATTCGACAACATCACGCCCGTCTTCACCAAGGGCCAGACGCCCGGCGGCAAGAAGATCGGCGGCCAGGGTACCGCGCCCTGGAAGGTGCTCTATCTCGAAGGCAAGGACTCCAAGAAGTTCGCGACGTCCGCGACCGAATTCGTCACCTTGATCCCGACCGTCTACAACGCCGACACGCTCGGCATCCGTCCTGATATCATCAAGCGTCCGATCAGCTCGTGGGCCGAGCTGCTCAATCCCGAATTCAAGGGCAAGGCCTCGATCCTCAACATCCCCTCGATCGGCATCATGGATGCCGCGATGGTCGTGGAAGCCACCGGCAAGTACAAATATGCCGACAAGGGCAACATGACCAAGGAAGAGATCGATCTCACCATGAAGGTGATGACCGAGGCCAAGAAGGCCGGTCAGTTCCGCGCCTTCTGGAAAGACTTCAACGAGAGCGTCAACCTGATGGCCTCGGGCGAGACCGTCATCCAGTCGATGTGGTCGCCGGCGGTGACGAAGGTCCGCTCGATGGGGATTGCCTGCACCTTCCAGCCGCTCAAGGAAGGCTATCGCTCCTGGGCCTCGGGCTTCTGCGTTTCCAAGGGCGTCTCGGGTGCGAAACTCGAATGGGCCTATGAGTTCGTCAACTGGTTCCTGTCCGGCTACGCCGGCGCCTATCTCAACCGCCAGGGCTACTACTCCGCCGTGCTCTCCACCGCAAAGGCGCATATGGAGCCTTACGAGTGGGCCTATTGGATGGAAGGCAAGGCGGCCGAAAAGGACATCAAGGCGCCCGACGGCTTGCTGCTCGAAAAGGCCGGCGCCGTGCGCGACGGCGGCTCCTACGAGGACCGCATGGGTGGCGTCGCATGCTGGAACGCTGTGATGGACGAGAACGACTACATGGTCCGCAAGTGGAACGAGTTCATCGCGGCGTAATCTGATGGACACGTCGGAGGACATTTTGCAACAGGCATCCCCGGACCTGGTCCGGGGATCGGAGACGGCGCGCCGCAGCAAAGCGGTGCGGCTGTCGCCCTCCTTCATCTCCTGGCTTCAGGCCGGGCCGATGATGCTGGTGTTCCTCGCCTTCTTCCTGATCCCGCTCGTCTTCGTCGTCATCGTCTCGTTCTGGGACTACAACGAATATCAGTTGCTGCCGGCTTTCTCGGGCCGCGGCTACACCGACACGTTCGAGGGCTGCATCGCGCAGCTCCCCGATCTCTGCACGATCGCCAAGACTTATCTGAAGACGCTGAAGCTCTGCTTCCTCGTGTGGGTCATTACCCTCTTCATCGGCTTCTGGGTCGCCTACTTCCTCGCCTTCCACGTCAAGTCGAAAACCTGGCAGATGGGACTGTCGCTGCTGTGCACGATCCCGTTCTGGACCTCCAACGTGATCCGCATGATCGCCTGGATTCCGCTGCTCGGGCGCAATGGCCTTGTCAACTCAGGCTTGGTCAAGACGGGGCTGATCAACCATCCCGTTGAATGGCTGCTGTTCTCCGAGTTCTCCGTGGTGCTGGCGCTGGTTCACCTCTTCACCTTCTTCATGGTGGTGCCGATCTTCAACTCGATGGTGCGCATCGATAAATCGCTGATCGAGGCCGCCTATGACGCCGGCGCCACCGGCTTCCAGACGCTCGTCAACGTGATTATCCCGCTCGCCAAGCCCGGCATCGTGATCGGCTCGATCTTCGTCATCACCATCGTGATGGGCGACTTCATCACCATCGGCGTGATGGGCGGGCAGCAGATCGCGGCCGCCGGCAAGATCATCGAGACGCGGGTGAACGCGCTGCAATTCCCGGCCGCCGCCGCGAACGCCGTGATCCTGCTCGTCATCACGTTCCTGATCATCACCATGATGTCGCGCATCGTCGACATCAAGAAGGAGCTCTAGAGCATGAAGGAAGGACGTCCGCGCTCTTTCTACGTGCTTGCGATCTTCTTCGCAGCCTACACGCTGTTTCTCTACGGCCCGATGATCGCGATCTACGTGCTGTCGTTCCAGGGGCCGCAGGGTGGCCTCACCTTCCCGATGAACGGTGTGTCGACTTTCTGGATCGCAAAACTGTTCCAGGGCACCGGCATCGTCGATCTCGGCGCGGCCTTTCGCCGTTCGCTGCTGCTCGGCATTATCGTGATGATCGTCACCGTCGTGCTGTCGGTCGCGGCTGGCATGGCGTTTCGCCGCAAGTTCAAGGCGCAGAGCATTTTGTTTTATTCGGCGATCGCGAGCCTGATCGTGCCCTCGATCATCACCTCGCTCGGCATCTCGCTCGAATTCCGCATCATCGACGATTTGATCAAAGCGCACTGGAACGAGAATTTCGAGACCTCGATGGGCCTGCTCACCTCGGGCCTCGGTGCACATTTGACATGGACGCTGCCGTTCGGCCTGCTCATCATGTTCGCGATCTTCAACCGCTTCGATCCCAGGCTCGAGGAAGCCGCGCGCGATCTCGGTGCGACGCCGTGGCAGGCCTTCCGTCATGTCGTGCTGCCGATCATCCTGCCTTCGGTGATCGGTATCGGCCTGTTCGGCTTCACCCTCTCCTGGGACGAGCTCGCACGCTCCAGCCAGGCGATCGGTGCAGTGAACACGTTGCCGCTCGATCTCCAGGGCCTCACCACCACCGTGACCAACCCCGACATCTATGCGCTCGGCACCGTGATCTCCGCCGTCTCGTTCACGGTGATCAGCCTTGCGCTCGGCACCATCCACGTGTTGAACAGGCGGCAGGCGGCCAAAGGCTCGGACGCCGGCAAAGGGCTTGTCTGATCTGATGCGACTCCACGTCGTCAACCCCAACACCACGGCGTCGATGACGGCGAAGATCGCCGCCGCGGCGCGCAGCATCGCCCTGCCCGACACATTGATCGACGCGCGCCAGCCGGCGATGGGTCCGGTTTCGATCGAGGGATTTTACGACGAGGCCTTCGCCGTCCCCGGCATGCTCGGCTGCATCCGCGAGGCCGATCGCGACGGCGCGGACGCGCATATCATCGCCTGCTTCGACGACACCGGTCTCGACGCCGCGCGCGCCGCGGCAAAGGCACCCGTGATCGGCATTGGCGAGGCGGGCTTTCACATGGCGAGCCTGATCGCCGCGCGCTTCGCCGTGGTGACGACGCTCGGTGTCTCCGTCGTGCCGATCGAGCATAATTTGCGAAAATACGGCCTTGCCGAACGCTGCGCCCGCGTCCGCGCCGCCGAGGTGCCGGTGCTCGCGTTGGAGGAGCGCAACACCGACGCGCTCGCAAAAATCTCCATGGAAATCACGGCCACGATCCGCGACGACCGCGCGGAGGCCATCGTGCTCGGTTGCGCGGGCATGGCCGATCTCGCCAATGAACTCGCCGCCATGCACGGCCTGCCCGTGATCGACGGCGTCGCCGCCGCGGTGACCTTGGCGGAATCACTGGTGCGACTGGGACTGAAAACCTCCCGGCTCGGGCCCTATGCGGCGCCGCGCTCGAAGACCTATTCAGGTCCGTTTTCGCCGTTTCAGCCCTGATCTCTGCCCCTGACGGACGTTCGGAGGCCTCAAGGCCTCATGATTGTTGGTTTTTTTGCTCTTAGCCTCTTTTTGGTCCCATTCCTTGCCGAAACGTAACGCTTTCGGGACACCCGGCGGCCTCAGGGTTGCCGGTCTTCGCCACTCACCAAGTTTCAATTTGGGTTTTGTCAGCGATGATCGATCTCGCAGAGGACGCACCGTCCAACCCGCTTCTTCGCCTCGGCGCCCAGCCCATCGCGCTGACCGCCGCCGCCCTCCTCCTGCTGATCGCCGGTGTGACCTC
Source organism: Bradyrhizobium sp. 4 (assembly GCF_023100905.1). Taxonomy (NCBI): domain Bacteria; kingdom Pseudomonadati; phylum Pseudomonadota; class Alphaproteobacteria; order Hyphomicrobiales; family Nitrobacteraceae; genus Bradyrhizobium; species Bradyrhizobium sp. 4. The sequence goes on from NZ_CP064686.1 coordinate 4,962,569, forward strand.
GATCGCGATCTGGCGCGCCTATACCGGCTCAGCCCCCGAGACCGACCGGGTGGTGGCATCGCGGCAGCTTCAGGCACGTACCGCACAGGCGTCCGAGCAGCTGGTCGAGAAGACAAAGGGGCTGGAAGCAACCCAGCAGGAATCGATTGACCAGCTTCAGGTCGTGCAGGACCAGCTTCAGAGTGTGAAGCGCTTGCTCGCATTCCAGCAGGCCGACACCAAGCGTCTGTCCGAGCAGGTCACGACACTGAACGAATCCATCGACGGCCTGCGGCAATCCTTTGCCAGCGCCCGGGCGAGTGAGGCGGAGACTCCCTCGGTTACCCGCAGGAAACCTGCACGGCATCGTGTCCATGCCAGTGCACGCAAGCGCTCGCGCGGCTGAGCAGCCGGCGCCGCCTAAATTTTTGGACTTGTGAACTGGATCACATTCGCCCGTGTGATTCCAAGCGATGCTCGCCATTACCGGATGGCGTGAGCCGATTTCAATGTCCGGGGCTGGCAAGGTCGTTGACGGTATATTGCGTCAGCGACCTTGTTTTTTGACGGGTACCGCCGCCTATTCGCAGACATCTACGGGGCGGATGCGCCAGCCCGACGGCGTCATGACGCGCTTGCGCACGACGTAGCAGCTGCCATAGCCACCATCGTCGTAGCCGGTACCATAGTAATAGGGATCGCCGTAATACGGCTGGCCATAGCCGTAATAGCTGCCGTAATAACCCGCGCCAGCGATACCCGCCCCGATGGCGACTCCCGGCCAGAAGCCGCCGCCGCGCCAGCCGCCTCCGTGGCCCCAGCCTCCGCCATGGCCCCAACCGCCGCCACCGTGGCCGAAACCGCCCCGCGCCTGGGCCGCCTGTGGGGCCGACAGCGCGACTGCCGCGACGGCGAGCGCCGCCATCATCATCTTGCGTAACATCACTCGATCCTCCGCGTGGAGACGCTCCACGCTTCAAAGCAGGACCAAGCTAATCGGCTTGAGGCGTTCCTGACAGCTTCACTGTCTCACTTCCGCGCGAGCATCAGCAGCCGCGGCAGATGCTCTTGAGCTTCCTGTCGAGCAGCCGGTTCTCCGCGTTGACGGCGGCGTCGGTGGATCCGCCTGCACCGGTCCCGGTGGTGGTTCCGGAGGAGGCATTCGCTCCCGATGACTGCGCCGTACCCAGACTGTTGGTGCCAGGCGCGGGAGCCGGAGAATTGGCGACACCTCCGGTCGATCCTGCGGAGCCGCCGGTGGCTTGCGCAAACGATACGGCCGGCATCGCGGCGAGGGCGAAGATCACGATCACGGTCTTGATTGAACGGGCTGTAGGCAAGCTGGCCATCGAAATTCTCCTTCGCCCGTCAACCGCCGCAGCCAACACCGGTTCCGGAACAAATGCCGTCGCATCAGCTTGAAACCGGGAGGCGGGCACGATCACGCTCAAGCTGATCTTCTGCTCCAGAAACAGAAAGGCGCAGTCACGATGAACGATCGCGATGCTTTTGCAGAAGGCGAACGCGCGGCGCGTCAAAACATTCCGGCGGAAGCCAATCCGTACCAGGACGGCAGCGACGAGCATGCTCTATGGTCCGCGGGGCACGAGAAGGTCGCAAGCGCACTAGAAGCGCGCGAGTCCGAAGGAAGCTGAGCTCACCCGATCCGCTTGAGGCCCTTCGTGAAGCGCGGGCCGTTCGCGACGTAGAACTTCGCCGCGCTGCCCATCTTCTGCACCTGGGCGTCGTCGAGCGTGCGGATGACCCGCGCCGGCGAGCCGATGATCAGGGACCGTTCAGGGAATTCCTTGCCCTCGGTGATGACGGAGCCGGCGCCAACGATGCTGTTGCGGCCGATCCTGGCGCCGTTCATCACGATGGAGCCCATGCCGACGAGTGCGCCCTCCTCGATGGTGCAGCCGTGCAGGATGACGTTATGGCCGACCGTACAGTTCCTGCCGATGTGAAGCGGAAAACCGAGATCTGTGTGGCAGGTCGATCCGTCCTGCACGTTGGCGCCCTCGCCAATCTCGATCCACTCATTGTCGCCGCGCAGCACCGCGCCGAACCAGACACTCGCGCCCGGCTTCAGGCGCACGCGGCCGATCACGGTGGCGGTCTCGGCGATGAAGTAGTTGCCGTCGGCGGGAAGGTCGGGCGCCTGCCCGTCGAGCTCGTAGATCGCCATGAGGGTCTCCTGTCGGGTCAACCCCAGCCATAGCGAAACGGCAGCCTTGACGCAAAGGGCTGCCGCGCAGGCAGCCCTACAGCGCGCGCATCAGACCAGAACGCCGGCCGCGCGGAGCGTCATCAGGAAGAAGGTGCCGCTCATCATGCTCCAGAAGCCGGCGATGACGGTGGCCATCATCACGAATTCGACGCGACGGCTCTCCAGCTGCCTGCCGCGCAGGGTGTTGCGCATGATGATGAAAGGCGCCGCGAACACCAGGAACGGAACCGCCGCGAAGGTCTTCGGCGCCACGCCGTCCTGCAACAGACCGAAGCCGGCGGGCCGCTGTGCGACCGTCTGGTATCCGCTCACGAGCGCGCCTGCGAGCGCGAAACCGATGCCGATCGAGAAGAATGTATTGAGAGCTTCAGGTGTCATCGGAACGGTCCGCCCTTACGCAACGCCAGAGCCTTCCTGTGACAAAGAGTGCCGGTTAACGCTACATTATCCTTAAGGGAAGGTTAACGCCGCCGGCCGTCCCACGCAGGCCTCTCTCCCTTCCCTGCAGCCGGTGAACGCTCCGCGAAATCGCCACCACGTGGCATATTCGCCGCTGATTCGTCGGCCATCCGCCGACTTCCGGCTCATTCGCGCGGCTCATGACGGTGTTTTCGGCAACCTCCCCTCAGTCTCCCCGGGCGCGCACCCGGGGCCACGTGATCCCGATCGTGCTCGGCGGCATTGCCGCGGTGTGCGCCGTCGCGCTCGTCGCCTATCTGTTGTGGCCGACCTGGGGTCCGAGCGGCGCGAGCGGCCCGGACAAGCTGCCGGTGAGCGTTGGCGGCACGCTGTTCAACCTGCCCACCACTGCGATCCGGATGAAGATCCAGCGCCACTCCGGGCCGCAGGAGCGGATCGATCTCGACTTCCTGTATCCCTCGCTGGAGCCGCCGGGCGCGCCGAAGCACGTCACCGCCGATAGCGTGGATGCGGCGATGCAGCCGATCGACCGCATCTTCCTGTCGATCGCCGCGCATCGCGATGCGCTCTCGCCCGAGCAGCGCACCGCCACGATCTATCTGCGCTATCTCGACCAGGCCGCGGCAATGCCCCAGGACGGGCTGACGATGCGGATGTTCCGCGCCGATACGCCGTACGGCAGCGAGGATCTCTATTCTGCCGCAAGTCCGGCGCTGACCGCGCGCTGCACGCGCGATGGGGCGACGCCCGGCATGTGCCTCGCCGAACGCCGCGTCGGCGGCGCCGACCTCACCTTCCGCTTTCCGCGCAGCTGGCTATCGCAGTGGCGCGATGCGGCGGAAGCGATGGAGAAGCTGACGGCGCAGTTGCGGGGACCGAAGGGGTAAGCGGCCGCGCGGCCCCAAGCCTCCAAAACAAAAACTGCGAAAACAACCCCATGCACAGTAGCCAAGTGCCTGGCATGACTTCGTATTTTCGAAGCCAGCCTGCGAAAATTCGCCCCCTCCGACAATTCGTCGTTTTCGAAAAAATTCAAAGCCCCGGGCCATTCAAACGCCGATCACCTTGCGATCGCTCCAGCGATAAGTCGGCAGATCCAGCTTGTCGGCAAGGTCTCGGCCGATGGCGAATTTCGCCGCGCCTGGCAACGAGAACGCCTTCACGACCTGATTGCGAAACCACAATCCCCATGACGTCCGCGGCGCAAATGCCGCGGCGAAGCGCTCCGCTCCGCGCTGCTTGGCGCCGATATAGCTGCGAAGGCGGGTCTCATAGGTGCTGAATGCTTCCTCGTGGCGCCCGTCGGCGCGTACGAGCTCTCCCGCAAGCACATAGGCAGAGATCATGGCCAAAGCCGAGCCCTGCCCGGCGACGAGCGAGACGCAGAACGCAGCGTCTCCAATCAGCACGACGCGGCCCCGCGACCAGCCGTCCATCCTGATCTGGCTGACCTGGTCGCAATACAAATCATCGGTGCGCTCGAGTTCGTTCAGAATGTCTGGGCATTCCCAGCGGTTGTCGCGATAGAGATCACGCAGCTGTGTCTTCTGTGCGGCAGGCTCGCCTGCATCACCGCGAAACACGAAGAGGAACAAGGTGCGATCATCGCGCAGCGCGAAACGGCCAACCATACGGCCCGGCCGGTTGTGCATCAGGTACACATTCTCGTCGCGATGGCGATAGCCGCGGGTCTCGAATGCCGCGACGCCATAGCCGAGATTTCTTTCGAACGTCCCGATCGAGCCGAACGCAAGGCGGCGCACCTGCGAATGCAGGCCGTCAGCACCGACGACGAGATCGAAACGTCGGCTCCCGCCCCGCCGCAACTGGACGTCGACCCCTTCAGGCTGCTGCTCCAGGCCAACGATCTCCTCATCGAAGATCGTTTCAACACCATCGCGGACCGTACCGTACAGCAGGCGCGACAGATCGCTTCGTGCCAGAGTGACGTAACGCCCGCCTGTGAGATCGTCGAGGACGTTCGTACCAAATCCGGCGACTCGCCGGCCGCGACCGTCGACGATCCGCATTTCCCTGACGCGGTAGCCGGCGCTTTCGATCGCCGGCAACAGCCCCATCCGTTCGGCGATGTCGTAGCCCAGTCCCCAGAAATCGATCACGTAGCCGCCACGACGAAGCGCGGGCGCGCGTTCAACCAGCGTCGGCTCGTAGCCTCCGGCACGCAGCCAATACGCGAGCGTAGGCCCGGCAATCCCCGCCCCGGAGATCAGCACTGTTCGCATGGACGGAATGTGGGAAAAGCGTCGGCGATCGCACCGCCGCGTCAGACACTAAATGGTGAGGGCGAGAAGTTCCGTCTCACCAATCGGTCGCATCACTCCTGATCGACGAGATCGTCCTCGAGGATCGCCATCTGGAACTGGAACGAGCGATCGTCGTCCTCATCATCGACGAAGAGCACACCGATGAATTCCTCGCCGATATAGACCTCGGCGGAATCATCCTTCTTCGGCCGCGGCACGACGCGGATCTTGGAATTGCCGAATACGCGCTTCAGGTACGCGTCGAGCTTCCTAACTTCCTTCACGTCCACGGCAAGTCTCCAATCGAAATCTGGGTTGGCGCGGGTTTTAGGACGAGACGCGACCAACCGCCAGCATGAATTGCCAAAGAATTTTGGGGCGAAGGGGGCGGAAAATCCGCCCCTTCCGACAAGCTCGACGTCCCCTCTCAAAGTCCCATCTCAAAGTCCCATCTCAAAGTCCCATGGCGTTGATCATCTGATCCATGGTGCGCGACGGCTCGGCGCAGCCGGCTTCGCCGACGACCTTGGCGGGCACGCCTGCGACCGTGACGTTGTGCGGCACGGGTTTGACCACGACCGAGCCCGCCGCGATGCGCGCGCAATGGCCGATCTCGATATTGCCGAGGATCTTCGCGCCGGCCCCGATCAGGACGCCGTGGCGGATCTTCGGATGGCGGTCCTCGTTCTCCTTGCCGGTGCCGCCGAGCGTGACGCCATGCAGGATCGAGACGTCGTCCTCGATCAGCGCCGTCTCACCGCAGACGAAACCGGTGGCGTGATCGAGGAAGATGCCGCGGCCGATGCGCGCGGCGGGATTGATGTCGGTCTGGAATACCGCAGACGCGCGGCTCTGCAGATAATACGCAAAGTCCTTGCGGCCCTTCAGATAAAGCCAATGCGCGAGGCGGTGGGTCTGGATGGCGTGGAAGCCCTTGAAATAGAGCAACGGGTCGATGAAGCGCGAGGTAGCGGGGTCACGGTCGTAGACGGCGACGAGATCGGCGCGGAAGGCGTTGCCGAGATCGGGATCGTCGCGTAGCGCCTCGTCATAGGTCTGGCGCACGAGATCGCCCGACAGCGCGGAGTGATCGAGCCGATCGGCGACGCGATGGATCACCGCATCTTCCAGGCGACTGTGATGCAGCACCGTCGAATAGATGAAGGTCGCAAGCTCTGGCTCGCGATGGACGATGTCCTCCGCTTCGCCGCGGATCCGATCCCAGATCGGATCGAGCGTTGCGAGCTTTCCTCCCGGATTGACCTGATGCACTGCCATGAGATCTGCTCTTTCGAATTGGCTCGTTTCACTGGTTCTATAACACAGTCTAGGCGACAAAGTCCTGACGGGCTTGCCTGAGAGTGAACAGTGCGTTGCCCAGCGAGGCCATGCCAACGCGTTGAATCACAACAGTTTCTTCCGACGCCCCCGGCGGCAAGGTCGGCTCAAAATGGTCAGGGTTTCGCCAAATTCAAGCCGGGCGGCGTCAAACTATTGGTGAATTCCGCCTCAACCGTGATTGCGGGCATGGTCCGAGTGAGGACGGAGCGGATTTGACCATCACCACCGATCATGCGCGCGCGGGCGCCGCGGGCTCACTCTGGCTGCGGCTGGCTGCGATCGCCCTGCCGCTGCTGATGATCGCGCCGGCGTTCTGGAACGGCTATCCGCTGTTGCAATGGGATACCGGAGGCTATCTGGCGCGCTGGTACGAGGGCTATCTCGTCCCGAGCCGCTCCACCGTGTTCGGCATCTATCTGCACTATGGCGAGAGTTCTGGTTTCTGGATCAACCTCGCGGTCCAGTCGCTGGCGACGCTGTGGCTGTTGCAGCTCACCTTGCGCGTGCTCTCGATGATGCAAACGTTCCGCTTCGCCGCGATCAGCCTGCTCCTGATCCTGTCGACCGCGCTGCCCTGGCTTGCGAGCATGTTGCTCACCGATATTTTTGCAGGCCTGTCGGTGCTGTCGCTATTCCTGCTGGTCATCGGTGGGCCGCGGACCTCGGCGCTCGAAAAAATCTCGCTGTTCGTCTTCACCGCCTTTGCCGCCGCGACCCACAGCGCCACGCTCGGCGTGCTGCTCGGGCTCTGCGTCGCGGGCTGGATGGCGCGGCCGTTGCTGGGGCCCCGGCTTCCGATCGCGGGATTGGCTCAGGCGAGCCTCACCATCGTCGCTGGCGGCCTGATGCTGGTGTCGGCGAACCACGCGCTGTCGGGCAAATGGACATGGACGCCCGGCGGCACCGGCGTCGCCTTTGGCCGCATGATGCAGGACGGCATCGTCGCGCGTTATCTCAATGACCATTGCCCTCGCGAAAAACTCAAACTCTGCCCCTATCGCGACCAATTGCCGGCGACCGCCGACGAATTCCTGTGGGGCAAGAGCATGTTCAACACGCTCGGCCGCTTCGAAGGCATGAACGACGAGATGGGCACCATCGTCGTGGGTTCGCTCGCCGACTATCCGGCGTGGCAGGCCGGCGCAGCCTTGCGCGCCATGGGCCAGCAATTGCTGCATGTAGCGACCGGCGAAGGCACCAATGGCTGGATCCCCCACACCCGCGGCATCATCGAGCGCTACATCCACTCCCAGGTCACGCCGATGCGCGCGGCGCGCCAGCAGAATTGGGCTCTCGACTTCGACTACGTCAACTGGCTGCATGTGCCCGTCGCGCTCGCCTCGATGCTGGGGCTGGTCGCGCTGCTCGGCCACGCGCTCAGGAGGCGCCGGCTCGACGATCTGAGGCTGCTGGCCGCAACCGTCGTGCTGGCGCTGCTCGGCAACGCCTTCATCTGCGGCGTGATTTCCGGACCACACGACCGCTATGGCGCGCGAATCGTGTGGGTTGCCACCTTCGTGGTGTTGATGGCGGCGGGAAGGCGTTTTGGCGACGACAATAAAGCGACGAAATTGGAATGAAGGGCCATCGCGCTTGGTTTCTTGTTCAAGCATGATTTCCGCATCGACGCGTTCTCCGCCCATTCGACGACGGTCATGTTGGGCGGAGCCTCAGCCCCGCGCGCCACGACGTCGCGAGATCCTCAGCCTGGCGGAGCGAGCTCGGGAGCAGCGGGCTCGCCGAGCTCGTCGAGATGCTGGCGGACATACTTCGTCAGGACCTCGACCAGCTTGCGATCGTCGACCTCGAGATCCGACGCCATCAGGGTGACCACGCGGACCGGCCACGCCAGCCAAGCATCTCGCAGCTCGCGCGCCTGGTCGAAGAACGACTTGTTGGCTGCGGCCCGATCGACCAGCCGGCCGCATTCCACCTCGAACTCGCGCGCGCTGACGCGCCAGGAAGTTCTCTTTGACCCGCTGGGCCCCGGCGAATGGGAGCATTTTGCCGTCGGCAATGAGCTGCTCGAGGTCTGCTTCGGGCAGATCAGGCTCCGGCGTTGCGTCCGGGCGGCCCGGCGTTGCATCAGCTGATGCAACGGTGCGGGGCTTTGCGGCCGCCTTCCCGTGCTTCGGCTTGGCCGGACGGCGCGGCGACTGGGCCAAATTGACGTTGTTCTGCCGGTCCTCAAGGACCTGAGACAACACGACTTTTCCATCGTGCGACCGGACGGCTCCGCTCTCGACCTGGCGGCTCAGCGTGGACTTGTTGACCCCGATGTTCCGGGCCGCCTCGCTGATTGAAATCAGCTCCAAAGGCATTGCATTAGGGGATCGTTGCATCAGATTTGATCCCCGCAGCTAGCGACTTTTTGGGGCCGGGCCACCGGTTTGCGTTTCCCTTGGAGAGGACCCGCCCGCGTTGCGCGCTGCCCCTTGCACTCGCCCGCCGGTTGCGGAAACATTCAGCATCGATGTGAACGCAGCAAGTACTTGGGTCGGTTTTGCGCTCGGTTTTTTGATCGGCGCCTCGCTAGTAGCTTTGACCAGGTTGCCCGTGGGGCACATCGTATCGATTTTGGAGCAAAATCCCGCTGCAGCGGTCGCAGCCGTGGTGGCCCTCTTTGCGTTCGTTGCCGGCGTGCTCGGCCCATTTGTACAGTGGCGCGTTGGACGAAGATCGGCGCTAGCCAGTCAATATCCGCACGTGCAGCCTTGTTGACGGCGAGACTGCCGGCGCACGCGAGATCGGAAGGCTACGCATGCTTGGATGGAAACACTTCGCCAAACACTGGCCGCCTACCATTCCATTCTAATGAATCTTCCTGATCGGCCGGACGCTGCCGAGGAACAAGTGGCGAAGGACGACCGAGAGGTATATCGCCTCGGTACTGAACTGGACCTTCTTCTCAACCGCGACGATGTGCTCCAGCGCAGGCTCTGGGAAATCGCTGACAAGATTTACCAGACCGACAGCCTAGCCCAACGACAAGCTCTCGATCCGGATCTCGTTACGGCGGGCCGCGCGGTACTCAAAGGCGAATGGGAGAAGGTGAAGCGCGAGATGCGGGGCAGCGAATTTCAAACCGGTGAACCAGAGCCCGATGGTTCTGGAGTCCGATAAGAGCCCTTAGCGGCTCCGGCCGTCCTGCGGCCCCTTTGCTCCCCCGCTAATGATCCTACTCGCCTCGAGCTTGCGAACATGGGTTGGGCTTCCGTTCGCAGTGCTTGGCCATTACCGGTGAATTCCTATCGGCCGCGGCCTGTGAAGGGCTTCACATCCTGCGCCAGATTTCGGCCTTATGATCGGGCAGTGCTTTCGCGCCAATTGTCTCGTATCATTCACGCATGCTCCCCCATCACCTTCCACGGCTTGTTGCGTAGTGCGCAACAGGCCAGCTCGATTGAGAGCGCCCCGATAGATCGGTGCTTCTCGATAATTGCTTTGATCTCACTCATAGCCACGCCAGCCGTGGCAGACTGCGGCAACCAGCCAGGTACACGTCAAGTCGGGCGTGCAGGGCGCCATATGCGATTTTGTTGCAAACCACGCTGCCAGGAATGTCCAAGTTCAGCTGAGGAGACCTTTATGTGTAGATTGAGCCTAAATTTTTTGCTCGCCACGCTTTTATCGGCAGCCGCTTTTATGACGTTTCTGTCACCAGCGTTCTCGCAGAACATCGGGCAGGCCTTCAAGTTTGCGGGTTCTAATGTCGCATACAACGGCGATGCAGATAGGTTCGTCGTGACGATGGGCAACCGCATCATCGTCATCAGACGGGACGGCGGCGTCTTCGGCCACGACGTTACCGGAAACACGGTCGGTCAGGCCTTCAAGTTTGCGGGTTCTAATGTCGCGTACAACGGCGATGCAGATAGGTTCGTCGTGACGATGGGCAACCGCATCATTGTCATCAGGCGCGACGGCGGCGTCTTCGGCCACGACGTTACCGGAAACACGGTCGGTCAGGCCTTCAAGTTCGCGGGTTCTAATGTCGCGTACAACGGCGATGCAGATAGGTTCGTCGTGACGATGGGCAGCCGCATCATTGTCATCAGGCGAGACGGCGGCGTCTTCGGCCACGACGTTACCGGAAACACGATCGGTCAGGCCTTCAAGTTTGCGGGTTCTAATGTCGCGTACAACGGCGATGCAGATAGGTTCGTCGTAATGATGGGCAACCGCATCATTGTCACCAGGCGAGACGGCGGGGTCTTCGGCCACGACGTTGCCGGAAACACGATCGGTCAGGCCTTCAAGTTTGCGGGTTCTGATGTCGCATACAACGGCGATGCAGATAGGTTTGTCGCGACGATCGGCAACCGCATTATCGTCATAAGGCGGGACGGCGGCGTCTTTGGCCACGACCTAGGTGCTGGCGGAGGAACACAAGTTCCGGCCGACTGGAACGAGATGCTCAGGGCGCACAACGATTTCAGGAGGCAGCATTGCTCCCCGCCGCTGCAATGGGACGCGACTTTGGCCGCAGCGGCGCAGACCTACGCGGAAACCGGCCCGCTTGGCCAGCACGGGACATCCAATGAGAACCTGGCGAACGCGTTGTCGTTCAGAACGAACAACGGCGTGTCGACGGACGTCCTCCCCGCGAAGACAGATACGGCGGCTTTCACCGAGACGTGGGCGTGTGAGGGAAAATACTACAAGTACGACGATCCGCGGATCTGCGGCGGCTTCAAGAGTGCCTGCGACGAGCCCAAGCCCGAATGCAAGAACAACAATCCAGTGACGGGCCACTTCACCCAAGTCGTCTGGAAGTCAGCTACGAAGGTCGGCTGCGGACGCGCGACCCGCAAGATGCAGGCCAATGACGGTAAAACGCACGACGGCACTAATTGGGTCTGCCGCTATGATAGCGGCAACACCAATGATCCGGCCGTGCTACGCCAAAACGTGTTGCCGGTGGGCTGCACACCGTAAGGCCGTTGCGGAGCGCAACCGTACGCGATGCCGATATGGCCTTGATCGGATCAATCGCTACCCCCGAAACCGTTGAGGGAGGCCGCCTTCGTTGGCGGCCTCCTCTTTCATGCGATGTCTGTGCGAACGTCCTCTGTTGGCTCTTAGCCGACGTTCCTTGCCGCTTTGAGCTGACCTCTCATCCCTTATCGGACCTTCATATCTCTGCGTATGAAGGAGTGGACGGTTGCACCCGAAGGGAGTGCATGGCGCCTTGCGATGGACATTTCAGGATAGCTGGGCAAGAACCTCGTCGCCCAGACAGGATCACCTCAGCCGCGGCGTGAGAGGAAATCGAGCACGCCGGTCTTGTAGACCTTGTCGCCGACCGCCCGCATGTGATCGCGGTTCGGAATGTCGAGCACTTCCGAACCCGGGATGATGGCACCGAGTGCGCTGGCCGAGCCCGCGACGTCGTCGGTCGAGCCGACCGCAATCAGCACGGGCACGTCGATGCGCGCGGCTTCGTCCTTCGTCATGAGATCGCGCGTGCCGCGGAGGCAGGCGGCCAGCGCCTTGCGGTCGGAACGGGTCTGGTCTGCAAAAGCACGAAACGTGCGGCCGACGGGATCGGAGACGTCGTCGAGCGAGGGCGCTTCCAGCGCCTTCGCGACGTTCTCGCCGGGCCCGGTGCCCTCGATCAGGCCTCCTATGCCGATGCCGCCGAGGATTGCCGAACGCAGGCGCTGCGGCTCGTTGAGGGAGAGCCAGGCCGTCATCCGGCCGCCCATCGAATAGCCCATGAGATCGGCCTGCGGGATGGCGAGATGATCCATCAGTGCCAGCACGTCGCCGGCCATGGTCGGGATCGAGTACTGCGCGGGCTCGTAGAGCTTGGCGCTTTCGCCATGGCCGCGATTGTCGAGCGCAATGACGCGGCGGCCGTTCTTGCGCAGCTCCGAGACCCAGGTCGGATAGACCCAGTTCACGTTCTTGCTGGAGGCAAAGCCGTGCACCAGGATGATCGGATCGCCCTCGCCTTCGTCGAGATAGGCAATTTCAACGGCGCCGTTGTGAAAGCTCGGCATCATCAGTTCCGCAATCTTGAGGGGAAGAGGTATCTTAGGCCGTGACGGCAGCGCTTGCCAGAACGGCTTCGGCGGCGATCCGGGCCTGGCGAAGTCGCCGCGCCCGTCTGCGATCGCACCAGGCCTGGGTCAGGCGCTCCGTCGTCGCCTTGATCGAGGACAACAGGCCGAACAGCGTCAAGGCCGCACCGAACAGCCAGAGTGCGAGATTGAACGCCCCGCCGATCAGCAGCAGCGCGCCGCGGCCGAGCAGCTTCAGGATCGCGCGCGTCTTGCCGCCCTGCGCTTCCGCGAGCCGCGCCGCGCGTGCGACGTCCTTGGGGCCTTCGGCGATGCGCAAGCTATCCATCGCGCCGCGCGTGCCGGTCTTCTCGACGACGCGCGTGACATCCTTGCCGAGCCGAACCAGCGCGCCGGCCTTTTCCGCGCGGAACGCGGCCTTGATCGCGCTCAAGGTCTGGCCCGGCCGCAGCACCGAGCCGGAGGCAACCGCGTTCTGGAGCATCGGCGTATCGACGACCTCGCGCGCGGACCGGCCGGCCCATGCCGCCAGTCCCTCGCCGAGCCGGCCCACCTTGCGCGCGTCCTTCACCAGCGTCAGCCCCGCGCGAACCGGCGCGGCACCGCCGACGGAGACGTAGGTCACGGCCGTAACCGCGAGACCCGCGGCCGCGAGGCCCAGCACCAGGCGATCGGTCTCCTCGCCCATCGCGAGGTGCTTGCCCTCCCGGACGACGTCCCGGATGTCGCCGATGACAAAGAGATCGCCGGCCACGGTCCCCGACAGGCTCGCAACATCGTCCGCGTTGCCGGTGACGAGACCGGTGGCAAACCGTTTTGCGAAATGCGAGGTGGAATTTTCGGCTTTGACCGCATCGCCGACACGGCTCAGGAGGTCGTCAGGCAGCGCGATGTTGCGGTCGCGCGCCAACGCGACAAAACTGTCGGCAAGATCGGCATCGCCCGATGCGAGCGCGATCTCGATGTTGTCCTGAATCAGGCGGTCGTTGTGCCGCAGCAGCGCGTCGAGCTTGATCTCGGAGAGCGCGGCGGGATCGTCCTGGGCGGCCAGAATCGCGCCGGCCTCGCGGGCATGGGGTGCTACCTGCGCGAGCATGAAGCCGCACGCCACGATACCGGTCAACGCTGTGCTGATTCGCAACCACTTCATGCGGAGAGCCTGGACGGTCCTGAGATCGTTGACGCCTGACGGTTCGTCTTTCGTCGCAATTACGCTCGTCCACAGACATAGTATGCCAAAATTGCGACACAACGTCCCCGACGAAAGAAGGGCTTCTCTCAGGCCGCAAGATTGTGTCGAATTTGCATGAGCAAATGAGCATGGGGCATTGCGGGGCTTTCGGTTCCACTGGGCTAGCAATCATCCACACCCACCAGTATGGTCCGCGGCGCCTTAATAATGCCGCGTCAGTCGTGATTGTGTCTGCCGCCATTGCCACTCCAGGATGAGTACGATGTCCGACCATGTCGTCCCGCACTTCCACAACGATGCCGGTGTCCCCGTCATCGAAATCGGCTCGCAAGAGTTCATGTGCGTGGGCGCCAACCCTCCGTTCGATCATCCGCACGTCTTCCTCGACCTCGGCAACGACAACGAGATCATCTGCCCCTACTGCTCGACGCTGTACCGTTTCGCCGCCGACCTGAAGGCGGGCGAAGCCCGTCCGCCGGAATGCGTCCTGAAGGACAAGGTCGCCTGATCGCTTCCATCGGTCAGGGGTGGCGCTCTCCCGAACAATTGTCATCGCCGGTGCCGGCATAGGTGGACTGACGGCTGCGCTTGCGCTCGCGGCCCGCGGCTTCCGCATCGTCGTACTGGAAAAGGCCGAGCGGCTCGAGGAAGTCGGCGCCGGTCTGCAACTCTCTCCCAATGCCAGCCGCGTGCTGGTCGAGCTCGGCCTCACCGAGCGCCTCAAGCTGCGTGCCGTGATCCCGGAGGCGGTCTCGATCATGAGTGCGCGGGCCGGCGGCGAACTCTTGCGCATGCCGCTGGGAGAAGCCGCCGCCGCGCGCGCCGGCGCCCCCTATTGGGTGGTGCACCGCGCCGACCTGCAATCCGCACTCGCCGGCGCAGTCTCCGACCATCCCGATATCGATCTGAAACTCGGCGCGACCTTCGAAGACGTCGCGCCTCACGCCAAGGGGCTGACGGTCGTCCATCGCAGCGGCACGATCCGGCGCAGCGATCTCGCCAGTGCGCTGATCGGCGCGGACGGCATCTGGTCGACGGTGCGCCAGCATCTCTTTCCCGAGGTGCAGCCGCGCTTCTCCGGGCTGATTGCCTGGCGCGGCACGCTCGATGCCACGCAGCTGCCGAAGGACTACACCGCGCGCCGGGTCCAGCTCTGGATGGGCCCGAATGCCCATCTCGTCGCCTACCCGATCGCGGGCGGACGCCAGATCAACGTGGTCGCGGTGCTGCCGGGCACCTGGAACAGACCGGGCTGGAGCACGCCCGGCGATCCCCTCGAGGTGATGGATGCCTTCGCCGCGCCGCGCTGGCCGCCCGCGGCGCGCATGATGCTCGCCACGGTCGATAGCTGGCGGAAATGGGCGCTGTTCGACGTGCCCGACGACTGCCCCTGGAGCAAAGGCCCGGTCGCGCTGCTCGGCGACGCCGTGCATGCGATGCTGCCGTTTGCGGCGCAGGGCGCCGGCATGGCGATCGAGGACGCCGCGGTGCTCGCGCAGCATTTGAGCCTTGAGATCGCCGAGAGCACCGCGGGCATCACAGCTGCGCTGAGACAATACGGGCGTACGCGCCAGACGCGCGTGCGGCGGGTGCAGCGGACCGCGCGGCAGCAAGGCCGCATCTACCATTTCGGTGGGCCGCTCGCATACGCGCGCGATCTTGCGGTCCGCGCCCTCGGCCCGGAACGCATGCTGGCACGGCAGGACTGGATTTACGGCTGGCGCCCCTGATGCGAGGCGCTGGTTTCAGCGCACTGCTCTTGTCGATTTCGGGCCAGGCTTGATCGGGCCAGGATTGGCCGCGGGCGCCGGCGCAGCGGCCGGCTTCTCTTCGGGCGGCGTTTCCCGGCACTTGTTGCGGCGCCAAGCGTCCTCGGCCATCTGCGCCCGCCCGCGGACCGCGACGTAGTCGTTGCGATAGGCAAGCTCCGACACGACGGCGCCGCCCGCGCCGGTCTGTGCCTTGTCCATCAGCCTCTGCAACTCCATGGTGCGGCTAGCGAGCGACTTGCGCTCGCCTTCGAGCTGCTTGCAATCGTACAATTCGTACTTGCCGGGATCGGCAAACGCCGGAGCGACCGTCTCGCTCATGCCGGCGCAGCCGGACTGCGCGAAGCCGGTCGCGAGCAGCGCGGCGGCCACGCAGCACGTGCGCAGGCGATATTGGGTCAAAGCAGACATCGAATCAAAGCTGACATGTCGGATGAATAGTCCCCGTCGATTGAGAATGCCTAAAGCAACAACACATGTCCGGATTGAGGCTTTGCCTTGTGCCGCCGGCTCGCCTAAGGAAGAACCGCCCCTCCGGCCTGCAAACGCCAATTCCAGACCGCCGGCAAGGGACTTAAGTGATTGATCTCGTTGGATCAAGCGGGCATGGCGGAATTGGTAGACGCAAGGGACTTAAAATCCCTCGGCGCGCAAGCGCTGTGCCGGTTCGACCCCGGCTGCCCGCACCACGAAAGCTGCGCGGAGGATCCCGCCGCGCGCCGCGACCGCGAGCGCTGATACCTCATCAATTCCTGTCTGCTCCTGCACCGCCTGCCAGCCATCCCGAATCATCGCTTGTGCAACGCAGCATCGGGGTTAGACAAGGGCCTCAAATCAGAGGTGAGCTACTTGTCCGACGTCAATGCCGACGATTGGGTGTCCTCGGGACACCGCCCCATGGGTTTTCCCGAATTCGTCATCGTGATCGCGTCGATCATGGCGCTGAATCCGCTTGCCATGGACATGATGCTCCCGGCGCTGCCCAATATCGGGGCGGCCTTCAACATCCCCGTCGCCAATCATCTTCAGCTGGTGCTGTCGACCTTCCTGATCGGCTTTGGCGCGGGCCAGTTCGTCATGGGACCGCTGTCGGATCGCTTCGGCCGCCGCCCGGTGCTGCTCGGCGGGATGGCGGTCTATGCGATGGCGAGCGTGCTGGCGATTGCCGCGCCGTCGTTCGAGACACTGCTGCTGGCGCGCGCACTGCAGGGCTTCGGCACCTCGGCGACGCGCGTGATCGCGACCTCGATCGTGCGCGACTGTTACGTCGGCCGCCGCATGGCGAGCGTGATGTCGCTTGCGATGATGATCTTCATCGCCGTCCCCGTAATCGCCCCCTCGTTCGGACAGGCGGTGCTGCTGGTGACGCAATGGCGCGGCATCTTCGTCGTGCTGATGCTCTATGGCCTGCTCGCGCTCGCATGGTCGGTGCTGCGGCTTCCGGAGACCCTGCCTGAGAGCGAACGCAGGTCGCTCGCGCCGGTCGACGTGCTCACGGCCTACTGGCAGACCGTGACCCATCGCCAAACTCTCGGCTACGCGCTCGCCGCCGGCAGCGTCATGGGTGCGCTGTTCGCTTTCGTATTTTCGGCCCAGCAAGTGTTTGTCGGCATCTATCACCTCGGCCATTATTTTCCGCTCGCCTTCGCCGCGATCGCGGCCGGCACCGCCATTGCCGGCTTCCTCAACGCAAGATTCGTCGGAACCCTCGGCATGCGCGTGATCTCGCACGGCGCGCTGACGCTCTACACCGCCGTGGCGGGTGTGATGCTGCTGACGGAAAGCCTCGGCGCGTTGCCGCTTCCCCTGTTCATGGTGCTCTCGGCGCTGATGATGTTCTCGTTCGGCATGATGGTCGCCAATTTCACCGCACTTGCCATGGAGCCGCAGGGCCACATCGCCGGCACGGCGTCCTCGCTCTACGGCTCGATCACCACGCTGATCGGCATCGCCGTCGGCATGGCGATCGGACAAAGCTTCGACGGCACGCTGCTGCCGTTCTCGGTCGGCTTCTTCGTGTCGTCACTCGCCGCGCTCGCGATCGTGCTGGTGGTGGAGAGGGGACGGCTGTTCAAGCCGCATCAGCGCGCCATCGGGTGAGGAACTTCGCGGCGCTCACGATGTTGTACTGCAACAATTTGAAAAGGCGCTTCAATGGAACCGAAACACCGTAAAGACCACGACGCCGCGGAGCGGGCGAAAACGGAACGCACGCCGTCGAACGCCGAAACGACCGCCTTCACCGTGCCATTCGCGAGTGAAGGGCTCGAGCGGGTCCGCGACAGCCACTGTTGAGCAAGACGTCTATTCCGTTGCGCGCCTGCTGGCGCTGAAATCGTCGGCGACGCCCTCGGGTGCCGCGCCGCTTCCACGGGGCGGCACCATCAGCACAACCACTTCCCGCGTGAGACCGGGCCGGCCCCATAGCTGCGCCTGGACCATAAATTCCCGTTTGACGAAGTGCCCGGCACGCCCGGCCACCCCGTCCATCCACCGGCTGCAATCATCCTGATCGCGGAAGCAGAGCGCGGCCCAGCCGCGGTCCAGCGTCGTCTTGCCCGGCAAGCCCCCGGGATATTGATTCTCGAACGGCTGCACGTAGTGCGGGTGGTCCGGGCTGTAGAAGGCTAACGCGAAGGCCAGCGCATCGTCGCCGCTGACGGCGGCGAGCGGCTCGCCTGTCAGCTCGCGCCACTCGCGTGTCAATTCGCTGGCCGCCTCCGCATAGAAATTGCGCCCCTCCTCGTAACCGTGATCGTTGCGGTAGACGGCATGGATCGGCGCGGCGACGAGGACGGCCGTGAGCGCAACGCCGGCCACGATCAAGGTGAGGTTGACGGTGTAAAAGCGCTCGATCGGATAATTTGTGCCGCAGACCACGAGAATGGCGAACAGAAACAATCCCTGCAACGCCCAGAGCGACGGCAGATCGGTGCCTATCGCGAGCGAGACCAGGACCGGCAGCGCGATCGTGCCGACGGCAACGTAAAAGAGGAGCCGCAGGCCCGGATTCATCGCCGCGAAATCGTCCGGAAACTGCTTCAGCCGCGTGCCAGCGATCAGCATCCAGCTGACGGCTGACACACTGATGGCCGCCAACAGCCCCAGAAGGAAGTTCCTGGCCTCACCGAGCGAGCTCACCGCAGTGCCGTTGGCATGGTTCAGCGCGTAGGTGAAGGTCGGTGCCCCCGTCGTGGCGAGCCAATGAACATGCGGTGACAGCGCCGCAAGCCCGACGACGACCGAAATCCAGGGCGAGGCGGACGTGAAATAGACGCGTCGCGCCGGATGCGCCAGCGCGGCAAACGTGAAGCTCGCGACAAGGAAGATCGAATAATATTTGCCGGCCATGGCCAGCGCCGTCGTGACCCCCACGGCGATCGCCCACGACGCCGAGCGGGTCTCGAACGCGCGCAGGAAGCACCACGTCGCCAGCGGCCAGACGGCTAGCAGCACCGCATTGGCATTGAAGCGCTGGGCATGGAATTGATAGGCCGGCGTCAGCATCAGGAGCAACAGCACCAGGACGCGCTTGTGCCCCGTCACGAATTGCCGCGCGATCCGGTCGACAAAGACCAGCGCAAGCCCGGCATTGGTCATCGCCATCAATTGCAGCGACCACTCGCTGAGCGGAAAGATGGCGCTCCAGCTCGCGGCAACCCAGCCGGTCAATGGCGGATGCTTGGGGTAGCCCCACGCGAAATGCCGCCCCAGCGTCCAGGCCTCCAGCGTATCGGGGTGCAGACCGCCGCCGGCATAGGCGACCGCCAGATAGAGTGTCCAGATCGCGACGAAGCAGGCGATGAGAAGCGGCACGGCCCAGCCCGTCTCGACGCCATCGAGCCAACGCAGGAATGGGCGGCGCCATCGCGCCGGCGCGCGATCGGACCGTTCGGCCATCGCTTGGAATGCAAAATCGATCGGCACTGGAATCAAATGGAGGAAGGAAGGTGATGCGCAAGAACGGCACATCTAGTTCAGTACGGAAACAAATAGCAATGATTGGAAACTGGAAAAGATTGAAAACGTCCGCCTTCTCAGCCGGCGCAAGGTCGACAAAAGACTAAGATCGACAAACGACAACGGCGCCGCTGATGACAGCGGCGCCGCATGATGATTCGGACGAAAGAAAGAGCCTTCGCCCTACTCCGACTTGTCGACGTTCCAGAACAGCGGGGTCGCGGGACCGTCGAGCACGCCGGTCAGCGATTTACGCCAGCCGCTCGGCAGGAGATACTGCCCCAGCGGGATGTAAATCACCTGCTCATAGGCTTCCTTCTGGATGTCAGCGGCGATCTTCTTCTGATCGTCGAGCGAGGCGGCGCGAACGAAGTCGTCCTTGAGCTTTTCGATCTTGGCGTTCTCGGCCCAGCCGAACCAGCCCTTCTTGCCCTGGCCGCCGATCGAGAGATTGGCGATCGGGTTGGAAACGTCGGCCGCGACCCAGTTGGTGAAGAACATGTTCCAGCCGCCCTCCTTCGGAGGCTTCTGGCTGGCGCGGCGGCTCACCACCGTCTGCCAATCGGTCGCTTGCAGGTCGACCTTGAAGCCGGCCTCGCGCAGCAACTGAGCCGCAACGATCGGCTGCGCCTTCAGCGTCGTGACATCGCCGGGGGCCATGATCACGATCGGGGTGCCGTCATAGCCGGACTCGGCGAGCGCCTTTTTGGCTTCTGCCATGCCGTTGCCCTTCACCAGGGTCTCGCCACCGACCTCGGTCGCGAATGGCGTATCGCACACGAAGAAGGCGCCGCAGATCTTCTGATATTTGGCGTTGCCGACCAGCGCGTCGAGAACGTCCTTCTGGTTTATCGCCAGAAAGGCCGCACGGCGCACTTTGACATTATCGAACGGCGGATAAAGGAAGTTCATCCGGCCGAGCGTCTGGAAGCCGAACGTGTTCGAGACCTCGATCGTGATCTCCTTGTTCGCCTCCAGCAGCGGCAGCATGTCGTAAGGCAGATTTTCCACGAAGTCGATGTCGCCCGACTGCAACGCGTTCACCGCGGTCTGCGAGTCCGGCATGGTGATCCACTCGACGCGGTCGACCTTCACCACCTTGCCGCCGGAGGTCCAGCTCGAAGGCTCCTTGCGCGGCACGTAATCGGTGTTCTTGACGTAGACCGCCTTCACGCCCGGCTGGAATTCCGACTGCACGAACTTGAAAGGACCCGAGCCGATCTGCTCGGGGATCTGCTTGTCCGGCGGCGTCTCGGCCAAGCGCTTCGGCATCATGAAGGCAACGCGGGAGGACGGCTTGCCGATCGAGTCGAGCACGAGGCCGTAGGGCTCCTTCAGCTTCAGCGTGATGCTCTTGGCATCGGTCGCCTCGATGCTCGCGGTGAAGTCGAGCAGTTTCTGGCCCATGCCATCGACTGCGGCCCAGCGCTTGAGCGAGGCAACGCAGTCCTCCGCCGTCACCGGCGCACCGTCATGCCACTTCAGGCCGTCGCGCAGCGTGAACGTGTAGGTGAGCTTGTCGTCGGAGATCTTCCAGTCCGCCATCTGCGGCTGGATCTTGAAGTTCGAATCGGGCGCCAAGAGCGTGTCGTAGATCATGTAGCCATGATCGCGCGTGATGTAGGCGGTGGTGAAGATCGGATCGATGATGCGCAGATCCGAATGCATCACCGCGGTGATGGTCTTGCCGGCCGCAAGCACCGGCGAGGCCAGTGCCGTCGAAAGCGCGACGACCGACAGCGCAAGTTTGGAGGCGAACGCGCGAGGCCCCCGGCGCATCAACTTAAACATAAAAATTCTCCTGACGTGAAACTGTTCAAAGGCAGGTTATTGATTGAGCATCCGGTTCGTTCTTTAGGCGAACTAACCTCATGCAATGCCTTTATCTTTTCGAGAGTTGCAGACAGTGCCGAGCGCGTCAATCCGGTTTCGCTGCAAGCCCAAGCGGCGCGCGCACGGGCTCCACAACGATCGGTTTGGCTCTACAACGCTCTCCGCCTGTCCTGCCCCGCGCCGATGCAATGCGCGTTCCATGTTCGGAAGCCCAAGAGACATTGGAGAGACTTCGAGATGAATCCAGCCAATCTTCCCTTCGATTCCGAAGCGATGCTCCAGGGCCTGCGCGGCTGGGTGGAATGCGAAAGCCCGACCTGGGACGCGAGCGCCGTGAACCGCATGCTCGATATCGCAGCGCGGGAGATGGCGATCATGGGTGCGACGATCGAGCGCATCGCCGGTCGCCAGGGCTTCGGCGGCGTGATCCGCGCACGCTTTCCGCATCCGAAGCAAGGCGAGCCCGGCATCCTGATCGCCGGACACATGGATACCGTCCACCCCACCGGCACCATCGAGAAGCTGAAATGGCGGCGCGAGGGCAGCAAGTGCTACGGACCCGGCATCTATGACATGAAGGGCGGCAATTATCTTTCGCTGGAAGCGATCCGCCAACTGGCCCGCGCCTCGTTCACGACGCCGCTGCCGATTACCGTGCTGTTCACGCCCGACGAGGAAGTCGGCACACCCTCCACGCGCGATATCATCGAGGCGGAAGCCGCGCGCAACAAATACGTGCTGGTGCCCGAGCCCGGCCGCGCTGACAATGGCGTCACTACCGGACGTTATGCCATCGCGCGTTTCAATCTCGAGGCGACCGGCCGGCCCAGCCACGCCGGCGCGACCTTGTCGGCGGGCCGCTCTGCTATCCGCGAGATGGCGCGGCAAATCCTCGCCATCGACGCGATGACGGGCGAGGACTGCACGTTCTCCGTCGGAGTCGTGCACGGGGGTCAATGGGTCAATTGCGTTGCCACGACCGCCACCGGCGAAGCGCTCTCGATGGCCAAGCGCCAGGCCGACCTCGATCGCGGCGTCGAGAGGATGCTGGCGCTCTCCGGTACAACCAATGACGTCACCTTCAAGGTGACGCGCGGCGTGACACGTCCGGTCTGGGAGCCCGATGCCGGCACCATGGCCCTGTATGAAAAGGCGCGCGGGATCGCCAAGTCGCTCGGCGCAGAACTGCCGCATGCGAGCGCCGGCGGCGGCTCCGACGGCAATTTCACTGGGGCATTGGGCATCCCGACTCTCGACGGCCTGGGCGTGCGTGGCGGCAACGGCCACACGCTCGAAGAGTATATCGAGGTTGAAAGTCTGGTCGAACGCGGCCGGCTGATGGCGGGGCTGCTCGCGACTCTGGAGTAACGGCGCGAGCCACATCGCCAAAACCGGGCCAGATCACCGAAACAAGTTGACCGCACTGCAAAAACGGTGGCCCGGATGGCATGGGAATTGCTGAAATGTTAGGCTGGTGGCAGAACCCCAGGCTCCAGCCGCTGTCTCCGATTTGACTCTAATCTGACGGGATCCAACTTGCTCGGATATCTCCTTCGCCGAATTCTCGCCGCCGTGCCCGTGATGGGCGTGGTGGCGCTGTTCGTCTTCCTCCTGCTCCGCCTCACCCCGGGCGATCCCGCCGCGATTCTTGCCGGCGACAACGCCACGCCGGAGCGGCTCGAGCGCATCCGGACCTCGCTCGGCCTCAACGAGCCGCTGATCGTGCAGTTCATCACCTGGCTGAACAAGCTGCTGCATGGCGATCTCGGAACTTCACTCATCTCCAACCTTCCGGTGATGAAGATGATCGGCCAGCGGGTCGAGCCGTCGATCTCGATTGCGCTGTCGACCATCATCCTTGCCGTCATCGTCGCTGTTCCCCTGGGCGTGATCGCGGCCTGGAAGCACGGCACCTGGATCGACCGCTTCGTGATGGGCCTGTCCGTGCTCGGCTTCTCGGTGCCGGTGTTCGTGGTCGGCTACATCCTGATCGAGGTCTTCGCGATCGACCTGCGCTGGGTGCCGGTGCAGGGCTTCCGCAGCATCTCGAACGGTTTTGGCCCGTTCTTCGAGCGCATCATCCTGCCCACCTGCGCACTGTCCTTTATCTACATCGCGTTGATCGCGCGCATGACGCGCGCGGCGATGCTCGACGTGCTCGGCGAGGACTACGTCCGCACCGCGCGCGCAAAAGGCATCAACGAAGTCGCCGTGATGATGCGCCATGCGCTGCGCAACGCCGCCGTGCCCGTGATCACCGTGATCGGGACCGGCTTTGCGCTTCTGATCTCCGGGGTCGTCGTCACCGAGAGCGTGTTCAACATTCCCGGCATCGGCCGCCTCACGGTGGATGCGGTGCTGGCGCGCGACTATCCGGTGATCCAGGCGATGATCCTGCTGACGTCGCTGATCTATGTCGTCGTGAATCTCCTGATCGACGTCGCCTACACGCTGCTCGATCCCCGGATCCGGTACTAGGGCTAAGGATAACAACAAGAATGTCTGTCGATACCCTTCCCCAGTCCTCCATCCCGATCACGTCGCCGCTGCGGCCGCGCTTCGGATTCCTGACCTCGACGCCGATCATCGCGGCAGCAACCATCTGTTTGGCGTTGGTCGTGCTGATCTCGATCCTGGCGCCGTTGATCGCGCCGTATGATCCGATCCAGCTTGCGCCCTCGCAGCGGCTGAAGCCCTCTTCGGCGCAATTCCTGCTCGGCACCGACGCCTATGGCCGCGACCTGCTGTCGCGCGTCATGTATGGCGGACGCATTTCGCTTCTGATCGGCATCGGCTCGGCGATCATGTCGATCGTCATTGGGTTGGCGATCGGCCTCGTCTCCGGCTTCTTCAAGCTGGTCGATTCCGTCATGATGCGGATCATGGACGGCCTGATGGCAATGCCGAGCATCCTGCTGGCAATCGCCGTGGTGTCGCTGTCCGGCGCCAGCCTCTGGACCGTACTGATCGCGATCACGATCCCAGAAGTTCCGCGCGTGGCACGCCTGGTGCGCTCGGTCGTGCTGTCGGCGCGCGAAGAGCCCTATGTTGAGGCGGCGATCTCGGTCGGCACATCCCTGCCGAAGATCATGTGGCGACATTTGATGCCGAACACGATCGCACCTCTGATCGTGCAGGGCAGTTACGTCTGCGCGTCCGCGATCCTCACCGAGGCCATCCTCTCCTTCCTCGGCGCCGGCATCTCGCCGGAAACGCCGACCTGGGGGAACATCATGGCCGAGGGCCGTCAGTACTTCCAGCTCAAGCCGACGCTGATCTTCTGGCCGGGCCTGCTGCTCTCGATCGCCATCCTCAGCATCAATTTGATCGGCGACGCCGCCCGCGACGCACTCGATCCGCGCATGAAGCAGCGGGAAGGCAAATGATGACCGATCAAGTGATGACCAGCCCGATCCTCGACATCAACAACCTCGTCGTCTCCGTCGGCAAGAAGCCGAATGCTGCAAACATCATCGAGGGCATCTCGATCCAGGTGCATGAGCGCGAGACGCTGTGCCTCGTCGGCGAAAGCGGCTCGGGCAAGTCCGTGACCTCGCTGACCACGATGGGTCTGCTGCCGAAGGGCACGCTGATTCCGACCGGCGGCAGCGTCAAGCTGGTCGGCGAGGAGATTCTCACCGCGACCGACCGCCGCCTGCGGCAGCTCCGCGCGACGCGGATGGCGATGATCTTCCAGGAGCCAATGACGGCACTCAATCCGGTGATGCCGGTCGGTCGCCAGATCGACGAGGTTCTCCGCGCGCACACCAAACTCGATGCGAAGGCGCGCAAGAAGCGCATCCTCGACATGATGGAGCAGGTGCGCCTGCCCCAGGTCGAGCGTATCTTTGCCTCCTACCCTCACCGACTCTCCGGCGGTCAACGCCAGCGCATCATGATCGCGATGGCGCTCGTGCTCGAACCGAAGCTTCTCATCGCCGACGAGCCGACCACCGCGCTCGACGTCACGACGCAGAAGCAGATTTTGACCCTGATCCGCGACCTCCAGCGGGATCACGGAACCGCCGTGCTGTTCATTACCCATGACATGGGCGTGGTCGCCGAGATCGCCGACCGAGTCGCGGTGATGCGGCAGGGCCGATTGGTCGAGACCGGAACGCTGGATTCCATCCTGCGCAATCCGACCATGGAGTACACCCGCAACCTGCTCTCCGCAGTGCCGAGCCTGGTGCCGCGCGCGGCGCGGCCCGAGACCAAGGAACCGGTGGTGCTGGAGGCCAACGAGCTTGGGAAGGTCTATCGCGAGCGCGCGTTCTTCGGTAAAGGCCGCGAAGTCGTCGCCGCCGACAAGGTCACGCTGACGCTGCGCAAGGGCCGCACGCTCGGCATCGTCGGCGAGAGCGGCTCAGGCAAATCGACCGTAGCGCGCTGCATCGTTCGCCTGATCGACCCGACCTCCGGCGGCGTGCGCCTCTCCGGCCGCGAGATCTCGGACATCTCGCGGCGGCTGTTGCAGCCGCATCGCAAGAAGATCCAGATCGTATTCCAGGACCCTTACCGCTCGCTCAACCCGCGCGTCAACGTCGGCGAAAGCATCGCGGAAGGCCCGATCAATTACGGCGCGTCGCATACCGACGCAATGAAGCGCGCCCGCGAATTGCTCGAGCTGGTCGGCCTGCCCGCCGATGCGGTCGCGCGCTATCCGCACCAGTTCTCCGGCGGCCAGCGTCAGCGCATTGCGATCGCCCGCGCGCTCGCGCTCGATCCCGACGTGCTGGTCGCGGACGAGGCGGTCTCCGCCCTCGACGTCTCCGTGCAGGCGCAGGTGCTAGAACTGTTCGACGAGATCCAGCAGCGGCTCGGCATCGCCATCCTGTTCATCACTCACGATCTGCGCGTCGCAGCGCAGATCTGCGACGAGGTCGTGGTGATGCAGCACGGCCGCGTCGTCGAGCAGGGCCCGGCCGCTGAAGTGCTGACGCATCCGAAGGAGGCGTACACCAGAGCCCTGCTCGAGGCAGCGCCGGGCCGCGGCTGGGATTTTGCGAACTTCCGGCCGGTGTCGGAGGGTGTGGCGGCCAGCGCCTAGTCTCTCTCCTCGTCATTGCGAGCGCAGCGAAGCAATCCAGAATCCCTCCGCGGGGACAACCTGGATTGCTTCGCCGCGTTCGCAATGACGGCGGTTGCGACAAGCATTCCCAAAACGGCTTGACGCCATGCATGGCGCGATTGCTTCCCGGCTTGCTCTCGCCGCAAGCACAGGGCTAACGTCGCGCACTTTCAATTGCTGGACTTGAGTTGATGACACGTATCGCCGTCGGCGGCTTCCTGCACGAGACCAACACCTTCGCTCCGACGAAGGCGACGTTCGCGGACTTCCAGCACGGCGGCGGCTGGCCGGCGATGACGCAAGGACCTGACGTGCTGAAGGTGATGCGCCGCATCAATGTCGGCCTCGCCGGTTTCGTCGACAGCGCCGAGGCCCTCGGCTGGGAACTCATCCCGACCATCGCTTGCGGCGCCAGCCCCTCGGCGCATGTCACCAGGGACGCCTTCGAGCGTATCGTCAAGACGATGGTCGACGGCATCGCAGCCGCCGGCCCGATCGACGCCGTCTATCTCGATCTGCACGGCGCGATGGTCACGGAACATCTCGACGATGGCGAAGGCGAGATTCTGGCCCGCGTGCGCCGCGTCATCGGCAAGGACATTCCGCTGGTCGCGAGCCTCGACCTGCACGCCAACGTCACGCCCGAGATGATGGAGCATGCGGACGCGCTGATCGCCTACCGCACCTATCCCCATGTCGACATGGCCGAGACCGGACGCGCCTCGGCCAAACATCTCGCGCTCCTCCTGAACACCAGGCAGCGTTTCGCAAAGGCCTTCCGGCAATTGCCGTTCCTGATTCCGATCAGCTGGCAGTGCACCAACGACCAGCCGACCAAGGGCATCTACGAAAAGCTTGCCGCGCTGGAGAGCGACGCGGTTCCGACGCTGTCCTTCGCGCCCGGCTTCCCCGCCGCCGATTTCCGCGATTGCGGGCCGAGCGTGTTTGCCTATGGCAAGACCCAAGCCGATGCCGACCGCGCGGCCGATGCGATCGTCAAGCTGATCGAAAGCCACGAGGACGATTTCGACGGCAAGATCTGGTCGCCCGATGACGGCGTCCGCCACGCCATGGAGCTTTCCAAGAGCGCGAGCAAGCCGATCATCATCGCCGACACCCAGGACAATCCCGGCGCCGGCGGCGATTCCGACACCACCGGCATGCTACGCGCGCTGGTACGCAACAAGGCGAGTGCTGCGACGGGCGCGATCTACGATCCGGCATCGGCGAAAGCCGCGCATGAAGCCGGCGTCGGCGCCACCGTGACGCTGTCGCTCGGCGGCAAGTCGGGCATTCCCGGCGACGAGCCCTATCGTGAGACCTTCGTCGTCGAAAAACTTTCCGACGGCCGCTTCATCGCGCCCGGGCCCTACTATGGCGGCCGCGAGATGGAGATGGGCCCGTCCGCCTGCCTTCGCATCGGCGACGTCCGAATCGTCGTGAGCTCACACAAGGCGCAGCTCGCCGACCAGGCCATGTACCGCTATGTCGGCATCGAGCCGACCGAACAGAAGATTTTGGTCAACAAGAGCTCGGTGCACTTCCGCGCCGACTTCGAGCCGATCGCGGAAAAGCTGATGATCTGCGCTGCCCCCGGCGCGATGCCCGCTGACACGGCTACGCTGCCGTGGACGCGCCTGCGGCCGGGCATCCGCATCAAGCCGAACGGCCCGGTTTTCACTCCCTCCTCACGCTAACTGGACAGAACACATGCCCACGATCGACCGCATCGACGGCTATGCCGACGAACTCACAGCCATCAGGCGCGACCTCCACGCCCATCCGGAAATCGGCTTCGAGGAAGTGCGCACCTCCGGCATCGTTGCCGACAAGCTGAAGAGCTGGGGCATCGAGGTGCATCGCGGTCTCGGCGGCACCGGCGTAATCGGCGTCATCAAGGGCAAGGGTTCGAGCGGCAAGCGGATCGGGCTTCGCGCCGACATGGACGCGCTGCCGATGGAGGAGAACACCAATCTGAAATGGAGTTCGAAAATCCCGGGCCGCTTCCACGGCTGTGGCCATGACGGCCACACCACCATGCTGCTCGGCACCGCGCGCTACCTCGCCGAAACCAAGAACTTCGACGGCACAGTGCACCTGATCTTCCAGCCGGCAGAGGAAGGCCTCGGCGGCGCCCGCGCGATGATCAAGGACGGGCTGTTCGAGAAGTTTCCCTGCGACGAGCTCTACGGCCTGCACAACGCGCCCGACCTGAACCATGGCGAGATCGCGATCCTGCCCGGCCCCGCGATGGCCAGCGCCGACTTCTTCGATCTCCGCATCACTGGCTATGGCGCGCATGGCGCGATGCCCGAACGCTCCAAGGACGCTGTGATCATCGCGACCACGCTGGCGCAGGCGATCCAGACCATCGTCAGCCGCAACGTCGAGCCGCTGCAGGCCGCAGTCGTTTCGATCACGCAGATTCACGCCGGTTCCGCGTACAACGTCATCCCCGGCGAGGCGCATCTTTGTGGCACCATCCGCACTTTCTCGAAAGAAGTCCGCACCCTGATCAGCGAACGCATTCGCACGATCTGCGCTGGCATCGCGAGCGCCTATCAGTGCGTGATCGACGTCGACATCCGCGACACGTTCGATGTGCTGGTCAACCAGCTCGAGCAGTCCAAGGTGGTCGAAGACGTCGCGCGCACCATCGTCGACCCCGCCAACGTGATCACCCGTGCCCAGCCGAAGATGGGCAGCGAGGATTTCGCCGACATGCTGCAAACCATTCCGGGCGCCTATTTCTGGGTCGGCCACGACGGCTCGGTGCCCGTGCACAATCCCGGCTTCGTGCTCGACGACAAGATCCTGCCGATCGGTGCCAGCATGTTCGCCCGGATCATCGAGACCCGGATGCCGGTGGGTGCCCATGCATAAAAAGGGTGTCGAAGAGGAAGTCACCTCGCTGCACGATCTCTCCGCGGTCGATCTGATCGCGGGCTATCGCGCCAAGCAGTTCTCGCCGAGCGAGGTGCTGGAAGACGTGCTCGCGCACGTCGCCGCGTGGGAGCCGCACCTCAAGGCGCTCTATGCATGCGATCCCGACGGAGCGCGCGAGGCCGCGAAGGCCTCGACCGCACGCTGGTCCGGGGGCGAGCCGTCCGGAGCGCTCGACGGCGTGCCGGTGACTGTGAAGGACAACATCGCAACCAAAGGCGTGCCGGTGCCGCTGGGCGCGGCCAGCGTCAAGCTCGTGCCGGCGGAGAAGGACGCACCACCCGCGGCGCGCCTGCGCGAAGCCGGTGCGATCATCTTCGCCAAGACCACCATGCCCGACTACGGCATGCTGTCCTCGGGGCTGTCCTCTTTCCACGCGCTGGCGCGTAATCCCTGGGACCTCTCCAAAAATCCAGGCGGCTCCAGCGCCGGCGCGGGCGCCGCGGCCGCGGCCGGCTATGGCCCGCTGCATCTCGGGACTGATATCGGCGGCTCGGTCCGTCTGCCCGCCGGCTGGTGCGGCCTCGTCGGACTGAAGCCGAGCTTTGGCCGTGTGCCGATCGATCCCGCCTATGTCGGCCGCGTTGCCGGTCCCATGACCCGCACCGTCGACGATTGCGCGCTGATGATGAGCGCGATCGCGAAACCCGACCGGCGCGACGGCACGAGCCTGCCCGCGGAGCCCCTCAACTGGAAGGGGCTGGAGAAATCCCCGCGCAAACTCCGCATCGGATTGATGCTCGATCCCGGCGTTGGCATGGCGCTGGAGAAACCGGTGCGCGAGGTCGCTGTGAAGGCGGCGAAAGCGTTCGAATCCGCAGGGGCCGTCGTCACCGAAGTCGACGGCATCCTCACGCGCGAGATGCTCGACGGCCTCGACAACTTTTGGCGCGCACGGATGTGGGATGATCTGTCGAAGCTGACGCCCGCCGAACAGGCAAAGGTGCTGCCCTACATTTTCAAGTGGGGCGAGTCCGGCGCAAAGCTCTCGGGCGTCGACGTCATCCGTGGTTTCAACCAGACCATGGCAATCCGCGCGGCGGCATCAAAGCTGTTCTGCGAGCTCGACTATGTGATCTCGCCGACCGCGCCGAACGTGAACTATCCGGCGGAGTGGGCCTCGCCGACCAACGATCCCATGAAGCCGTTCGAGCACATCGCCTATACCGTCCCGTGGAATATGTCGGAGAACCCGGCGATCTCCATCAACGGCGGCTTCGACGCCAAGGGTTTTCCCATCGGGGTGCAGATCGTCGGCCGCCGCTTCGACGATATCGGCGTGCTCGGCATGGCCAAGGCTTTTGAGAGCCTGCGCGGGCCACAGAAGCCCTGGCCTAGCCCGCCGGCGAAGTAGAGCCTGGCCACCAAACGCCCAGTCCGCACAAGACGGAAGCTGGCGTTCATGCATGACGTCTCTTAGAGACAGAATTCAGGACAGGGAAGGGAACCACCATGGCGTATGAGACGATCAAATACGAAATCGCCGAGCAGATCCTCACCATCACGCTGAACCGGCCCGACAAGCTCAACGCCTTCAACGCGCAGATGCAAGGAGAGCTGATCGACGCGTTCGACGCAGCCGACAAGGACGACGACGTCCGCGCCATCATCGTCACAGGCGCCGGCCGCGGCTTTTGCGCGGGCGCGGATCTTTCGTCGGGCGCGGATACGTTCGATCGCGATGCCCGGCGCGGGCCAGTGAAGCGCTTTGCCGATGGCAAGGTCGACTACAGCGATTCCCAGGTGCGCGACGGTGGCGGCCAGGTGACATTGCGCATCTTCAAATGCCTCAAGCCTGTGATTGCTGCGGTGAACGGTCCCGCGGTCGGCATCGGCGTCACCATGCAGCTCGCGATGGACATCCGCATCGCCTCCGACGCCGCGCGCTTCGGCTTCGTGTTCTCCCAGCGCGGCATCGTGCCGGAGGCCGCCTCGAGCTGGTTCCTGCCGCGCATCGTCGGCATCTCGCAGGCGCTGGAATGGTGCTATTCGGGCCGCGTCTTCCCGGCGCAGGAAGCCCTCGCCGGACGCCTCGTCAGCAAGGTCGTAGCCCCCGATGATCTGCTGCCGACCGCCCGCGCGCTCGCCAAGGAATTCGCGGCGAAGACGGCACCGGTGTCGGTGGCACTGATCCGCCAGATGATGTGGCGCATGATGGGCGCCGACGATCCGATGGAGGCCCACAAGGTCGACAGCCGTGGCATCTACGCCCGCGGCCGCTCGGACGATGTGAAGGAAGGCGTGGTGTCGTTCCTGCAGAAGCGCCCGGCTCAGTTCAAGAACAAGGTGTCGAGCGACATGCCGGATTATTTCCCGTGGTGGACGGAGCGGGAGTACAAGTAAGGCATCGTAGGGTGGGCAAAGCGAAGCGTGCCCACCCTTCTTGTCACGGCTGCCGATAAATGGTGGGCACGGCGCTCACGCGCCTTTGCCCACCCTACGACACCGTCACTCCATCAACAACGCCACGCGCCCGATCGCCTTGCGGTCGAGCAACAGCCGCATCGCCTTCGCAACCTCCTCCAGCGGCAGGCGGTGCGAGACGTTGGGCCGGAGCTTGCCCTCTTCGGCCCATTGGAGCAACGCCTTCAGCCTGCTCTCGCCGAGCGCGGGATTTTTCCGTACCGCTTCGCCCGCTCGCACGCCGAGCACGCTGGCACCCTTGATCAGCAGGAGATTGGTTTTCGCCGAGCCGATGCCGCCGGTGAAGCCGATCACCAGCAGCCGTGCGCCCCAGGCGATGCAACGCATCGAATTCTCGAACACTTCGCCGCCGACGGGATCGAACACGATGTCGGCACCGCGACCGTCGGTGATCCGTTTGACGGCATCACGAAACGGCTCGCGGTCGTAGCGCACGAGATGATCGGCGCCCCGCGCCTTGGCGATCGCGAGCTTTTCGTCGCTGGACGCCGTCGCGATCACGGTCGCGCCCAGCATCTTGCCGATCTCGACGGCAGCAAGGCCCACGCCGCCGCCGGCGCCATGCACCAGCAGCACCTCGCCCGGCTCGAGCCGGCCGCGGTCGATCAGCGCGTGATAGGCGGTGCCGTGCCCGGCGAGATAGGTCGCAGCCTCCGCATAGTCGAACGTCGATGGCATCGGCGTGAGCTGCGACGGGATCACCACGGCTTCATCCGTGAAAGCGCCGTGCCGCATCTTGACGATGACCTTGTCGCCGACGGCGACGCCGCTCGCGCCCGCGCCGACCTCGGTCACGTCGCCGGCTGCCTCCACGCCCGGCGTGAACGGCAGCTCCGGCTTGAGCTGGTATTCGCCGGCCGCCATCAGCACGTCGGGAAAATTCAGGCCGGCGGCACGGATCGCGACGCGCACTTCGTCCGGCTTCAGGTCGCGCGACGGAAACTCTTCAAGCTGCAATTTTTCGGGCGCGCCGAGCGCGCGGCAGACGACAGCCCGCACCATCAGGCCGCGCTCGCCTTGCCGCGCAGCAGCGCCTCGCGGATCAACGGCAGGCGGTCATTGCCGAAATACATGTCGGTCTTGCCGACGAAGATCGTCGGCGAGCCAAAGCCGCCGCGGGCGACGACTTCTTCGGTGTTGGCCTTGAGCTGATCCTTGATCCCCTGCCCCGAAATGCCCGCGAAGAATTTCTGCTCGTCGACGCCCACCTTCCTGCAGATCTCGGCGAGCACCGCGTCCTGCGAGATGTCCTTGTCCTCGCCCCAGTAGGTCTCGAACACCGCCGTGGCGAAAGGCACCGAGTCCTGCCCGAGCCAGATGCAGCCACGCATCGCTTTCACGCTGTTCACCGGAAATACCGTCGGCGGCATCTTGATCGCGAGGCCGGCCGAGCGCGACCAGTCGGCAAGGTCCTTTTTCATGTAGCGCGCCTTCAGCGGCACCGGTGTCTCACGCTGCGCGTAGACACTTGGATTGACCGTATTGAAGATGCCGCCCACCAGGATCGGCCGCCAGACGATCTCCGCGCCAACCTCCCTGGCCAGCGGCTGAATGTTGTGGAAGGCGAGATAGGTCCAGGGGCTGGAACAGTCGAAGAAAAATTCGATCATGGCGTTTCCGGGCCGGCGCCGCCGGTTTCAAGGCGACTTTTGTTGTTCTGTACCTCGACGTTAAGACATGGCAGGAAGGGGCGCAATCATAACCCGCCGTGAGGGCCGCCATGCTGTTTCCAACCACGATCGCCGGCTCCTTGCCGAAGCCGGAATGGCTCGCCGAACCCAACATGCTCTGGGCGCCCTGGAAGTCGCAGGGCGACGAGCTCGCCCGCGCCAAGCGCGATGCGACGATGCTTGCCGTCAAAGTCCAGGAGGATGCCGGCATCGACATCGTCACCGAGGGCGAGCAGGCCCGGCAACATTTCGTCCACGGTTTCCTGGAGAAGATCGAGGGCATCGATTTCGCCCACAAGGTCGAGATGGGAATCCGCAAGGATCGCTACAAGGCGATGGTGCCGCAGGTTGTCGCCCCGCTCCGGCTGAAGAGCCGCGTCCACGCCGACGAGGCGCGCGTCGCCCGCGCTCACACGAGGAAGAAGCTCAAGTTCACCCTGCCCGGCCCGATGACCATCATCGACACCATTGCCGATCGCTACTATGGCGACCGCGTCAAGATGGCATTTGCGTTCGCCGAACTCCTGAACGAGGAAGCCAAGGCGCTGCAGGCCGACGGCGTCGATCTCGTGCAGTTCGACGAGCCCGCGTTCAACGTCTACATGGACGAGGTCAACGACTGGGGCATCAAGGCGCTGGAGCGCGCCGCGCAGGGCCTGACCTGCGCCACCGCCGTGCACATCTGCTACGGCTACGGCATCAAGGCCAACACCGACTGGAAGGAAACGCTCGGCGCGCAATGGCGGCAGTACGAGCAGATCTTTCCCGCGATCGACGCCAGCCCGATCCAGCAGGTCGCGATCGAGTGCCGCAACTCGAAGGTACCGCTCGACCTGCTCGCGCTGCTCAAGTCCAAGATCGTGCAGGCCGGCGTGATCGACGTCGCCAGCGACACGGTCGAGACCGCCGAGGATGTCGTGCAGGTGATCGACGCAGTGTCGAAATTCGTGCCCAAGAGCAACATCATCGCCACCACCAACTGCGGCATGGCGCCGATGCGGCGCGAGATCGCCGAAGCCAAGCTGATGGCGCTCGGGGCCGGTGCCGCGCTGGCACGCGAGAAGCTGGGTTAAGGCTGTGACCGATCCGCTTTCGTTATTGCGACGCTTGCGGCGATCGCGCTGCCGGCGTGCGGTGAGGATCGTTCCGTGCTTCGCAATTGCGAGGCGATGGTGGAGCACGACAGTCGATGAAAACGGTAAGCCGCTGCGCTAGGGGCGTGCGGTCGGATGCAGCACAGGTTGATATCCAGCGATGATCGCGCGCAAGGTGGAAGGCGGCGTCAGCAACAGCGGGTGATCGAGGGCGCTGCTATGCGGGGCGTAGCCCGCGGGTGACCACAGCAGCGTCCTGCCCTGCGCGACGAGGAAGCAATCATCGCCCTGTTGGACCATCGCGCCGTCCGGCAATTCCACGAGCGGCCTCGGCAGCGCATGCAGCCGTTTCTTGCCGCGATCGAGCCGTTCCCGATGCAGTACGGCATCCATCGCCTTGGCGCTGATGCCGCTTGCACTGTTGCCCGTCTCCCATGCAACGCGAAAGCGCCTGGCATCATCGCGGCGGCAGAAGAAGCAGGGACGATGGCCTGCGGCAAAGGCCGTGGCTTCGTCAAGAAAGAACAGCTCGGTCCAGCTCCGTCGCGCCATCACCGGCCGCCGCCAGCCGCGGAATTCACACAGGCAAACGATCCAAGCCGGCGACGACCAGCGCTTTTTCAATAGCGTCTTGGTCGCGGGATCATGGATGATGCCGCGGTTACCGGTGAACAGGCCGCGGTGCGGTGTCGCGATAATCTCGCCGGTCGGCGTGACGCGGTTTTGCAGGGGCATGGTCGCCTCCGCCCGTCATTGCGAGGAGCGAAGCGACGAAGCAATCCAGACTATTTCCGCGGACACATTTCTGGATTGCTTCGCTGCGCTCGCAATGACGGCGATAATCACGCCGCTCCGTCGCGAAGCGGCGGGTGATAGGACAGCGCGGTGTCCCAGGGGAAGAAGATCCAGGTGTCCTGCGAGACTTCCGTGATGAAGGTATCGACCAGCGGACGTCCCTTCGGCTTGGCGTAGACGGTGGCGAAATGCGCGTCGGGGAGCATCGCGCGCACCAGCTTGCCGGTCTTGCCGGTATCCACGAGGTCGTCGACGATCAAAAGCCCCTTGCCGGTGCCGCCGCCGAGCTTCATCACGTCTTCGGAAATGCCCTTCAGCACTTTGAGGTCGCCCTGCTTGTCGTGGTCGTAGCTGGCGATGCAGACCGTATCGATCACGCGCACGCCAAGCTCGCGCGCCACGATAGCGGCCGGCACAAGGCCGCCGCGGGTGATCGCGATCACCGCATGAAACGGACCAACCTCATTGAGCCGCCAGGTCAGTGCCCGGCAATCTCGGTGGAACTGGTCCCACGAGACCGGAAAGGGGCGGCCCGCCCGTTCCTCCGCACTTAATTCCGGTGCTTCACCAGCCATCGTCGTCTCCTGCTTCGTCTGCCGGCAGCTAGGTTGCTAGCGGGTGATGTTCAATCCCGCCAGCATTTCCTTCACCGCCGCCATTGCGGCTGCGAGCTTGTCCGCATCGCGCGAGCGCACCACCAGATTGGTGTTCGGCTTCTGCTCTTCATCCATGAAGGGATAGCTGCCGATGATGGTGTCGGGATGTTGGGCGGCAATCGCCCGCAGCGGGCTGCCGATGTCACCTTCCCGCGCATTGGCGCGGACCGATTCGGAGAGCATGCGCACGCCCGATTTCAGCTTGGGCGAGACGATGTCCATCATCGCCTGCATGATCGAGGGCACGCCCGCCATCACGATGACATTGCCGATCTTGAACCCGGGGGCGAGGATGGTGGCGCTCTGGATCAGCTCGGCACCATCGGGAATGCGGGCCATGCGCAGGCGGGCCTCGTTGAGGTCCTGCTCGCTCCAGCGCTCGCGGAAACGGGCGACCACCTCCGGATGATGGTCGATCCCGACGCCGAACGCCTTGGCGACGCTATCAGCGGTGATGTCGTCATGGGTCGGCCCGATGCCACCGGTGGTGAAGACATAGGTGTAGCGATGCCGCAGTGCATCCAACGCGGCAATGATGTCGGGCTCGTCGTCGGAGACGACCCGGACCTCCTTCAGGTCGATGCCGATATTGGTCAGGTATTCGGCGATGAAGCCGATGTTCTTGTCCTTGGTCCGGCCGGACAGGATTTCGTCCCCAATGACCAGAATACCCGCCGTGACGATCTCGCTCATACCTCAAGTCCCTCACCTATCGGCCCGACTTTGCCGAGGTAACGCGTTGAAGTCACGCGCTTTTGCTGCCGAAATAAGCAGTCCTCAGCCATTTTTTCAGGCAAGCCGCCGGCCGTCCCCGGCAAATGTCCTCTCCCCATGCTTATCGCGCTGGCCCGGCCCTTGCTACCGCATGAAAGTCATGCACTCTTGCCGCATGGCCAGGACGTTGCGGTCTTCACCAAGGCCTCGCGGCCTGTCGAATGGCGCAACGCCTTGCGGAGACAAGTCGGGATCTATGGCAGTCGCGTTTGATGAAATGAACATTCCCGGTGGGGACCTTCGCCCTGCCTATCAGGAGCTGGCGCGCTGGCTCAAGGAGACGCCTCCCGAGGCGCTCGAATATCGCCGCCAGGAGGCCGAGCTCCTGTTCCGCCGCATCGGCATTACCTTCGCGGTCTATGGGGACTCCGAGTCGACGGAGCGCCTGATCCCCTTCGACGTGATCCCGCGGATCATGTCCGGCAAGGAATGGTCGCTGCTGGAGAAGGGCCTGAAGCAGCGCGTGCGCGCGCTCAACATGTTCCTGCGCGACATCTATCACGGCCGCGACATCCTCCGCGCAGAGATCGTGCCCGACGACCTCATCTTTCAGAACCCGGTCTTCCGCCCGGAGATGAACGGTCAGCAGGTGCCGCACGACGTCTACGTGCACATCGCCGGCATCGACATCGTCCGGGTCGATGCCGAGGACTTCATCGTGCTGGAGGACAATGCACGCACGCCCTCGGGCGTGTCCTACATGCTGGAAAACCGCGAGATCATGATGCGGCTGTTTCCGGACCTGTTCGCCCGCCACAGGGTGGCGCCGGTCGAACGCTATCCGGACGAGCTGCTATCCGCCTTGCGCTCGGTGGCGCCGCAAAGCGCCTCCGGCGAGCCGACCGTCGCGCTGCTGACGCCGGGCGTCTACAACTCGGCCTATTACGAGCACTCCTTCCTCGCTGACAAGCTCGGTATCGAGCTGGTCGAGGGCCGCGACCTCATCGTCAAGAACAACGAAGTGTTCATGCGGACGACCGAGGGCGTGAAACGGGTCGACGTGATCTACCGCCGCGTCGACGACGACTACCTCGATCCCCTCACCTTCCGGCCGGACTCCGCGCTCGGGGTGCCCGGGCTGATGTCGGCCTATGCGGCCGGCAACATCACGCTCGCCAACGCCGTCGGCACCGGCATCGCCGACGACAAGGCGATCTACTCCTACATGCCGGACATCGTAAAATTCTATCTCGGCGAGGAGCCGATTCTGAAAAACGTGCAGACCTGGCGCTGCCGCGAGCCGAAGGACCTCGCCTATGTGCTGGACCATCTGAGCGAACTCGTCGTGAAGGAGGTGCACGGCTCCGGCGGCTACGGCATGCTGATTGGTCCTGCCGCGACCAAGGCGACGATCGAAGCCTTCCGCGAAAAGCTCAAGCGCGAGCCCGAAGGCTTCATTGCGCAGCCGACGCTAGCGCTCTCGACCTGCCCGACCTGCACGGCATCCGGCCTTGCGCCGCGCCACGTCGACCTGCGGCCGTTCGTGCTCACCGGCAGCAAGAGCACCACGATCGTGCCCGGCGGGTTGACACGCGTTGCCCTGAAGGAAGGCTCCCTGGTGGTGAATTCGAGCCAGGGCGGCGGTACCAAAGATACCTGGATCCTGGACGAGTAGAGAGATGCTGTCGCGTACCGCCGAAAACCTCTATTGGCTCGCCCGTTACGTCGAACGGGCCGAGTATCTCGCGCGCACCATCGATGCGACGCTGCGCGTCACCGCGCTTCCCGCCGCCTATATCGGCAAGACCAACGAATGGGACTCAGCGCTTTTGACTGCCGGCGTCGCCGCAAGCTTCTATCAGCAGTACGAAGAAGCCAACGAGCACAACGTCGTCGATTATCTCTCGTTCTCGGCGGACAATCCGTCGTCGATCAGGAATTGCATCGAGGCGGCGCGGCTGAATTCGCGCTCGGTGCGCACAGCGCTGACG
This sequence comes from Bradyrhizobium sp. 4, assembly GCF_023100905.1. Classification (NCBI taxonomy): domain Bacteria; kingdom Pseudomonadati; phylum Pseudomonadota; class Alphaproteobacteria; order Hyphomicrobiales; family Nitrobacteraceae; genus Bradyrhizobium; species Bradyrhizobium sp. 4. The sequence continues at coordinate 5,000,941 of NZ_CP064686.1, forward strand.
AGCGAGATGTGGGACACCATCAACTCGGCCTGGATCGAATTGCAGGAGGTCTGGAGCAGAGGGACCTCCACGCGCGAGGACCTCGCAAAATTCCTGCGCTTCGTGCAGGAGACCTCGCTGCGCTTCGACGGCTCGGCCTACCGGACCATGTTGCGCAACGACGCGTACTGGTTCTCGCGGATGGGCCTGCATCTCGAACGCGCCGACAACACCGCGCGCATTCTCGACGTGAAATACCATGTGCTGCTGCCCGAGGAGGAGCATGTCGGCGGCCCGCTCGATTTCTACCAGTGGACCTCGATCCTGCGCTCGGTTTCGGCACTGACGGCCTATCACTGGGTCTATCGCGAAACACTGAAACCCTGGCTGATCGCGGATTTGCTCATCCTCAACGATTCGCTGCCGCGTTCGCTCGCAAGCTGCTACGGCAATCTGGTGCGCAATCTCGATCAGATCGGGGTCGCCTATGGCCGCCAGGGCCCGGCCCAGCGCCATGCCCGCGGCATCCGCAACCGGCTGGAACACAGCAATATGAACGACATTTTCCAGCATGGCGTGCATGAATTCATTCAGGAATTCATCTCGGACAATTCCAGACTGGGCGAAATCATCACGAAGCAGTATTTGATCTGATACTGCTGTCATTCCGGGGACGCCCGCAGGGCTAGCCCGGATCGATGACGCGACAACAACGGTCCACCATGCGCCTGCGAATCCTGCACACCACGACCTATCGCTACGAGCCGCAGGCCACGAGCGTGATCCAGATCCTGCGCATGACGCCCGGCAGCCATGACGGGCAATATGTGGCGGAGTGGCAGATCGACGTGTCGACCGACACCAAGCTCGACACCCACGAGGATGCGTTCGGCAACGTCACCCATGTCCTGTCCTGCGGACCCGTCGGCGACATCAAGATCACCGCCGAGGGCCTGATCGAGACCCACGACACCGGCGGCGTTCTCCGCGGCGCCGATGAGCGCTTTCCGGCCGGCATGTTCTTGCGCGCCACCGACCTCACCACGGTCAATCCGGCGATGCATGCGGTCGCGCGCCAGCTGCGCAGCGAGGCCGAGAGCGACACGCTCGGCTTCCTGCACACGCTGATGACGCAAATCAGCGATCACATGACGTTCGACGAGGACCCGACCAACAGCGGCACGTCGGCGGCGGAAGCGTTCACGCTCAAGCGCGGCGTCTGTCAGGACTACGCGCACATCTTCATCGCCTGCGCCCGCAGCGGCGGCGTGCCGGCGCGCTTCGTCTCCGGCCATTTCCTGCGCTCCGACGGCACGGTGCATCAGGACGCGGGCCATGCCTGGGCGGAGGCCTATGTCGACGGTCTCGGCTGGGTCGGCTTCGATCCCGCCAACAGCATCTGCGCCACCGACGCCCATGTCCGCGTCGCGATCGGGCTCGATTATCTCGGCGCAGCCCCCGTGCGCGGCACCCGCTATGGCGGCGGCGCGGAGACGCTGTCGGTGACGGTCAAGGTCGAGCAGGCCGGCCGCGGCGGCCAGTCGCAATCGCAGTCCCAGCGGCAGAGCTGAACCGCGCCAAGCAAGCCCCTCGCCCGCGCACAGCTCCACCCTGCCGCCCCTCGGCAATCGGGGGTTGGAGCGGCCCTTGAAATTGGCTAGTAATTCCGCGCAAACGCGTTCGGGGACTGGAAATGACCTATTGTTGCGGAATTCTGGTTCGGGACGGTCTGGTGATGATCGCCGACACCCGCACCAATGCCGGCCTCGACAACGTCTCGACCTTCCGCAAGCTCCACATCTTCTCCAAGCCCGGCGACCGCATCATGGCGATCGCCAGCGCCGGCAACCTCGCGATCAGCCAATCGGTGCTCTCGACGCTGACCGAGGGCCTCGAAGACCCCAACACGGGTGAGATCGAGACGCTGATGAACGCGCCGACCATGTTCCAGGCCGCCCAGCGCATCGGCCGGGCGATCCGGGCCGTGCACGCGACCGAAGGCCCGGCGCTCAAATCAGAGGACGTGTCGTTCGATGTGTCCTTCCTGTTCGGCGGCCAGATCAACGGCGCGCGCATGCGACTGTTCATGGTCTACACCGCCGGCAATTTCATCGAATGCACCACCGACACGCCCTATTTGCAGATCGGCGAGCACAAATACGGCAAGCCGGTGCTCGACCGCGCCATGCATTACGACGTCGAACTCTACGAGGCGCTGAAGACCGGGCTGATCTCGATGGATTCGACCATGCGCTCGAATCTCGGCGTCGGCCTGCCGATCGACGTGCTGGTGGTGCGCGCCGACGCCTGCGAGGCCGATCTCAATCACCGCATCGAGGCGGGCGAACCCTATTTCCACGATTTGCGCTCGCGCTGGTCGGCGGCCTTGCGCGCCGCGCATCAGAACATTCCACGGCCGCCCTACAAGAACGAAAAAGAATCCAAAACCTGACAGCTCAAGAGAAAAGGCAGGAAACGATGAGTGAAGCGAAAAAGATCGCAGTGGTGACGGGCGCCGGCACCGGAGTCGGGCGCGCTGCGTCATTGGCCCTGATGAACACAGGCTTCACCGTGGTGCTGGTCGGGCGCCGGCCCGACATGCTCGAGGAGACGGCCAAGCTCGGCCCCGCGGGAAAAAGCCTCTGCGTCACCGCCGACATGACCAAGCCGGACTCGATTGCCGCGCTGTTCGACAAGGTGAAGGCCACCTTCGGCCGGCTCGACGTGCTCTTCAACAATGCCGGCATGGGCGCGCCGCCGGTGAACTTCGAGGATCTCAGCCTCGAGCAGTGGCAGGCGGTGGTGAACACCAACCTCACCGGCCCGTTCCTGTGCACCCAGCACGCCTTCCGCATCATGAAGGACCAGAGCCCGCGCGGCGGCCGCATCATCAACAACGGCTCGATCTCGGCGCATGCGCCGCGGCCGTTCTCGGCCGCCTACACCTCGACCAAGCACGCCATCACCGGCCTGACCAAGGCCTCCAACCTCGATGGCCGCATGTACGACATCGCGGTCGGGCAGGTCGACATCGGCAACGCCGCAACGCCCATGACCGACCGCATGGTCAACGGCCCGGGCGTGCTGCAGCCCGATGGCACGTCGAAGCAGGAGCCGCGCATGGATGCGAAAGCGGTCGGCGACGCCGTCGCCTACATGGCCGGCCTGCCGCTCGATGCCAACGTGCTGACCATGACCGTCATGGCAACCAAGATGCCGTTCGTGGGACGGGGCTGAATAAAAAACGCGAAAACAACCCCATGCACAGTAGGCGGCATGGGGTTGCGGCCTCGCTCCGCAAGCGGACGTGAAGTCGGCTAAATCTCCGCACTGCTTCAACAATCGTCATTGCGAGCGCAGCGAAGCAATCCAGACTACCGCTGTGGCAAGATTCTGGATTGCTTCGTCGCACCAGCGCAAAATTGCTTCGCAATGACGGGGAGAGAACGAGCGAGCTCCTACTCCAAGCTTTCCACCTGCCGCAGGCTCGGAAACAGCTTCATCCACAACAGCGCCACCGCGACCGTGCAGACGCCGCCCAGCACGGCTGCCGGCATGGCGCCAAACAATGCGGCGGCGACCCCGCTCTCGAACTGGCCGAGCTGGTTCGAGGCGTTGATGAAGAGGAAGTTCACCGCACCGACCCGACCGCGCATCTCGTCGGGGGTCGCGAGCTGCACCAGCGAGAAGCGGATCACGACGCTGATCGTATCGGCCGCGCCGAGAACGGCGAGCGCGAGCACCGACAGCCACATCCAGGACGACAAAGCGAACACGATTGTTGCGACGCCGAACACGATCACGGCCTGAAACATGCGCAGGCCCACGTGCCGCGAAATGGCGTGACGGGCCAGCACCATGGTCATCAGCAACGCGCCGACCGCAGGCGCGGCGCGCAGGATCCCGAGCCCCATCGGACCGGTCTGGAGGATGTCGCGGGCATAGATCGGCAGAAGCGCGGTGACGCCGCCGAACAGCACCGCGAACAGATCGAGCGAGATGGTGCCGAGGATCGCAGGATTGCTGCGGATGAAGCGGACGCCGGCGAAGATATTGTCGGCGCCCGCGATATCCTTGGCGATCGCCTGCGGGCGCGGCCGGATGAAGCCGGTCAGGATCATCCCGAAGATCCAGAACAGCACCATCACGGTGTAGGCGAGATGCGGCGCGACCGCGTAGGCAAAACCGCCGAGCGCCGGCCCCGTAATAGTCGCGACCTGCGCCGCTCCGCTGGAGACGGCGGTGGCGCGCTGGAGCGAGCCCTGCGGCGCGATCGCCGGCAGCAGCGCAGCAGTGGTCGGACTTTCGAAGGCCCCGGCAATGCCCAGCACGAAGGTCGCCACGAAAATCTGAACTTCGCTGACCAGGCCGAGATAGGTGATGACGCCGAGATAGAGCGCGGTCGCGGCTTCCACGAGCTGGCAGAGCTGGACCACGCGCTTGCGCTCGTAGCGGTCGGCGGCATGGCCGGCGACGAACACCAACAGCGCCGTGGGCAGGAATTGCACGAGGCCGACCATGCCGAGGTCGAAGGCCGAGCCGGTGAGATCGTAGATCTGCCAGCCGATCGCGACCGCCGCAATCTGGCTGGAGAAACGCGACAGGCTGCGCGAGAGCAGAAAGAACAGGAAGGCGCGATGGGAGAGGAGCGCGCGGGCACTGACCGGCGGGTTTCCCGATATTGGCTGGTCTGGCATCGCCTGTTCGGTCACCCTCGGACTATCCGGCTCCTGATGTCGACGTGCTCCGCGTGGCTGACGCGGACCTGCTTGTCAACAGCGGGACGCTCCGACAATCTCCCGGCATTGCGTTTGCAACGCAGGGGTGGCCATAATCATCGGGGTTTGGGGACATCATGCTGCGGCTGCAATCGGCACTCGGCGTTTTCGCATTGCTGTTGATCGCCTTGGTCCTAAGCGAGAACCGCCGCGCGGCCTCGCTGCGCCAGGCGGCGATCGGCCTCGTCGCCACCTTCGTCACCGCGATCGTTCTCCTGAAGGTGCCTGTCGTCGCGCGCGCCTTCGGTGCTATCAACGACGCCGTGGGCGCGATCTCGGCGGCCTCGCGCGCCGGCTCCTCTTTCGTGTTCGGCTATGTCGGCGGCGGTCCCCTGCCCTTCGATCTGAAAGCACCGGGTGCCGATTTCGTCCTGGCATTCCAGGCGCTGCCGATCGTACTGGTCATGAGCGTGCTGACGACGCTCTTGTTCTATTGGCGCATGCTGCCGCCGGTCGTGCGCGGCATGGCCTGGCTGCTGGAGCGGACGCTCGGCGTCGGCGGCGCAGTCGGGCTCTCGACCGCCGCCAACATCTTTCTCGGCATGGTCGAGGCGCCGCTGTTCGTGCGGCCTTATCTCGCGCAGATGACCCGCAGCGAGTTGTTCCTGGTGATGACCGGCGGCATGGCCGGCATCGCCGGCACGGTGCTGGTGCTGTATGCGACGCTGCTTGCTCCCCTCATTCCCGACGCAGCCGCGCATTTCGTCATCGCGTCGGTGCTGGGCGCGCCGGCCGCGATCCTGGTCAGCCTAATCATGGTGCCGGAGACATCCGACAAGCGCACCGGCGGCGCACTGGAAGATCCCGAGACGGAAGTCTCCGGCACGATGGACGCGATCGTGAAAGGGACCGGCGCGGGGATCGAGCTGCTGATCAACATCGTCGCGATGTTGCTGGTGCTGGTGGCGCTGGTCTATCTCGTCAATGCGATCCTCGGCCTGCTGCCTGATATCGGCGGCGCCGCGATCTCGTTGCAGCGCCTGCTCGGCCTCGTGATGGCGCCGGTGTGCTGGCTGATGGGATTGCCGTGGGACCAGGCGATCACCGCCGGCAGCCTGATGGGCACGAAAACCGTGCTGAACGAGCTGATCGCCTATGTCGACTTCTCGAAGCTGCCGCCCGGCACGCTCGATCCGCGCTCGCGCCTGATCATGCTGTATGCGATGTGCGGCTTCGCCAATTTCGCCAGCCTCGGCATCATGATCGGCGGTCTCGGCGTGATGGCGCCGGAACGGCGCGAGGAAATCAACGCGCTGGGGCTGAAGTCGATCGTGTCGGGAACGCTGACGACGTGTCTGATGGGAGCAGTGGTGGGGGTGTTGAGCTAGCTCTCTCCACTCGTCACTCCGGTCGACCGCACAACTTCGACTTCTGCAATATACGCCGCACCTCAGGTAGCTTGGCACGGCACGGCTCGACCGCCATGGCCTTCGCCTCACTGTTTCGTCCCTGCGCCCACAGCAACACCGCCATCAAGCCCTGCGCCCCGATGCGCACCGGTCCACCCGCCACATCCGAAGCGGCGAGCGACATGGCAGTTCGCGCTTCTGTTTCAGCGGCACTGAGGTTCGCTTTTTCAAGGAAGAAGACCGCACGGAACAGATGAGCCCGCGGGTCTTTCGGATAGCGGATGACGATATCTGAAGACCGGCTCGTCATCTCGCCAGCGTTCGGCGGCACTTCCGATGCGCGGATATACTGCACGGCATCAGCCATGTAGGACGAATAATGAGCGGCGGCGAAGCCGGCGCAGATCACAGATCCGACGAATCCTCCGAGCAACACCATGCCGGTGCTCCGCGGCAGGCTGTCATAGGACCAGAAGGCGAGCCACGGCACGATGGCAAGCGCACCGCCGGCCAGCGCACCACCTGCATGGGCAAAATAGTTGACATTGCCGGAGGCTCCAAAGGCAAGCGGCAGCAGAGCGGGAACACCAAAGAAGAGCGACGTCTTCAGTCTCGACATTGTTTGCTCGGCGTCCGCCTCTGACTCGAAGCTCGCGACGAACAGCGCCGCGATGAGCCCGGTAATGGCGCCGGACGCACCGACGCTCACCGTGCCGGGGCCATTGCCCAGAAGCGAGCCGGCCTCCCCGGCCAGTGCACTGGCGACGAAGATCAGCGAAAACCAGCCACGACCGATCAGGCTCTCCAGCCTGACGCCGACGATGAACAGCGCAACGCAGTTGCCTATGAGATGCCCATTGCTGCCATGCAGAAGCGGCGCAAGGCCGATCCGCCACCACTCGTTCCTTCCGACAACCAGATCGTAGCCGGACGCGCCCTGAGCGATCAGCGAACGGACATCGAGTGAACCGTCCGGCCCAATGTCCATGGCGAGACTGCGTTGCAGAGCGTAGATCAGGAGCAGACAGAAAATCAGGCCGATGGTGAGGAAAGGGATATCGGCCAGAAGCTTGTTGTCGCCCAAAAGCGTCCCCTCACCGGGCAGGGGCCGGGGAGCGATCGGTGCGGCGTCGGGTTGAAGCGGTGCGGGTTGAAATGATCCTCTTGGAGAAGGCGCTACGACGCCGCGTCGGCCAAAAGGGTTTGTCGCCATGAAAACATTTCCCGCATTTTCACAGCCTTGAGTTGACGCGAGAGGTATTTTCGACTGGTTACCGCCCGTCCTGCGGACGGCTGAAACCATCCGATTGGTAACTGCCCGGTTTCACGGATCGGACGCCTTCTAACGATCGGCTGATCGTGGAAGTACTGAGTAAGCCCTCTCTAAGCCAAAGCTCCAGCCACGGTGCGAAATGCCATGACCGCGCGATCAATATCCGCATCATCGATATGGCGATGGGTCACGCAGCGCAATCGACGCCTGCCCCAGGGCCTCGCCCTCAGGCCCTCCCTCTCCAGAGCCCCCGACCACGCGGCGCTGTCGCGCCCGGAGAGAGAGACATCGACCTGCACGATATTCGTCTGTGGGATTGTCGCGCTGATCTTTGGATGCATCCCGTTCAACGCATCACTCAGGGCTCGCGCACGCCGGTGATCCTGCGCCAGACGCGTCCCCATGACCTGAACCGCCTCCAGGCCGGCCGCGGCCAGGACGCCGATCTGGCGCTGCGTGCCTCCGAGCATGCGGCGAAACCTGCGGCTGCTGTCGATCACCGCGCGTGGCCCGGCGAGCACGGCACCGGCGGGTGCGCTCAGGCCCTTCGACAAACACAGAGAAACCGTGTCGCAATGTCTGGCAATTTCGGCCGGCGCCGTTTCAAGGGCGACGGCGGCGTTGAACAGCCGCGCGCCGTCGAGATGCACCGGGACACCGCGGGCCGAGGCCATGGCGTGCACGGCCTGCATATGATCCAGCGGCAATACGGCGCCGCTCGCGTTGTTGTGCGAGGTTTCCATTGCGACAAGAGCGGTCCCGAGCTTGAGCCCCTCGCCCTGCAGGGCGTCCTCCAGCAAATTCAGATCCATGGCGCCGGCGGTGCCGGCAATGGCGAGGTAGAACTGCCCCGTAAACGTCGCCGCCCCTCGTTCCGAGGTGTACATATGGGCATTCGATTCCAGCACGATCTGTTCGCTGCGCTGCGACTGCGCCAGCGTCGCCAGCAGATTGGCCATGGTGCAGCTCGGCACAAACAGGCCGGCATCCTTGCCCAACGCCGCAGCCGCGACGGCCTCCAGCTCCTGCACCGTGGGATCACCGTCCAGCCCGTCATCGCCGAGCGGCGCAGAGACCATGCGGGCATACATCGCCTCGGTCGGCTTGGTGACGGTATCGCTGCGCAGGTCGATGGGTGGCAACCCGGCGCCCGCCGGACTCGTGTCGTGTTGATGTGCCATTGCGAGACCTCTAGAGCGCTTGTCGCATCATTCGTAGACTGCCGGATCGCCGGAATCGGTCGGGTTGGCCAGCGCCCGCTTGAGGGCGGCGCTCATCGGGAATTTCAGGTTGAGGCCATGCGGTGGAATCGGTGAATTGAAATATTTGTCGTAGAGCGCCGCAATCTGCCCGCTCTTCATCAGGTCGATCACGGCATCGTCGACCATCTTCTTGAAAGCAGGATCATCCTTGGGTTGGACGATACCATAGGGCGCCGTCTCGAGGCTCTTGCTACCGATCAGGAAGTCATCCGGCGTTCTGGACGAGGCGACCGTGGCATAGGCAAGACCGTCATCGTTGGCGGTGCCGGCCACACGGCCCGTCGATACCAACAAGAAGGTCTCGGCGGTGTCCTTGGCCGGCACTACCGTGATGCTGAGATTTTCCCTGGCATTGATCAGCGTAATCACCTTGAACGTCTGGCCGCCGGCTTGGGCGGCGATGGCCTTGCCGCGAAACGAAGCCGGGTCGTTGACATCGACCCCGCCATCCTTGCGCGCGACGAGGACGACCTGCGCAACGAAGGTGGTGGGAGCAAAGGCAACGAGTTTATGCCGCTCGACATTGTTGGTCGTGTTGCCGCATTCGAGATCGATCGTACCGTTGGCGAGCAGCTGAATACGTGTCGCCGAGGTTATCGGGTTGTAGCGAACCTCGAGCTTGGGGAGCTTGAGGGCCGTCTTGATCGCCTGCACCACCTGCTCACAGATTTCCACGGTGTAACCGATCGGCTTCTGGTTGCCGTCGAGATAGGCGAAGGGCACCGAGGTCTCGGGGTACCCCAATGTGATCGAGCCGCTCTCACGGATCTTGTCGAGCCTGCCCGCACCCTGGGCCATGGCCTCGCTGGAAAGAAGAACAGTAGCGACGGTCGCCGCGGCCAGTGCCTTGATCATCGTCGCTTTCATATGTCCCCTCTTGTCGCAAATGCCGGTGACGCCGTCCACGGTGGGTGAGCAACCCCAGGACAGCTCCGTGCGAACAGCTCCGTGCTCTGGACTATCGTCCAAAAGCCCGATCTGATGAAATTCCAGTTTCATACTCTCCTATACGGATTTGATATGGCCACCAGACGAATGGGCCTGAAGCATGTGGAGGCTTTTCGGGCGGTCTTCGTGACGGGATCGATGACGCAGGCGGCTCAGCGCATGCATACCTCGCAGCCCCAGATCAGCCGCCTGATCGGACAGCTGGAAGCGATCACACAATTCCCGCTGTTCGACCGCAGTGGCGGCCGCCTCCGCCCGACGGTAGATGGATCGCGCTTTTTCCAGGAGGTCGAGAAGACTTTCATCGGCCTGGCGGGACTGGAGGCCAGCGCAGCCAGCATCCGCTCGTTCGGTATGGGTCGGTTAAGTGTTGCGGCGATGCCGCGCCTGGCCGGCGGCCTGCTGACACGCATCGCGGCACGCTTCAAGGCGGACTATCCGCATGTGATGATCTCGATCCGATCCGGCACGGCGAGCGCCGTGCACGACTGGGTCAGTTCCGGGCTTTGCGACACCGGATTGGCAATGCTCTACGGCGAGGTTGCGGGGGTGCATGTCGAGCCGGTGCTCAAGACGCGTTGCGTCGCGATCATGCCGAAGACGCATCGTCTTGCACAGAAGAAGACGCTGCGCCCTGCCGATTTCGCCGACGAGGCCTTCATTTCCTTCGCCACGGGGAGTCCACTCTACGATCGCATCGATACGATCTTCGCGCAGGCGGGCGTCACGCGCCGCATTGTTGCGGAGACCGATCTGGGCGCATCGGTCTGCGCCCTGGTCGCGGCGGGACTTGGCATCAGCATTATCAACCCGATTGCCGCGCATGACGAAAGCTCTGGCGCGGCTCTGACCACGCGCCCCTTCAACCCGGCGGTCCCCGTTACGATCGCACTGCTCTATCCACCTTATGCCGCTCGCGCCCGGTTGATCGATGCCTTCAGCGAATATGCTCGCAAGGTCATGAGCACGGAATTGGGCTATCTCGAGCGGTAGCGGGTCGATCCGCGGCGAGGCTTGTGCGAGGCTGGCGCCCTCGTAGCTCCGATGGAGCGCAGCGCAATCGCGACAATCCTTCCATGTTAATCTCTTCAGGAGATTCGGGTGGAATTGATTCATGAGCGACAGCGTCGGCCAGCGTGCATTTCAAAATTCCCGGCTTCAGAAACGGCAAAAAGCCGACGTAGGGCCGTTGCTCGCGCGCGCCCTCCAGCTGCACAAAGCGGGACTTCTGCGCGAGGCAAAGACGGCCTATCGCGAACTCCTGGAGCTCGCACCCAACCAATTCATCGCGCTTCATTTGCTGGGCGCTTTGGAGGCTGAAGCCAAAAACTATCAGCAAGCGCAAGTTCTGCTGAGCCGAGCGGTGGCCGTGGATCCGCGATCTGCCGAAGCTCATATGAGCCTGGGTGTCGCGCTCAACGGGCTAAAACGTCACAATGAGGCCCGCGAGAGCTATCGAAAAGCCCTCGCCCTCCGACCCAACTACGCCTTGGCCCTGTCGAATCTCGGTAACGCGAGCGCGGCCCTTGAACTTTACCAGGAAGCGCTCGAGAGCTACGACAAGGCGCTCGCAATCGACGGAAAACTTTCCGAAGCCCATAACGGTCGGGGTTGGGCGCTCTGCCGTCTGCGCGCCTATGACGAGGCTGTCGCAAGCTTAAACCGCGCGTTATCGATCAAGCCTGACTATGCCTCGGCGCTGTCGAGCCGCGCCGTTGCCTTGCGGGAGCTTCAGCGATTCGACGAAGCCATGGCGGATTGCAATCGCGCAATCGCCCTGGCACCCGATGACGCGAATGGATGGCTCTGGCGGGCCAGCATCTTGCTCCTGACCCGGCAAGTTGCCGAAGTATTGTCCGATTGCGAGAAGGCTCTCGCGATCGATCCCGGCTTCTCTCAGGCCCACAGCCTGCTCGGCCAATGTCTCGCGGCACTTGGCCGGGTCGACGAAGCGCTCGCCAGTTTCGACAGAGCTCTCGACATCGAGCCGGATCAGAGCACGATCTCCAGCAAGATATTCACCCTCGATTTTATGGCCGACGCCAGCGTTGCGCAGCATCAGCAAGCGCGACGTGTATGGTGGGAGCAGATCGGTGCGAAGATCGCCTCAGGAGCGGCGGGACCGCATGACAACAGCCGCGCTCCGGATCGCCGTCTGGTGCTGGGTTATGTCTCGTCGGATTTTCACGCACATTCGGCGGCGTTCATTTTCAAGCCGGTCCTGCAGCACCATGATCGGGCACAGTTCGAGATCGTGTGCTACGCTTGTTCATCGAAAACGGATGCGACGACCCGCGAATTTCAGGGGATCGCCGATCGCTGGCGCGACGCCTCGCAATGGTCCGACGATCGCCTCGCCGCCCAGATCCGCGCCGATGGTGTCGATATCCTGATCGATCTGTCCGGCCATACCAGCGGAAACCGCCTCGGTGTGTTTGCGCGCAAGCCGGCACCAGTTCAGGTGCATGGCTGGGGCCACGGCACCGGCACCGGGCTGCCGACGATCGATTATCTGCTCTCGGACCCGGTCGCGATTCCTGTCGCGGTTCGGCATCTGTTTGCGGAGACCATCGTTGACTTGCCGTGCTTTGTGACGCTGGCGCCACTGCCGGCCGGGATTGCGCGGGCGCCGACGCCGGCGATTGCGAACGGCTTCATCACATTCGGTGTCTTTAACCGCATCAGCAAGATTTCGAACGAGGCGGTGGACGTCTGGTCCAGGATTCTCGCGCGGGTGCCGGGTTCGCGACTGCTGATCAAGGATACTGCGCTGGACGCTCAGCTGGTCCGCGACAATCTGCTGGCGCGGTTTGCAGCTTGCCGGTTGCCGTCCGAACGCGTCGACCTGCTCGGAGCCACGTCGCGAGACGAACATCTGGCAGCGTTCAATCGCGTCGATATTGGCCTCGACCCATTCCCGCAGAATGGCGGCGTCAGCACGTGGGAAGCCTTGCAGATGGGCGTGCCGGTAGTGGCGAAGCTCGGTCACAGTCTGCCGAGCCGTGCTGCCGGCTCCATCCTCGCCGCGCTGGGCCTGCCGGACTGGGTCGCGGAAAGCGATGAGGCCTATGTCGAGATCGCAGCGAGCCGTGGGGCGCAGATCGGCGACCTCGATAAGTTGCGCCGCGAACTGCCCGGACAGATCAGGGCTGCCGCCGCCGGCAACCCCGTCTCATACGCGCAAGCGGTGGACGATGCCTATCGCGCGATGTGGAAACGCTATTGTAACGGTGATGGCTGATCTCCGCTTCACCTACGCCTTCAACTCCACCGTCCTGAACTCCGCCGGCAGGATCACCTCCAGCAGCTCGACGTCGTCCGAATAGTCCAGGATCATGTGCTTGATCTTCGGCGGCTGGGTCCAGGCGCTGCCTTCTTTCATCAGCGTCTCGCCCTCTCCGTCCATATAGGTCTTCACCCAGCCCTTGAGCACGTAGACCATCTGGAATTCGACGTCGTGGAAGTGCAGCTTCGACACCTCGTCCGGATTGCAGGGGCCTTGCAGCCGGATCACGTGCGCTTGCGCCAGCCCGTGGCTCGCAGCGGCGATGCCGAGATCGCGATACTTCGCGTAGGTGCGCAGACCGTCGGCCTTGAAGTCTTCCTCACGGTGATGGCTGATCGCGATGCGCTGCTTGGGCCGCGCCGGTTTCTTGATGGATGACTTGGCCGGAGTCGCGCGAGCTTTCGCCTTCACCGCCTGGCGGGCCGTCGATCGTGCGGCGGGTTTGGCCCCGCTTCGCTTCTTCACCGCCGCCTGCGATGCGCTACGCGATTTTGCTTTCTTGGCCATGGCGGTCTCCCCTGTTGTTATAGGGGAGAGGTTAGCACGGAATGCGAAATCGTAGGATGGGTTAGCGTCAGCGTAACCCACCCTACAGCCACGCTCGCCTTCAATGCAGCCGGAACACGCCGTCCACCGCGCGCAGCTCGGCTGGCTTGATCAGCTTGGAATGCGCGACCGTGACCGAGAATAGCGGACCGTCGAGCTTCTTCTGCCAGAACGCCAGGAAATCCGTCAGCGCGGGAAATTTCGGAAACATGTCGTAGTTCTGCCAGACATAGGTTTGGAGCAGCGAGCGATGATCCGGCATCCGGTAGAGAATTTCGGCTGTCGTCAGCCCGTAACCCAGCACCTGTTTCCGGAAGTCGTCGGAAACAACCCCAACTCGCGAGACCATGCCAACCTCCTTTGCAGGAGCGCATATTCAAGGGGTGGCTTTCCGGTACGCCCTACGAGCCACCCGGTGGAGATGCGCTCACATGAGTGAAATGTGACGCAAACTGACAATCCATCTCAAGCCCAAAAGTTTAACAAGCTGTTGAAATTCAATGCGTTAGCAGCAGATGCGGCTCCGTGCTAATACGGGCGCGGAGCGCGATTAACGATGGAAAGAGATTTTGGCAGGCGGCGCTTCCGAGTGCTATTTTTCTGCTACAAGCCCTTGCTCCCGCCAAAATCCTGCCTTATCTCAGCTGTGCCTGTGCTAGCACTCGCGGGCGCAGACTGCTAACAACCCAAAATTCCCAACTTGTGCAAAAGCTTAGGAGAACTGCATGAAATTCCGTCCGCTTCACGACCGCGTCGTGGTCAAGCGCATCGACGCAGAAGAGAAGACCGCTGGCGGCATCATCATTCCCGACACGGCCAAGGAAAAGCCCTCGCAGGGCGAGATCGTCGCCGTGGGCCCGGGTGGCCGCGACGAAGCAGGCAAGCTGATCCCGATCGACCTGAAGGTCGGCGACCGCGTGCTGTTCGGCAAGTGGTCTGGCACTGAGGTCAAGATCGACAACGTCGATCTGCTGATCATGAAGGAAAGCGACATCATGGGCGTCCTCGACGTCCCCGCTTCCAAGAAGAAGGCGGCCTAAGAGCCCCTCTCTCCCCCAGCTAAACCTCTCAAGGAAAAATTCAGATGGCAGCTAAAGAAGTCAAATTCGGCGTCGATGCACGCGACAAGATGCTTCGCGGCGTCGACATCCTCGCCAACGCGGTGAAGGTCACTCTCGGCCCCAAGGGCCGCAACGTCGTGCTCGACAAGTCGTTCGGCGCTCCCCGCATCACCAAGGACGGCGTCACCGTCGCCAAGGAGATCGAGCTCGACGACAAGTTCGAGAACATGGGCGCGCAAATGGTGCGCGAAGTCGCCTCCAAGTCCGCTGACGCGGCCGGCGACGGCACCACCACCGCCACCGTGCTGGCCCAGGCGATCGTGCGCGAAGGCGCCAAGTCGGTTGCCGCCGGCATGAACCCGATGGACCTCAAGCGCGGTATCGACATGGCGGTGGAAGCCGTGGTCGCCGACCTCGTCAAGAACTCCAAGAAGGTCACCTCGAACGAGGAAATCGCCCAGGTCGGCACCATCTCCGCCAACGGCGACGCCGAAATCGGCAAGTTCCTCTCCGACGCCATGAAGAAGGTCGGCAACGAGGGCGTCATCACGGTCGAGGAAGCCAAGTCGCTCGAGACCGAACTCGACGTCGTCGAAGGCATGCAGTTCGACCGTGGCTACATCTCGCCCTACTTCGTCACCAACGCCGACAAGATGCGCGTTGAATTCGACGACGCCTACATCCTGATCAACGAGAAGAAGCTCTCCAACCTGAACGAACTGCTGCCGCTGCTCGAAGCCGTGGTGCAGACCGGCAAGCCGCTGGTCATCGTCGCCGAAGACGTCGAAGGCGAGGCTTTGGCCACGCTTGTCGTGAACCGTCTGCGCGGTGGTCTGAAGGTCGCGGCCGTCAAGGCTCCGGGCTTCGGCGATCGCCGCAAGGCCATGCTGCAGGACATCGCGGTTCTGACCGGTGGTCAGGCGATCTCTGAAGATCTCGGCATCAAGATGGAGAACGTCACGCTCGCCATGCTCGGTCGCGCCAAGAAGGTGATGATCGACAAGGAGAACACCACGATCGTCAATGGCGCCGGCAAGAAGGCCGACATCGAGGCGCGCGTGTCCCAGATCAAGGCGCAGATCGAGGAAACCACCTCGGACTACGACCGCGAGAAGCTCCAGGAGCGTCTTGCCAAGCTCGCGGGCGGCGTCGCGGTGATCCGCGTCGGCGGCGCGACCGAGGTCGAGGTGAAGGAGCGCAAGGATCGCGTCGATGACGCGATGCATGCGACCCGCGCCGCGGTCGAGGAAGGCATCGTCCCGGGCGGCGGCGTCGCCCTGCTCCGTGCCTCCGAGCAGCTCAAGGGCCTGCGCACCAAGAACGACGACCAGAAGACCGGCGTCGAGATCGTGCGCAAGGCGCTCTCCGCGCCGGCTCGGCAGATCGCGATCAACGCCGGTGAAGACGGCTCCGTGATCGTCGGCAAGATCCTCGAGAACAAGTCATACGCTTACGGCTTCGACTCGCAGACCGGCGAATACGGCGATCTCGTCAAGAAGGGCATCATCGACCCGACCAAGGTGGTTCGCGCGGCGATCCAGAACGCGGCCTCGGTTGCGGCTCTCTTGATCACCACGGAAGCCATGGTCGCCGAGCTGCCCAAGAAGGGCGGCGCCGGTCCGGCGATGCCTCCGGGCGGCGGCATGGGCGGCATGGATTTCTGATCCAGCCATTCCGGCAAACGACAAAATGCGAAACCCCGGCAGCGATGCCGGGGTTTTTGTTTTTGGATCGCTTCGCGCCCCCAACGATCACCGCCCGTAGCCCGGGATGGAGCGGAAGCGAAATCCGGGGCACCGTATCCGGCGCGAGCAGTTCTCCTGGATTAAGCTACCGCTCCATACAGGCTACGAACTCGCGTCATGCAGGCGCCGCGCACTGCCTCCGGAATGACGGGACGGCCTCACCACACCTTCCCCAGCCGCTCCATGTGCGGCTCGCCGTGCTGGTCGAGCGACCAGAATATCCGCGTCACCTTGCCGACCAGATTGTCCATCGGCACGAATCCGATCGACGACATCACGCGGCTGTCGCTCGAGTTGTCGCGATTGTCGCCGAGCACGAAGAAATGGCCCGGCGGCACGGTGTAGACGTCGGTGTTGTCGTAGTAGCCGTTGTCGACGCAGTCCTGCGTGACGTAGGACGCGCCGTTCGGCAGCGTCTCGCGCCAGCGCTTGGCCTTCGCAGCGTCATCCGCGCCGCAAGTGGAGCCGGCAACCACCGCCTTCAGGGCAACGCGCGTCACCGGGCGATCGTTGAGGATGAGCTGGCCCTGCCGCATCTGGATGCGATCACCGGGCAGCCCGACCACGCGCTTGACATAGTCGACCGAGGTGTCCTTTGGCGTCCGGAACACGACGACGTCGCCATGCTCGGGCTCGGCGGCCCGGAAACGCCCAGAGATCCATGACGGCGCGAACGGAAAGGAATAGCGGTCATAGCCATAGGCATATTTTGCGGCAAAGACGTAGTCGCCGACGACCAGCGTCGGCGTCATCGAGCCGGACGGGATGTTGAACGGCTGGAACAGGAAGATGCGAAACAGGAACGGCGGCGACCACAGCACCGGGATCAGGAGGATCAGGATGACGATCGCCTTCCATTCCCGCACCTTGGCCTGCGGGTGGATGGTTTCCTGAAGAGTGGTCATGCGCCTGCCCTGATCAAGCCCGTGATCTTCGCGAGATTACGCAACCTTCGCGCGCGCGCAATCCCATTACTTGGTCGCACCGCGCGCGGATCGCGTTCACGCCCGCAATCAGCCGCGCGCGAGATCGCTGAAGCAACGGCGGATCCATTCGATGGTGAGCCGCGTCGCCGGATCTCGCTTGAGATGGTTCTGCACCAGCAACCAGACGTCGCGGCGCCCAGGCAGCAGTGTGGCGCGCAGGCGGCGATCGCCGAGCAAATCCGCGCAGACATGCTCCGGCAACACGCCGGCGGCCTGATGCGCGCGGATCAGGTTACGGATGACGCGAACGTTGTCGGTGACGCAGCGCGCGTGGGCTTGCTTCATGCGCAGGAATTGCATCTCGGGAATGGCACCGAGTTCGTCCGGATAGGCGCACAGCACCGGCTCGCCCTCTGTCGCAACAGGCTCGAAATAATAGAGCTTGACGTCACCGAGCCTGGAGATCGCGAAGTCGCCCTTGTCGGGCTTGCGCAGACGGATAGCGAGATCGGCTTCCCAGCGCGAGAACTTGACGTTCTCGCTCGAGGTGAGGAATTGCAGCGTCAGGCCGGGATTGGCGCGCAGGAAGTCGCTCGCGCGCGGCGACAGAACCTCCTCGGCGACCGTGTTGGTGGAGGCGATACGCAGGCGTCCCACCGGGCCCGCCAGACTCTCGCCGACGCGACCGATTTCGGCGGCATGTGCGGCCATCGCCTCGACATGCGCCAGCACCGCCTCGCAACTCCGCGTCGGCCGACGCTGGCCGTCCACCGCATCGAACAGCGGCACGCCGAGATCGCGCTGGATGCGTGCAAGCCTGCGGCCGACGGTGGTCTCGTCGATGCGCAGCCGTGCGCTTGCGCCGGCATAGGTGCCCTCGTCCCTGACCGCGGCGATGATGCGCAGATCGTCCCAGTTCATGGCGATGAACCTATCAGGCACGACCAGCTCCTGCAAATTTGCAGCCATATGCTGCAATAGTCCTGCACATTAGCAGGCCGCCGCCGCGCTACTGTCGCGCCATCCGATACCGCCAGGAAAGCCCGACCCTCATGACCGCTCCTAAAACCCTGCTTGAATTGTCCGGCGCAGATCTCATTCCGCCCAGGCTCGCCGATTCCTGCCTCGTGCTGATCGACATCCAGAATGAATATTGCGCCGGCCCGCTTGCCTTGCCGGATGCGGAGCCCGCGATCGCCGCCGCCGCGCGCCTGCTCGCCCGGGCGAGGGCGAGCGGCGCTGCGATCTTCCATATCGCGCACAAGGGACGTGCCGGCAGCCTGTTCGACCGCGAGGCCGCGCGCGGCGCGATCGTCAGGAACGTGGCGCCGCTCGCCAGCGAAGCCGTGATCGAAAAGGCGCTGCCGAATGCTTTTGCCGGCACCGACCTTCAGGTCCGGCTGGCCGCAACCGGACGCACGAACATCGTGTTGGCCGGTTTCATGACCCATATGTGCATCAGTTCGACCGCCCGCGCCGCGCTCGACCTCGGCCTGCGCACGACGATCGCAGCCGATGCCTGTGCAACACGCGATCTTCCCGACGGCCGCGGCGGAGCGCTCTCCGCAAGGACCATCCACGCAGTCGCCTTGGCCGAATTGTCGGACCGGTTTGCGATCATTGCGCAAACCGAGGCGCTGACCTGAAGGAGCGTAGGCGATGCTGCAACTCTATTTCTCTCCGATGGCCTGCTCGCTTGCGAGCCGCATCGCGCTGATGGAAGCGGGCCTCGAGGCCCGCTATCATCCGGTCCATCTCCAGACCAAGCAGGTCGTGGACGACGGCAGCGATTTCTTCGGCGTTTCGCCGAAGGGCGCGGTGCCGGTCCTGGTGCTGGAGAATGGCGAACGGCTGACCGAAAGCGCGGCGGTGCTGCAATACATCGCCGATTTGAAGCCCGAGACAGGCCTTGCACCCGCGTTCGGAGATCCCGACCGCTATCGGCTCCAGGAATGGCTCAGCTTCGTCGGGGCGGAGATCCACAAGGCGTTCCTGTTTCCAACCTTCTGGTACAAGGACGACTCCTCGCTCGCCAAGCCGCGTGCAAGGATCGCGCAGACATTGTCGATGCCTGCCACGCATCTGGCGGGCCGCGAATTCCTCGTCGGCAACAGCTTCACCGTCGCGGATGCCCACCTCACCTGGGCTTTGCTGCTGCTTCGTCCGGCAGGCGTCGACATCGCGCAATGGCCATCGTTGTCGGCCTATCTCGCGCGCATGCAGGCCCGACCGGCCGTGCGGGACGCGATTGCGACCGAAATGGCCGTGCGCAAGACGATGGCGGCGAGCCCGGCGTGACAGGATGTCACGGCCGGGAAATCCGAGCGTTTTCTCTGGCAGGGCATTGATGTCGGCGCGGCATGCGCTAATCTGGAGGGATATTTTTCGACATTTCATTGGAAGGCATTCATGCGTGCTCTTTCCAGGTTTTGCCCGGCCGGACTTTGCCTCGCCCTCCTCGCCTGCTGGCTTTCCGTCGCGCCGGCATCGGCGGAAACGCGGGTCGCGCTGGTGATCGGCAACGGCGCCTATGCCAGTACGGCGAAGCTTCCCAATCCGTCTCACGATGCCGAAGACGTCGCCGCCTCGCTCAAGCGCAGCGGCTTCGAAGTGCTCCAGGGCACTGACCTGCGCCAGGCCGACATGCAGGACCTGACCATCCGCTTCGCGCGCGCCGCGAGCAAAGCCGACGTCGCCATGTTCTACTACAGCGGCCATGCGATGCAGTACAACGGCGTGAACTATCTGATGCCTGTCGACGCCGTGCTGAGCGACGAAGCGGATCTGAAGCGCTTCGTGCGGGTCGACGATATCGTGAACGATCTGCAGCAGGCCAAGAACCTGCGCATCCTCATCCTCGATTCCTGCCGCGACAATCCGCTGGCCGAAACCTTGAAACGCTCCGCCGGCATGACGCGCGCTGCCTCGATCGGGCGGGGCTTGTCGAAAGTCGAAGCACCACGCGGCACGATCGTATCGTTCTCGACCCAGTCCGGGCAGACCGCGGCCGACGGCAGCGGCCGCAACAGCCCCTATACGACGGCGTTCCTGAAGCACATCGAGGAGCCCCAGGAGATCGGCGAGGTCTTTCGCGACATCAGCAGCGACGTCTACGATTCCAGCGGCAAGACCCAGCTCCCGGAGCTGTCGCTGTCGATCATCGGCAAGTTCTACCTGAACGGGCCGGTGTCGGTCACGATACCGCCGGCGGCGCCGCAAGCCGCACCCCGGGCTGATCCCTGCGCGGCAGCAGAAGCGCACTGGAAGGCCGCGGACGGCATCGGCACGCTTGGCGCCTACGAGGACCATATCACGAGATTCCCGAATTGCATCTTCGCCACGCTTGCCAAGGCCCGAATTGAAGGTCTGAAGCAGAAGGTGGCGCTCGCGCCGGCAAGCGGCAACGCCCGTACCGCGAAGGACTTCGACGGCAATTGGGACGTGACGTTGAACTGCCCGCCTACCGGCAAGGCGCAGGGCTTCACCCGGGCCCTGTCTGCCACGGTTGCGAACGGCGTCTTTCATGCCGACGCCCAGAGGCGCCGTCAACCGCCTGGAGATCGATGGCCAGATCCCCGCGGACGGCAAGACGACTTTGAGCGCGCGCGGCACGACGGGGGCGAGCACCTACACTCTCAACAACCTCGCGCCCGGCTCGCCCTACGCCTTTACGGTGGATGCGCAGTTCGATCGCACCCGCGGCACCGGCAAGCGCAACGAGGCACGCGCCTGCGGCCTGGTCTTCGTCAAACGCTGATCGTGCATCGTCCAGCGTTCACACGCCGGTCTGACTGATGAACTTGGTGTTGAAATAGCCCTCCATCGCCTCCGTGCCGCCTTCCGAGCCGTAGCCGGAATCCTTGATGCCGCCGAACGGCACTTCGGGCAGCGCGAGACCAAAACTGTTGATCGACATCATGCCGGCTTCGATCGCCGAACCGATCGCGGCCGCCGTCTTGGCCGAGCTGGTGAAGGCGTAGGACGCCAGCCCAAAAGGCAGCCGGTTGGCCTCCTCGACCACCTCGTCGAAGGATGAGAAGCGCGAAATCAGCGCGAGCGGGCCGAACGGCTCCTCGTTCATGGCGCGCGCATCTTTCGGCACGTCGCTCACCACGGTCGGCTCGAAGAAATGCCCCTTGTTGCCGACGCGTTTGCCGCCGGTCTCGAGCTTTGCGCCTTTGCCGACGGCATCCTGCACCATACCTTCGATGGCGGTGACGCGGCGTGGGTTGGCGAGCGAACCCATTTTGGAGTCGGGATCGAGGCCGTTGCCGACCTTGAATGTCTTGGCGCTGTCGACAAAGGTGTCGACGAATTCACGGAACACGTCATCCTGCACCAGCATCCGCGTCGGCGAGATGCAAACCTGACCGGCATTGCGATATTTTGCTGCCGCCAGAATCTTGGCCGCCGATGCGACGTCGGCGTCCTTGAAAACGATCGCCGGCGCATGACCGCCGAGCTCCATGGTGGCGCGCTTCATGTGCAAGCCGGCGAGCGCATTGAGCTGCTTGCCGACATGGGTCGAGCCCGTGAACGAGATCTTGCGGATCACCGGATGCGGAATGAGATATTCGGAGATCTCGGCAGGAACGCCGTAGACCAGGTTGATGACGCCATCGGGCACGCCGGCATCCGCAAATGCACGGATCAGTTGTGCGGGCGAGGCCGGCGTCTCCTCCGGGGCCTTGACGATGATCGAGCAGCCGGCGCCGAGTGCGGCGGAGAGCTTGCGCACGACCTGATTGATCGGAAAATTCCAGGGCGTGAACGCCGCGACCGGGCCGACCGGCTCCTTGATCGCGAGCTGGTAGATGCCCGGCCCCCGTGCGGGGATCAGCCGGCCATAGGCGCGCTTGGCTTCTTCCGCAAACCACTCGATCACATCGGCGGCGGCCATCGCCTCCATTTTGGCCTCGCCGAGAGTCTTGCCCTGCTCCATCGTGAGCAGCGGCGCGATCTCGTCATTGCGCTCGCGCATGATCGCGGCGGCCTTGCGCATGATGCGGCAACGCTCGAAGGGGGCAATGTTTCGCCAGATCCTGAAGCCGGCGCTGGCTGCGGCGAGTGCCTCGTCGAGGTCGGACCGTCCGGCATGGGCGACGGTGCCGATCACCTCTTCGGTCGCGGGATTGCGCACCTCGATCACCTTGCCCGAATGGGCCGGTCGCCATTTGCCGCCAATGAAAAGCTGCGTGTTCGAATAGGCCAATGGATTCTCCTTTTAGGTCGAGCTGTGAATGGCACCGCGACAAATCGCGTCCGCCGCCCTTGTCATTTCCGGCCCGAGATAAGCGCGACAGCGCGGATCTGCGACGAGCGCGCCGAAATTCGCCATGGGTGTTACGCCGCCGCCGGCCACGAACAGGAATCGTCCGGCGATCTCGGCGAGGATCTCGAGGTGCCAGGCGGCCGTCGGGTGCATGCAGAGCACGACCAGCCGGCCCTCGTCGCGCAGCTTGCGGAAGAAATCGAGCATAAAGCCGATATAACCGTCCTGCAGGTTGAACTGCGGTTCGTCGAACAGGTGCACCAGCGGCGTCGGGGTCGGCGACGGCCCCAGGAAGGCGGACGGAATGCGCTTGCGAAAGCGCCTGACCTGATACGATTGGTGATAGTGGATCGCGAGCCGGTCGCGCTCACGATATTTGACGCCATGGATATCGGTGCCCGCGACCAGCACGCGCCCCGAGGTCGGCGCATTCGAGCCCGTCATCATCTCGAACAAAGTCGTCTTGCCGGCCCCATTCGGGCCGACGACACCGATGATGTCAGGTTCGTCCAGCGACAGGCTTGCCTGTAGCGTAAATGTCGGTCGGCGGATCACGCGGCCCCTTGTATAGATCTTGCGAACGTCGTCGAGAACGAGCAGCGGTGCGGCCACTTATTGTACTCCCAGCAGGCGCTGACGAAGCCCGCGATCATCGCGCAAGGCCGCGGCCTCCCCGGTCCAGACGATCCGGCCGCGATCGATCACCGCGGCATGGTCCGCGACCGAGAGCGCGATCTCGGCGTTCTGCTCCACGACCAGCGAGGCAATACCCTCGTCCTTCATGCGCAGGATCGTCGCAAGCACGTCGCCGACGATTTTCGGCGCCAATCCCTGGCTCGGCTCGTCGAACAGCACCAGTCCCGGCGAGCCGACCAGCGCGCGGGCGATCGCCACCATCTGCATTTCGCCGCCCGACAGGTTTTCGCAGTCGCGCTCCATGAGATATTCGAGCGGTGAGAAGATCGCAGCGGCCTCCCTGAGGCTCCAGTGGCGAAAGCGTGTGCGCTTTTGCGCGATCGACAGGTTGCGTGCGACCGTCAATGTCGGGCACAGCCGGCGGTCGTCGGGCACCCAGGCGATGCCGGCGCGCGCAATCTCGTGGGTTGGATCGCGCGTGACATCGTGACCGTCGAAACAAACGGAGCCGCGGCGTGGACGCGTCAGCCCGAGAATCGAGCGGAGCATTGTCGTCTTGCCGGCGCCGTTGGGGCCGAGCAGCGCAAATACCTTGGCGTGCTCGATCGCGAGCGAGGCGCCGAACAGCGCCTGGGTCTCGCCGTAGAAGGTATCGACCGCGTCCACTTCGAGGATCATGCGAACTTCCCGAGATTGGAGCGCCGCACCCATTCGTTCTGCTGCAGTTCGTGTGGCGTTCCGCGCGCCACCACCTGGCCCCAATGGATGACCGAGATGCGGTCAGCCAACGAGAACAGGAACTCCATATCGTGCTCGATGGCGACGATGGTCAGCCGCCCCTTCAGGCGAGCAATCAGGGTTGCGAGCCGTTGCACCCCATCGGAGCCGAGACCGGAGGTCGGCTCGTCCAGGCACAGCACGCGGGGCGCCTGCGCCAGGGCGACCGCGATCTCCAGCGCGCGCCGGTCGCCATAGGACAGGTCCTTCGCTCGGATGCCGCCCTTGTCGGCAAGCCCGACCGCTGCGAGCGCTTCGGTAGACTTCGCCGCAAACCGGCTGTCGCCTGCCGCTGCGCGCGCGACGTCGTGGCCACGGGCGCGAAACTCGGGCAATCCCATCATGACGTTGTCACGCGCGGAGAACTCGTCGAACAGCGTCATGATCTGAAATGAGCGGGCGATGCCCTTGGCGGCGATGCGGTGCGGGCTGAGGCCCGTGACATCCTCGCCGCCGAGCAGGACTCGGCCCCGGTTCGGCTTCACTCGGCCGGTGAGGACATTGAAGAATGTGGTCTTGCCGGCGCCGTTCGGACCCATCACACCGTGAAACTCGCCCTCCGCGACCGCGAGATCGACGCTCTCCAGCACGACGCGATCGCCGAAGCGGACATGAACGGCCGCGGCTTCGATCATGTTCATCGCCCGCTCCCGAACAGCAGCCGCATCGCCGAGGTACCGCGCTGCCGTAAGGCGCCGAGAGAGTGCTGCTGCACGGCAGCGGAGATCGCGCCGGCAATGCCTTCGGGGCGGAACAGCACGATCGCGATGAAAAGCAGACCAAAATAGAGCATCCAGGCATTGGTCAGCGCGCCGATCACGTCGCGGGCGGTGAGGAAGAGAAACACGCCGATCACCGGGCCCCAGAAGCTGACAAGCCCACCGCCGACGAGCGTCATCATCACGACGTAGCCGGATTGATGCAGGCTCATGACGTCAGGGAATGCGGCGAGCTGAGCCATAGCGAACAATCCGCCGGCAAAGCCCGATACGGCGGCCGACAGCGCAAAGACCGCGACCTTGTAGAGCCAAACATTATAGCCGAGATGGCTTGCACGAACTTCGCTCTGCCTGATCGCAGCGACCACGCGGCCATAGGGAGAGTGCACCAGCCGCCACAATGCAGCGGTGCCGACCGCAAAGACGGCGAGCACGAAATAGTAGAACGCGACATTGTCGGTGAGATCGAAAGACACCAGCCCGAAATCGGCTGGCAACCGTTTGATCTTGAGTAGGCCGTCTTCGCCGCCGGTGACCCGGTGCGATTTGATCGCCAGTGTCCAGAAGATCTGGCCGAAGGCAATCGTCATGAAGGCATAATAGATGCCGCGCCTGTGCGAGATGAACAGCGCCACCAGCACGCCGGCGAGGCCCGCGACCGCGGCCGCGGCCATCAGACATATCCAGAGATTTGCAACGATTTCGAGCTGGCAGAGACCGAACGCATAAGCGCCGATGCCGAAATAGGCGCCATGACCGAACGACGGAAGTCCGGCGGTGCCCAGCACCAGGTTGAACGCGAGCGCGTAGAGCGACCAGATCAGGATTTCGATGCCGAGGTAGGGATAGAGCCCGATCCGCGTGATCCAGAGCGGCACTGTTGCAAGCACGAGCCAGAGCACCAGCATCGTCGGCGTCACGAGGCGCGCGGCGTCCGGTGAAGATTTTGATTCCACAATCATTCCTTTAGGCTTCGAGCACGCTCTTCTTGCCCCACAAGCCGCGCGCGCGGAACGTCACGACGGCAACGAGCAAGATGTACATCGACAACAGCGACCATTCGGACGCGTAGGCACCGGCGAGGCCGACACACAGTCCGACCAAAAGACCCGCCACGACCGCACCCCAAAAACTACCGACGCCACCGAGCACGATCACCAGGAACGCAGGAATGACGGCATCGACGCCCATATGCGGGCGAATGCCCCAGATCGGTGCGACGATGATGCCCGCGATCGCGGCCAGCATCGTGCCGAACACGAACACCACGAGCCGCAATCGGGACAGGTTGATCCCGAGCGCGCGAACGATCTCGCTGTCATGAGCGCCGGCCTTGACCGTCGCGCCGAACGAGGTCTTTTCGATCAACAGCCAGACCAGGCCGATAACCCCGGCGGCGATACCCGCTGCGTAGAAGCGATAGGTCGACCAGATCAGGTCGCCGAACAGGAAGCCGCCATTGATGGCGGACGGCACCTGCAGCACGTAGTCGCGCGTGCCCCAGACCAGGCGGATCATCTCCTCGATCACCATCGCGGCGCCGAAGGTCAAGAGGAGCCCGTACAGCGGATCCTTGCCGTAAGTCCGCCGCATGCAGAGCTCGATCAGCATGCCGACCAGACTCACGATCACGGGCGCGATGATCAACGTGGCGGCATAGCGCCAGCCGAGCGGCAGCGCGAGCCACGGTTTCGCAAGTTCCGTCGGCAATGGCGGGCGCGGCCCCGTGAGTTGCATGGCGACATAAGCCCCGAGCGCGAACAGGGATCCGTGCGCGAGGTTGATCTGCTCCATCAGCCCGACGATGAGCATGAAGCCGAGTGCGATCAGCGCGAACAACAGGCCGAGCGTCAGGCCGTTGAGGAGATGCGGAAGAAGGTCGAACAAGGTTTTTGGCTCTCGCAACTGGCATGTGTCACCCGGGACGCTGATGGTCCCGGTGCGCGGCGCGCGAGATGCGCGCCGCTCGTTCTGCGACGTGACGCGCCGTCTTCAGGAGTCGACGGTCGGCACCTGCTCGTAGGGCGTGAGCTTGCACTTGCCGGCCGCCGCATCGTCAGCGGCGGATTTCGGCTCTGTCCAGCTGATGATCTCGAACAGATCGGTATTGTCGGCCGGCTTGGCGTTGCGTCGCGCCAGGTAGATCGTCTGCTGCATCTGGTGCGTCATCGGATCCATGTAGGCGTCGAAATGCTGCATGCGGTCGGTCGCCGAGACCTTCAGGTTCTCAAGCTCCTTGATGATCTTGACGTTGTTGGTCGACCCAGCCCGCTCGATCGCGCGGAGCAGCTCGCGCGTGGACATGTAGCCGTTGTAGGAGACATTGCCTGGCACCGGGATCGGGCCGTCCTTGTTGGCGGCCTGCCACTTCTTGACGAATTCGGCGACGCCGGGCAGCGGCAGCTTGTGATACCAGGTCGTGCCGAACACGCCGAACAGGCTGTCGGGCGCACCCCACACGTCGGGCCAATCCTGCTGGTTGTTGATCCAGGCCGGCTTGCCGTCGAGCTTGAGCTGCGCCACCTGCTCGCGCAATGCCTTGATGTCGTCGCCGCCAACCGCGGTCGCCACAACGTCGGGCTTGGCCTGCTGGATCTTCAGCAGATAGGCGGTGAAGTCGCGCGTGTTCTGCGGCACCAGCAGATTGTCGAGGATCTTGCCACCAGCGCTCTCGACCTGCGTTCTTGTCGCGGCAGACGTCGTGTGACCCCAGACATAGTCGTTGGTCAGCAGCATCCAGTTCTTGCCGATGGAGTCCACCGCATTCTTGACCGACGCCTTGGAAAAATTGGTGCCGTTGCCGTCCCAGACGAATTTCACGCGTGAGCAGTTCTCCCCGGCTTCGCTCGGCGCCGAGGAATTGGTGTTCATGTAGATCACACCGTATTTGCTGGCGACCTGCGTGATGGCGTTGGCGACGCCCGAATGCAGCGCGCCGATCAGGATGGTGCAGTCCTCGCGGGTGATGAAGCGTTCGGCGACGCGGCTGCCGGTGGCTGGCGTCGTCTCGGTGTCCGCGGTGATGAACGTGACCTGGCGCCCGAGTACGCCACCTTTGGCGTTGATCTCGTCGATCGCCATTTTGATGCCGCGGAAATCATCCTGGCCGCTGTTGCCGTATTGACCGCTGGCATCGCAGGTCAGGCCAAGCTTGATCGGTTTCGCGCCTTGCGCCCAGGCATGATTCTGCCGCCACGGCCCAAAGAAGCTGCCGGTGCCGCCGATGACACTCGCCATCAAGCTGCCCTTCAGAACGCTTCGCCGTGAGATCTGACGCCCTCTCATCGTGTCCTCCCGTTTTCGAAGTCTTTTGCTTTTTTGTGAGATTAGAATATTCATTCCATCCGTTATGTAAAGTAGAATATTTGATCCAAACGATGAAATGCCGTTAAACAAGCGACTGATCCGGAGATCCGACTCGATGAACAAGGCGGCTGGCGCCATGAGTTATGACGAACTGCGCGGCGCGATTGCGCAGCGGCACCGGGCGCTGTCCGGCCGGCTGCAGCAGATCGCGGAGTTCGTGCTCGATCACCCGACCGATGTCGCGCTCGGCACCGTGGCGGAGGTGGCGCAGCGCTCAGGGGTGCCGCCGTCGGCGATCGTTCGGTTCGCGCATGCGCTCGGGTTCGGCGGCTTCACCGAGATGCAGCAGGTGTTCCGCTCACGCCTCGTTGCCGGCGTCGCGCCAAGCTACAAGGCGCGCCTCGCGCGCATGAAGAGCCAGGAGAAGTCAGTGCTCGGCCGCCAGCCGGCCGCGGTATTGTCGCGCTTCGTGTCCGAAGCGCAATCATCGCTGGTCGCGCTCAGCCAATCCGTCCATGCGCGCGAACTCGACGCCGCAACCGCGATCCTTGCCAAGGCACGTGACATCTATCTGCTCGGCCTGGGCGGCTCGTTTCCGGTTGCGATCCACCTCGCCTACGTGCTGCGCAAGCTCGGACGGCGCGTCGTCCTGCTCGACGGTCTTGGCGGCAGCATCCACGAGCAGTCGCACGCGGCGACATCAGACGACGCGCTGGTCGCGATCAGCTTCCGAAATTACTATCCGGATACGGCGCGGTTGTTTCCTGAACTCGTCGCGCGGGGCGTGCCCACGATTTCCATCACCGACAGCCTTTTGAGCCCGATCGTCGAGGGCGCGAGCGTCGTGTTCGAGATCCAGGATATGCCTGAGCCCGCGCTGCGTACGCTTGTCGCACCGATGTGCCTCGTGCAGGCGTTGGCGATCGGCCTCGACCTCGCAGCAGACTGACATTCACAACAGGAACAAGATCATGACATCGCATGACACCAACAAGCTTCTGGCAGGCAAAGTTGCGCTGGTGACCGGCGCGGGACGCGGGCTCGGCCGCGCTTTTGCAGAGAAGCTTGCCGCGCTTGGCGCTGACGTCGCCATCCACGGCATGCGTGAGAACGGGCCGGCCGAGTATGGCGAGGGCACCACCCTCACCGCGGTCGCCGTCGAGATCGGCCGCGAATTCGGCGTCCGCAGCCAGCGCGTGCTCGGCGATCTCACCAAGGGCGAGGACATCGCACGCGTCATCGCGGAGACCGAAGCGGCACTCGGCCCGATCGACATTCTCGTGCACAATGCCGGCGGCGATATCGCGGCCGGCGGCGGCAAGCCCGATCCGAACGATGCGGTGAATATCAAGGAGGTCGATGTGCGCGCGGTGCTGGAGCGCAATCTGCTCTCCACCATCCTGACATGCCAGGCGGTCGCGCGCGGCATGATGGAGCGCCGACGCGGCCGCATCGTCACGCTTGGCTCGGTCGCCGCTTTCAAGGGACGTACCCAGGGCTCGATCTATGCGGTGTCGAAGGCCGGTGTGACCCACTACACGCGATGCCTGGCCGACCAGCTCCGCCCCTACGATGTCGCCGTCAACTGCATCGCGCCCGGAGATACCCGCACCGGCCGCTTCCTCGGAACGCGCGCAGTCGACCCCGACAGAATGGTCGAGACCGGCACGCTCGACCGGATCGCTACCGTCGACGAGGTCGCGCGCGTGGTCGAATTCTTCGCAGGGCCCATGGGCGCCTTCGTTTCCGGTCAGGTGCTGCGGATCGACGGCGGCGGGCAGTGCTGGCCGGGCTAAAACGCCCTCGCGAAGCGAAACAGAAAAGGGCCGCTGCAAGCGGCCCTTTTGCGTGATCTCGAATTGACGGAAGTTAGTCCACCCGCGCCAGCACCGCGAGCTTGCGGATGCCTTTGTTGCGGTAGGCGTCGAGGAACGCGTAATAATCCTTGAACGACACGCAGCCGTTGGAATCGCCGTTGGGCCCGAGCATGAAGGTGTGCGCGAGCAGGCCGTCGCGGCCGTAGATCGCACTCTCACCGCCAATCGGGGTCAGGCGCAGCGCAGGCACGCCGTGAAACAGTGCCTCGCGCGGCTTCAGCGTGTAGATGTGCGGCGGCGTCACGCCGCGCATGCGGACGCGCGAGGAGCGTGGGTCGTCGAGGTTGGAGCCGAGGCCGGAATGCGCCTCGAGCTTGGTGCCGTCGGGCAAGTAAACGGTTTTAGCGGAGATGTCGTAGACCGCGGTGTCACGCTCATAGGGCGCCGAACCGCCGAGCATGGGGTTCTGCTCCCTCGGCGCGATGGACGCGGTCACGCTGGCGTCGGCCGAGGCATAGGCGAGCAGCCCACCGGACGGCTCGCGCTTGCCCCAGAGCTTTTCCACCATCGACTGGCGCGGTCCGGTGATCGACATCACCGCAGCCTTTGCGCGATCGGCAATCGATTTTGGCTTCGCCTCAGGCGCCGGCACGATCTCGGCCGGATCTGCCGAGGCAAGCTGCACCGGCGCGTCAGCGCCGCGCTTGGACTTCGCAGCGTCAGCGATCTTGGCCGGACCCGGCTTCAGGACTTCCGCGACCCTCGCGATCACGCTCGGCTTCGGCGCGTCCTTGGCTTCGGCGACCTTGGTTGCGGGCGCGGCGCTGGCCGCATTCGATGTCACGCCTTGGGTCGCAGCCGCGGCAAAGCGATCGTTGAACATCTCGCGCGAGATCGGCGCTGCGACCTGCAAGCGGTCGGGCAAGAGCGCAAAGGCGTCCTTGACGGCCTCCCCGGCCTCGCGCAACGCGACCCTGGGCGCCCGCTTGATCACGGGCTCGTCGTAGCCGTTGCTGCCAACGGTCGGATATACGCTCGCGGCAAAGATGTTGCTGTAGATGGTCCAGCCGGCGCCAAGCACGACGCAGCCGATTACGGCGGCGCCAAGCACGTTTTGCGTGGTCATTTTCCGGGAAGGCTTCCGATAAGAAGTGCTCGAGAATCCTTTGGACTTTCGTGCCGCGATGCCTTGCGCAGCGATACTCGTACTCATTCGCCTTGCGTCCAGAACGGTGTCACTCAGTCCCCCTTCGAAGCGCCGCTGGTCACGATCCGGGAACAGCATCTCGCAGAGGGTCGGAGCGTCATTAAGGCCACTTTTAGTTAAATGCGGATTAAGTTCGGGCGGATGTGGGGCAACCCGTTCGGGTGTCCCATTTCGAGAAAAAAGCCCGCAGAATTACGGACTTA
This sequence comes from Bradyrhizobium sp. 4, assembly GCF_023100905.1. NCBI lineage: Bacteria > Pseudomonadati > Pseudomonadota > Alphaproteobacteria > Hyphomicrobiales > Nitrobacteraceae > Bradyrhizobium > Bradyrhizobium sp. 4. Next base: position 5,032,031 of record NZ_CP064686.1, read on the forward strand.
AGCGCGTCTGTTAACTATGATTCTCGGCGGGATTTAGCGTTGCCGGCAACCGTCTCCGGCCGCATCTCTAAGGCCATCCAACCAAGTCGTTTTCGTGGTCTTCAATACCCGGAAGATAACGGGGAAACGTTGCGCGAGGCTGGTGCGCACAGCCCCCTCTCGTCCGTAGCCGCAGCGCGGTTATCAGCAGCCACATCACAGACCGCGCGCGCGAGCCGGTGCCCTGACCGAAAGTTGATTGCACCGCACTGGAAAAGGCCGCAGCGAGAAAATAGCTACGGCAACCGGCACTTTTCAGCAGCCTCTGCGTGTGATACGGTACCGTATCAAGATCGCCTTGAACTGTGCCGAGCACGCAAACGGAGGCTGGCATGAGAGAGTTCGTGCGCGCAGGGTTTTTCGCTCTGACGGGGTCGTTTCTGTTGATCGGACATGCGATTGCACAGCCTGCTGCCAATGTGGGCTGCACGGCGGCGCCGTCTGCTGCCGGTACGCAGACCTGGCGCTGCGACAACGGCATCACGATCGTTGCCGAAAGCGGTGCCAGATTTGAACTTAAGGACGCTAACCGCGACGGACATATAGACTCCGTGGAGTTGAGCAGCAAAGCGCTGCTGGTCGAGGTGCCCAAGAAGCCCGGCGGCAATCCCTTCAAGGTCCTGACGCCGCAGGCGATCGCCGCGGTGCGCGGCACGAAATGGGCGGTCGATGTGGCGGAGGCCAAGACCTCCGTCTTCGTGGCTGACGGCCGTGTCGGCGTGAGCCGCAGGAGCGGCGGGCGCGGCGTGGTATTGGGCCGCGGCCAAGGCGTCGACGTGGAAGCGACAGGCCCATTGACGGTCAAGACATGGGGCCAGCCGCGCGTCGACGCATTGATGGCAAGACTTGGTCAATAGGGCCAGGCCAATAAGTTCGAGTCAGCTGGGCTCGGCCAACAGCATTTGGACGATAGAGAAATTGCAACACGACCACATGAGTAGCCGACGCGTTCAGATCCTGGTGGCACTCGTCCTCACCGCACTGTGGGGCGCGGGCATCTATGCCGGGCACGCCAACGGTCATCTGCGCTTTCTCGACCGCCTCGAGGCGACGCTGACGGACTGGCGGACGCAGGTCCGTGGCGTGCGGGTTCCGCCCGATCTCATCACCATCGTAGCGATCGACGACACCGTCGTGAAGCGCGGCGGCAGCTACCCGCTGCCGCGCGCCGATCTCGCCCGCGTCGTCGACACCATCGTGCAGTTCAAGCCGAAGGTCGTCGCGATCGACCTGCTGCTGGTCGACCGCAGCGCTGCGATCGGCGACGCCACGCTGGCAAATACGCTGGCTACCGGTCCCATCGTTCTTGCCGCCGCGGCGATCTTCCCGTCCGCCAGCGAGACCGTGGAGACCAGCGGCCAAGGCCCCCTCGCCGCCCTGCCGCAGGCCGAGCGCTTCCTGCTGCCCTTGCCGGCGTTCGCCGATCATGCCGAGGTCGGCGTCGTCAATGTTGCGACCGGCCAGTCTGGCTCACCGCTCTCGGTGCCGATGCTATTTCGGACCAGCGACAAGGTCGAGCTGTCCTTTCCGTTGCGGGTCGCGGCGCGCGCGCTCGACAAGTCGCTGACGATCGCGCCGGACCATCTGATGCTCGGCGACCGCGCGGTGCCCACCGATACCGACTTCGCGCTACCGATCACCTATTACGGCCCGCGCCGGACCATCCGCACCGTCAGCGCACAGAGCATCTTCGACGGCACGTTAAGTCGCGCGGCGATCGAGAACCGGATCGTCGTGATCGGGGCCTCGGTCGCCGGCGGTGGTGATTTTTACCCAACACCGTTCGATTCCCTGATGCCCGGCGTCGAAGTGGTCTCCACCGCGATCACCCATCTCGTCGCCGGCGACAGCATCGTGCGCGACCGCAAGGTCCACATCGCCGACGCGCTCATCGCGATCCTGTTGCCGATGCTGCTGGTGGGTCTGCTCGCCTGGCGGCGCAGCGCGCTTGGCATCGTCGCCGCGGCCGCGGTGATGATCGCCTGGGCCGGCTTCAATTTGTTCGCGTTCACACATGGCGTCTGGCTGAACGCCGCGACCACGCTCGCCGCAGCAGTGCCGCCGGTTGCGATCTTTGCCGGCGTGCAATTGTGGGCGGGAGGCCGCCGCACGCAATATTTCGCCGCCAAGAGCCGGTCGCTCGCGCAATTCCAGGCGCCGGCCGTGCAGGAGTGGCTGGCGCGCGATCCGAATTTCCTGTCGACACCCGTCCGGCAGGACGCAGCAATGGTCTTCATCGATCTCTCCGGCTTCACGGCGCTGAGCGAGCGGATCGATCCGGGCGAACTCCAGGACATTCTGAAGGCGTTTCACGCGCTGATCGAGAAGACCGCGGTCGATAGCGGTGGCATGATCAGCGGCTTTCTCGGCGACGGCGCCATGATCCTGTTCGGCCTGCCCGGCGCAATGCCCGACGACGCCGCACGCGCACTGAAATGCGCGATCGACTTGCATCGCGGCGTCGAACGCTGGATCGCGTCACTGCCGTCTGCGATCGGGCACCAGCTCGGCTTCAAGATCGGCGCGCATTTCGGCCCGATCGTCGCCTCGCGCCTCGGCGAGAGCCATCAGCACATCACGGCGACGGGCGACACCGTCAACGTCGCGAGCCGGTTGATGGAGGTTGCCGCCCAGAACGGCGCGCGGCTCGCGCTCAGCGATACGCTGCTGGATGCGGCCGACTTCCAGGGCGCTCCCAACGGCGTTCTGTCGGGCCCCCTGCTCACGCAGGTCCGCGGCCGCTCCGGCGTCGTGACCGTCTGGTTCTGGCGCGACCAGGACAGGCCGAACCAGGCCGCGACCAAGGCCGAGATGATCGACTGAACCTTCGCCATCATCCCGACGAAGAGCTACCGCGCTTCCGGCGGCGGCGAGCGATCCAGCACGTCGCCCTTGGCGCCTTCGAGCAGATCGATGCTGTAAGTCTCGATCACGAGCGGGCCGCGCTTGCGCTGCAATTGCGCGACCTGCGTCACCTTGGCAAAGAGGTCGTGGACCGCCGGATGGCCGTCAGCTCGCAGCTCGTCGACATAGATCAGCTTGCCCGCAAGCAGCTTTGGATCCGGCTCGGGCATGTTGGCCCAGCGGATGCGCTGGTTCTGCTGCGCCACGCAGCTGCCGCGCGGCAGATAGAAGGCGAGCCAGCCCGTCGTGCCGTAGTCCGGGGCAAGTACGCAGGTCGCACCATTGCGGGCGCGCACCGCTTCGATTTCGGCAGCGAGCTCGCGCCAGCCGACGCCGACGCTGCGCACGGTCGCATCGCGGCGATAGCCGGACAGCCAGCCGGTATTGGCCTGCACGATCAACGCGGCAAACATCGCGATGCCGGTCGGTGCGGCCCAGCGCAGGCAAAAATCCACCAAGCGGCGCTGGCGGGGCTTCCACTGCACGAGATTGGCGGCGGCGGCCGCCGCGATGACGAAAGGCGGATAGACCGGCGCGAACCAGTTGGCCTCGACGCGGGCATGCAGCGAATGCCAGACGAAATAGGCAACGATGGTCCAGAACATCGTCTCGATCAGCACGCGCGAGGCCAGCGCGCCGGCCCGACGCCAGGTCAGCGCGTGCAGCCCCATCGCGCCGAGGATGAACACCAGCGGGGTTGCGAACGCGATCTGGGTCGGGATCAGCTCGGCAATGAAGACCGGACGAAAATCCTCGATCCTGGCGCGCCCGAGCTGCTTTGCGAACGAGACCCATTGATGATCGGCATTCCAGAGGATCACCGGCGAGAACAGCGCGAGCGCAACGAAACCGCCGAGATACGGCCAGGGCGAGAGAAACCAGTGCCGCAGTTTCGGCACGGCCGCGATCCAGATCAGGATCGCCAGCCCAAAGAACATCGCGGTGTATTTCGACAGGAGCGCCGCGCCGACGGCTGCGCCGACCGCGAGCCACCAGACGCCGCGGCCGCTCTCCAGCACTTTGGCGAGAAAGAACAGCACGAAGCTGGAGGCAACCAGAAGTGGCGCATCGGGCGTGACGATCAGCGTGCCGACCGAGGCCAGCAGCGTCACGTTGAGCAGGATGGCGCTGGTCGCCGCCACCCGCGCGCCGCCGAACAGGATCGCGGCGGAGCGATAGATCGCGTAGCTCATCGGCAGCGCGAGCAGGATCGAGACCAGGCGGACGCCGAGTTCGGTGTCGCCGGCGATCAGGGTGCCGGCGCGGATGACGTAGGCAACCATCGGCGGGTGGTCGTAGTACCCTCCGGCGAGGTTCTTCGACCACATCCAGTAGTAGGCTTCGTCGAAGGTGATCGGCGTGAACGCGGCTGCGACGAGCCGCATGCCGACCAGCGCAAGGATCACCAGCGCCGTATTGCGGACGATCCGCGCGTCAGCCCCGCCCATCGTGAGCTATTTCTTGCGCCAGACGAACAGTCCGGACATCGCGTAGTTCCACACCACGCCCATCAGCGCCCCGGCCGCACCCGCAAGCCACCAGATCGGCTCCTGGTCGTAGACCGAGAAGGCGACGCCGACATTGGCGAGCAGGCCGACGCTGCACACGATGTAGAACGCGATCAGGCCGCGCAGCAGCGCAAAGCCCTTCAGCCGCTGGTCGCGATAGGTGAGGAAGTTGTTGAGGACGAAATTGCTGGTCATCGCGACGATGGCGCCGGAGGCCTGCGCTTCCGCGAACGGCTCCTTGAATAGTTCGAGCGATATGAACAGGGTCGTGAGATGCACCACGAGGCCGATCCCGCCGACCATCGCGAACAGCAGGAAGCGCAAGGAGACAGCGTCGTTGGTGAACTTTGCCAGCACCAGGCCGAGAAAATCCAGCGCGACCATGGAATCGAGCTTGCTTTCGCCGTGCTGGCGCTCACCGAACGTGTAGGGAATTTCGATGGCGCGCAAGCTGCCGTTAGCGCTTGCGACGAGGTCGAGCAGGATCTTGAAGCCGTGCACGGAAAGTTTCGGCGCCAGCTGCTCGAAGCGGTCGCGGCGAACCATGAAGAAGCCGCTCATGGGATCGGCGATCTCGACCCGCAGCGCTTTCCTGGCGAGTTCCGTTGCCAGCGCGCTGGCGCCGGCGCGCTGCTTGTTGAAGCCTTCGCTCTTGTAGCCCTCGATGTAGCGGCTGCCGACCACGAGCTCGGCCTGCCCGCTCGCGAGCAGCGACAGCATCTTCGGCAGCTGCGTCTCGTCGTGTTGAAGATCGGCGTCGATTACGGCCGCATAGGGCGCGCTGGAGGCCAGGATGCCCTCGATGCAGGCCCCCGACAGGCCGCGGCGGCCGATGCGGCGGACACAGCGCACGCGGCTGTCGCGCTGGGCCAGCGCGCGCACGACGTCCCAGGTGCCATCAGGCGAATTGTCGTCGACGAACACGACTTCCCAGGCGATGCCGGCCAGCGCGGCCTCCAGCCGCCGGTAAAGCACCGCGACATTGTCGCGTTCGTTGAAGGTCGGGACGACGACCGACAATTCCGGCGCCGGCGAAGCCGCCTTTTGGGTGTCGGAGCCCGGTCTGATCGCTTCATTCATGACGGCAGCGTATATCCGCCGCGTCCCGTGCTGCCAAGAACTTGTGCTGCCAAGAACTTGTGCTGCCAAGAACTTGTGCTGCCAAGAACTTGCGCTCGCAAGCCGGGGTTTCTCTGGGGAGCGGCCCAAAAGGGGCCCAAAAATGCCAACGACCCCGGAACGGCGGGCCGCGCGTACATCCGGCGCAGCCTGTGCTATTCCAAGGTCGTTCCAGCGCCGGAGTTTTTCGCTCAACGTCGCCGTTATAAGCTAAATGGGAACGGCAACGCCGCTTTACAAGGGGCGAAAGAGACCCTTTTCACGCCCTTATTGGTTCGGGACTTCCTTGATCACCGGCCCTCGCGGCACGGGCGCGGCAGGGGCCGCCGGCGCCGTAACGGCGGCCGGGTCGACTTTCGCGGGCCTGGGCGGCTTGCCGTATTGGCCGATCGGCCCGAAGACGACGGCCACCGCAAGCACGATCGCCGCGACGATCGCGCCCAAAATGCCCCCCACCGACTCAGACGACATGGAAACTCATCCCTGTTCCAGATGCGCTCAATAATACCATGGATGAGCGCGCCGCCGGAAGGGCTTGCCGGAGGCACCGGTCCATGGGCTATTTCTGCGGCGGCTTGTGCTTGACGAAGGCCGTCACGATGTCCTTTTGCGCCGCCTCCACCGCCCTGTTCGCGGTCGCGAGATGCGCGCCGGCATCAATTTCGGGATATTGCGTGGTGAGATAATCGAGCAGTGCCACCCGGTAGTATTGTCGCTCCGACGGACAGGCTCCGGCGACGGAGCGGCCAAAATCCTGTTCCGACAGGCCCTGATTGCCGTCGCGCGAATATTCCCGCGCCAGGCAATGCCAATAATCGTCGCGGCCCTGCATGGCGAGCTTCTGCGCACCCTTGGCATCGTCATCGTCGGCCATAACTGAAGATATCATGGCAGCAGATGTCATCATAACGAGCGCCGCTCCCACCATCAGCATCCGCATCTTGTTCTCCTTTTTTCGCAGATCCCGTCGCGAGCTTAGACGGGACGTCGCAACTGGCCAATCACAACTCGTTTGATTAGGATGGAGGCCCCTCCTCCCGTCATCCGAGATCCTCCCGTGGCCAAAGCAAAAACCGCGTCTAAAAAATCAGGCAACATCTTTATCGGCATCGGCGGCTGGACCTTCGAGCCTTGGCGCGGCGTGTTCTATCCGGAGAAGCTGACGCAAGCCAAGGAGCTGTCCTACGCCGCCTCGAAACTGACCTCGATCGAGATCAACGGCACCTATTACGGCTCGCAGAAACCGGAGAGCTTTCGCAAATGGGCGAGCGAGGTGCCTGATGGTTTCGTGTTCTCGGTCAAGGGGCCGCGCTTCGCCACCAACCGGCGCGTGCTGGCCGAGGCTGGGGATTCCATCAAACGTTTCTATGATTCCGGCGTGCTGGAACTCGGCGATCATCTTGGGCCGGTGCTGTGGCAGTTCGCGCCGACCAAAAAATTCGACGGCGCCGATTTCGGCAAATTCCTCGAGCTGTTGCCGCGCAAGCTCGACGGACGCGCCCTGCGCCACGTCGTCGAGGTCCGTCACGACAGTTTCTGCGCGCCGGACTTCGTCGCGCTGATCCGCGAATTCGAGACGCCCGTCGTCTTCGCCGAGCACGGCAAATATCCCGCGATCGCCGACGTCGCCGGCGATTTCGTCTATGCCCGGCTGCAGAAGGGCAATGACGAGATCAAGACATGCTATCCGCCGAAGCAGCTCGATGCCTGGGCAAAGCGCTTTCAGCACTGGGCCGAGGGAAGTGAACCCGACGACCTGCCGAAGGTCGACAAGGCCAAGCCGAAGAAGGAGCCGCGCGACGTGTTCGCCTATGTCATCCACGAGGGCAAGGTGCGCGCGCCGGCCGGCGCCATGGAGCTGATCGCGCGGGTGAGCTGACGTGTTTCGCTAAAGGTGTCTCATGGCAAAGGCAAAAAAGCTCTTCACCATCGGCTATGAGCAGACGCCGCCCAAGGCAGTGCTCGACGAGCTGGAGCAATCCGGCGTCAAGCTCGTCGTCGACGTGCGCGCGGTGACGTCATCGCGCCGGCCCGGCTTTTCCAAGAGGCAGCTCGCCGCAGGCCTCGATGAACGCGGCATCGCCTATGTCCATCTGGCAGCGCTCGGAACGCCCAAGGAAGGCCGCCTCGCCGCCCGCAGCGGGCAATACGATGTGCTGGAGAAGGTTTTCTCAAAGCACCTGAAGACGCCGGAGGCCAGGGAGCAGATGGACGAGCTCTCGGCGCTGGTGAAGAAAGCAGGTCCCGTCTGTCTGCTTTGCTACGAGCGCGATCACACCCACTGCCACCGCCAGATGATCGCTGAGATCATCGAAGAGCGCGATGGAGTGGCAGTGAAGAATCTGGCGGGACGGCAGGCCTGAACGACTCTCTCCGTCATGGCCGGGAATAGAGAGCTACCCCTCCCCCGCGAGCCGGAACGTGCCTTCCATCATCTGCACACAGCTGCCGCCGACATGAGCGGAGACGATGTTGCCGTCCTGCTTGCGCACGCGCGTCAGCAAGAGGCTCGGCCGCCCCATGTCAAAACCCTGGCCGACCGTGAGCTTCAACTCGCCGTCGCGGACAGGATCGAGATCGGCGAACAGCGCGGCGGCCGCGACCGTTGCGCTGCCGGTGGCGGGGTCTTCGGCGAGGCCGCCGGCGCCGCGCATGAACATCCGCGCCTGCCGCTCGCAAGGCGCCTCCGCCGCGGGCACATCGCGCGTATAGAACCACGCCGCGAACGCGCCGTCGCACGGAAATACCTTGCCGAAGGCCGCCGCGTCGGACCTCGCCCGTTTGAGCGCATCGCGCGAGTGCACCTCAATCACCAGAAACGGCGTTCCAACGCTGACGACCTGTGGAGCGTGACGGTCGACCCTAATGTCGTCTGCACTGAGTGAGATGCAGCTCGCGGCATCAGCGGCAGACAACTGCGACAGGCGGGTCAGAGGCTGCGGCGCGGTGAGCTCGGTGCTGATTACCCGCCCCTGCTCTCGCGAGATATCGACCGGCACCAGCCCCGCCTTCTCCTCGAACCGCAGACGCGGTTTCGGCTCCTTCGCGATCGAGGCCAGCACGAAGGCGGTGCCGACATTGGGATGGCCAGCGAAAGGAAGCTCCCTGACAGGCGTGAAGATGCGCACCTCTGCATCATTCGCCTTGTCACGCGGCGGCAACACGAAGGTCGTCTCGGAATAGTTGAACTCGGTCGCGATCGCCTGCATTTGCGTGGTCGACAACCCGCCGGCATCGAGCACCACGGCGAGCTGGTTGCCGCCGAAGGCGCGGTCGGTGAACACGTCGACGGTGATGTAGCGGCGCTGCATCTTCATTTCCCTTACGCAATCGCAGCCGCAATCGGCCGCGTCGCCGGCACTCTACAAGCCGGCAACATCGTCCGTCATTCCCCAAAATTGAGTGCAATCGGAGCAATCGCGGTGACGCGTTGGAGGCCGAGAAGCGGCTTCCACAATGCAAGCCCCAAAAGCTAGCAGAGATATTTCATCACGCGCCTTCAACGAACCCGACCCGCTTCAGCGAAGCGCGACTCACATTTGAAAGCGCAGGAAGCGGCCCTCACCCCAGTTGAAACACCGCCACCTTCTGTTCGTAACCGCGCACCTCGACCTCCCCAAGCGAGACCGCATCGTCGCAGTCCTTGCCAAGTGCCTCGCGAACGGCCGCCGAGATCAAGAGCTGCGAGCCGAACTCCTTGTTCAGCGCCTCCAGCCGTGAGGCGAAGTTCACGGTGTCTCCGATGACGGTGTATTCCTTGCGCCGGGGCGAGCCGATATTGCCGGCGACGACCTCGCCGAAATGGATACCGATGCCGATCTTGAGCGGCCAGCTCGTCTGCGCGTTGATGCGCTCCATCGCGGTTAGCATCTCGCGGCCCGCGGCGACCGCGCGGTGCGCGGCGTCGGAAGTCTCCAGCGGCGCACCGAACAGGGCGAGAAAGCCGTCGCCCAAAAACTTGTTCACGATGCCACCCTCGCGGTCGAGAATGTCGACCAGAACGGCGAAGGCGCCGTCGAGCCGGTCGACCACCTCCTGCGGGGTTCGCGACTGCGCGCCCGCGGTGAAGCCGCGAAAATCGACGAACATCACGGCAACGCGGCGGAGGTCGCCGGCGGCGCTCGTCCCCGCCGCCATCAGCCGCTCCACCACCTGCGGCGAAACGTGCTGGCCGAACAGGTTGGTCACCCGGTCGCGCGCGGTCGCTGCGGCAATGCTCGCGGCGAACTGGCGGCGGAGCTGCGCACCGACCGCGCCGGCAAGCACGCCGCAGATCAGGATGATGGTGCTTCGTACCGCGTGGAAATAGATCTGCGGCTCGCCGCTCCCGCTGGCGGGATCGAAGATCAGCGCCACAGTGAGCAACTCACCCGCAGCGACGAAGCCGGTGAAGGTGGACAGCCAGAAGTCCAGCCGCAGGGTCGAAAGGATGACGAAAATGAAATAGATCAGCGGCACGACGAAGCCGAGCGCCTGGCTCGCGCCCATGCTGCGAATCTGCAGGATCAGGATGACGGTCGGCAGCGAGGTCTCGATCAGCGCACCGATATAGCGCCGGATCACCGGCAGATCGCGGTCGAGCTTGAGGTTTCGCCTGATCTGGCTGTGGACCCAGACCTCGAACAGGATGAAGCCGGTCAGGAGACCATAGACCTCGGCAAGCCCCTCGGTGCCCCGCCAGACCCGCTGCACCACGGAGGAATCGACAAGATAGATCGCAGTGAGAAACACGACGATGACGCAGCCCGTCGTGATCAGCGCCCTCACCCGCACGAGCTCGGTGCGCAGCACTTCGCGCGTCAGCTCGCGCTCGAAGTCTTCGGAGACCACGGCATGCTGCCGGGCCTTCCTGCTCGCAAAACTGACCATTCCACCCCCTTGATTCCGGGGCATCTTGCCTCAATCCAGCGTGCGGCGGAAGCGCGTCACGGCGATGGTCATGGCGAGCAGCATCAGGACCGCCAGCGCCAGCGCGTCGAAATGCAAATTTTGCATGCTCGCGCCCTTCAGCATGATGGCGCGGACGATGCGCAAATAATGCGTCAGCGGCAAGCACTCGCCGACATATTGCGCCCAGGCCGGCATCCCGGCAAACGGGAACATGAAGCCGGACAGCAAGATGCTCGGCAGGAAGAACATCATCGACATCTGCATCGCCTGGAGCTGGTTCTGCACCAGCGTCGAGATCGTATACCCGATCGCCAGGTTGGTCGTGATGAACAGCGTCGAGAGCAGCGCCAGCAGGAACAGATTGCCGAGCACCGGCACGCCGAACAGGCCGACCCCGATGCCGATGATGAGGAACGCCTGCACGAACCCGACCAGCACGTAAGGGATGATCTTGCCGAACATCACCTCGACCGGCCTGATCGGCATCGACAGCAGGCTCTCCATCGTGCCGCGCTCGACCTCGCGCGTGACCGAGAGCGCGGTGAAGATCAGCATGGTCATGGTGAGGATGGTGCCGACGAGGCCCGGCACGATGTTGAGGCTCGACGCGGCGGCGGGGTTGTAGCGGGCATGCGCGCGGATCTCGAACGGCATCTCCGGGGGATCTCCGATGTAGAGATCGTGCTTGAGTGCGGTCTGCACGACCATGCCGAGCGAGCCGATCGCCGCGCTCGCCGCCACTGGATCGGTGGCGTCGGCCGCGACCAGCAGCGCCGGCTTATCGCCGCGCCGCACTGCCCGCTCGAAGCCGCGCGGGATCTCGACGCCGAACAGAACCTTGCCGGATTTCAGGAGATTGTCGAAGTCGTCGACGTCGTGCACTTCGTAGAGAAAGCGGAAATAGGCGGTGTTCTCCAGCGCCTTCAGGATCGAGCGGGCGAGATCGGAGTCCTCCTGGAGCAGCACCGCGCTCGGCAGATTGTGCGGCGTGGTGTTGATGGCATAGCCGAACAGGAGCAGCTGCATCACCGGCAGCATCACGATCATTGCAAACGACACCCGGTCGCGCCTGAGCTGGATGAACTCCTTGATCAGCATCGCATAGGAGCGCCTCCAGAAGCCGAATCGCTCCCGGATCGCGTGCTGGGGTTCGGGACGATCGACCGCGCTCATTGGAAATTGTCCTTGGAACGACTCATCAATTCGATGAACACGTCTTCCAGTGAAGGCGATGATTTGTGCCAATGCAGCCCGCTTTTCTCGCGCCACGGCGCGATGCTGGCCTCGAGCGCGGCGACGTCGCGGCCGGAGACGTGCAACGACGTGCCGAACGGCGCCACCATGTCGATTCCAGGCTTGCCGGTGAGCGCAGCGGTGAGCCCGTTCAGGTCCTCGCCCGTCACGGTGTAGGTCGTCAACGCGGATTTCGCGATCACCTCGTCCACGGTGCCGTGCACGAGCAGATGGCCATAGGCGATATAAGCGATCTCGTGACAGCGCTCGGCCTCGTCCATGTAGTGTGTCGAGACCAGCACGGTGAGACCGTCGGCCGCCAGTGCATGAATCTCGTTCCAGAAATCGCGCCGCGCCTTCGGGTCGACGCCGGCGGTCGGCTCGTCCAGCAACAGCAGTTTCGGACTGGGCAATGTGCAGGCGCCCAACGCCAGCCGCTGCTTCCAGCCGCCGGAGAGCTCGCCCGCGAGCTGTTCCTCGCGCCCCGAGAGCCCGATCCGCTTGATCATGTCGCGCGCGGCGCCGCGTGCATCGCGAAGGCCGTATAGGCGCGCGACGAATTCGAGGTTTTCGCGGACAGAGAGATCCTGATAGAGGCTGAAGCGCTGGGTCATGTAACCGACCTGGCGCTTGATCTTTTCGGCATCGCGCCTAATGTCGTAGCCGAGGCAGGTGCCCTCGCCGCTGTCGGGCGTGAGCAGGCCGCAGAGGATGCGAATCGTCGTCGTCTTGCCCGAGCCGTTCGGGCCGAGGAAGCCGTAGATCGAACCCCGCTTCACCTGCATCGACAAATCGTGCACGACCTCGCGGCCGCCGAACGACTTGCTCAGGCCCTTGACGTCGATCGCAATGCCATTGCCGCCGTTCATCGCTTGTCCGCCACGGGGGTTTTTGGATTGAGATGGACGTCGATGGGTTGTCCGACACGCAGCGCATCGGGGCGCGACGGCCGCGCCTGGATCAGGTAGACGAGTTTGTTGCGCTCCTCGAGGCTGTAGATGACAGGCGGGGTGTATTCGGCCGAAGTCGCGATGAAGTAGATCTTTGCTGTGAGATCGGCGGCGCAATTGTCGCACGCGATCCGCACCGTGTCGCCGATCGCAAGCTTCGGCAGCTCGGTCTCCGGCACGAAGAAACGCAGCTTCATGTTGCCGGGAGGCATGATCGAGAGCACGGGCCGCTGCGCTGCCACCATCTCGCCCTCGCGAAAATAGATCTGCTGGATGGCACCGGCCACGGGCGCAAAGCCCTTGCGCCGCGCCATCCGCGTCTCCGAGGTCGCCACCCGCGCCTCGGCGACGCGCAAGGCAGAGACGGCCGAGTCGAGATTGGCCTGCGTGCCCGAGCCGGTCTTGCTCAGCGAGGCCGCGCGGTCATAGGTCTGCTGCGCGTTGGCAAGCGTCGCCTTGTTCTGGTTGAGATCGGCAAGCTGGAGATCGTCGTCGACTGAATAGAGGTGATCTCCGACCTTGACCTCGTCGCCCTCGCGGATGTTCAGCTTCGTCACGCGGCCCGCCTCGTCCGGGCTGACGAAGATCATGTCGGCCTCGACCCAGCCCTGGAAGCCGGGCTCACGCTTGTCCTTGCAGCCAGCAAGCCCGGTTGCGAGGACCGCGACTAATGCGAATATAAAAATTGCTCGCAACGACCTCATGTCGAGCTCCGTTCGCCAAAAATCAAATCGAGATGGACGCGCAGCATGTCCTGCGCGTTGAGCGGCGCGTGCCGCGCAAACAGGCTCTGCCAGATCACCGCGATCATAGCGGGTGCGACCAGGATCTGCGGGTAATGCGCCAGGTTCTTCTGGCGGATCTCGCCGCGGGCAATGCCGAGTTCGATCAGGGCGCGCATGGCGGCCATCCCGCGCGAGACGACCTCGCGGTAGTAGAAATCGGCCACGGACGGAAAGCGCGGTCCCTCGGCCACGATCAGGCGCACGAGATCACCGCGTCTGGTGCCGATCACCTCCTTGAGGAAGTTGCTGGCAAACGTCTCGACGAGATCACGCACCGAGCCCGCCGGCGGCGGCAATGCTGTCAACCGCGTCACCACAGGGACGATCACGGTCCGCACCAGTTCCTCGAACATGGATTCCTTGTCCTTGAAGTGCAGGTAGATGGTGCCCTTGGCGACACCCGCGCGCTTCGCGATGTCGTCGAGCCGCGTCGCGGCAAAGCCGCGCGCGATGAATTCCTCCATCGCGGCCTCCACGATCGCGGCACGCCGTTCCGCCGCGCGCGTGGCGCGGCTCGACGCGGGTGCCGCGTCGCTGGCGCGATCTGTGGACGGAGCGGCGGGTTTGGTCGGCTTCTTGGTCATCCCGATTACATGACTGACCGGTCAGTCATGGTCAAGGCAGGATTACAGACCCAACCAGGCCAATAAATTAGCTTTTACTAATTCATTAGTGGATGCTGATCTAATTCCCATGATCGAAGCCGCCCCAAATCCCGTCACCACCGTGATGCGCGCCCTCGCCGATCCGACCCGGCGCGCGGTGTTCGAGCGCGTCTTCGAGAGCAAGGAGATCAGCGTCGCCGAGCTCACGCGCGGAAGCGGCGTGACGCAAGGCGCGATCTCGCAACACTTGAAGTCCCTCAAGCAGGCCGGCCTCGTCGCCGAGCGTGCCGAGGGCCGCAACGTCTATTACCGTGCCGCGCCGCAAGGCCTCGAACCGTTGGTCTCCTGGATGGACCATTACGGCGTGTTCTGGCGCGAGCGCTTCCAGAACCTGCGTGACCTCTTGAAGGAGATCGATCCGTGAGTGCTCTTGAATTGAAAGCCGAGACAAAAGACATCGTCCTCGACGAGGTGCTCCCTCACGCGCCGGAGACGATCTGGAAGGCGCTGACCAGCGCCCAGCTCATCGCGCGCTGGCTGATGCCGCCGACCGGTTTCGAGGCCGTCGAAGGCAACACTTTCACCTACCAGACCACGCCGGGCGGCGCCTGGGATGGCGTCATCCATTGTCGCGTCCTTGAAGTCATGCCGAACCGGCGCCTCGTCTACGCCTGGAAGGGCGGCGATGAGCGCAACACCGGCTACGGCGCGCCGCTCGACACTGTCGTGACGTGGTCCCTCACCCCGGTCGAGGCCGGCACGCGGATCCGTCTGGTTCATGCGGGCTTCGTCATACCCAGGAACCAGTCGGCCTACACGGGCATGAGCGGCGGCTGGAAGAAGGTCGTCCGCCAGCTCGACGAGATCAGCGGCGAAGACAAGTAAGGAGTTATCGCATGACCAAGCCCTTTACCGGCGGCTGCGCCTGCGGCGCGATCCGCTATTCGATCGCCAGTGAGCCCCTGTTCGCCAATCACTGCCAATGCCGGGACTGCCAGCGCGAAAGCGGCAGCGGGCACGGCTCCTACATAACCTTCGCGCGCGCCGGCGTCACGCTTACCGGCGAGGCGAAGCATTGGGACATGGTCGCCAACAGCGGCAACGTGAAGACGCGCGGTTTCTGCACGCAGTGCGGCGTGCCTGTTTACATGACCTTCGCGGCACAGCCCGACGTCTTTACGATCCGCGCCACAAGTCTCGACGAGCCCGCCCGCTACAAGCCGCAGGCGGTCACTTTCGCCGCGCGCGGACATGACTGGGATCGTCTTGACCCGGACCTGCCGAAATTCGCTGGCATGCCGCCGGGGTAAGGCATCGCAAGTGGAAGCGCGCGCAAGACCGCGCGCATTCACGTCAACTATGAAACTTCAGCCCATCAACGATCTTGTCGATCACCTTGCGCTCGGCGCGCATCGCAAGTCCAACGAGGTTGAGGTCAGGGCGCGCCACTGCCCTCACCGCCTCGCGATTGGCGGCATCATGCGTGGTCTTGAACATGTCCTCGGTGTAGACCGCCGGCTTGACGCTGCGCGTCAGGGCCCGATCGAGCGCGCGCGTCAATGCGGGACCGTCGGCGCCATAGATCAGGATCGGCTGTCCGATTAGCGCGTGATATTTCGTGCCCGACGCGTCCTCATAGGGCTCGCCGATGCAGTCGGGAAACGCAGCCGCGATGCCGCTGGTCAGGAACGAGGCAACGTTGAGCTTCTGCCAGGGCTGAAGATCAGTGCGGATCACAACGGCGATTTTAGTGTCGAATTGCATTGAATTCCCCAACTGTCATTCCGGACTCGATGCTACGCAACATCGGAATGACGGCAACAGGAATCAACCCTTTGCGTCGCAGGCCCAGGCGCGGATCACGCATTCCTTGCCGCCGTATTTGTAACATTCGCGCGTCGCGGCATTGAGCGTGGCCGAGATCTTCGGCTTGACGGCATAGCCATAGGCGCCGCAGGGATTGGACAGATCGACCGACATCGCGGCGCAAGCGCGCTTCATCGTCACGGTCGTGCAATCGCCCTTGCACTGCTTCTGCGCCGCCGCACGCGCTTCGTGCTCGGCGCCATAATCAAACGCTTGGCCATAGGCGCCGCACTTGCCGACCGCAAATGCACCGGCGGCGTGCGCATCGGTGATATGGCGAGCGCCCGCGACGCAGACGGACAGCGCAAAGAAAAACATCGCGCAACGGCGCGCGACGACGTTCGAAGCCATGGAAAAACCCCTCCCCCCAAGGCAGGTGAAGTGGACTGTAAGCGCCGGTCGTTTCCAGATGGTGAACGGGGCGTTGAAATTGAGGCGTGCCACCAATTTCAGATCGCAGTCTGGGGAATGGTGGGCATGGCGCTACGCGCCTTTGCCCATCATACCGCAGCGTCACCCGCGTCTTGCCGCTTCCAACGCCTGCGGCGTGTCGATGTCGAGGAAGGCGCTCTCGCCGTCGACCGGCACTTCGGCGACCGCCTCGGTGTGCTTGGCGATCAGATGGCGCGCGCCGACATCGCCATCGAGCGTCATCAACTCCGTGAAGAAGCGGCGCGACCACAGCACGGGATTGCCGCGGCGGCCTTCGCTGACGGGCACGACGATGAGATTGCCGCGGTCCGGTGCGAACGCGTCGATGAGACGGTCGATCAGGCCGGCATCGATCAGCGGCATGTCGCCGAGGCAGACCACAGCGCCGTCGCAAGCTTCTGGAACGGCCGCGATACCGGCCTTGACCGAGCTTGCGATGCCGCCGGCAAAATCCGGATTTTTGACGAAACGCACCTTCAGGCCTCGCAAGGCTTGCTCGATCAGCTCGGTCTGATGGCCGGTGACCACGATGACCTCCGATGCTTTCGAGGCCAGCGCCTGCTCGGTCGCAATCCGCACCAGCTTCTTGCCGTCGAGCTCGGCCAGTAGCTTGTTCGGCCCACCCATCCGGGTCGAACGGCCCGCCGCGAGCACGATGACCGCGACGTGGTTGTTGCTCTCGATCTCCGGTTTTGCGCGCGGCTGCGGACGCGTGACGATCTCCATCAGGAGGCCGCCGACGCCCATGCCCATCAGCTCGGACCGTGTCACCTTGATGCCAGCCAGCAGCCGCATCAGCACCCAGTCAAAGCCGTTCTCGACCGGCGAGCGCGCGCAGCCGGGCGCTCCCAGCACAGGAACGGTGCCGGTCCGGGCAATCAGCAAAAGATTGCCGGGATCGACCGGCATGCCGAAATGCTCGATCTCGCCGCCGATTCCGGTCACGGCCGCAGGGATCACGTCGCGGCGATCGGCGATCGCGGATGCCCCGAACACGATCACGAGCTCGGCGCCAAGTCCCAGCAGTTCGTTGATCGCAGCCGACAGCGCCTGCTCCTCATGGGGGACCCGCCGCTCGGCGATGATGCCAGCGCCGGCTGGCGCAAGCCGCTCGGCGGTGACGCGCAACGTCTTGTCGATCACCTTGGAGGACAGGCCGGGCAACAGCGTCGAGACCACGCCGACACGCTTGATGACGTAAGGCGCGATCTTCAGAACGTCGCGACCCGCGGCCTTCACCGCGGCATCACGCAAGTTTCCTTCGACGCCGAACGGAATGATCTTGACGGTGCCGACCATCTCGCCCTCGACCACCGGCTTGAAGGCGGAGAGCGTGGCAAAGGTAATGGCCTCGTCGATATTGTTGATGCGGTCCACTGCGGCGCGATCGATCACCAGCACGCCCGGGCGCCCGGCGAACAGATTGGCTCGACCGGTAAAGGCACGCTCGACATGAATGCCATCGCCACCGACGGCGAGCGCGATGCTGGCGGCAGCGACGTCCTCGGAGACATCGCCCGCCTCCATCCGCACCACCACAATGTCCTTGATGCCGGCGCGCTCCAGCGCCTCGACCTCGGCAGGGCCGATCGTCGTGCCCTTCTTCAGCACCAGCGGTCCCTGGCGCAGGGTGTGGACGGTCACCCCGCCGATCGCATCCCTGGGACTCGCCGGGCCGAATTTCATGCGGCTTCTTCTTTTTCTTTGGGCGGCAGGCGAAGCACCGCCGTGATCTCGGCCATGATCGACACCGCGATCTCGGACGGCGAGACCGCGCCGATCGCAAGCCCGATGGGCGCATGGATGCGCGCGATGTCGTTGTCCTTGGCGCCCTGCGCCCGCAGCCGGTCGCCGCGTTTGGCATGCGTCTTCCGCGAGCCGAGCGCGCCGATATAGAAGCAGTTGCGCTCGAAAGCGTGCAGCAGCGCGGGATCGTCGATCTTTGGATCGTGCGTCACCGCGACGAAAGCGGTGTAGGCATCGACGTTGAGTGGCGGCAGCGCCGTGTCGGGCCATTCCGCGACCAAGGGAACGTCTGGGAAGCGCTCGGGGCTCGCAAAGGCCGTGCGCGGATCGACCACGGTGACGTCGTAGCCGAGCGAGCGCGCCAGCGGCGCCAGCGCCTGACTGATATGGACAGCGCCGACGATGACGAGCTTTGCGGTCGGCGCATAAACGTTGAGGAAGAGCTTCTTGCCGCCGGCCTCGACACTGGCGCTTTTGCCCATGCGAAGCTGCTTGTCGAGTTCAGCGCCCAAGGGATCCTTGGCGAAATCCTTGGCTTTCACAAGGCGCTGCTCGCCGCTCTCGGTGTCCGTCACCAGGATCACCGGGCGGCGCGCGGCGCGCTCGGCATTGAGTTCGTGCAGGATTGCGAGCTTCACGGCTAGCCGACCTTCTCGACGAAGACGCGGATGGTGCCGCCGCAGGACAGCCCGACATTCCAGGCAGCCTCGTCGGCAACGCCAAACTCCAGCATCCTGGGCTTGCCGCTCTGGATCACATCCATGGCCTCGGTGACCACGGCGCCCTCGACGCAACCGCCGGAGACGGACCCCAGGAACGTGCCCTCGTCGTTGATGACGAGGCTCGAGCCCGCCGGGCGCGGTGCCGAGCCCCAGGTCTCCACCACGGTGGCGAGCGCGACGCCACGGCCGGCCTTCTGCCAGTCCTCCGCCGCCTTCAGAATATCCTCGTCGCGATCGAGCATGGCTACCTCTCAGGCTGCGGAGCGGATCAAGCTGCGGTGATGCGGCGGCAGCGGCCGGGAGAGCGTGGTGATCAGCTCCTGGATCGAGCTCAAATTATGTACCGGACGGAATTCGTCAACGTGCGGCAGCATCATTTTGATGCCCTGGGCCTTGGCCTCGAATCCGCCAAACCGCAGCAGCGGGTTGAGCCAGATCAGCCGCCGGCAGGAGCGGTGCAGCCGGTCCATCTCGAAGGCGAGCTTGGAATCGGCCTCCCGCTCCAGGCCGTCGGAGATCAGCAGCACGATGGCGCCCTGGCTCAGCACGCGCCGCGCCCACAATTTGTTGAAATTGTGCAGGGAGGCCGAGATCCGCGTGCCGCCGGCCCAGTCCTCCACCGAGGCCGAGCAGCTCGCCAGCGCCTCGTCGGGATCGCGCTGGCGCAGCGCCCGGGTCACGTTGGTGAGGCGAGTGCCGAACAGGAAGACCGAGACACGTTTTCGCGCGTCCCCTATGGCATGCAGGAAATGCAGGAACAGGCGGGTGTACTCGCTCATCGAACCCGAGATGTCGAGCAGCGCGACGATCGGCGCCGGTTTCTCGATCCGCCCGAGGCGATGGATATCGATGATGTCGCCGCCCGTGCGTAACGAGGCGCGCAGCGTTCGGCGGAGATCGAGGCGCAGGCCCCGGGGATCGGGCCGGTGCCGGCGCGTCAGAAGCTC
Organism: Bradyrhizobium sp. 4; assembly: GCF_023100905.1. Taxonomy (NCBI): domain Bacteria; kingdom Pseudomonadati; phylum Pseudomonadota; class Alphaproteobacteria; order Hyphomicrobiales; family Nitrobacteraceae; genus Bradyrhizobium; species Bradyrhizobium sp. 4. Next base: position 5,051,777 of record NZ_CP064686.1, read on the forward strand.
GGCCTGCGGCAACCGCATCCGCTCGACGGCGCGGAGCGCTTCGGTGATCTCGGCCGCGCTCATCTGCGCAAAATCCTTTTTCTGAAGGATTTCCTTGTCCGAGACCGACAGGCGCAAATCCTGCTCCTGGTGCTGCGACGTCTCCGTCATGCGCGGCTGCGACATCGCCTCCTGCACACGGCGCGAGCCGGCCTGCGGCTTCTTCTTGGCCTGCTCCGGCAACGGCACCGAATCCAGCATGTGCTTCCACTCTTCCGACGCGCGGAAGAACAGGTTGAAGGCCTGTTTGAAGATCAGCGCATGCTCGTGGCGCTTGACGAAGATCGCCTCCAACGTGGTGAAGACGTCGGCGCGGTTGCCGATGTCGATCACCTGGAGCGCGCTCATGGCATCGATGACCGCACCCGGCCCGACCGGCATGCCCGCCAAACGCAGCGCGCGGGCAAAGCCGACGATGTTGTCGGCGAACTGCTCGGTCTGCTCAGGCGCAAGGTGGTTGATGGCCATGGTTCATCACTCTCAGCCGTCATTCCGGGGCGCGCCCTCATGGGCGCGAGCCGGGAATCCATTCAATCTACTCACTCTGCGGCCCAATGGATTTCGGGTTCGCGCTTCGCGCGCCCCGGAATGACAAGCTAGTCGCTCGTCGCGTCCTTCAGTACCTTCTGCAAGGTGTCGCCCTGCATCCGCGTGATGTCGTCCTGGTATTTGAGCAGCGCGCCCAGCGTGTCGCCGACCACTTGCGGGGTCAGCGAGCGGGCGTCGAGCTCCGACAGCGCGGTGGCCCAATCGATGGTCTCGGCGACGCCCGGCGACTTGTAGAAATCCTGATTGCGCAGTGCCTGGACGAAGCGCACGACCTGCTGCGACAATTTTGCGGAGATGCCGGGCACGCGCGACTTGACGATCGCGAGCTCGCGGTCGGCGTCGGGATAATCGACCCAGTGGTAGAGACAACGCCGCTTCAGCGCGTCGTGGATCTCGCGGGTGCGGTTGGAGGTGATGATGACGATCGGCGGGCTCGGCGCCTTCACGGTGCCGAATTCGGGGATCGTCACCTGGAAGTCGCTGAGGATTTCGAGCAGATACGCCTCGAACGCCTCGTCGGCGCGGTCGAGCTCGTCGATCAGCAGCACCGGCGGCCCGGCGACGTCAGGCTCCAGCGCCTGGAGCAGCGGTCGCTTGATCATGTAGCGATCGGCGAAAATGTCGGACGACAATTGATCGCGATCGGTATCTCCGGCGGCCTCGGCCATCCGGATCGCGATCATCTGCGCGGCGCTATTCCACTCGTAGACCGCCGAGGAGACGTCGAGGCCTTCGTAACACTGCAGGCGGATCAGCTTCCGCCCCAGTGCCGCCGACAGCACTTTTGCGATCTCGGTCTTGCCGACGCCGGCCTCACCTTCGAGAAACAGCGGCCGGCCCATGCGCAGCGACAGATAGGTCACCGTCGCCAGCGATCGCTCGGCGAGATAGCCGCGCGACGTCAGGAGTTCGAGCATCGAATCGACCGATGCCGGCAATACAACTGAAGTATTGGCACCGGACGTATTGGCCGCTGAGGTCATGAAAAAGCCAGTCTCGCTACGCCCTCACCGGGGACAAGTTTGGGCCGAGGCGTGAGGATCACTCACTCCTTGGCGTTGGCGGCGTCGAGGGCACGCCGCGTCAGCACACCGATGAGGTGCGCGCGGTATTCGGCACTGCCATGGATGTCGCTGTTGAGGCCGTCCGCCGGCACCTCGATGCCATCAAGCGCTTTCGCGGCGAAGCGCTTCTTCAGGGCTTCCTCGAACGCGGTGACACGGAATACGCCTTCGGAGCCGGCGCCGGTGACCGCGACCCGCACGTCGGAGGGACGCCGCGCCACGAACACGCCGACCAGCGCGTAACGCGAGGCCTGGTTGCGGAATTTGATATAGGCCGCCTTCTTCGGCAGCGGGAACATCACCTTGGTGATGATCTCGTCGGCTTCGAGCGCCGTCGTGAACAGGCCCTGGAAAAACTCTTCCGCCTTAAGGCGGCGCTTGTTCGTGACGATGGTGGCGCCGAGCGCGAGCACTGCAGCCGGATAGTCCGCCGTCGGGTCGTTGTTGGCGAGTGAGCCGCCGATCGTGCCCTTGTGGCGCACGGCGGGATCGCCGATCTGGCTGGCAAGATTCGCGAGCGCCGGGATCGCCTCGCCGACGATGGCCGAGCTTGCGACCTCGGCATGCCTGGCGGTGGCGCCGATCACAAGCGCGCGGCCCTTCATCTCGATCGTGTTGAGCCCATCGATATGGGAGAGGTCGACCAGATGCGGCGGGCTGGCGAGGCGCTGCTTCATGACGGGAATCAGCGTATGGCCGCCGGCGATCACCTTGGCGTCTTCGTTCTTGACCAGGATGTTGGCGGCCTGCCGAACGGTCCCGGGGCGATGATATTTGAAGTCGTACATCTGAATGTCCTGATCGCAGAGTGCGCGCGAAGTTTACGCGAGATCGGATTTCGCCATCGCCTTGGCGCCGGCGGAGATCGAGGTGACGATGTTCTGGTAGCCGGTGCACCGGCAGAGATTGCCTTCCAGCTCCTCGCGGATGATGTGGTCGTCGAGCTCGTTGCCCTTGCGATGGACGATGTCGATCGCGGTCATGATCATGCCGGGCGTGCAGAAGCCGCACTGCAGGCCATGGTGTTCGCGGAAGGCCTCCTGCATCGGATGCAGCGGCGCGCCGTCGGCGGCCAGCCCCTCGATCGTCTTGACCTCGTGGCCATCGGCCATGACGGCGAGCGTGGTACAGGACTTCACGGCCTTGCCGTCCAGATGCACGACGCAGGCGCCGCACTGCGAGGTGTCGCAGCCGACATGGGTGCCGGTGAGCCGCAGATTCTCGCGCAGGAACTGCACCAGCAGGGTGCGGGGATCGACATTGGCCGTAAAAGGATTGCCGTTCACGATGAGGGAGATTTTTGCCATAAGCACTCTCTATCAGCGCCCCGACGGGTCCCGTCGAAGCGGTTCTTATAATTATTCCAACCCATCATATGGGCCATTATGCCCCGGGGCAACATCACCGGGAATGCAAGGCGCCATGCCGAAAGGCGATAGCGTTCAGCCCTGTACCGCCTTGGCGAAGTTCGCGAAAAATTCGTCGGCCAGTTTCTTGGCGGCGCCGTTGATCAGGCGCTGGCCGAGCTGCGCCAACTTGCCGCCGATCTGTGCCTCGACCTCGTAGGACAAAAGCGTGCCGCCGTCCTTCTCCGCAAGCTTGACCACGGCGCCACCCTTGGCGAAGCCGGCCACCCCGCCCTCGCCTTCGCCGGAGATCTTGTAGCCGTTCGGCGGGTCGAGATCGGACAGCGTGACCTTGCCCTTGAAGCGCGCCGACACCGGACCGACCTTCATTTTCGCCGTCGCACGAAAGCCGCCATCGTCGGTCTTCTCCAGCTCCTCGCAGCCGGGGATGCAGGCCTTCAGCACCTCGGCATCGTTGAGCTTGGCCCACACGGCCTCGCGCGGCGCCGCAAGCTGGACTTCGCCGTTCATCGTCATGGCCATTGGGTGCCTCCCCGGATACCGAACTTGGATCGTGCAACTTTAATGCTGCTCAAGTACCGCACGGAGGCGGCAAAAGAAAGGGTGGCCTCCGGTCACGGGCAATGCATATTCGCAACTGCAAAAAGCTTGCGCCGCCGGTTTGGGATTGGCACAGGCGGGCCATGGTGGTTAGGTCCCGCATAATATGAGCACATCCCTCTCCCCCCTGCTCGCGCCGATGCTGTCGAGCGTGGCCATGCGCGCGGTCTGCGACGACCGGTCGACCCTCCAGAACATGCTCGATTTCGAGGCAGCCCTGGCCCGAGCCGAGGCCGCCACCGGTGTGATTCCCGCGTCCGCGGTGGGCCCGATCGAAGCCGCATGCAAGGCCGATACCTTTGACATGGCTGCGCTGGCCGAGGCCGCGACGCGATCCGGCAATCTCGCGATCCCCCTGGTCAAGACGCTGACCGCCAATGTCGGCAGGGCCGACGCAGAGGCCGCCCGCTACGTGCATTGGGGCGCGACCAGCCAGGACGTCATCGACACCGCGACCATGCTCACGCTTCGCGCCGGCATCGATGCGTTGGACGCCGATCTCAGCCGCGCCATCAAGGGCTTTGCCGCACTGGCGCGCACTCATCGCAACACGGCGATGGTGGCGCGGACCTGGCTCCAGCACGCGCTGCCGATGCCGTTCGGCCTGAAGGCCGCCGAATACGCCGCAAGCCTCGCCCGCGCCCGCTGCCGCTTGAGGCGGCTCTCCCGCGAGGGCCTCGCACTGCAATTCGGCGGCGCGGCCGGCACGCTTGCAGCACTCGGCGACAAGGGGCTCGTGGTCTCCGAACGGCTGGCGCGGGAGCTGAACCTGCTGCTGCCCGAAGCGCCCTGGCACACCCATCGCGACCGCATCGCGGAAGCCGCATCGAGCTTTGCGATTCTCGCCGGCAGCTGCGGCAAGATCGCGCGCGACGTCTCGCTGCTGATGCAGACCGATGTCGGCGAAGCGTTCGAGCCTGCCGGCGAAGGCCGCGGCGGCTCCTCGACCATGCCGCACAAGCGGAACCCGGTCGCGGCCGCAAGTGCGCTGGGCTGCGCGACCATGGCGCCTCAGCTCGCAGCGACGATTTTTGCCGCACAGGTGCAGGACCACGAACGCAGCGCCGGTCCCTGGCACGCGGAATGGCCGACGCTGCCGCAATTAATGCTGGTCACCTCCGGCGCGCTTGCCGCCATCGTCGACATCGCCGAGGGTCTCGATGTCGATGCCGCGCGCATGCGCAGCAATCTCGATGCGACGCACGGGCTGATCATGGCGGAAGCGGTCACCTTTGCGCTGGCCGACAAGATCGGCAAGAGCGATGCGCATCATCTGATCGAGGCCGCGAGCAAGCGCGCGGTCGCCGAGAAGAAGCATCTGCGCGAGGTGCTCGCAGCCGATTCGCAGGTCACTGCGCATCTTTCGCCGGAAAAAATTGCGGCGTTGTTCGAGCCGATGGCCTATCAAGGCGCTTCCCAAGCCCTGATCGACCGCCTGCTCGACAGCCTCGAACGCGAATAGAGCAGCCTTGAGCGGACATAAAACGGAGACGCCAGCATGCCCATGATCGATGCCGACGGTTGCCTGATCAACGTCTCCGTCGAGGGCCGCGACGGCGGGCCGACGCTGATGCTGTCGAACTCGCTCGGCTGCACGCTGCAGATGTGGGAGCCGCAGATGAAGGCGCTGACGCAGATATTCCGCGTCATCCGCTACGACCGCCGCGGCCACGGCAAGTCCAACGTTCCGCCCGGCCCCTATACGATGGAGCGCTTCGGCCGCGACGTGCTCGCGATCCTCGACGATCTCAATATCGAGAAAGTGCACTGGTGCGGCCTGTCGATGGGCGGCATGGTCGGGCAATGGCTGGGCGCGAACGCGCCGGAGCGCTTCGGCAAGCTCATCCTCGCCAACACCTCCTGCTACTATGCCGAGCCGACCAAATGGCTCGAGCGCATCGATGCCGTGAAGAAGGGCGGCATCGGCGCCGTCGCCGATGCCGTTATTGCCGGCTGGCTCACCCAGGATTTCCGCGAGCGCGCACCCGACATCAGCGCCAGGATGAAGACGATGCTGCTGGCCTCGCCGGTCGAAGGCTATCTCGCCTGCTGCGAAGCGCTGTCGACGCTCGACCAGCGCGCGCTGCTGCCGAAGATCAAAAGCCCGACGCTGGTGATCGCCGGCCGCCACGACATGGCGACGCCGATTTCGGCGGGTGAATTGATCCGCTCAAACATTCCCGGCGCAAGCATGACCATCATCGACGCCGCCCATATTTCCAATGTCGAGCAGCCGCACGCGTTCACCGACGCAGTGGTGGGCTTCTTGACGCAGCGTTAGTCGCAACCGTCATTGCGAGCGCAGCGAAGCAATCCAGAAAATGCCTCCGCGGCGACAGACTGGCAATGACGAAGGAGGAGAACAGCATGGACGACCAGAAACGCCGCGATGCCGGCATGAACGTGCGCCGAAAAGTGCTGGGCAATGCCTGGGTCGACAAGTCGATCGCGGGCCGCAATGCATTCAACACCGATTTCCAGGACATGATCACACGCTACGCCTGGGGCGAGATCTGGACGCGGCCGCATTTCGACGAGCGCACGCGGCGGGTGCTGGTGATCGGCACCATGGTTGCGCTCGGCCAATGGGACGAATTCCGCCTGCATGTGCGCGCAGCCCTCGCCGAGGGCGGATTCACGCCCGACGACATCAAGGAAATCCTGCTGCAGCAGGCGATTTATTGCGGCGTGCCGGCGGCGAACCACGCCGTCAAGGAAGCCTCAGCGATTGTGCAGGAGCTCGGCCTGCTCAAGACCTAGCGGCGGGGTGGCCTCGACGGTCCTCTGAACGATCTTGGGCGCCGCCGCGGGCCGTTCGATCACCACCACGATGGCGGCACCGAGCAGGAGCAGGAGCTCGGTGGCGTGCAGCCGCAGCGCGGCCATCTCGCCGACCTTCGAGGCCATGATCATGCTCGCAAACGAGATCAGGCTGCCGATCGCAAGCGCAATGCCGAGCGCTTCGTCGCTGCCGCCGTTCTTGCGGATGCGGGGGATGCAGAGCAGCGCAAGGTAGATCGCAAAGAACGCCACCACCGTCAGTCGCCCCAGTGCCAGCAGCCAGGCGGCGCGCACCGTGTCCATCCCCGCCATCTGGAGATGGTCGCTGAGGAAAAGCGCCACTGCGACGCTCGGCCGCTCATAGAGGCCGTGCACCGGCGCCACCATGATGTTGAAGGCAACGAGGGTCCAGGCCGGGATGAAATAGGCCGCCAGAAGTGCGCCGTTGACCGAACCGATCCGCCAGTTTCCGAACATGCCGCTTCCCGCTTCGTTTGGCCCGCGCCTTCGATGGAAGGCTTTGCCGGGAGCTAACTCGCATCAGACTGTGGCGGCAATTTAAACCCTTTGTTTACCTTAACTGCCTCCCGCCAGGCATCCAATTAGGCGCCGGCGGCGCCGGTTCCGGCCATTGCGGGGAACCGGAGCGCCCAAATGATCTCTGTAAAAGCCTTGATGCGGAGGCAGGGCCGGTTGCAGCCGCCAGTTCCCTCCTGTTACAAAACGAGAATGCTTAAGGGCTGCCGGGGCCCGAGAAGAAACCAGCACTCTCTCTCGAAGAGCTCCCTTTGAGCCGCGTCAGATTTGGGTACGGCAGCCTATGGATTATTTCGCCCAGCAGCTCATCAACGGCCTCGTGCTCGGCTCGATCTACGGGCTGATCGCGATCGGCTACACGATGGTCTACGGCATCGTCGGCATGATCAACTTCGCCCATGGCGATGTCTTCATGATCGGCGGCTTCATCGCGCTGATCACCTTCCTTCTCCTGGTCTCGACCGGCCTGACTGCGGTCCCGGTGATCCTTTTGATCGTGATCCTGGTCTCGATGGCGGTCACCGCCCTGTATGGCTGGACCATCGAGCGCATCGCCTACCGTCCGCTGCGCCACTCCTTCCGCCTGGCGCCGATGCTGTCGGCGATCGGCATGTCGTTCGTGCTGACCAACTATTCGCAGGTGGCGCAAGGCGCACGGGTGAAGCCAGTGCCGCCAGTGATCACCGGCGGATATACGCTGCACGAGAGCGCCGATGGATTCGTCATCCAGCTCTCCAACATCCAGATCGTGGTGGTCATCACCACCATCGTGCTGCTGGCGATCTTCACCTGGCTGGTGTCGCGCACCCGGCTCGGGCGCGACATGCGCGCCTGCGAGCAGGACCAGACCATGGCGGCGCTGCTGGGCGTCAACGTCGACCGCACCATCTCCATGACCTTCGTGATCGGCGCTGCGCTGGCCGCGGTGGCCGGCCTGATGTACCTGCTCTATTACGGCCTGGTCGATTTCTTCATGGGCTTCGTCGCCGGCATCAAGGCGTTTACCGCGGCCGTACTCGGCGGCATCGGCTCGCTGCCCGGCGCCATGCTCGGGGGGCTCGCGATCGGGCTGATCGAGACGTTCTGGTCGGCCTATTTCTCGGTCGAGTACAAGGACGTCGCCGCGTTCTCGATCCTGATCGTCGTGCTGATCTTCATGCCGACCGGCCTGCTCGGCCGCCCCGAAGTCGAAAAAGTCTGACGGTCGCGCGCGTGAAAACTCCTTCGAGCAATACGGCCAAAGCTGCATCGGGCATCCCCGCTCTCCTGAAGACCGCCTGCGTCAACGCACTGATCGCGCTGGTGCTGTTCTCGCTGATGGTCGGCGTCCGCACCGAAGCCGGTTCCGACGGCCAGCTCACCTATTGGACGCGCTTCGGCGAGGTCGCCTCCCTCGTCGCCGCGGTATTCGGCGGCTCGATCGTGCTCGAGCTGCTCAAGCAATGGATCGGTCCGACCGGCGCTGAGAAGCTGGTGCCGCCCGCGGTGCAGAGCGGAATGTCGTTCCTCGGCCGCTATCTCGCACCGGCGCTCCTGATCTTCACGCTGCTGGTGCCCGTGATCTTCTATGACCAGCGGTACATCCTCGACCTCGCAATCCTCGTGCTCACCTATGTCATGCTGGGTTGGGGATTGAATGTCGTGGTTGGCCTCGCCGGCCTGCTCGATCTCGGCTACGTCGCCTTCTATGCGGTGGGCGCCTATTCCTACGCGCTGCTTGCGACCAATTTCGGCTGGTCATTCTGGATCTGCCTGCCGCTCGCCGGCGTCCTCGCCGCATTCTGGGGCGTGCTGCTCGGCTTTCCCGTGCTGCGCCTGCGCGGCGACTACCTCGCCATCGTGACGCTCGCCTTCGGCGAGATCATCCGCCTCGTCATCATCAATTGGCAGGATCTGACCGGCGGCCCCAACGGCGTCTCCAGCATTCCCCGCCCCTCCTTCTTCGGCATCCCGCTCGACAACAGCGACAACGGGCTCGCCGCCAGACTCGGCATCGAATATTCGCCGACCCACCGCATCGTCTTCCTGTTCTACCTGATCCTGGCGCTCGCGCTGCTCACCAACTGGGTGACGATCCGGCTGCGCCGCCTGCCGATCGGCCGCGCCTGGGAAGCTTTGCGCGAGGATGAAGTCGCCTGCCGCGCGCTCGGTATCAACACCACGACGACCAAGCTCACGGCATTCGCGACCGGTGCGATGTTCGGCGGCTTTGCCGGCGCGTTCTTCGCGACTCGCCAGGGCTTCATCAGCCCGGAATCCTTCACCTTCCAGGAATCGGCGCTGGTGCTCGCCATCGTCGTGCTCGGCGGCATGGGCTCGCAGCTTGGGGTTGCGCTCTCCGCGCTCGCCATGATCGGCGGTTTCGAGCTGTTCCGCAGCCTCGAGAGCTATCGCATGCTGGTGTTCGGCATGGCCATGGTGCTGATCATGATCTGGCGGCCGCGCGGCCTGATCGGCCATCGCGCGCCGACCGTGTATCTGACCAAGGCCCACGCGATCTCATCCGACCTCGTCAAGGAGGGACACGGATGAGCCGCGACCAGATTCTCGAGGTCGACCGGCTCACCATGCGCTTCGGCGGCATCGTCGCGGTGCAGGACTTGTCGTTTGCTGCCGAGCGGAACAAGATCACCGCGCTGATCGGACCCAACGGCGCCGGTAAGACGACGGTGTTCAACTGCATCACCGGGTTCTACAAGCCGAGCGGCGGCGCCATCCGCCTCAACCATGACGACGGCAAGGTGATCGCGCTGGAGCGGCTGAACGATTTCCGCATCGCCAAGCAGGCCAAGGTCGCCCGCACCTTCCAGAACATCCGCCTGTTCCCCGGCATGACCGCGCTGGAAAACCTGATGGTGGCGCAGCACAACGCGCTGATGCGCGCCTCCGGATTCACCCTGCTCGGGCTCATTGGCGCGCCTGTCTACCGCGACGCCGAGAAGCGCGCGATCGATCTCGCCACCGACTGGCTCAAGCGGGTCAATTTGCTCGATCGCGCCGACGATGCCGCCGGTAATTTTGCCTATGGCGACCAGCGACGGCTCGAGATCGCACGTGCGATGTGCACCGAGCCCGCGCTCTTGTGCCTGGACGAACCCGCAGCCGGCCTCAACGCGCGCGAGAGTGCCGCCCTGAGCGAACTGCTGCTGTCGATCCGCAACGAGCTCGGCACCTCGATCCTGCTGATCGAGCACGACATGTCTGTGGTGATGGAGATCTCCGACCACATCGTTGTGATGGACCACGGTGTGAAGATCTCTGAAGGCTCCCCGCGCGAGGTTCGCGACGATCCAAAGGTGATCGCCGCCTATCTCGGCACCGATGAGGAAGAGGCGGCGGCCGTGATGGAGAGCGGGTCGTGACGTCGCCCACTGCCTTGCTCGCGATCCGCGGCCTTCGCGCCGCCTACGGCAAGATCGAGGCGCTGAAGGGCGTCGACCTCGAAATCACTGCCGGCGAGATCGTGGCGCTGATCGGCGCCAACGGTGCCGGCAAGTCGACGCTGATGATGACGATCTTCGGCAAGCCGCGCGCCCGCGCCGGCCAGATCCTGTACGAAGGCCGTGACATCACCGAAGTGCCCACCCACGAGATCGCGCATTTGCGCATCGCGCAATCGCCGGAAGGCCGCCGCATCTTCCCGCGCATGAGCGTGGCGGAAAATCTCCAGATGGGGGCGGACGCCACCGAGTGCACTGACGCCGAACGCGAGGCGACGCTACAACGCGTGTTCACGCTGTTTCCGCGGCTGAAGGAACGCTACGCGCAGCGTGGCGGAACCCTGTCCGGCGGCGAGCAGCAGATGCTGGCCATCGGCCGCGCCTTGATGAGCCGTCCTCGCCTGCTCCTGCTCGACGAGCCCTCGCTCGGTCTGGCGCCGCTGATCGCGCGCCAGATTTTCGATGCGATCCGCACCCTGAACCGCCAGGACGGCCTCACCGTGCTGATCGTCGAGCAAAACGCCAACCATGCGCTCAAGCTCGCCCATCGTGGCTATGTCATGGTCAATGGCCTGATCACGCTGGCCGGGACCGGCGCCGAGTTGTTGCAGCGCCCCGAGATTCGCGCCGCCTACCTGGAAGGCGGCCGGCACGGTTGAGGCCGCTCAGGGCGAACCCGCGCTGCCGAATGTGGCGAGATATCTCTGCCCATGCCCGTATTTTGCCGGTGACTTCTCCTCGAATTCATTCAAGAATAGCGCCGGTTTGAACCGGGCATGCCCGGTAACTCCCACAGGCGACCACCCTCGAGGTATCTCATGAAATCACTGAAGCTCATCGGTCTGGCATTCGGCGCGTCGATCGCGCTGTCGAGCGCGGCATTCGCGCAGGATGTCACCGTCGCAGTCGCAGGTCCGATGACCGGCGGCGAGTCCGCTTTCGGCCGCCAGATGAAGAACGGCGCCGAGATGGCCGTAGCCGACATCAACGCCGCCGGCGGCCTCAACGGCAAGAAGCTGGCGCTGTCCGTCGAGGACGACGCCTGCGACCCGAAGCAGGCGCGCTCGATCGCCGAGAAGATCGCCGGCGCGAAGATCCCCTTCGTGGCCGGGCATTATTGCTCGTCGTCGTCGATCCCCGCGTCGGAAGCCTATGCCGACGGCAACGTGCTCCAGATTACTCCCGCCTCCACCAATCCGAAGTTCACCGATAGCGGACTGTGGAACGTGGCGCGCGTCTGCGGCCGTGACGACCAGCAGGGCCTGGTCGCCGCCCAGTACATCGCCAAGAACTACAAGGGCAAGAATATCGCCATCCTCAACGACAAGACCACCTACGGCAAGGGTCTTGCGGACGAGACCAAGAAGGCGCTCAACAAGGCCGGCGTCACCGAGAAGATGTACGAGTCCTACAACAAGGGCGACAAGGACTTCAACGCGATCGTCTCGCGGCTGAAGCGCGACAACATCGATCTCGTCTATGTCGGGGGCTACCATCAGGAGAGCGGCCTGATCCTGCGCCAGATGCGCGACCAAGGCCTCAAGACCGTGCTGATGGCCGGCGACGCGCTCGCCGATAAGGAATATGCCTCCATCACCGGCCCTGCCGGCGAAGGCACGCTGTTCACCTTCGGCCCCGATCCGCGCAATAAGCCGACCGCGAAGAAGATCGTCGAGGCCTTCAAGGCCAAGAACATCGACCCCGAGGGCTACACGCTCTACACCTACGCGGCGATGCAGGTCTGGTCGCAGGCGGCCAAGAAGGCCGGCACCACCGATGCCAAGAAGGTCATGGCGGCCATCAAGGCCGGCAAGTGGGACACCGTGATCGGGCCGATCGAGTATGACGCCAAGGGCGACATCAAGCAGCTCGACTACGTCGTCTACAAATGGGACGCCAAGGGCGGCTACGCCGCGATCAGCGGCAACGGCACCTAAGCACGCTTGCCGGGGGCCTGAACGCCTCATTCAATCATCATAGCGCCCCGGCTTGCCCCGGGGCGTTTCTTCCTGCGTCAGAATCAGACGGCTGCAGGCAGCGCGCCGTCCGCCGCAGCTTGGGCGTTCCTTAGTGCCTGAAGAAGATCGTTCGGCCGAAACGGCTTTTGCAGGCAGACCACGTTGGCGAGGTGGGGCGATTGTTCCATGAAGTCCAGTGCCATCATCCCCGACACCGCAACGACCGGGAGACTCGGTGCAAGCTCGCGCAGCGTCGTGATGACCTCGACGCCGCTGGTATCGCCAAGGAAAATGTCCACGATTGCCGCGTCGAAGCAGGTCTCGGTGAAGGCTTTCACCCCGGCTGCGCCGCTATCGGCCTCAACGACGTCGTAACGGTTGACGCGCAGCACGATCGCGACCATCGCACGGACGTCCTTCTGGTCGTCGATGATGAGAACGCGGGGCATAGGGAACAACTCCCGGATCCTGATTCAAAATGCCTGATTCAAACCTGGAACCCGTAGCAGCGGGAGAGCATTATGGCACCGTCCAGTAAAGCGCATCTTACCCGATCCCCCGTGCGCGTTCCCCATAAAATTAAGTAAACTGTAACCTTCGGTTGAGTCGCGGTGGGTTTTGTCATGATGCGTGCCCAGAACCCGCTACCATGGACCAAAATTGATTGGGCCAAATGAGATTGGCGAAGATGCTCAAGACCGATCTGCGAGAGCTTCACGTGTCCGCGCCGACCGATCGGAGCACATTCCTTTCGACGTTGCCGGCCACCCCGAAAGACCGCACCGCAGCATTGGCGATCGTGGGCGTCTCGTCGATCCTGTTCGCAATGGCCGTGCCCTTCGCAGGTATCCCGCTGCTGCCCGTGCCAGCCTTCGTCGCGAGCTATCAATCCGCGCTCGTCGTCGCGGACATCGTCACCGCGGTCCTGCTGTTGTCGCAGTTTGCGGTGCTCAGGACCCGCGCGCTGCTCGTGCTGGCGACGGGCTATCTGTTCACCGCTGCCGCGGCCGTGGTCCATGCCCTCACCTTCCCCGGACTTTTTTCGCCGACCGGGCTGCTGGGAGCCAACCAGCAGACCACGGTCTGGCTCTACATGATCTGGCACGGTGGCTTCCCGCTCTGCGTGCTGGCCTATGCCTGGCTGAAGGAGGCCGACGGCGGCGCCCGGATCGCGGGCTCGGCAAGCAAGGCGATCTACGCCAGCGTGGTCGGCGTCGCCGCGGTCATGGTCGTCTTGACCTGGATCGTCACTGCCCAGCACGACCTGCTTCCGGTCCTGCTGCGCGACGGCCGTTACACGCAGATCATGATCGGCGTGGTGGCCTTTGTCTGGTCCTTGAGCTTTGCCGCGCTGGTCTCGCTGTGGTTCCGCCGTCCGCATTCGGTCATCGACGTCTGGCTCATGGTGGTGATGTGCGCGTGGCTGTTCGACATCGCGCTGTCGGCGATCGTCAACGTCGCGCGCTTCGATCTCGGCTTCTACGCCGGCCGCGTCTACGGCCTCTGCGCGGCGACCTTCGTGCTCGCAGTGCTTTTGATCGAAAATGTCCGCCTCCAGGCGCACACGCTGGGGCTCGTCGGCAGGTTGCGCCAGCAGTCAGCATTGGATCGCGACTATTATGGCAAGCGCCTTGCGCTGTACGGGGCCGTCGTCGAATCCGCCAATGATGCCATCATTACGAAGACCCTCGACGGTGTCATCACGGGCTGGAACAAGGCCGCCGAACATCTGTTCGGCTATGCCGCCGCGGAGGCCATCGGCCAGCCGATCGACATCATCGTGCCGGAGGACCGCAAGGCCGAGGTCAGGGGTATCCTGAACAGGGTCGGCGGCAATGAAACGATCGCCCAGCATGAAACGGTCCGGATCCGAAAGGACGGTCGGCCGCTCGACGTCGTTCTCAATGTTTCTCCGCTCAAATCAGCCAACGGACAGATCATCGGCGCTTCCAAGATCGCCCACGACATCACGGAAGAGAAGCAGGCAAGAGAAAAACTGCGCCGCGAGGTCGAGGAGCGGCAGCGGATCTTCGAGACCTCGCAGGACCTGATCCTGGTCACCGACGGTTTTGGCAATTTCATCCAGGTCAGCCCCAGCGTGAAGACCATTCTGGGCTTGAGTCCGGAGGACATGATCGGGCACAGCGCCACCGAGTTCATTCATCCCGATGACCTCCAGAAGACGCGCGACGAGATGCGCGCGGCGCGGCGTGGCGCGGTCAAGCGCAGCTTCGAGGCGCGCTACTACCACTACGATGGTCACGAGGTCACGCTGAACTGGATGGGCACCTGGTCCGATCCGGTCAAGCGCCATTTCTTCATCGGTCGCGACCTCACCGAGAAGCAGGCCGCCGAGGCGCAGTTCAGGCACGTCCAGAAGATGGACTCCATCGGTCAATTGACCGGCGGTGTCGCGCACGACTTCAACAATGTGCTGACCGTCATCACCGGCACGATCGGCATCCTGGCGGACGCGGTCGCTGACCGTCCCGAGCTCGCTGCCATCACCAAGCTGATCGATGACGCCGCCGAACGCGGCGCGCAACTGACCAAGCATCTGCTCGCCTTCGCCCGCAAGCAGCCGCTCCAACCGCGCGAAATCGACGTCAACGCATTGACGCTCGAGGCCGCAAAGCTCCTGCATCCCACGCTCGGCGAGCAGATCACCATCATGCCGCAACTCACCGAGGATGCGTGGCCGGCACTGATCGACCCGGGCCAGCTTTCCACCGCGATCCTCAATCTCGCGCTGAACGCGCGAGATGCCATGCCCAACGGCGGCACGCTGGTGCTGGAGACCCGCAACATCTTTCTTGACGACGGCTATGCCAGCATGAACCCCGACGTGGTGGCTGGCAATTACGTCATGATCGCCGTCAGCGACACCGGCTCCGGAATCCCGCCGGAGTTGATGGACCGGGTGTTCGATCCCTTCTTCACCACCAAGGAGGTCGGCAAGGGCACCGGCCTCGGGCTCAGCATGGTGTTCGGCTTCGTCAAGCAGTCCGGCGGACACATCAAGATCTACAGCGAGGAAGGCCACGGCACGAGCGTGAAGATCTACCTGCCGCGCTCGAGCGGCGTGCAGGAGACCGAGTTCGAGGCGCTCCAGAACGCGCCCGTCACCGGCGGCCACGAAAAGATCCTGATCGTCGAGGACGACGCGCTGGTGCGCCAATATGTCGTGACCCAGATCAAGAGCCTCGGCTATGTCACCCTCGAAGCCGGCAACGCGGCCGAGGCCCTCGTCATTATCGACGCCGACAAGAACATCGACCTGCTGTTCACGGACGTCATAATGCCGGGCAACATGAACGGACGCCAGCTCGCCGACGAGGCGGCTCGCCGCCGCCCCGACTTGAAGACGCTGTTCACCTCGGGCTACACCGAGAACGCCATCGTCCATCACGGACGGCTCGATTCCGGCGTGCTGCTGCTGGCAAAGCCCTACCGCAAGTCCGAGCTCGCCAAGATGCTGAGGACCGCGCTCGCGGGTTGAGCCTGCGGCATCCCTGCGATATCGCTGAAGCGGACGCCCTTCAGCCCTGCGGAGCCGCCTTGAAAAACCTTCTCACCGATATCGCCGGCGTCCGCGTCGGCCATGCCGAGGATGCGAAAATTGCCACTGGCACGACCGCGATCATCTTCGACGCCCCCGCTGTTACGGCCATCGATGTTCGCGGCGGCGGACCCGGCACGCGCGAAGACGCGTTGCTCGACCTCGCCAGCACCGTCGATCGCGTTGACGCCATTGCGCTGTCCGGCGGCTCAGCCTTTGGAATCGACGCCGGCGGCGGCATCCAGGCCTGGCTCGCCGAACAAGGCCGCGGCTTGCGGATTCGCGAGGCTGTGATTCCGATCGTCCCCGGCGCGATCGTTTTCGACCTGCTCAACGGTGGCGACAAGAGCTGGGGACGCTTCGCGCCCTATCGCGATCTCGGCTACGCCGCAGCGTTGGCCGCCAGCGACGATTTCGCGCTGGGCAGCGTCGGGGCCGGCCTCGGAGCCACCACCGCAACCTTCAAGGGCGGACTGGGATCGGCCTCCGCGGTCCTGGCCAATGGCATCAAGGTCGCTGCGATCATCGTCGTCAACGCGGTCGGCAGCACAACGGTTGGCGAGGGGCCTTGGTTCTGGGCTGCACCGTTCGAGGAGAACGGCGAGTTCGGCGGGCGCGGCCTGCCGTCCGCGTTCACGCCGGACATGCTGGCGATGCGCATCAAGGGCGGACCCGCCGCGAGCGCACGTGAGAACACCACGATCGGCCTCGTCGTTACCGATGCCATGCTGACCAAGGCCCAGGCCAAGCGGCTTGCGATGATCGCGCATACCGGGTTCGCCCGTGCGATTTATCCTGTGCATGCCCCAACCGATGGCGACGTGCTGTTCGCCGCCGCAACGGGCGAGAAGCCGATCGAGCCGCTGGTCGGCCTCACCGAACTGGGAACCGTCGCCGCCAACGTGGTCGCACGCGCGATCGCTCGCGGCGTCTACAATGCGACGGCCCTGCCGTTTGCCGGCGCGCTGCCGGCGTGGAAGGATCGGTTCGGCTAGAAACGAAACGGCTGACACGGCGTTACCCTGACGGGCCAAGGTGCACCGCCATGCCGTCTTCCGTGATCCGGTTTTTCCGTTATGCGCCCGAGACTCGCGAGCTGAAAGTGACTTTCGTGAGCGGACGCCTCTATGTCTACGAGGACGTTCCGCCCGAGGTCGCCGCGGCGTTCAGGAATGCGCGCTCAAAGGGTACATTCTTCAACCGCGAATCCGCGACCGTTATGTCTACCGTGACATCACTCACGAATATGCAGGCTAGCCGTGAGCAAGGTTACACGCTCATCGACATCGATGAACCGACAGCCGCTGAGGCACCTTGTCCCTGCCCGCCCTGCCGCTGCATCAACTGCGCGAACAGATCGTACGCCGAATTACGGGGGCTGGAGGCGCCCGGGACCGTCGTCGACATCTTGAAGCCGTCGGCGTAGGTGACCGTGGTGGTGGTCGAGCCGTCGGCGCCGGTCGTCGAGGTCGAGGCCGAGCCGCCGCTGGAGGGCGAGGAGGAATTCGAACCGCTGCCGGACGCATCGCCCGCACCTTGCGCATGATGGTGGCCGCGATGGCCGCTCTTCAGTGCCTTCGACATCTCATCGAGGCTGACGCTGCCGTCGGTATTCGAATCCAGCTTCGAGAAAACGTCGTCGGCCTGCGCGAGGTTGGTGCCGCCGGCGCCGAGCGCATTCTCGAATTCCGACTTGGTGATCTTGCCGTCGCCGTCGCCATCGATCTGCGAGAACAGGTCCTTCAGGGCGGCGTCGCGGCGCGTCGAGGACGAGGATGTTGAACTGGACGAGGTCGAACTCGCTGCGCTGCTCGTACTGTCCGAGGATTGGCTCTGCGCGGCGAACAGCGCGTTCATCGTCTCCGGCGAGATCTGCGGGGTTTTGCCCGCATTGACCGACGAGGTCGCGCCGGTCGTGCTGTTGCTGCCGCTGTCGACCGCGAACGGATTGGTCGCAGGCTTTTGCGAGGACCCCGTCTTCTGCGTCGAAGAGGACGATTTCGAATTCGTCAGCGACTGGATCGCGTCGAGCGCGCTCGATACGGCCCCAAGAGCGAACAACATTGCACAACTCCAACCGATGCGGCATGCCGCGGCCAATGTTCTGTTCAGGTGAAGTCAGCAAGCGCCGTGCCAGCGCAAAAAGCTCAATGAAATCCGCTTTCACCGCGCTTTGCACGGCCCGGGAACACCGGCAATTCATGCCGATCGCGGCAGAAATTTCCGCCCACAGGAAGCACGCCGCCCCTGCATTGCCCGGCTGAGAGGCCCATGTTAGGCGAGTCCATCTTTCACGGCCGCCACGGGAAACCGCCATGACCCAAGCCTTCGCTCCCCGCCCCCTGGCAATCGCGCCCTCGATCCTGGCCTCGGACTTCTCCAGGCTCGGCGAGGAGGTGCGCGCCGTGGACGCCGCCGGAGCCGACTGGATCCATCTCGACGTCATGGACGGGCACTTCGTTCCCAACATCTCGTATGGCCCCGACGTCATCAAGGCGATGCGCCCGCACACCAAGAAGATCTTCGACGCGCATCTGATGATCTCGCCCTGCGACCCCTACCTGGAAGCCTTTGCGAAAGCCGGCTGCGACCACATCACCGTGCATGCCGAGGCCGGTCCCCATCTGCACCGCTCGCTTCAGGCGATCCGCGCGCTCGGCAAGAAGGCCGGCGTTTCGCTCAATCCGGGCACGCCGATCAGCGCGCTCGAATACGTTCTGGACCTGGTCGACCTCGTGCTGGTGATGTCGGTCAATCCCGGCTTCGGCGGCCAAGCCTTCATCCCCGCCTCGATCGGCAAGATCCGCGACATCCGCGCGATGACGGCGGGCCGTCCGATCGACATCGAAGTCGACGGCGGCGTCGGCTCCGACGTCGCAGGTCCCCTCGCCGCAGCCGGCGCCAACGCCTTCGTCGCCGGCACGTCCGTGTTCAGGGGCGGCACGCAGGACGCCTACAAGACCAACATCGCGGCGATCCGCAACGCCGCCGCGGGCGCGCGTGGCGAGGCGATCTGAGGGCCCGCTCGGCTCCGCAGACGTGCGGCTTCTACGGGTGTTGCGGCGCGCAATGCCTAAATTTGCAACCTTGATCCGTACTCCTCCGGGCTTCCCTGATTCGCGCAAATCACCGCTAGTGATTCTTGCCTGTTTCGCGGGAGCACATCATGACGACGACCCTGGTTTGGACTGGCGTGGCGTTGTGGCTTGGTTTTTGTGCGTTTGTTGTGTTTGGTCCATCAGCCGGGCCGGTGAAGGTCTCGGTACGCTCGGCCCGCATCGCCCGTCGCGACTGGTATCGGGCCTGACCCCATGCAGATCGCGCTCGTAAAGCGTCAGCCGAAGCGCCGGTGCCGCATCCCGCGGCGCCCGCATCCTGACCTCGATTTTTTCTTCGGTCGGCTCGAACGCACCGAAGGCGAGATGCGCGACGACACCGGGCCCGACATGGACCTGGATCATCCGCTCCGGTCACCGCGCCGGCATTGAATTCTTTTCTGGACCAAGCTCATGAAGCCGCATTGCCCGAACTGCCTGAAAGAAATGACCAAGGCGTCCGCGTCGCGTAACCTGTTCAACTGCGAGCCCTGCCGCGAGATCATCCAGTTCTTCGGCGGTAGCGCGGATCACGGCGAGCCCGGCCCGCAATTCTCCTGGCCGATCCGCCGCAAGCGCTCCGTCCACACCGCTCACGCGGCCTGAATCTCCAGGATCCAGAGCGCCGCCCTATCCGGCCTCTTCGCCCACATCCGCAGCCATTCGCGGCGGCCGCACCACGGTAACGGTGCAGGCCGCTTCCGAGGCCACCTTGGCCGAGACGCTGCCGAGCAGCGTGCGCCTGAACGAGCCCTGCCGCGCGCCGATGATGACGTGGTCGACGTGGTTCACCTCGCAAAACTCCAGGATGGCCGCCGCGGGATCGACGGCTTCCAGCACGTGAGCCGACAGCCGGCTCTCATCGAGCTTGAGCGGAGTGGCCCAGTGCCTGAGCGCCACCAACCGGTCGATATGCTTGTTGGAGCCCTGCTCATCCAGCGTCCTGTCAATCGCGATGCGGTTGAGCTTCAGCACGTTGAGACATGCGAGCCGCGCCGACGGCAGCGTGGCGAGAATGCGTTCCGTCGTCATGCGCAGAGCCTCGTTCAACTCCGGCTCGCCTTCCGCCGTATCGAGCGCGACCGCAACGATCGGGCTTGATGCGAGCTGGGCTGCGACATCCGATTTCGCGCGGGGCGCCATGACACCCTGGTTGAACCGGCGGCGCCAGGCGACGCTGAGCGGATCGCGCTTCATTCGCTCCGAGCGCATCGTGAGCCTGATCTGGTCCGGATGGGTCAGATCGAAGGCGAGTTGCGACGCCGTCGGATAGCGCCGCACCGGCTCGATCTCGAGGCACCGCAGCACCACCTCCTGGAGCCAGGGCGGATATTCGGCGCGCAAGCCGCGCGGCGGGTGCGGATCGCGCCACAACCGGCGCCGCATCGCACGCAGCGTCTCGCCCTCGCCGAACGGCCGCTCGCCGGTCGTGAAGAAATAGAGCAGCACGCCAAGCGAGAACAAATCGCTGCGCGGATCGTCGCGCACCCCTGACAGCCGTTCAGGCGCCATGTAGGGCGCGGTGCCGTAAGGCAGGCGGAATTCCTCCTGCAACAGGTCCGGCAGGTGGTTGTGGTGCGACAGGCCATAGTCGATCAGCACCGCCTCGCCGCTCTCGCGGAACATGATGCTGCTCGGCTTGATGTCGTGATGGATCACGTTCTGCCGGTGCAAATCCGCCAGCCCCGTCGCGATCCTGGCGACGAGTTGCCGCGCCTCGTCATACGGCAGCGGCAGGTCGGGCAGCCGCTTGTAGAGCGTTGTCCCGGTGATGCGCTCGATTACGACATAGGCTTGGTGGGCAAAATCGCCGGTGCCGAAGCTTGAGGGCACGTGCGGCCCGGCCAGCCGCGGCAGGATCATCATTTCCATTTCGAAGGAGACGATCGCCGCGGGATCCTCGCCCTCCGACACCCGCGGAATCTTCATCAGCAGCGGCACCTCGATGCCGGGATGGGTGACCGTCCACAGCGTCGCCATGCCGCCGGCATGGACGCATTCGCCAATGGTGTAGCCGTCGATCTCTGCGCCTGATTTGACGAGGGGTTTCGGCATCGCCTCTAGCGCCCCTGCGACAATCGGTCGGCGAGCCAGTGCGGCAGGCCGTTCTCACGGATCCGGTTCGCGGCCGTCTCGACATCGTAGGGCGCGCGGCAATAGGTGATCAGGCAGGTGACCGTATCGAACAGCACGAAAGCCGCGGATGGATCGCCATCGCGGGGCTGGCCGACCGAGCCGAGCACCGCTAGCCATTGCCGCCCGCGCAGCAGCGGTACGGAGACGTCGGTCTTGGGCACGAGTCCCGACATCTTCGCCGTCACCGACATCGAATAGATCGCCGGGCGGTGGATGTGGCCGCAGAACGTGACATGAGCGGGCGTCGCGATCAGGCTTTTGGCGGCGTCCGCCGTCGATCGGACATAGTGCCAGCTCAGGGGGCTGGAGGCTTCCGAATGCACGAACAGACGATCGCTGTCCTCCACCAGCATCGGCAATTCCGCCAGGAACCGCCGCTGCGCGGTGTCGAGCCGGCCGCGGGTCCATTCGATCGCGACTTGCGCCTCGGCATTCATGGTCTCGGCCGAGGAATTCACCGCCTGGTCATGATTGCCGCGCACAGCGACGGCGCCCTGGGCGACCAGCTCCATCGCGGTATCCACTACCCATTCCGGGTCGGCGCCATAGCCCACGAAGTCGCCAAGCAGGATGAACCGCTCGGCGCCCCGCGCCCGCGCGACTTTCAGGCACGCCTCGAACGCCTGCCGGTTGCCGTGGATATCCGAGAAGACAGCGAGAAGCACGCACCCTCCACCCTCGAACCTTATTGGGAGCCGATAAGGCCAAATTGAGGGAGGTCAAGAACATGCGCCAGCGGCGCGCGGTTTGCCAGCGCTGCCCTGTCGCGATGGTGAAGAGCCTATTGCTCGTCCTTCGGCGGCATCCGGGGCGGCGGAATCGGGGTGAACACGGCGCCCTGCGCGCCGGCCGGTGGCGCTAGGAATTCGCCGGTCGAGGAATCGCCTCCGCTCGTCTCCAGGATCGTCTTGGGCGTCACATATTCCCTGACCATGTCGATGAGGCTGCCATCGCCGCCGCCGAAATCGGCGGCCCGGCCGCCTTGCGGATGTCCCAGCGCGATCTCGTTCTCCGCCGCATGGGTCTTGTCGGCCAGCCTGTCATTGTAGGGCACACGAAAGGCGCGCGGTATGCCGCTTGGGCGATTGTCCTCGTCGAGCTGCTCGACCCAGAGATAGATCGAGCCGGGATCGCCTTCCAGCGAATGCGGCTCGACGATGCGGGCCTTCAGCAGCTTGAAGGAGGCCGGCAGCCGGTCGGCGCTGGCCCAGCCGAGCAGCCCGCGCATTTCCGTGAAGCTGACGACATAGAAGGCGCTGGTCACGACCACCGCAACGGCCTTGATCGACCAGTGCAGCCGCGCATAGACCAACACGACCAGCAGCAGCGCGCCGATGACGGCGTAAGCTATCGATAGCGTGAGGATGACCGTCTGCAGGCTAGTCACGGCGCACCCTCACAGCGTTCTTGCTCACGCCAGTGCTCGGGTCGAGATCGGCGCCGTTGCGCCAGCCGCTGCGAAACGTCTCCAGCAGCGATTTCGGCCGCTGATCCACATTGACGACCTTGCCCTCGGCATCGAGCCGGAACCGCACCGCGGTCTTCTCGTCGCCGGTGTGATCGACCGTGAACTTGTTGTCGAAGACCACTTGCGCCGTGGGATTGAGCTTCTGCACCTTCACATTGGCTGTGACGGGTTCGCCTGTCGTCGCCACGAAATGTGAGACATTGACGGTGTATTCGCCGGGAACGATGCCCCGTACCGTGACGATCTCCTCGCGGATCGGCGAGGCAATCTTCTTGCCGTTGACCACGATGAAGTCGTTGGCTCCGCCGCGGTCGTCGCGGTCGAGCGTGAGGAAGCCGGCCTCGCGGTGGCGATACCAGGCGATGTTGCCCACGGGATCCTGCACGAACAGGTCGAGATCGTCGGGATGGCTGTCGGGCCAGTCCAGCGTGATCATGAACTCGGCCTTGGAATCGATCTTGCCGTCCTTGGCGTCCGGTGAGACCGCGAGCAGCGCGAGGAAGAACAGGAAAGCGATCACCTGGAGTGCCTTGAACAGCATCACGCCCAAGGGATCGAACGGCTCCTCGCGCGGATAGAGACCGAAATCATCCATCATGTCGCGATTCCAGCGCCCTTGATTCCAGAACCCGTGATTCCGAAACCCTTGCGCTCCAGCACCGGCGTCACATAAGTCTCGGTCAGCACCACGGCATCCGAGAACACCCGCTGGGTCGCGGCATCCAGCATGTAGTACTGGATGCGGACCAGGATCGAACCGACCAGGCCCGCCAGCGTCGTGTACATCGCGACCGCCATGCCGTCGCTCATCAGCCCCATCGAGGACCGCATCGCGACCTTGTCGGCAGCATCCAGCCCGGCGATTGGCGCCAGCATGATGATGAAACCGACGATGGTGCCGAGCAGGCCGAGCTTCATCAGCGTATCCGAGACGAAGGCCCCGAAGCCGTTGGAGCCGCGCAGCCGGTCGGCAAGCGTCCGCAGCAATAGGGTCTGGTCGACCGGGCGGTAGTCCTGCGCCGCGGCCTTGGTCACGAGGCTCTCGATGTGATCACGCACCAGCCCGCGCGGCAGCGCAGCCGCGCCGGCGTCGAGCAACCTCCCGCCCTCGGGCGCCGCGAGCACCGCGCGGCAGCGCCGGGCCGCCGCGCCCTCACGGGCGATGGCCCGCGTGCGCAGGAAGCAGTGACCGCAGGTGAGCACATAGAGCAGTGCGATCACGCTGGAAATGTAGGTCCGGTCCGAGGTCAGCATCAGACGGATCAGGCCGAACCGCCCCAGCAGCACGACGGCGAAGATCGAAAGCCCGGTGAAGATCATCCAGAACAGGAGCGCGCTGCGCTCGGATGGGTCGGCAGCAGGCCCCGCGATCGGCCCAATCGTCATCGAACTCATGCTGCACTGCTCCTGGCCGTGAATTCCGCCCATTAGATCAAAGCCGCCGCGCCCGGTCCAAAGAGCCATGCCCAATCCGGCTTGGGAAATTTGCCCGAGCTGCCATCTTGCCGTGCCTCGCAATTGGCAAGGCGCGGCGGCGTTGTTAGGCTGACCTTACCAAATTTTGGGGTGATCGCATGCGCCTTGTGCTTCAGCTTGTCGCCCGTCTGCTTCTCATCGTCGCGCTTTGCCTCGGGGCGGCGACCATCTGGGCCACGTTCGACGCCTATCGCAGCGTCGACCGGGCGACTGCGGCCTCGGCGCAGCGGGTCGCCCAGGCTCTGCAAGCCCTGTACTGGCGCGAATTCTTGTTGCGCAGCAGCAGAACACGCGAGCAGCTTCTGCCGGTTCCGGAGTGGCGCACGCTGGAGACGATGAAGCTGATCTCACCCGGCGTCTGCGTCGAATTCCAACCGGCCATCGCATTCGAAAAGCCGCTC
Organism: Bradyrhizobium sp. 4; assembly: GCF_023100905.1. NCBI lineage: Bacteria > Pseudomonadati > Pseudomonadota > Alphaproteobacteria > Hyphomicrobiales > Nitrobacteraceae > Bradyrhizobium > Bradyrhizobium sp. 4. Next base: position 5,076,247 of record NZ_CP064686.1, read on the forward strand.
TGCGGCCAGAGCGAGGGGCTCGGCAAGGCGCCGCCGCGCTGGTTTGCATCGATTGTGCCGACCTTCCTCGGCAGCCATGCCGAAGCGATACGGCCCGTCAGTCCCCGCGCGGCGACCGCCGGAACGGTGGTCGCGACGCCGGATGAAACGGCCGCCATCTCGCTCGCCTGGGAATACATCCTCAACGTGATCGACGTCGCGCTCTTGATGGCGGCGGCGATCGCGCTCCTGGCTTCGCTCGCGATCGCGCATGCGCTGGCGCCGGCGCGCACGATCGTGATCGCCTTGCAGCGCATGGCCCGCGGTCAGTATCGCACGAAACTGCCGCGCTTCCGCTCGATGGAGCTGGCGATGATCGGCAGCGCCGTCGGCGAGCTCGGCGGCCGGTTGGAGGAAGCGACCGAGCAACGCGCGGCGCTGACGCGGCGCCTGATCGAGATCCGTGATGACGAACGCCGCGCGCTCGCCCGCGAGTTGCACGACGAGTTCGGACAAAATCTCTCGGCCATCCTCGCCTTCGCCAACACCATCGAGACGGCGAGCACGAAGGCAGACAAGCACAACGATATCGTGCAGGACGCGCGGATGATCTCGCAGGCCACGCATCATCTGATGGCCTCGCTACGCGACGCGCTGAAGCGCCTGCGCAATCCCCTGCCCGCCGAGCTTGGGCTGGAGGCGAGCCTCGTGAATTTGGTGGATAGCTGGCGCTCGCAGAGCGCGGCGCGGCCGACGATCCAGCTCGATCTTAAGGGCGACCTCACCGACATTAGCGGCCTGGCTGCCACCACCGCCTATCGCGTCGCGCAGGAATGCCTGACCAACGCGCTGCGCCACGGCGCGGCACGCGAGATTTCGCTCAGCGTCGAACGGCGCGCGGGCGACGACGATGCATTGCTGATCCGTGTCGAGGACGATGGCGGCGGCGACGCAGCACGCGTAAAGCAGTCGGCCGGCTTTGGCCTCACGGGCATCCGCGAGCGCGTCGCAGCGGCCGGCGGCTCATTCTCGATCCTGCCCGCCCGAGGCGGACTCAGCGTCGCCGCCACCATCCCGCTCGCCGCGTGAGGCCGGCATGAACGAGATTACGGCAACAGGCATCTCCGTGCTGCTGGTCGACGACCATCCGATCGTGCGGCAAGGCTATCGGCGCGTGCTGGAGAGCCAGGGCGATCTGCATGTCGTGGCGGAAGCCGACAACGCCGCGGATGCCTACAGCGCCTTCAAGGCGCGCGATCCTGATGTGGTCTTGCTGGATATCTCGATGCCCGGCGCGAGCGGGCTGGAAGCCATCCGCAACATTCGCGCGCGCAGCCCGCGGGCCCGGATCCTCGTTTTCACCATGCACAACGAAGCCGTGCTGGTGAAGGCAGCCTTCAGTGCCGGCGCCAGCGGCTTCGTCACCAAGAGCAGCGAGCCGTCCGCGGTCGTGTCCGCGATCCGCAGCGTGGCGCGCGGCGAACGCGCCATGAGCGACGACATCGCGCACATCCTGGCCGAGGACAGCCTGTCGGCGGGCTCGGCGCTGGATCAACTGGGCGAACGCGAGATCGAGATCCTGCGCCAGTTCGCCGGCGGCGCCACGACCGAACAGATCGCCGCGCATCTCAATCTCAGCGTCAAGACGGTGCAGAACTATCACTATCTGATCAAGACCAAGACCGGAGCGCGTACGGATGCGCAGCTCGTGCGGTTGGCGGCCAATTGTGGGCTGACCAGAATCTAAAGCCTGACGCGAGCGCTTGCTGCGACCAGAATCTGGTTCCCGACTGGCCATCCCAACGAAGGTCTCCAAATCTCTCTTAGATTGTGCTAGGCTTCACCACAGGCACGGCATTCAGCACCAAGCCGCCAGTGGATGTGTGTCCAACTCCGATCTTTCGTCGAGAGCCAGTTTGGACGGCTCTCGAGGCCGCCCTCCTTCCCGTTGTATGTCTTGCACGACAACAGGAGACGCTTTCATGAACATCAGGAACAGTCTTCTTACAGCACTGATCGCCTTCGGCGTTCTTGCGACCGGGCTTACGGAAAGCGCGGCAACGGAGGCGAAAAACCAGATCACGATTCTCTATGACGCCTTCGGCACAGATGAGGCGATGACGAAGGACTGGGGTTTCTCCGCCCTTGTCGAGATCGCGGGAAAACGCATCCTGTTCGATACGGGTAACGATCCCGAAATCTTCGCGGCGAACGTGAAAGCCAAGGGAGTTGATCTCTCGGACCTCGACTTTGTCGTTCTTTCACACCGCCACTCCGATCATATGGCCGGCTTGTCCTACCTCCTGAGCATCAATCCGACGGTCAAGATCTACGCGCCAAAGGAAGGATTTGGCATCTACGGCTCGTCTCTGCCGTCCGGCTTCTACCGCAAGGACGAGGCTTTGCCGCCGGAGATGCGATACTATGCAGGCAAGCCGCCCGCGGTGATGAAGTTCGGCACGGCATGGGCCCACGCGAACTTCGAACTGATCGATCAGACCACCGAGATCGCTCCCGGTATCACACTTATCTCGCTGATTTCCGACGCGCCGGGCACGAGAGAACTCAAGGAGCTGTCCTTGGCCGTCAACACGGCCGACGGCATGGTCCTTCTGGTCGGTTGTTCGCACCCCGGCATAGAGCGCATCGTCGAAGCGGCGACGGGTATCAATCCCAGGATTCATCTCATCGCGGGGGGATTTCATCTGGTCGTCGCACCTGACGAAGCTATCGCGAAAGTCGTTACCGCCCTCAAGGACAGGTTCAAGGTCGACAGCGTAGCCCCGGGACATTGCACCGGTGAGCCGACTTTTGCCGCGCTCAAGAAGGCGTTCGGCGACAACTATCTCTACGCAGGCCTCGGCACGTCGATTCCGGTTGCAACGGTTGCGGGCGTGAATGTCAGGCGCGGGGAAGGTCCGACGCTCGACGACCTTGCGACCTATCGCAAACTCGCTGGGCGCGAAGACCCGTTCGGCATATTGCGCTTGCGCAGCTCGCATTTGGCGGCCGCGCTTTAGGGCGCTGGCCCGCGGCTCGCACTTTAGATCATGCTGTGACCGGTAGGATTGGAACTGACACCGTCGCGCCGTGGTTAGTAGCGGAGTGAGGGAGTTGCGCCATGAGTAAGGCTATTCGCGAAGCCATCCATCATCCCCCGATCATCACTGTCGGCGAGCTCATCGATGAACTCTGCCGTCTGCCAGACACAGCGACGATCCAATTCCACTGCCCCATTCTCGAACAGGAACTTGCGTTCTACCGCCTTCGAAAGCGGTCAAAGGATGTGGTCGAAATCGAAGTCAATACCTATCCGGAAAGCCCGTCGGTCGTGCCATCGGCCAACGCCGCCTTACGTGCGCGAAAAAAGACCCATCATCCGCGCTCGCTCGGCAATGGCAGCGTTGCCCATAAGGTCTGAGATAGAAACCGACAGGTCCCGTCAGGTGTCGCGGCTTCGGACCGCGCGAAGGCAGTCCGGCCGACGCCTTCAGCCCGCGCAATACCAGCGCGAGAGTCAAGACGCTGCAGAACTATCATTATCTGATCAAGACGAAGACCGGGGCGCGCACGGATGCGCAGCTCGCGCGGCTCGCAGCGGCTTGCGGGCTGACGAATTTCTGGCGTCGCTCGAGTTCCGTTACCCCGCGCGCCGAAGTTCCTCCGGCCGCAATGAAATCCAACCCAAAGCAAATCTCCGCCATCAACTCCGAGCAAATTCAACGTTAAGCGCGGCCACAGCGCGTCTCGCAAAGAGCTCCGCTGCTTTCAGGCCCCGCGACTGAAATGAATCGGAGTGAAGCGACATGCACCAACTGCCAAACGACACTATCGCAGTCACCCTGCCGGACTTCGGTCAATCCATGACCGTGCTCGGAGATCCCGGGTTGGCAACCGATGACTGGGGCGGAAACGATGCGTTGACGGCAGCCATATCGAGTCTCAACTCGAACGTGACGCTCGTTGGGGAAGACCTGGTGGCCATGCATGGCAATTCTCACGGAGGAAACGACAGTCTCGTGGTGAGCGTAGATGGCGGCTGGGATAGTGCCGTCACCGTTGGTGATGCCCAATCCATGGCGGACAATACCCAGGGCGGGAACGACACCCTCAATGTCGATGCCCACAACTCGCTCTACACCAATGTTTATCTCTATGGCGACGTCCAGGGCGACATGTCGGGCAACGCGGGAGGCGGAAATGACACGCTGACGGCGTCGACCGGATGGAGATCGTTCGGGTCGCTCAGCGGAGACGCTGGGGGTGCCATGAGCGGCAATGCGCATGGCGGGAACGATACGCTGAGCGCCACGGATTACGGGATAAATGGCGGCGGCGACGCACTCAGCGGCGATGCCACGGGTGCCATGACCGACAACGCGGTCGGCGGAAACGACATCCTGACCTTTGCGGCGAGCAGCGACGCCCAGCTGGGAGGAGGAAGCCTGTCGGGCGATTCCGGAACGTCCATGTCCGACAATACCCAGGGCGGGAACGATATCCTCACTGCCGTCGTCGATGGCGAGCGAGCTGCTTTCAGCACGACGTTGTATGGCGACGCTCCCACGATGTCGGGCAATGCTCACGGCGGGAACGACATCCTCACCGGCGGATCGAGCCCCGATCGCCTGGCGGGCGATGCGATGAGCTACGCTCCTTCCTCACCCGGCTCGATCACCGGAGGCACGGATACCCTCAACGGTGGTGGCGGCAATGATCTCTTGTGGGGCGGGCCGAACAACGACACGTTCGTGTTCAACACGGGCTCCGGCCAGGACATCATCAACGACTTCAATCAAGGCAACCAGGCTGTCGGCAGCACCACCAGCGAACATGACCTGATCAACCTGGATGACTACGGCTTCGCAGACTGGGCAGCCCTCTCCAGCCTCATTGGCGACAATAGCGCCGGCGATGCCGTGATCCACCTCACCGCCAACGATACCATCACGTTGGACGGCGTGCACACGGCGGCCCTGCATCCAACGGACTTCGTCATCTGACGGCTCACAGCCACGCAGGATGATGGGATGGTGGTCACGAGACAATCGTCGAGGCCAAGCCCGTCATCCTGCCAAAGGCACAAGCAGGAGCGGATCAAACCCCAAGCTGCGATGCGCGCAGGCTCCGCAACCTCACGCCGCCTTCAGCCCGCGCAATACCAGCGCCAGCGTGGCATCGACGCGCGCCGCGAGATCGGCGTCCTTCCATTCGTCGGCATGAGCCGGATGGTGAAAGCGGACGGTGGCATCGAAGATCGCGCGTGCGGTGGCCTTGACGTCGTCCACGGCGAACACGCCCTGCGTCACGCCGTCGGTCAGGATCGCCGCGATCTGGTCGATCATGGTGTCCTTGTGACATTTGACGGCTGCACAGGCCTCGCGCGCCAGAGTCAGATAGGTGTCGAACATCTCGGGGTCGTCGAGCACGCGCGAACGCTTGGCGGCGAACAGGGTGCGCAGCCAGCGGTCGAGCCGCGCCGGGGCCGGGCCCTGCTCTTCGGCGAGCTGGCGTAAGGGCGCGTCGATGCGGTCCAGCCAGCGTTTTGCGACGGCCTCGCGCAACGAGGCCTTGCTCGGGAAATGGCGGTAGACGCTGCCGTGGCTCACATCGAGCGCACGGGCCACGTCGACCACGGTGGCCTTGGCGAGTCCGTAACGCCGCAGCACGTCCTCGGTGACTTCGAGGATCCGCTCCGGCGTCAAGATAACGGCTTCGTTCATGCCAGCACCATGTTCCCGTTGAGGGCTCAGTTACCCGGCGATGGGGCTGCTTCCGAAGCGCCCGTGCCGGTCGTTTCGGAAAGCTCTCGCCTTAATGAGGCAGTTTTGCAGCCTGCGCCGCGATCTGGCGCGCCACCAGTAAATTGAGCCAGTGCCCAATCGTCCCGGTCAAATTGATGATTTCGGTCGTCATTGTCGTAAGTCTCCAATCAATTGGCGGTCCCCGTTGTTCAATTGCGACCCTCAATCCCCCATTTGCTTGGGACGTCGGGCTCCCGGGACGCCGCCAGACGCCCAATCGGAGCGTCCGAGAATCGATATACACGTCTCGCTGACAGATTTCAATATCTGTCAGTCAATGATCCGTGATTGACAGTTAATATCTGCGAGCTTCCCCTGAGGCCGGCTGCCCATCGCCCCGCCGCCGCCGGGCCGATGATCCTGTCCAGCCCAATCATCCCCCGCTACGTTGCCGGCGCCGTTTGTTTCGCCCTCCCCGCTCTGCTAGATCACGGCGTAAAAAGCATTTTGGCAGGTCGCCCCTTCCGGGTCGCCCGCCCACCTTCCTGGAGCAGTCCAATGATCCCCCGCTATACCCGCCCGGAAATGGCCTCGATCTGGGAGCCGCAGACCCGGTTCAAGATCTGGTTCGAGATCGAGGCGCATGCGGCGGACGCCCTTGCCGAGCTCGGCACGATCCCCAAGGAGGCCGCCAAAACGGTCTGGGCCAAGGCCAAGGACGCCAGTTTCGACGTCGCCCGCATCGACGAGATCGAGCGCGAGACCAAGCACGACGTCATCGCCTTCCTCACCCACCTCGCCGAGATCGTCGGCCCCGAGGCGCGCTTCGTCCATCAGGGCATGACCTCCTCCGACGTGCTCGACACCTGCCTCAACGTCCAGCTCACCCGCGCCGCCGACCTGCTGCTCGCCGACCTCGACAAGGTGCTGGCGGCGCTGAAGAGGCGCGCCCTCGAGCACAAGATGACGCCGACCATCGGCCGCAGCCACGGCATCCACGCCGAACCCGTGACCTTCGGTCTCAAGCTCGCCTATGCCTATGCGGAATTCTCGCGCGCCAGGGAGCGCCTGATTGCGGCGCGGAAGGAAGTCGCCACCTGCGCCATCTCCGGTGCGGTCGGCACTTTTGCCCAGATCGATCCGCGCGTCGAACAGCATGTTGCCAAGGCCATGGGCCTCGTCCCCGAGCCGATCTCGACGCAGGTCATCCCCCGCGACCGCCACGCGATGTATTTCTCGACGCTCGGTGTGATCGCTTCCTCGGTCGAGCGTTTCGCGGTGGAGATCCGCCACATGCAGCGCACCGAAGTGCTGGAGGCCGAAGAGTTCTTCTCCGAAGGGCAGAAGGGTTCGTCCGCGATGCCGCACAAGCGCAATCCGGTGCTCTCGGAAAACCTCACCGGCCTGTCGCGCATGGTGCGCGCCTATGTGACGCCGGCGCTGGAGAACGTCGTGCTCTGGCACGAGCGCGACATTTCGCACTCCTCCGCCGAGCGCATGATGGGCCCCGACGCCACCGTGACGCTCGACTTCGCGCTGGTGCGCCTCGCCGGCCTGATCGACAAGCTGCTGGTGTACCCCGCTAACATGCAGAAGAACCTCGACCGCCTCGGCGGCCTCGTGCATTCGCAGCGCGTTCTGCTGGCGCTGACCCAGAAGGGCGCAAGCCGCGAGGACGCCTACAACCTCGTGCAGCGCAACGCCATGCCGGTCTGGCGCGGCGAAGGCGACTTCCTCCAGCTTCTGAAGAAGGACGCTGACGTGAAGAAGTATCTCACCGACGCCGAGATCGAGGAGCAGTTCGACCTCGGTTATCACTTCAAGCACGTCGACACGATCTTCAAGCGCGTGTTCGGCGAGAGCTGAACGTCCTTCGTAGCCCGGGTGAGCGCAGCGATACCCGGGACTTCCCTCACAAAGATCCCGGATGTCGCTTCGCTCATCCGGGGCTACAAATCAAGGCGGACCTTCCTCATGCCCATCGTCAACCGCGTTGCCGCCCTCTCCGACGAAATGGCCGCCTGGCGCCATGACCTCCACGAGAACCCGGAGCTGCAATATGACGTCCACCGCACCGCCGGCATCGTCGCCGACCGCTTGCGCGAGTTCGGCTGCGACGAGGTGGTGACGGGGATCGGCCGCACCGGCGTCGTCGGTGTGATCCGCGGCCGCAAATCCGCCTCGGGCAAGACCATTGGCCTGCGCGCCGACATGGACGCGCTGCCGATCATGGAGACGTCGGGCGTCGCCTACGCCTCCAAGGTCCCCGGCAAGATGCACGCCTGCGGCCATGACGGTCACACCGCCATGTTGCTCGGCGCCGCCAAATATCTCGCCGAGACCCGCAACTTCGATGGCACCGCGGTCGTGATCTTCCAGCCCGCGGAAGAAGGCGGCGGCGGCGGCAAGGCGATGGTCGAGGACGGGCTGATGACGCGCTGGAACATCCAGGAGGTCTATGGCATGCACAACATGCCGGGCCTGCCTGAAGGACATTTCGCGACCACGCCGGGTGCGATGCTCGCCTCCTCAGACAACATCCAGATCACCGTCCACGGCAAGGGCGGCCATGCCGGCGCGGGTCCGCACAAGTCGATCGATAGCGTGCTGATCGGCGCGCAGATCGTCAACGCGCTGCAATCGATCGTCGCGCGCAACGTCGATCCGCTGAAGTCCGCCGTCATCTCGATCACGCAATTCCACTCCGGTACGGCCTTCAACATCATCCCAGAGATCGCCGAGCTCGGCGGCACCGTGCGCACGCTCGACCCTGAAGTGCGCGATCTCGTCGAGCGCCGCATCGGCGAAGTCGCCGACAGCGTCGCGCGCGCCTATGGCGGTTCGGCGGAAACCAAATACACGCGCATGTATCCGGTGACGATGAACCATGCGCGCGAGGCTGGCCTTGCCGCCGACGTCGCCCGCGACATCGTCGGCGCCGAGCGCGTCAACGACAAGTTCATTCCGATGATGGGCGCCGAAGATTTTTCCTTCATGCTTGAAGCGCGCCCCGGCGCGATGATCCTGGTCGGCATGGGCGACGGCAACGAGTGCCACCACCCGGCCTACGTCTTCAACGACAACATCTTGGGCCACGGCGCGTCCTATTGGGCGCGACTCGTCGAAACGCGGATGCCGGCGGGTTAGCGCAGGTCTCGTAGGGTGGGCAAAGCGAAAGCGTGCCCACCAGAGCCTTCTCCGCTGCGAATGGTGGGCACGGCGCTTTGCGCCTTTGCCTACCCTACAACACCACTCATCCCTGATATTGCAGCACGTGCATGCCGGCGTTCCAGTCGGAGACGAACATCAGCCCGTCCGGCCGGACATAGGCGTCGCAGGTCTTGGCCGCGAGCGCGACGTTCGGGCGGGGGTCGATGAGCTTTTTCGGTGTCGGCGGCACCCAATACGCGATCTCCTTCGGTGCGAAGGCGTCCCTGACGTCGAATACCCTGACGCCGGCATTGTTGTAGGTCGCGAAGATTGTCTCCTCGCTCTGGAACGAGCCCGGGCGGTTCTCGTGCAGATTATGCGGCCCGAAGGTGCCGTTCGTGCAGAAGTCGCGGTCGCGCGGGGTCGGCAGGGTCGCGATCGGCACCGGGTTTCCTGGCGCGCGCACGTCAAGAACGAATGTATGGAACAGGCCCTTGGCGCAATTGTCCGCGTTCGCTTCGTCCGCGACGATTGCGAGCTGTCGCTTGGGCAGCGGCAGCGGCGTATGCGTGCCGCCGGCGAAGGGCGGCGACCAGTTGATGTGGGACAACAGCTTTGGATTCGTGGGATCGCTGATGTCATGAATGGTGAAGCCGCCATCGCGCCAGGCGGCATAGCCACGATCACCCGCCGTGATCATGTGATGGAGCGCAAAGCGCTTGCCCTTTGGCGTCGCCGGCTCGCCGGCCGCGCGGTTCATGCCCGGCAGCCACCATTTCGCGACGATCTCCGGCTTCGTGATGGTCTTGAGATCGACCACGCAAAGGATGTGGTCGGTGAACCCGTCGAGATGCGCCGACACATAGGCATAGCGCCCGCCCGGCCACCACAGCCGGTTGATGCCGAAGCCGGGCATTTCGAGGAACGCGATCTCGCGCATCTCGTTCGGCTTCGATATGTCGTGGATCGAGAGGCCGCAGCGGAATTTCTTGGCCTTGGTGATGCTGTCGACCAGCGTGTTCTCGAAATAGCCGCGCATGTTGTCGTAGGACTGCATCGCGACGATATTGGCACCGTTCGCAAGCAGCAGCAGGTCTTCCGCCACCTGTAAATGGTGGGTGCGGGTGTATTGTCCTGCGGTGAAGAAATTGACCGGCTTCAGCGCACGCGGATCGGATGCGTCCAGGATCGTCACACCGTCGCTGAACATGTGTCCGACATAGACGTGCTGCCGGTTGAACATCACCTGCACGCTGTCGGGCCGTCCGCCGATGTCGCTATAGGAGATGTGCTTGATGCCCTCGCCGATGCCTTCCGGCGGAATGTCCGCCTCTGAAGCCGATGCCGGCGTCGACCACCCGGACAGCGCGGCGGATCCGAGCACGGCCGACAATTGCTGAAGGTGATGGCGGCGAGAAAGTTGTGACATCGGTTTCCCCCATTTTTTTTGGGGATGATGCTCGTTTGCGCTAAGGCATGCAAGCCGTACGTCGCCCGCTCTCACCTTACGCCTGCACTCCCTGGTGCTGCATCGCAAAGTCTACCAGCAGTGTGAAGCCCAAGCTCTGAGCCCGATGGCTGGCTGAAGTCCGAAGTTATGCTTCATTATTAATTGCAGATTTCGGCCGGTATTTTCGCGGCGGGATTCGAAGGATGATTGGCCGTCCCGAGCCGGCATCCCTTGGCGATCGGCCTGCATCCGGCGTTGTTGCAGATCATTTGCCCCGAGGCTTGCGGCGTCGACGGCGCAGCCTCCGTTTGCTTCCGGTCCTGATCTCGCCTTCTTGAATCTTCGCGCGTCGCCACCGGCTTCTTCTCCGGCACCTTCTCGCATTCGTTGTCATCGCCGACATGATAGCCGGCCCGGCAGGTGATCTTTGCGCATTGATCGCCGTCGGCTTTGAAGCCGAAATTGCATACGAGCGGGCAGACGCGTCCCGGCTTTGCCTTCAGCGCATCGAGTGCGTCGACACTCGCGAGCTTCGCGTCGAACTGGGTGCCGGCATATTTGTTGAACAACGTCAGAGAGCGCTGCGTTGCGGCGTTCCAGTCGCCGTCGGGGGCGGCCGAAAGACAGCCGACGCGGCGCAGTTCGCTCTGAACCGATTTCGCGAGATCGCCGGGCAGCGGGGAGCTTGGCGGCGACGCCAGCGCGGCCACCTTCCTGCTCTCGGCATCAGCCGCCTGCTTTTCCGCCGCCTGCTTCACTGCGGCATCGGTCGCCGCCTTCTCGAGCGCCCGCTTCTCCGCGAGCGACTTGGCCGCGGCGGCTTCCGCCGCCTTGCGATCTCGTTCGGCCGCTTCCGCTTTGGCCTGCTCGATCTGCTTGGCCTTCTCGGCCGCGATCCTCGCCTCTTCCGCGGCTTTCGCCGCGGCGGTGGCTTTCTCCTGCTCGGCCTTCTGGGCTCGTTCGCTTGCGAGCCTCGCCTTTTCCTGTTCGGCCAGACGCGCCTTCTCCGTCGCCACCGTGCGATCCTCCTCGGCGGCAATCTTCTTCAACTGCACGCGGGCGAGATTGGCGTAAAAGCCGTCCGGATAGGTCTGGAGGAATGCTTCCCAGGCCTCGCGCAGGCCGGCCTGGAGGGCAAGCTCGTAGTCTTTGCGCACACTGTCCTGCGGATTTGCCTGCGGACCGGCTGCGGCGGGCCTTGCCGGCACCAGCGGCACGTCGCTGCCGCCCAGGGAGCCATAGACATACGGCTCCTGCTTGTTGCCGGTCTTCTTCAGGACGTCGTCACGGACAAACCCGAACGCCTTGCGCAGGTCGAGCCCGGGCTTCGGCAGATGATCGGTCAACGCGACCGCGAACGGGCTGTTCCGGGAGTCGCCATCCGACGCCGTCGATCCCGCCTTGGCCGCAAAGGCGATCATCGTGTTCGGACTGGTCGGCTCGACCTTGGCAAGCCCGCCACCAATCGCGCGCGAGGCCAGGGTGCGCTTCATCGTCTTGGCGAATGGGTTGTCGCGGCACGCATCGAGGATGACAAGACGAAGTTGTTTGGCCGGTTCGACCGCATACAGCGCCCGATCGAGTGCGATCGTCTCGTCGAGGACGTCGCCGTCGGTTTCCAGCATGGCATCGGTCGGAACGAGATAGTTGCTTCCGTCCAGCTCGATGCCGTGGCCCGCATAGTAGATCACGGCCATGTCGGCATCGCGCGTCCTGGCCGCGAACTCGCGGAGCGATCGCCGCATTTCGCTGGCGTTGAGGTCCAGCCTGATCTCGACCGTATCGAAGCCTGCGTTCCTGAACATGCCGCCGACCAGCCCGGCGTCGTTCACCGGGTTCGCGAGCCGCGGCGCGTTCTTGTAGGCGGAATTGCCGATCACGAGCGCGACCCGTCTGTCGGCGAGCGCAGATCCGCTAGCGAGCCAGACGGCGAAGACAGATATCAAAAGAACTCGAAAGACGTTCATACGATCGCCCAGTCCAGGTCATCCCATTTTCGTCTCGACACTAATTGCACACCTCATAGTTGCCGCCGGTCGCGCCATTTGGGCTCATTCTTCCGGGAATGGCCCCACTCACCAGCCTGCACCCCTTCTGCACCGGCCTGCATCCGGCAGAGCTGCAATAAATCTGTCCCGTTGCCTGCGGCGTCGATGGCGCAGCCTCCGTTTGTTTTCGATCCGTATCCCGCCTCCGCGAATCCTCGCGCGTCGCAACTGGCTTTTTCTCCTGCACCTTCTCGCACTCATTGTCGTCACCGACGCGATAGCCGGCCCGGCAGGTGATCTTCACGCATTGATCGCCGTCAGCCTTGAAGCCGAAATTGCAGACAAGCGGGCAGACCCGCCCCGGCTTTGCCTTCAGCGCTTCGAGGGCGTCGACGCTTGCAAGCTTGGCATCGAACTGGGTGCCGGCATATTTGTTGAACAGTGTCAATGAGCGCTGCGAGGCTGAATTCCAGTCGCCGTCCGCAGCCGAGGCAAAGCAGCCGACACGGCGCAGTTCGCTCTGCACGGATTTTGTCAGATCAGCCGCCGACAATGTGGATGCCGGCGCCGGCGCAAGAGCTGCAACTTTTTGCTCGACCTCAGGCATCTGCCGATCGGCCGTCGGCTTTGCCACCTGCTCCGCCTTCTCGGCGGCAAGCTCGGCCTTGGCCCTCTCCGCAGCCTGCTTCTCGGCCTGCGCTTTCGCCGCAGCGGCTTCGGCCAGCTTGCGCTGCTGCTCGGCTGCATCAGTCCGCGCCTGCTCGATCTGCTTCTGCTTCTCCGCCGCGATCCGGGCCTCTTCGGCGGCTTTAGCTGCCGCCGCCGCCTTGTCCTGCTCGGCCTTCTGGGCGCGTTCGGCAATAAGCCTTGCCTTCTGCTGTTCGGCCGCATTAGCTTTTTGCTCGGCCGACGCGCGCGTCTCCTCGGCGCCGATCTTGTTCAATTGGCCCTTGGCCAGATTGGCATAGAACCCCTCGGGATATTGCGCCAGGAAGGCTTCCCAGCCGTCGCGCGTGGCAAGCTGCAGCGCGAGCTCGTAATCCCTGCGAATAGAATCCTGCGGATTGGCCTGCGGACCGGTCGCGGCCGGCTTGGTCGCGACCAGCGGTACGTCGTCGCCACCGAGCGAGCCATAGACATAGGGCTCCTGCTTGTAGCCGGTGCTCTTGAGCACGTCGTCGCGCACGAAGCCGAACGCCTTGCGCAGGTCGAGGCCCGGCTTGGGAAGGTGCTCGACCAAAGCGACGGCGAACGGGCTGTTCCTGGAGTCACCGTCAGACGCGGTCGAACCGGCCTTCGCGGCGAAGGCGATCATGGTGTTGGGGCTGGTCGGCTCGACCTTGGCAAGCCCGCGTCCGATCGCGCGCGAGGCCAGCGTCCGCTTCATGGTCTTGGAAAACGGATTGTCGCGGCACGCGTCCAGGATGATCAGGCGCAGCTGCTTGGCCGGCTCGACCGCGAACAGCGCACGCTCCACCGGGATGGTCTCGTCGAGCACGTCGCCATCCGTCTCCAGCGTCGCGTCGATCGGAATGAGATAGTTTGTGCCTTCCAGCTCGATGCCGTGGCCGGCGTAATAGATCACGGCCATGTCGGCATCGCGGGTCCTGCCGGCGAACTCACGCAACATGCGCCGCATCTCGCTCGCGCTGAGATCCAACCTGACGTCGACGGAATCAAAGCCGGCCTTCTTGAACATGCCGCCGACCAGAGTGGCATCGTTGACGGGATTGCCGAGCTTGGGCGCACTCTTGTAGGCGGAATTGCCAATGACAAGCGCCACCCGCCGGTCCGCATGGGCCGGTCCGCAGGCGAGGCCAATGGCCAAAATCAACAAAGCAAATATCCGAAACGGAATCACTTGCGTCCCCCCGGATGCAATTCCATGAGACTATTCGGTAGCATCGCCGATTGCCAATTCTTCCTATGTGATACTTGTCACATAGGGGGCTCTATCGGGGGTATGGCTAATGCAGCGAAGCGTCGCCCTGCTTTCGAGCTGACACCGAAGCCGTCCGTTGGTTCCGTTACATCTGCACCACCTCGTGGCGCATCACGAACGGTGCAAGCAGTGCGTGCACCTCGCGCGCAACCGCTTCGCGCTTATCCGCCGGCAGGCCCGCCAGCGTCACGGTGGCGATCGAGCCGTGGCTGCCGTGAGCGCCGACCCTGACCTTGCAGTCGATGCCGCGCTCAGTGAGGGGTGTCAGCACCTTCGTGAACACGCGCTGGGCTGCGTCCCAGCGCAGCTGCGGCTTGAACACTTTGCCGACGCCGGTCACCGGCATCGGATCGATCGGGATGACCTGCACCGGGACAGCCGCGCGCTCCGGAGTACGCTCGCGCACCCACGTCTCCAGCTCCCCCGGCTCGACGGTCGCGCCCTGCTTCAGCTGCACATATCCCACCGGCAGTTCGCCGGCATAGGCGTCGGGTTGGCCGACCACCGCCGCAAAGCCGACGGCGGGATGGCGGAACATGATCTCCTCGATCGGTGCCGGATCGATGTTGTGGCCGCCGCGGATCACGAGATCCTTGGCGCGGCCGGTGATCCAGAGATAACCGTCAGCATCGAGCCGGCCAAGATCGCCGGAATTGACCCAGACCTCGTCGACGAAAGCACCCTTGTTGTGCTCGTCGTTGAGATAGCCGCCGAACACGCCGGGCCCGGCCATGATGACGACGCCGATCTCGTCCGGCGCGCAGTCGCGGATCAGCTTGCCGTCAGCATCGAGCTGGACGATGCGGACCCGCGCGTAAGGCATGGGAAGGCCGACCGAACCGAGTCGGATCGGCCGTGACGGATAGGCCAACGTGTGAACGCTCGAGGTCTCGGTCATGCCGTAGACCTCGACGACAGGCAGCTTGAGCTTGTCCTGGATCGCAGACCCCACCGCGACCGGGATCGCGGAGCCGCCACCGGCTGCATATTTCAGGCTGGAGATGTCGGCATCGCCAGGCGGCACCGCGAGCGTTGCGGCGAGCACCGTCGGCACGCTCGACAGCGCTTCTGGCTTGAAGCGCTCGACCAGTTGCCAGATGTTCTTGACCGCATTCGGATTGCGCCATCCGCTCGGCGACAGCACGACCAGCGAACCGCCGGCCGAGAGCGTCGTCAGCACCTGCGTCAATGAGCCCCCGACGTGAAACAGCGGCATGCCGAACAGCATGTTGGCGCCCGGCTTCGACTTCAGCAGCAGATTGAGCGCCCAGGCTTGATACACTTGGTTGGCATGCGTGTGCCGCACCAGCTTTGGCGTGCCGGTGGTGCCGCCGGTGTGGAAATAGGCGGCGATGTCGCTGCCCAGAATCTTGCGCCCACTGATAAGGCGGTCTGAAGGCTGCTGCCTGATCAGGTCGTTGAACGTAAGGATTCCCCTCGCCGGATCGCCAGCACCGAACACCTGCACGATCGCCTTGAGGTGCTTGAGTTGCGGCCTGATCTGCTCGACTTTCTGCCAGATGTCGGTGCCCGGCATCGGCCCGAGCGCCACCAGGACTTTTGTGTTCGCGGCCTCAAGGATCTCCGCGATCTGGTGCGGCTCCAGCAGGGGATTGACGGGATTGGCGATGCCGGCGGCCTCCGCGCCGAACAGCGTCACGAAGGCGTCCGGCACCAGCGGCAGCATGAAGCTGACGACGTCGCCCTTCTCGACGCCGAGCGCGTGAAACATGTTGGCGGCCTGTGTGACGCGCGCGATGAAATCACGGTACGTCACCACGACCGGCGTGTCGGCGGGATCGGCGTTTTGCAGGAACTGGAGCGCCGGCCCGTCGGGGTTACGGGCCGCACCCAGCCTGATGGCCTCGTAAGTGCTCTCGGCCGCGACGCGATCGGCGTAAGGGACCTGCTCGAACGCCCGAACCTCTGCGTCCGTCGCCAGGTCTGGATAGTCGCTGCCGATGAGCCGATCGAGCGCGTGGATGCCCGCCATGGAATTCCGTCCTCCCTCAGATGCATATCCCCGCGCCCTGTCTTTTGACTTTTTGGGTTGGCGAGACCTCGACCGATGGCCGGCCGAGCACGGGCAGAATGATGGATGATTTGGCCTTCGTCCATGACCTAACGGCCGCCGTAATCGGGGCTCTGGTGAGAGGCTTTTGAACCTGCGCGCCAGATCCGGGGACCAAGAACTGGCATTGGACTCACATGCCGGTGTCCTTGCCAGCGCCCTGGCGCAAGACTTGAGGTGATCATGACTACGCTCCCGCGGGATTGCGCTACCCGGCTGTTCATCGCGCTCGCCGTGACAGCAGGGATCATGACATCGGTGCTCGCCCTGCCCCGCGCGGCACACGCCGAGGACGGCCAGATCGACAAGATGCGCGCCAAGATCTCGGCCTTCATCAGCGACAAGATGGAGAAGCTCGGCGGGTCACGCATCGTCTACAAGGTGGACACCGATGGCCTGCGCGAGAGCGTCGTCACGGATTTGCGCGACGACGTCTACAAGAACCTGCGCGACGGCAAGATCGCCTTCTCCGGCCTTGCCATCCGTGACGGCGGCGTCGAGTTGAAGATCGCGGACGCCAAAGGCCGCGAACAACTCGCGCGCAAGCTCGCGTCGGCCGCGGAGGGATTGCCGTCGCATGCACTCGCCGTGACCGACGGCGGCGACGGAATGGTCAGGCTTGCCCCGACCAATGCGGCATCCGCCGCGCGGCTGCACGAGCTCGTCGAAGATGCCATCGCCATGATCGAGCAGCGTCTGAAGGAGGCCGGCGTCCAGCTCGCCAGCGTCCAGCCCGATGGGACCGAGCGCATCCGTATCTTCCTGCCCGGTGTGATGGAGCCCGAGCGCGTCACCGCGGTGTTCGCCCGAAGGGTCAAGGTCGGCTTCCGCCTGATCGACCTCTCGATGCCGCCGGACCAAGCGCAATCCGGCACGCCGCCGGCTGGCACGGAAGTCCTGCCCGGCTTCAAGGACAAGAGCCTTTATCTGGTCGCCAAGGACAGCGTGCTCGACGGCGACGACATCAGCTATGCGGGCCCGGGGTTTGCAAGCGCCACGAAAGAGCCGATTGCCTCGTTCCGCTTCAACGGCCGCGGCACGCGGCGCTTTGCCCACATCACCGAAGAGAATATTGCAAAGCCCTTTGCCATCGTGCTCGACGGCAAGGTGATCTCCGCCCCCGTGATCCGCGAGCCCATCACCGGCGGCTCGGGCCAGATCTCCGGCAATTTCACCCTGGAGGAAGCAAATGGCGTCGCCATGCTGCTGCGCGCCGGTTCGCTGCCCGGGCACCTCAGCCTGGTCGAGCAGCAGGTCGTGCAGCCCGCCGCCAAACCCTAAGAGCGGGGATCGCCCCACGCCCACGCCTGGTCCCGCCCCGCCCTATCCGGCGCCGAGGTCCACCACGCCGAGGCTCGTACCCGGTGAGCCCCGAATCGCGGGCGCACCACGGCCATACCCACCGCCAAACAGGCAATTGCCGAAACGCCCGATCAGGCTAAAATTTGCCTCTTGCGGCACGGCGGCCCAAAGCTTCATTCAAGCGGTCGTCGTTCGATTTCGGCTATAGGTGTCGAGAAGACCGACCGTGACTGAAGGCCTTACGCGGGGATAGTACCATGCCGTCCGGCAGCGCAGACATTTCGTCGATCCTCGACCGCATTCTCGAGGCGGCGACGGATAACCTCAGGATCGCGAAGATCCTGGTCCAGATGGGCCTCGATCCGAACAACGTCACCTATGACTCGATCTTCAATCGGATGCTGGAGATCTTCGTCCAGAACATCACGCTGGCCAATATGTTTGCCGCGGTCGGCGCCGGCTTCTTCGTCGCCACCCTCCTGATGCGGACGATGGTTCCGCTGCGCGTCGCCAACATGGTCGGCTGCGCGTTCTTCGCCGTCTTCGGTGCGCTCTCTGCCAACGTCTCGACCTTCCTGCTCTATCTCCTGCTGCTACCGATCAACGCCTTGCGCCTGCGGCAGATGCTCAAGCTCGTCAAGAAGGCGCGCCATGCGGCCGAAGGCGACATGTCGATCGAATGGCTCAAGCCGTTCATGACCGAACGCAAATATCGCCGCGGCGACACGCTGTTCAAACTGGGCGATCCAGCCAAGGAGATGCTCCTCACGGTCACCGGCAAGTTCCTGGTCAAGGAGATCAATATCGAGATCATGCCGGGCGCGCTGATGGGCGAGCTCGGCTTCCTCACGCCGGGCAACCGGCGCACCGGAACGATCGAATGCATCGAAGACGGGCAGGTGTTGACGATTACCTATGACCGGTTGCTCGAGATCTACTTCCAGGATCCGCAATTCGGCTACTACTTCCTGGTGCTGACCAGCCAGCGCCTGCTGCAGAACATCGAGCGCCTCCAGAAGCAGCTGGCGTCGGAGCGCGCGGCCACCACGAACAGGATCGCGTGATCGATTGCCCCTCGCCGCTCAGTTCAACAGCAGCGCCATGCCCGGGTCGCCCTTCTCCATCGCACGCCGATAGCCCGCCCGCGCGCTGATGCGGCCGAGATATTTGACCACGTTGGGACAGCGCGACACGTCATAGGGCTGGAAGTAGCGCATGGTGGTGAGCGAGAATACCGTCATGATGTCGGCGGTCGTGAAGGCGCTGCCCGCAAGGTATTCGGCCTCGCGAAGCCTTGCGTCGAGAAGATCGAAGGCTCGATCGAGACGCCCCTTCATCGCGAGCAGGGTCGGATTGTCCTTGGCGAGATCGAGCCGGCTCAGGATCATCATCCGCCCCATGCCGGGTTGCAGGGTGCCATTGGCGAAGTGAAGCCAATACAGAAACTGCGCAAAGGCGGGATCAGTGGGCTCGAGCACGAGTCGGCCGTTGCCATATTTTGCAACGACGTAGTCGACGACCGCGCCGGATTCCGCGAGCACCAGTTCGCCGTCGGTGATCACCGGCGCCGCCCCAATCGGATGCAGCGCCTTGTACTCGGCCGGAGCCAGCATGGTGACGGGATCGCGCGCATAGCGCTTCAGCTCGTAGGGAATCGCCAGCTCCTCGCACAGCCAGACGATTCGCTCGGACTGCGACTTGCCGAGATGATGGACGGTGAGCATGAGGCCTCCTGCGATCGCAATTGGATAGTTCGTGACCCACATCTTACTCCGTCATTGCGAGCGCAGCGAAGCAATCCAGACTGCCACCTAGGAAAGATCCTGGATTGCTTCGCTGCGCTCGCAATGACGATGCGGAGGCAGCAGGCCCGATGCTTCCTCCCATGCCCGCCCTACCCCGCCTCGTCTGTCACCATCCGCGCCACGACGCGGTCGCGGCGGATGAAGTGGTGCCAGAGGGCGGCGATCACGTGAACCGCGATCAAGGCGAGCAGCACATAGGCAAAGAGGATGTGGCGGTCTTCATAGGCGGCCGCCACCGCGCGGTCGGGAGCGGTGAATTGCGGCACGTGAAACAGGCCGAAGAAGTCCGAATAATCAGGTGCGTGCGCACCGGAATGCGCCCAGCCGAGCATGGTGACGACGATGACTGCGAGGTAGAGCGCGCCGTGGCTGACATGGGCGGCGACCTTCTGCCACCGCGAGGTCTCGGCCGGCATGGCGGGCGTCGGGTTAAGGAGGCGCCAGACCAGGCGCAGCACCGTGAGCAGCAGAATCACATAGCCGATATCGGCGTGGATCGAGCGGTAGAAGAAGCGGTCGGGACGCGCCGGGATGTGGTTCATCCACCACCCGAAGCCGATCATGCCGATGATGGTCAGCGCCAGAACCCAGTGCAGCCATCGGGAAATGCTGCCCCAGCCGTGACTGGTATTTCTGATCATGTCGGCTCTCCGGAGTTTTGCGGGCCTGTCCCTATCCGCGCCGCAGTCCGGCAGCTGATATCGGGTCTATGCGGCAATCGCGAAATCGAATCGGTCCAAATTAGCCCTAAGCGCCCCTGCCGCAAAACCGCCCCAAAAACCGAATGGTAACCATGTCCGGCTAGAGTGATCACGTGACCAATTCCCCGACGATTCTGGTGTTCGATTCCGGCCTTGGCGGGCTCACGGTCCTGCGTGAGGTCGTGGCCGCGCGCTCCGACGCGCATTACGTCTACGTCGCGGACGACGCCTTCTTTCCCTACGGCCACCACAGCGAGGACGAGATCATCGCCCGCGTGGTGCCGCTGATAGGGGAATTGGTCGGCACGCATGATCCTGACCTCGTCGTCATCGCCTGCAACACGGCGTCCACCCTGGTCCTATCGCATCTGCGCGCCGCTTATTCCCTGCCCTTCGTCGGCACGGTACCGGCGATCAAGCCGGCTTGCGCGCAGTCGAGGAGCCGGCGCGTGTCGGTGCTCGGCACCAAGGGCACGGTGAAGCGCGAATACACCAAGGCGCTGATCCGGGATTTCGCGCAAGGCTGCGAGGTGACACTGGTCGGTTCGCCCGAGCTGGCTGCGCTGGCTGAAGCAGAGCTCAGCGGTTCTCCCGTCAGCGACGACGCCATCCTCGCCGAGCTCGCCCCGTGTTTCGTCGGCGATGCCGGGGACGCAGGCGCACGCACCGACACCGTGGTGCTCGCCTGCACGCATTATCCACTGCTGCTCGACCGGCTGAAAAAGCTCGCGCCCTGGCCGGTCGACTGGATCGATCCGGCGCCCGCGATCGCCCGCCGCGTCTCGGATCTGCTCGGCGCGCAGATCAGTGGCATCGCGCAGTCCGGCGCCGAGATGATCTTCACCTCGAACCGCGTCCATGGCCTTTCGGCCACGCTGATGCCGTTCTTCGGCGGCCGGATTCCAGCCTGAGCTTGCGCCTCGACGGCGCGCTGCTAGGCTCCGCCCTCGTCGTTTCCTGCAGGTTCTTCCCATGTCGGTCCCCGCAACGCCGCTCAACCGTCTCCGCCAGCTCTGGCGCGAGGATCGTCCCGCCTTCGGCGCGATCGCGACGATCCCGAGCGTGCAGACCGTGCAGATCATGGCGCGCTCACTCGACTGGATCATCGTCGATCTCGAGCATGGGCCGATTGGACTGACCGAAGCACATGCGATGATCGCGGCCACGACCGGCACACCGTGCACGCCGCTGGTGCGGATCGCGGCGAACGAACCGTGGCTTGCGAAGGCACCGATGGACATCGGCGCCTTCGGCATCAATTTCCCGATGATCACCAATCGCGCGGAGGCCGAGAAAGCGGTGCGCTGCGTGCGCTATCCACCACGCGGCGATCGGCTCTGGGGTCCGTTCCATGCACCATTCCGCTGGGGCCAGTCGATGCCGGACTACATGGCCAGCGCCGACGACGAGATGATCTGCATGATCACCATCGAGCACGTCGACGCCGTCAACCGCATCGACGAGATCATGGCCACGCCCGGCATCGACGTCGCTGTGATCGGCCCCGGCGATCTCGCCACCTCCATCAACAAGCGCGGCCAGATGGACGATCCGGAATTGCTGGAGCTGGTGGCGCGGGCCGAGGCCGGCATCCTCAGGAGCGGCGTACCGATCGGCGGCGTGGCGCGTACCGCGGACCAGGCCAATGCCCTGGTCGATCGCGGCTACCGCGCGATCGCGCTCGGCTTTGACTGGTCCCTATTCCAGCGCGGCATCATGGCAGCGTTCGAGGGGATCAAGCGCTAGCCTTGAGCCTTTGCCGGGAGTTTTGCCGGGAGTCTTGCCGGGAACCACGGCGCTGCTAGGGTCAGTCGTTCCAGGGAGGAAAAACCATGCTCAAAAAGACTTTGCTCGCTCTCGCCTTCACCGGCCTCGCTGTTGCGGCCTTCGCCCAGCAGCCCGGCATCAAGCGCACCCCGCTCCAGAAGGTCGAATTTCCCGATGGCTACAACACCATCACCGCCATCGCGGAGGTCCCGGCGGGCGGCGCGGCCGGTCGCCATACCCATCCGGGCATCGAGACCGGTTACGTGCTCGAAGGCGAGCTCAATCTCCTCATCGACGGGCAGCCGGAAAAGACGCTGAAAGCCGGCGATTCCTACCAGATCCCGGCGGGCGTCGTGCATGACGCCAAAGCCCACGGTGACAAGGCTATGAAAGTGCTTGGGGTTTACATCGTCGACAAGACCAAGCCGTTGGCCTCGCCGGCGCCCTGATGCGGCGAACCGACCGGCCCCATGCGGGTTGGTTCGTGCTAGAGCAGGCGGCGAGCGGGAACCCGCTCGCTGCACAAACTTTAATCAGGGGAAACCAAAGAGCGATGCGCGGGACGCCCAAGACCATTTCGCTGCCGCGTCGCCTGATTATCGACCTCATGCACGCATCGATGGGCGTGCCCTTCGTGTCCCTGTCCCGTTCGCTCGATATCGGCCCCCTGCAGGAGGCCCGCGCGGGCGCGATGGCACCAGCCGGCTGGGCGGCGATGTTCGTCAAGGCTTTTGCCCTGGTCGCCAGGAACGAGCCGGTCCTGCGTACCGTCTATGCCAAATGGCCCTGGCCGTCGCTTTACGAGCTCCCGAAGAGCGTGGCGTCGGTGGCCATTGCCCGGGTCGAGGGCGGTGAGGAATGCGTGATCCCGCAGCGAATCGTGGCTCCCGAGGCCATGACCCTGGCTGAGGTCGACGCCGAGATCCGGCGCGCCAAGACCGCCCCGATCGATGAAATTCCCATGTTCCGCAAGATCATGCGGGTGACCCGTCTGCCGCTGCCGCTGCGGCGGCTGTCCTGGGCGATAGGACTGAATTTCGGCCGGCAGCGCGGCAACTGGTTCGGCAGCTTCGCGGTGAGCTCGGTGGCCGCCTATGGTGGCGGCGAGCTTCACCCGATCACGCCCGGCCCCTTCATCGTCAGCTATGGGATGGTCGGGCCTGACCAGACCATCCATGTCGTGATCCGCTGGGATCACCGGATCACCGATGCCGCCCCGATCGCCCGGGTCCTGACCCGGCTGGAACAGGTCCTGAACACTGAAATCGCTGCCGAATTGCGGGCGGCCGGGTCGAAGCCGATCCGGGCGGTCGGGACGTGAGTCCGGGCCATTCGCATTGACAGCGAGCCCCAAATCCCCCTAAAAGCCGCTTGCTCGCGGGCCGATTTCGGCCCGCGAAGCGTTTCGCGACCCGTGGTCCTGTCCCTTAAGCTTTGGGGATCGGACCTGTCAGTGCCGGGCTAGCCCGTCACACAGGAGGGCGCGTTTCCTCAAACCAAGTACCTGAAGAGGACGCGATGACTAAGCGCAGTGAGGCGAAGTACAAACTCGATCGCCGTATGGGCCAGAACATCTGGGGCCGCCCGAAGAGCCCCGTGAACCGCCGCGAATACGGCCCCGGCCAGCACGGCCAGCGCCGCAAGGGCAAGCTCTCCGACTTCGGCGTGCAGCTGCGCGCCAAGCAGAAGCTGAAGGGCTATTACGCCAACATCTCCGAGCGTCAGTTCCACAGCATCTATGTCGAGGCCAGCCGTCTCAAGGGCGATACCGGCGAGAACCTGATCGGCCTGCTCGAGCGCCGTCTGGACGCGGTCGTGTACCGTGCCAAGTTCGTCTCGACGATCTTCGCCGCGCGCCAGTTCATCAACCACGGCCACGTCAAGGTGAACGGCCGCAAGGTCAACATCTCGAGCTATCTGGTCAAGCTCGGCGACGTTATCGAGGTCAAGGAATCCTCCAAGCAGCTCGCTCACGTCCTCGAAGCCAGCCAGCTCTCCGAGCGTGACACCCCCGACTATCTCGAAGTCGACCATGGCAAGATGACCGCGAAATACATTCGCATCCCGCACCTCTCCGACGTGCCGTTCCCGGTGCAGATGGAGCCGCATCTGGTCGTCGAATTCTATTCGCGCTGATAATTGCAGCATCGACAAAGGCCCCGGTTTTCCGGGGCCTTTTTGGTTGTTAGCATGCCATTGATGTCTCGCACGGCCGACCAACTCGTCAACACTCATCCTTCGGCAACGCCGACTGAAGCGGCGCTCGGAGCGTGGGAGGCCCTCTCCCGCGACGAGCAGATCTGCCGATATCAGGGGCTGTTCGCTCAGCCCGATTGCAATATCTTCGCTGCCGACACGCCAGATGACATCCTGCTCGCCGCGCGACAGCGCGTCGCTCAACGTTCTCGTGGCTAGTTCAGGTCATTGGGACACGCACGCAACACGTTGCCATTGTTCGACTAGAGAATGAGACCAGCCATGCTCTACACCCCTCCCCCGATCGATCCCAAAGCGCCGCCAGTGCGCATCAATCTGCTCTCTGACACGCAGACAAAGCCGACACCCGCAATGCGCGAGGCGATGGCGCGGGCGGAGGTCGGCGACGAGCAGGTCGGCGACGATCCGACCGTGAATGCGCTGTGCGAGCGCGTCGCCGAGCTGCTCGGCAAGGAAGCCGCCGTGTACATGCCGTCAGGCACGATGTGCAACGTCACCGCAACGCTGGTGCATTGCCGCCCCGGCGACGAGATCCTCGCCCATGAGAGCGCCCATATCATCGCGCGCGAAGGCGGCGCGCATGCCGCGATCGGCGGCTTCCAGGTCACGCAGTTGAAGGGACCCGACGGCCAGTTCACGCCGGAGACCTTTCGCAGAGCGCTGCATCCGCGCACGCGCTACCAACCGCCACAGACGGTGGTCAGCGTCGAGCAGACCGCCAATATCGGCGGCGGTACGGTCTGGAAGAAGGCCGCGCTCGACGAGATCGTCGCGATCGCGAAACAACATGGTCTCGTCACCCACATGGACGGCGCGCGCCTGCTCAACGCCACTGTCGCGAGCGGCATCTCCCCGCGCGACATGACCGCGGGCTGGGATTCGGCCTGGATCGACTTCTCGAAGGGCTTGGGCGCGCCGATCGGCGGCGTGCTGGCGGGCTCGCGCGCCTTCATCAATGCGGTCTGGCAGTGGAAGCAGCGGCTCGGCGGCTCAATGCGACAGGCCGGAATCTGCGCGGCGGCTTGCATCTACGCGCTCGACCATCATGTCGAGCGGCTCGCCGACGATCACGCCAATGCGCGCGCGCTCGCCCGCGGACTGTCGCAGATCGCAGGCGTCGAGGTGCAGGAGCCCGAAACCAACCTGGTGTTCTTCAAGCCCGATGGTGCCGGCATTCCCGGCGACAAGATGGTCGCGGCGCTGCGCCAGCGCGGCGTGACGCTTGCGATGATGGATGGCCGCATCCGTGCCTGCACCCATCTCGACGTCAATGCGAGCCAGATCGAAGAGACGATCGGATATATCCGCGAGATCGTGCGCGG
Organism: Bradyrhizobium sp. 4; assembly: GCF_023100905.1. Taxonomy (NCBI): domain Bacteria; kingdom Pseudomonadati; phylum Pseudomonadota; class Alphaproteobacteria; order Hyphomicrobiales; family Nitrobacteraceae; genus Bradyrhizobium; species Bradyrhizobium sp. 4. Next base: position 5,101,685 of record NZ_CP064686.1, read on the forward strand.
AGCGTAATCACCGCCCCATCGCCTGGTAGATCAACGTCTTCAGCGCCAGCTGAATCCGGCCGCGCTGCGTCGGAGTCTGCACCATGAAGATCCCGAACAGATGGTCCTCGGGATCGATGAAGAAGAACGTGCCGCCGACGCCGTCCCAGCGATATTCGCCGAGCGGCCACGCCGTTCCGGGGGGCACCGAGGTGCGCACGGCGAAGCCGAGACCGAAGCCGGAAGATCCGCCCGGATAATAGTTCTGGTCGCGCGCGATCTTCGTCTCCGGCCCGATATGATCCGAGGCCATCAGCGCGATGGTCTCCGGTTTGAGATAGCGCCGGCCGTCATAAGTGCCGCCGTTGAGCAGCATCTGGGCGAAACGGGCGTAGTCGCCGACCGTTCCGACCATACCGCCGCCGCCCGATTCCCATGTCGCGGGCTGCCTGATGTCGCGGACCTGCGTCGTCGGATTGATATTGCGATCCCCCGGCATCGGCTCGGCGATGCGCGGGAATTTGGCGGGATCGGCGACGAAGAAGGCCGTCTCGGTCATGCCGAGCGGATCAAGCAGCCGCTCCTTCTCGAACTGCAGCAGCGTCTTTCCCGCGATGATTTCGATGACGCGGCCGAGCACGTCGGTGGAATAGCCATAGTCCCACACCGTGCCGGGCTGCTCGACCAGCGGCAGCGTGGCGATCTTGGCGGCGAATTCGGCGTTGGTCAGATTGCTGTTGAAGAGATTGGCGTCCGCGTAGAGCTCGCGCACCATACCGCCGCCGTAATAGCCGTAAGGCAGCCCGGAGGTGTGGCGCAGCAGATCCTTGACCGTGATGGGTCGCTCCAGCGGCTCCAGCGCCAGGGCGACTTTGCCGTCCTCGGCCTTCTTTTCGATGCCGACCTTCATGCCGGCGAAGGCGGGAATGTATTTCGAGACGGGATCGTCGAGCGACAGCTTGCCCTCCTCAACCAGCATCATCGCCATGACTGAGGTGACCGGCTTCGACATCGAGTAGAGGCGGAAGATCGTGTCCGCGCTCATCGATAACTCGGTCGCGACGTCGCGGACGCCGAAATCCTGGTAATACACCGGCTTGCCGTGCTGCTGAAGCAGCAGGATGGCGCCGGGAATCTTGCCGGTGGCGACCTCGTTGCGGATGTAATCGGAAACCTTCGCCAGCCCCGCAGGCGAGAGCGTGCGGGCCGCAGGTCTCTCCGAGCCTGCCTTCGTAACGATGCCGCCGGCGAGAAGGACGAGCGCCGCGATCAATGCGCGGCGCCCGAACATGTCAGTTCTCCATCGCTTCATAAACCAGCTGCTTCAATGTTCGCTGCACGCGCTGGCGCTCGGTCGGGGTCTGCTCCAGCAGCACGAAGAACATGTCCTGCTTGGGATCGATCACGAAATAACAGCCGGAGGCGCCGTCCCATTTTAGTTCGCCGAGATCGCCGGGCGGCGGCGGTTTTGCGTTGCCGGGGTCGGTGCGCACCGCAAGTCCAAGACCGAAGCCGAAACCATCGCCGGGGAAATAGAAATAATCGCGATCGACGCCCGACTTGGGGCCGATCTGGTCGGTCACCATCAGCTTGAACGTCTCGGGCTTGAGAATCGTCTTGCCGTTGAGACTGCCGCCCTTGAGCAGCATCTGCGTAAAGCGCTCATAATCGGCCATGGTCGTCACCATACCGCCGCTGGCGAACTGGATCTTCTTGATCACCGTCGGATCGTTGATCCGCCCGACCCGGAAATCGCTGTCGTTCGGCACCGGCTGCGCCAGCAGCTTCTGCTTCTCGGGATCGGTGACGAAGAAGCCGGTATCGACCATGCCGAGCGGGTCGAGCAGCTTCTCCCGCTCGATCTCGATGAGCGGCTTGCCGGCCGCGACTTCCATGACCCGCGCCAGGATGTCGGTGGAATGGCCGTATTGCCACAGCGCGCCCGGCTGGTTGTGCAGCGGAAGTTTTGCGATTCGCTCGGCGAACTCCGCGAGGTCGAAATCGCCGGCATAGATGTTGGCATCGCGATAGGCCTTGCGGACCAGGCTGTCGCCATAGAAGCCGTAGGTGACGCCCGAAGTGTGCGTCATCAAATCGTGCACCGTCATCGGCCGGCTCGGCGGCACGAGATCGAGCGACTTGGTGCCGTCCTCGGCCTTCTTCTCGACGCCGACTTTCATGTTGGCGAAGGACGGAATGTATTTCGAGACGGGATCGTCGAGCTTGATCGTACCTTCCTCGATCAACTTCACTGCGACGACGGAAGTGATCGCCTTGCTCATCGAGAACAGGCGGAAGATCGTCTTGTCCGTGATCGGCGCCTTGCTGACCGCGTCCTGCACGCCGAAGACTTCGTGGTAGACCGGTTTGCCATGTTGCTTGATGAGGACGTTTGCCCCTGCGATCTTGCCGGTCGCGACCTCGTTCTTGAAGAACTCGGTGATCCTTGCGAGCTTGTCCGGATTGAAATGCGCGCCGGCCGGAATCTCGTAGGTGCCCTCCGCCCGCGCGAGCGACATCGTACCCAACGACACAAGCGCGGCGCAGACCAGCGCGCGCAGTCCAGACTGTAAAATCATATCCCCTCCCCGGAACATGGCCCGGCGGAGTGTACCGACCGCGTCATCAGGCACAAGGGCCGCCGTACCGCGCCAAAACGTCCGCGTGCAGAGTCGAGCTCTTTTCCGAGAAACAACAAAATATGACGTCGACGACCAGCGGCGCGGCGGGAAGGGCTTCAATTGTCGCATGGACCGCAATCTTCGCCGCCTGGTCGGCCGGAAAGCCGTAAACCCCGGTCGAAATCGCGGAGAACGCCACGGAGGTCAGCCGATTGGCCCCGCAGAGCTCAAGCGTACGGCGATAGCATGAGCCCAGCGCCGGCGCCTCACCGCGAGTGCCGCCGTGCCAGACCGGGCCGACCGCATGGATCACATGGGGTGCAGGAAGAAGGTAACCCTTCGTGATCTTGGCATCGCCGGTCGGGCATCCTCCGAGCTTCCGACACTCGGCCAGAAGCTCGGGCCCGGCCGCCCGATGGATCGCACCATCGACGCCGCCCCCACCCAGCAGCGACGTGTCGGCCGCGTTGACGATGGCGTCAGCGCTCAGCGTGGTGATGTCAGCGACGATGACCTTGAGCTCCGCGCCGCCGATCCGGCGCGTTAGCTGGGTCACCTATCAGGCCGCGACAGCGACGCCCTTTTCGGAGAAGAGCTGCTGCAATTCACCGGCCTGGAACATCTCGCGGACAATGTCGCAGCCGCCGACGAACTCGCCCTTCACATAGAGCTGCGGGATGGTCGGCCAGTTCGAAAAGTCCTTGATGCCGTTGCGCAGTTCGGCGGATTCGAGAACGTTGAGGCCCTTATAGCCGACGCCGATGTGGTCGAGAATCTGGACGACCTGGCCGGAGAAGCCGCACTGCGGAAATTGCGGTGTGCCCTTCATGAACAGAACCACGTCGTTCGACTTCACTTCGTTGGCGATGAATTCCTCGATGCTCATATCCGTGTCCTTCTGGGGCGGAGCCCACTCCAATTGCTTCGGGCTGGCTCAGCCGATCTAACCCGATCCCTGCCTATATATGTAGCCCAAACCGTTGTGCATCCAAAGTAAAATGGCGGCGAGCGGTCCCTGGGCGGACCGCTCTCGGCAGCAGCGGCCCATTGCATGATGGCACGAATATCATAGCCGAGGAGGACTTTCATACCGTCACGGAGCCCCTATCTAGGACGAACCCGGCGTTTTGGAACCCGACAACGCCAACAACGTTCTCTTGTCCTGTCTGGAGAAAAACGTGACGAAACCAGCCTCCGTTACGGCCCCCGCCCCGTCACCGTCGGCCGATTTGGGCGGCCTTGCCCAGAGGCTGGAAGACGCGTTTCTCAACGTCCGCGACGAGACCGAGCGCCGGGCCGCACCGCTGTCGCCGGAGGATCAGCAGATCCAGTCCATGCCGGACGCGAGCCCGACGAAATGGCACCGGGCGCACACCACCTGGTTCTGGGAGCAATTCGTGCTCGGCGAGCACTGTGCGGGCTACCGGCCCTTTCACCCTGACTTCGCCTTCCTGTTCAATTCCTATTACGTCAGCGCCGGCCCACGCCATTCCCGCAATCACCGCGGCGATATCACCCGTCCGAGCGCCGATCAGGTCGGCGCCTATCGAAAACATGTCGACGCTGCCGTCGTGACATTCTTCCGCGACGCCGGCGAGGACAAGCTGCGCGAGATCGCGCCGCTGGTCGAGGTCGGCCTCAACCACGAGCAGCAGCATCAGGAATTGATGTTCACCGACATCCTGCACGCCTTCGCGCAGAACCCGATCCCGCCGGCCTATGATCCGGACTGGCGCTTCCCGGCCGCAACGCCGGCCAGCGAGGATTGGCTGACGCTGAACGAAGGCATCCACACCGTCGGTCATGTCGACGAGAGTTTTCATTTCGACAACGAGAAGCCGGCGCATCGCGCCCTCGTCGGCCCGGTCAAGCTCGCACGCAATCTCGTCACCAATGGCGAATGGCTCGCCTTCATGCGCGACGGTGGCTACCGGACCGCAACGCTGTGGCTGATGGACGGTTTTGCGGCCGTGAACAACGAGGGCTGGGACGCCCCCGGCCATTGGCGCGAGATCGACGGCCAGTGGCACGTCATGACGCTGGCCGCCCTCAAGCCGGTCGATCCCGACGCGCCCGTCTGCCACGTCAGCTATTACGAGGCTGACGCCTTTGCGCGCTGGGCCGGAAAACATCTGCCCACCGAGATGGAATGGGAGGTCGCGGCCCGCGCGGGCCAGCTCAACGATGCGTTCGGCATCGTCTGGCAGTGGACGCGATCGTCCTACTCGCCGTACCCCGGCTATCGCGCCATCGAAGGCGCGCTCGGCGAATACAACGGCAAGTTCATGGTCAACCAGCTGGTGCTGCGCGGCTCTTCGCTTGCAACCCCGGAGGGGCACAGCCGTATCACCTATCGTAACTTCTTTTATCCGCACCACCGCTGGCAATTCACGGGACTGCGGCTCGCCGACTACGAGTAAAATTCTCATCCGACGACAAATGCGCGCCGGACAGCGCGTTCAGGAGAGTATCATGAATGTGCACGCCAGCGCTTTGGCCGAAGCCCATCTTCCCGACGAACAAACCACCGCTTTTGCCCGCGAGGCCATCGAGGACCTCTCGCAGCAGCCCAAAAAGCTGTCGCCGAAATATTTCTACGATGCGGCCGGATCGGAATTGTTCGAAGCGATCACACGGCTGCCGGAATATTACCCGACGCGCACGGAGCTGGCGATCCTGAAGGAGCGTGGCAGCGAGATCGCAAAGATCATTCCGGAGCACGCGGCGCTGGTCGAATTCGGCGCGGGCGCGACCACAAAGGTTCGCCTGCTGCTCAACCATTGCAAGTTCGCGGCCTATGTGCCCGTCGACATCTCGGGCGACTTCCTGACGGCGCAGGCGAACGGCCTGAAGCGGGATTTTCCGTCACTCGGCATCTACCCGGTGGCGGCCGACTTCACCACACCGTTCGAGCTGCCCAAGGCGGTGGCGACCATGCCCAAGGTCGGGTTCTTCCCGGGCTCGACCATCGGCAATTTCGAGCCGCATGAAGCGCAGGCCTTCCTGAAGAGCGCACGCGCTATCCTGGGCCGCGGCGCGCAGATGATCATCGGCGCCGATCTCGAGAAGGAGGAGCGCCTGCTCCACGACGCCTATAACGATGCCGCCGGCGTCACCGCGCGTTTCAACCTCAATGTGCTGGTACGGATCAATCGCGAACTCGGCGGCAATTTCGACCTCTCCGCCTTCACCCATCGCGCGATCTACAATCGCGAGCGGCACCGCATCGAGATGCACCTGATCAGCAAGAAGAGCCAGACCGTGCGCCTGCTCGGCACCAGCTTTTCGTTCCGCGCGGGCGAGAGCATCCACACCGAGAACAGCTACAAATACAGCATCGAGCGCTTCGCCGCGCTGGCGCAGGGCGCAGGGTGGCGGGTGCGCGAGAGCTGGACGGATGCCGCGAAGATGTTCTCGGTGCATGCGCTGGAGGCGGCAGAGTAAGCGCTCCGGCGCCAATGGCGCCGGCTCAATGCTCCTCGGCTTGTTCCGGCGTCGATCCCAGCGAGACCGACTCCCACACCGCGACGACGATCATGATCACCGTCGCGGCGACCGACAGCCATAGTGGGGACAGTTCGGCGGCGAACCACGACAGCGCCAGAAGCAGAATGATTCCGATGCCGTGCGAGAGCTGGAGGAAGCCGCGGATCGCATGCTTGAACAGGATGGTGCCGACCAGGAACAGCAAGGGACCGCCGATCGTGCTCACGATGATCCTGATATCGGAATGCCCGACCGGATGCTTCAGCACCAGCTCGTCGGAGACCGCGGTCAGGATGATGCCGGCGACGATCGGCATGTGCAGATAGGTGTAGGCGAGCCGCGCCAAACGGCCGGATTCGGCGGATTTCGAGATGCGCTCGGCGCCGGCCTCGGCGCCCTTGTGGAAATAGACCCACCACATCGCGATGCTGCCGACCAGCGCGGAGACGAAGGCCAAAATGTTGTCCGCGGTCCAGTCCAGTTCGGCAAAGGTGGCGCCGTTGACGACGACGGCCTCGCCAAGCGCGATGATGACGAAGAGCGAGCAGCGCTCGGCCATGTGGCCGCCTTCGACCGCCCAGGCCTCGACCGACGAGAAGCCCAGCTTGGGGACCCAGAAGCGCACTGCCGGCGAGATGTATTCGATCGTCAGCGCCACGATCCAGAACCATAGCCGCACCTCGTCATGGGCGAGGCCGCCGAGGATCCAGAAGATCGCGGAAACCGAGAGCCATGTCAGGATGCGGATCGCATTGTGCCGGACCGCCGTTCGGTGGCGCGGAGTCGCAAACATCCAGAAGGCGGTGCGCCCGACCTGCATCGTTGCGTAGGCGATCGCAAACCACAGGCCCCGCCCCTCGAACGCGGTCGGAATCGTCGTGGACAGCACGAGGCCACCCAGCATCATCAGGAAGATCAGGATGCGGACCGGCGTCAGTTCGGGATCGAGCCAGTTGGTGACCCAGGCGGTGTAGACCCACACCCACCATACCGCGAGAAACAGCACCGCGACGTGCACCGCACCGAGCGGCGTGAAATGGTGCAGCAGTGTGTGCGAGACCTGCGTGATCGCGAAAACGAAGACCAGGTCGAAGAACAGCTCGGCATTGGTGACGCGGCTGTGCTGGTTCGGCAGGATGACGCGAAACATCGCGCCGCGAGGATTGTCCGCAGCCATCGTCATGCCCCCGTCACGATCGGATCAGGCGCCCGGCACCCCGGTTTGCAGCGCCAGCGCATGCAGCACGCCGCCCATCTGGCCGCGCAGGGACTGATAGACGATCTGGTGCTGCTGGACGCGGGACTTGCCGCGGAAGGTCTCCGAGATCACGGTCGCGGCATAGTGATCGCCGTCCCCGGCGAGGTCACGGATGGTCACCTCGGCATCGGGGATCGCCGCCTTGATCATCGCCTCGATATCGTGGGCGTCCATTGGCATTCGGGTCGTGCTCCTGTCTCGGCTGCAATCAGCCTTGTCGTCGAATCGCTGCCGGGGTCCGGATCTGCAAAGCCAAACTTGCCGGCGGGGCCAAACTTAGCGTGAACGGCCTTCTACGTCACGCCTTCCGGCACTATATCGGTGATCCGATCTGGATAAAGCCACGACAAAGTGCCGCGCGCGGCAGAGTGATCGAAAAAGGCGTGAAATCATGAAACTTCCAGGGCCCGACCACCCCATCACCATCACCCCAAATCCCCGGCGCGTCCGGGTCACGGCCGGCGATATCGTGATCGCCGAGACCACCAAGGCGCTGACGCTGAAAGAGGCGAAATATCCGGCGGTGCAATATGTGCCGCGACAGGACGCCAACATGGCGCTGCTGGAGCGCACCGACCGCGTCACCCACTGCCCCTACAAGGGAGATGCGAGCTACTACAGCGTCAAGGCCGACGGCAAGACGCTGGACAACGCGATCTGGACTTATGAGGCGCCCTTCCCCGCGATGACCGAGATTTCCGGTCATCTCGCCTTCTACCCGGACAAGGTGAAGATCGAGGAAGTGGGGTAAGCCCACATAGGGCCCGCCGTCATGGCCGGGCTCGTCCTGGCCATCCACGCCCTTGGCTGCCGCGGATACAAAAAACGTGGATGCCCGGGACCCGGCTCCGCCAAGGCGTCGCCGGGCTACGGGTGTTGGGCCGGCGAAGCTTCAGCGAAGACGGCAAGCCCGGGCACGACGACTGGGAATGCCGACGCGAACCCCGCTACGCCCTGAAGATCGTGAGCCCCAGGATCAGCAGCACCAGGAAAATCGCGACGAACACATAGAACAGGAAGCGGGCGATGTCGGCGGAGGCGGCCGAGATGCCGGTGAAGCCGAGCACGCCGGCCACGATCGAGACAAGTAAGAAGATCAGCGCCCATTTCAGGATCGTCATCGCCAGCTCCGAAATTGGACCGCCTGTCGCGGCCCTCAAGCCCTTTTGGCGAACGCTAACTGCGTTGCAGGGAACTGGTTCCTAGCGGCAACGGGCCCTGCGGGCGTCCCAAACGACCCTTGCTGAATCCGGTTCCCGGCGGCAAAGTCCCGCAGGGACGGAAAGCGCGACCGGGGCGGCCACGATGACGATGTCACATTCAGCGACGATCGGAGCAGAGGCGCATGCGGCGCCGAAGGCCAAGGCGCGCAATCTGTCGCTCGATCGCGCCCGCACCTTCCTCACGCTGGTGGTGCTGCTGCACCACGCCGTCATTCCCTACACCTATTTCGGGCACACCGATCCGGCGTCCTGGGCCGGTTTCGACGTGGTCGTGCTGGCCACCGACAGCTTCTTCATGGCGATGTTCTTCTTTCTGTCGGGACTGTTCACCTGGCCCGGCATCGCGCGCAAGGCGCCGTCGGTCTTTCTCCGCGACCGCCTGTTGCGGCTCGGACTGCCGTTCGCGATCGCGGCGTTCACCGTCATCCCGCTCGCCTATTACGCGATCGCGCTGCGGCACGATCCCGGGCTGAGCTTCACCGCATTCTGGTGGAAGACGATCACGGTTGGCCCGTGGCCGAGCGGCCCGATCTGGTTCGTGTGGGTGCTGCTGGCATTCGACCTGACCGCAAGCCTGCTCTACCGGGTCTCCGCGCATCTGGTCGATCCGGGCAACCGCGTGTCGCTGCGCGGATTCGACCAGCCGGCCGTATTCTGGCTGCTGCTCGTCGTCGTCACGACAATCGCCTACGTGCCGGCGCTGCTCTATTTCGGCGGCAGCAAATGGTTCGAGCTTGGGCCGTTCTCGGTGCAGGCCAGCCGCATCCTGCTCTACTTCGCGTATTTCTTCATCGGCGTCAGCGTTGGAGCCGCGAATTTCGAGCGCGGCATCCTCAGCGCCGGCGGCCAGTTGCCGAAACAGCGCTGGCTGTGGGTGATCGCCACGCTGATCCCCTACTGCCTGATGTGGGTCATGATCTACATCAAGCGCGAAGTTCTCGGTAATCCCGACCCACAGCCGCACTGGTACCAGGCGATCTACGGCACGTTCTTCGTGCTGTTCTCAGGCTCGATCCTGCTCGCGATCCTCGCCTTCTTCCTGCACCAGAAGTCGCCGGGACCGAACCTGCTCGACCGCATGCAGGCGGATGCCTACGGCATCTTCCTGGTGCACTACCCGATCGCGCTGTGGATTCAGTACGCGCTGTTCGATTACAGCTGGCCTGCGATCGTGAAAGCCGCGATCGGCTTCGTGCTCACGGTGATCCTGAGCTGGGGACTGACGGCGGGCTTACGGAAAATTCCGGGGGCCTCGCACGTGTTGTGAGGCCGAGCTCTTTCCATTCGTCATTGCGAGGAGCTCTTGCGACGAAGCAATCCAGAGTGCCTCGGCGGTGAGGCTCTGGATTGCTTCGCTGCGCTCGCAATGACGGAGTTTGCGGAAGCGCGTCCTACGCCGCCTTGCCGCCCATATACTCCGGCAGCCAGCGCTCGAACGAGGTCCGCAGCGCCTCTATCGTCACAGGCGCCTCGCCCGCGATCGCGATCGCGTCGCCGCCGGTGGTGCCGATCCGCACGCAGGGCACCTCGCAGCCGCGCATCTTGGCGAGCACGCGGCCGGCCTCGGTTTCAGGCACGATGACGAGATACCGCGCCTGGTCCTCGCCGAACCAATAGGCCTGAGGCACCAACGAGGTTGGCGCCGCGAGCAGTTTGGCGCCGATACCGCTCGCCATCGCCATCTCGGCAAGAGCGATCAGCAGGCCGCCGTCGGAGAGATCGTGCACGGCGGTCGCGGTGCCCGCATGGATCATGCCGCGCACGCAGTCGCCGTTGCGCTTCTCGGCGGCGAGATCGACCGGCGGCGGCGCGCCCTCCTCGCGACCGCAGATGTCGCGCAGGTAAACCGACTGGCCGAGCCAGCCGTGAGTTTCGCCGATCAGGAGGATCGCCTCGCCTTCGGCCTTGAACGCGAGCGAGGCTGATTTGGTGAAGTCATCGAGCAAACCGACGCCGCCGATCGAAGGCGTCGGCAGGATCGCGCGGCCATTGGTCTCGTTGTAGAGCGAGACATTGCCTGAGACGACCGGGAAGTCGAGCGTGCGGCAGGCTTCCGAGATGCCCTTCAGGCAGCCGACGAACTGGCCCATGATCTCGGGCCGCTCGGGGTTGCCGAAATTGAGATTGTCGGTGATCGCGAGCGGCTTGCCGCCGACCGCAGTGATGTTGCGCCAGGCTTCCGCCACGGCCTGCATGCCGCCCTGATAGGGATCGGCCTCGCAATAGCGCGGCGTCACGTCGACGGTCAGCGCCAAGCCCTTCGGGCCGTCCTGCACGCGGACCACGGCGGCATCGCCGCCGGGACGCTGCATGGTGTTGCCGAGAATGACGTGGTCGTACTGCTCCCAGACCCAGCGCTTGCTGCACATATCGGGCGTGCCGATCAGCTTTTCGAGCGCGGCACCGAGCCCCATCGGGGCCGCCACTTCGCGCGCGTGCACGACCGGCAGCGCGGCCGAGGGGACATGCGGGCGGTCATAGAGCGGCGCCTCGTCGCCGAGCTCCTTGATCGGCAAATCGGCCATGACATCACCGCCATGCTTGACCACAAAGCGCTTGCTCGGCGTGGTGTAGCCGACCACGGCGAAATCGAGGCCCCACTTCTTGAAGATCGCCTCGGCCTCTTTCTCCTTCTCGGGCTTGAGCACCATGAGCATGCGCTCCTGGCTCTCCGAGAGCATCATTTCGTAGGCGCTCATGCCGATCTCGCGCGTCGGCACAGAGTCGAGATCGAGGTCGACGCCGAGGTCGCCCTTGGCGCCCATCTCGACCGCCGAGCAGGTCAGGCCAGCCGCGCCCATGTCCTGGATCGCGATGACGCAGCCCTTCTCCATGATCTCGAGACAAGCCTCTAACAGCAGCTTTTCGGCGAAGGGATCGCCGACCTGCACGGTCGGACGCTTCTCTTCGGACTTGTCGTCGAACTCGGCCGAAGCCATCGAGGCGCCGTGGATGCCGTCGCGGCCGGTCTTGGAGCCGAGATAGACGATCGGCATATTCACGCCGGAGGCGGCCGCATAGAAGATCTTGTCGGTATCGGCGAGGCCGACCGCCATCGCGTTGACGAGAATGTTGCCGTCATAGCGGGTATGGAAACGGACCTGGCCGCCGACCGTCGGAACGCCGAAGGAATTGCCGTAGCCGCCGACCCCGGCGACGACGCCGGAGACGAGATGCCTGGTTCTGGCATGTTCGGGCGCGCCAAAACTCAGCGCGTTGAGGCAGGCGATCGGACGCGCGCCCATGGTGAAGACGTCGCGCAAGATGCCGCCGACACCGGTGGTGGCGCCCTGGTACGGCTCGATGTAGCTCGGGTGGTTGTGGCTCTCCATCTTGAAGACCACGGCCTGGCCGTCGCCAATGTCGATCACGCCGGCGTTCTCGCCAGGACCCTGGATCACCCAGGGCGCCTTGGTCGGCAGACCCTTCAGATGGAGGCGCGAGGATTTGTACGAGCAGTGCTCGTTCCACATCGCCGAGAAGATGCCGAGCTCGGTGAAGGTCGGCTCCCGCCCGATCAGCTTCAGAATGCGCTCATACTCGTCGGGCTTGAGCCCGTGGGCGGCAATCAGCTCGGGGGTGATCTTGGGTTCGTTCTTCATGGATTAGAGGCTTTCGACGGCGGTGGGCCGTTCTTAGGAACATCGGACGGCTTGGAAAAGCCCTTTATGGCGCATTTTCCCGCTGTCCCACGTTTTGCGGCCGGGGGCTGCGGGAACAGGAATTGCACAGCGCGGACAGATCGGATTTAAGGGCAAACGACCCGCAATTGAAGGCCCATTTCCTTGCACGAATTGACCAAAGCGCCCCCGCCTCGCCGCCCCGACCTCCACGTCGCCACCGATGGGGAATTCCAGGGCTGGCGAACCTGGATTCGCGACAGTTTTGAGAGCCATATCGGCCCTTTCTGGCACAAGATCGAGGACGACGGCAGCGTCCGCTCGGCGTTCCGGGTCGAGAAAAAGCACCTCAACGGCTCCGGAAACGTCCATGGCGGCTGCTTCATGGCGTTTGCCGACTACTGCCTGTTCGCGATCGCCACCCACGAGCTGGATGGGCCGGCGGTGACCACCAATTTCGCCTGCGACTTCCTCGACGCGGCGCGCGAAGGCGAGCTGATCGAATGCGTCGGCGAGGTCTCCCGCGCCGGCGGCTCGTTGATCTTCCTGCGCGGCAAGCTGACATCGGGCGGGCGGCCGCTGTTCACCTTCTCCGGCACGATCAAGCGGGTGAAGCGGAAGCCGGCACCGCAGCCAAACGCATAGCTCGCCGCCTTCCCTTTTGGCGTCCCCTCGCCCAGACTTGTGTCCAGCGCTGTCGCGCCGGGGAGCGATATCAAGGTGCCGCAGAGCACACCGCCGACGGCTCGCGCCACGGCCTCGCAATTGCCGTCCATGCCCGCCACAGGCGCGCGCAACTGGCGCGACTATGCGCTGCTGGTCGCGCTCGCCTGTTGCTGGAGTTCAACCTATCCGCTGGCCAAGCTCGCGCTGGATACGATCCCGCCCGTGACCTTCATCTCGGCGCGCTCGCTGATCGCGGCTGCCTTCCTGTTCGCGATCCTGTGGATGCGCGGCGTCAGGATCCCGACCGATGCGAAGGCCTGGAAGCTGTTCGCGGTCCAGCAATTGATCAACTCGACCTTCCCGTTCCTGATCATCACGTGGTCGCAGCTCTATGTGCCGGCCTCGAACACGGTGGTGCTGGCCTCGACCACGCCGATCTTCGCCTTCCTGATCACCTCGTTGATCACGCGCCACGAGCCGGCAACGCTGCTGAAGCTCTTGGGCGCGCTCCTCGGCCTTGCCGGCACCATCGTCATCGTCGGCCTCGATGCGCTGCGCGGCTTCGGTAGCGAGATCGTGGCGGAGATCGCCATCCTGCTCGCCACCATCTCCTTTGCCTGTGCCACGATCTTCGGCCTGCGGCTGTCCGAATACGACCCGATGGTGGTGGCGGCCGGTTCGCTGCTGTTCGGCGGGCTGGTGCTGCTGCCGCCTTCGCTGATCATCGACCAGCCCTGGACGCTGCACCCGACGCCGACGGCGATCATAGCCACCATCATCATGGGGATCGTCTCCAGCGCCTTGGGGCTGATGCTGTTCTACATGTGCCTGGGACGGCTCGGCACGCTGACGACGAACGCGCAAGGCTATCTGCGCATCCCGATCGGCGTCGGCCTCTCCGTGCTGCTGCTCGGCGAGAGCGTGCCGTCGAACCTGGCGCTGGGCCTGGTGCTGGTCATGGCGGGCGTCGCCGCGATGACGGTGCCGACGGAACGGCTGAAACGACGCTAGCTATTACTTGGCGTCGTCAGCCAGCATCTTGCGGTACTTCTCGACGTCGCGCGTCACGAGCTTTTGCAGCACCTCGGGCGTGTGCTCGTCGGCATCGGGTGCCACGGTCGAGAGGTCGGCGAACCGCTTCTTCACCGCGTCGGTTTCGACCGCCGTGCGTGCAGCTGCATTCAGCCTGGCGATGACCGCCGGCGGGGTCCCCTTGGGCGCGAACAGGCCGTTCCAGCCCTGCGCCTCGAATTCGGGCAGGCCGGCTTCGGCCGACGTCGGCAGGTCCGGCAATGTCGCGAGCCGCACGGTCGAGCCGACCACGAGCCCGCGCGCCAGCTTCTCGTTGATCGACTGCGACACGGAGGCTGCCGCATCGCAGACGCCGTCGATCTGGCCGCCGATCGCATCGGTGAGCGCGGGCGCGGCGCCGCGATAGCCGACCAGCGTCGCGTCGATGCCGGCGGCCGTGACGAAGCTCTTGCAGATCAGGTAATTCGAAGAGCCGACGCCGGCATGGCCGAGATTGATCTTGCCGGGATTGGCCTTGGCGTAGGCGATGAACTCCTTCAGGTCCTTCGCCGGAAAATCCTTGCGCACGGCGATGATGCCGAACGTCTTCGCCACCATGGCGATCGGCACGAAGGAGTCCGGGGTAAACGGCAGTTTGGGATAGATGGTATAAGTCGCGGCGTTGGTGCCGGCATTGCCGATCGCAATGGTGTAGCCGTCGGGCTCGGCGCGGGAGGCGCGCGCCAGCGCGGTCGATCCGCCGGCGCCGGCAACGTTCTCGATCACGATGGTCTGGCCGAGCGCGATGCCCATCTGCTCGGCAACGGTGCGCGCGATCACGTCGGACGTGCCGCCGGCCGCGAACGGCACGATCATGGTGACGGGACGCTTGGGGAAGTCCTGCGCGAACGCGGCCGTCGCGAATGCAACGACGGCGACAGCGGCCGCCAGCCGCTTCAGCACGAACGCAATCACGCGGCCTTTTCCAGATGCGCGGTGAGGCCGGCGAACAGTCCGCGGCCGTCGGTGCAGCCCATGATGTCTTCGACGTGGTTTTCCGGATGCGGCATCATGCCGAGCACGTTGCCCTTGTCGTTGACGATGCCGGCGATGGATTGCGCGGCGCCATTGATGTTGCTGATGTCGTCGATCGCGCCGTCGGCCGAGCAATAGCGGTACAGCACGCGACCGTCGCCTTCGAGCCGCTTGATGGTCTCCGCGTCCGCCGCATAATTGCCCTCGCCATGCGCGATGGGCACGCGGATCACCTGCCCCGCATTGTAGCCGCGCGTGAACGGCGTGTCGGAGCGCTCGACGCGGAGATGCACGTCGTGGCAGATGAATTTCAGCCGCGCATTGCGCATCAGGACGCCGGGCAAGAGCCCGGATTCGCAGAGGATCTGAAAGCCGTTGCAGACGCCGAGCACGAGGCCGCCCTTGGCCGCATAGTCGCGCACCGCGTCCATCACCGGCGCCCGCGCCGCAATCGCGCCGCAGCGCAGATAATCGCCGTAGGAGAACCCGCCGGGCACCACCACGAGGTCGGTGCCATCAGGTAGCGACGTCTCGGCGTGCCAGACCATCGCGGGCTCGCTGCCCGAGATCAGCCTCAAGGCACGCGCCATGTCGCGCTCGCGGTTGATTCCGGGAAAGACGAGGATGGCGGCTTTCATGGCAGAGGTTCCGAACGAGGATTAAAATGGGGCTGGCACGGCTGCCAAATCGGCAGCAGACATAACCATTTGACGGGGATTTTACCAGTGCTAGCCTTGCCCGCGAGCGTTGTGCACAGGCCATAGCCCGCCATTCGGCCGATCGATTCGCCCGGGATTAAAGCCATGAATGTCCCCTCGCTGCCCGCATCCCTCTCCGAGCCGGTGTCCACCGAGGGCGTCATCGCCGCCGGTGCCTATGTCGACGGCCGGCGCGTCGCCAATATCGCCATCAGCGAGGCTTCGAGCTGGCGGGCGAAACCCGGCCACGTGGTCTGGATCGGGCTGCACGAGCCCGACATGGCGCTGCTCAGCGCGGTGCAGAAGCAGTTCGACCTGCACGAGCTCGCCATCGAGGACGCCAACCACGCCCATCAGCGACCGAAGATCGAGCAATATGGCGAGGCCCTGTTCATCGTGGCGCGCACGGCGCAACTGATCGAGGGCCGGATCGCCTTCGGCGAGACGCACATCTTCGTCGGCGAAGGCTATCTGGTCTCGGTGCGCCACGGCGCGTCGACGTCCTACACGCCGGTGCGCGAACGCTGCGAAAGCTGCCCGCGCGCGCTCGCGCGCGGCGAGGACTACATCCTCTACGCCATCCTCGATTTCATCGTCGACAACTACTCGCCCGTGCTCGAGAGCATTCACGAAGAGGTCGAGAGCATCGAGGACGACGTGCTC
Organism: Bradyrhizobium sp. 4; assembly: GCF_023100905.1. Lineage (NCBI taxonomy): Bacteria > Pseudomonadati > Pseudomonadota > Alphaproteobacteria > Hyphomicrobiales > Nitrobacteraceae > Bradyrhizobium > Bradyrhizobium sp. 4. The sequence goes on from NZ_CP064686.1 coordinate 5,117,945, forward strand.
TCCAAGGCGATCAGCAAGGCGCAGATCGAGCGGCTCTACATGCTGCGCCGCGACCTGCTGCGGCTCAGGACTGCGATCGGACCGCTGGTGGAGGTCTGCCGCCGGCTCGAGCATGACGAACTGGCGATGGTGCGCGCTACGATGCAGCCGCTGTTCCGCGACGTCACCGACCACGTCAGGAACATCCAGGAGCGGATCGATTCAATGCGCGAGGTGCTGGCCTTCGCCTTCGAAGCAAGCCTGCTGGTCGGCCAGGCCCAGGAGACGGCGGTCTCCAAGAAACTTGCCTCCTGGCTCGCGATCATCGCGATCCCGACCGCGCTTGCCGGCATCTACGGCATGAACTTCAAGCACATGCCGGAGCTGGACTGGGAGTACGGCTATTACACGCTGCTCGGCGTGATGCTGACGGCCTGCGGCGCGCTGTACTGGCGTTTTCGTCGGGTCGGATGGCTGTGAGCCATCCTGTTCACCCGATCAGCTCAACCCGATAATTCTCGATCACGGTGTTTGCCAGGAGCTTGTCGGCGGCGTCCTTCAACGCCGCCTCTGCCTTGGCCTTGTCCGCGCCGGCGAGCTCGATGTCGAACACCTTGCCTTGGCGAACGCTGGCGACGCCGTCGACGCCGAGCGACTTCAACGCACCCTCGATCGCCTTACCCTGCGGATCGAGGATGCCCGTTTTCAACGTAACGGTGACACGTGCCTTCACGTCAGATCCCTCTTAGCTCTTCACCAGCACCGGGCCGGAACCGGCCGGACGCTCGTTCTCCATGAGAATGCCGAGACGCTTGGCGACTTCGGTATAGGCCTCGAGCAGCCCACCGAGATCCCTGCGGAAACGGTCCTTGTCGAGCTTCTCGTTCGACTTGATGTCCCACAGACGGCAGCTATCCGGCGAGATCTCGTCGGCGACGATGATCCGCATCATGTCGTTTTCGAACAGCCGGCCGCACTCCATCTTGAAGTCGACGAGGCGGATGCCGATGCCGAGGAAGAGACCGGTGAGGAAGTCGTTGACACGGATGGCAAGCGCCATGATGTCGTCGATCTCCTGCGGTGTCGCCCACCCGAAAGCGGTGATGTGCTCTTCCGACACCATGGGGTCGTTGAGCTGGTCGTTCTTGTAGTAGAACTCGATGATCGAGCGGGGCAGCTGCGTGCCCTCCTCGATGCCGAGGCGCTGCGACAGCGAACCGGCGGCAACGTTCCGCACCACCACTTCCAGCGGCACGATCTCGACTTCGCGAATCAACTGCTCGCGCATGTTGAGGCGGCGGATGAAATGGGTCGGCACCCCGATGTCATTGAGGTGCTGAAACAGGTACTCCGAGATCCGGTTGTTGAGGACACCCTTGCCCTCGATCACCTGATGCTTTTTCGCATTGAACGCGGTGGCGTCATCCTTGAAGTGCTGGATCAGGGTACCGGGCTCCGGGCCTTCGTAAAGAACCTTTGCCTTGCCTTCATAAATGCGACGCCGACGGCTCATGGGGATGTACCGTGTTTTGTTGAAATCCATGTATCTGGTGTGCTCCGGTTGACGAGACTACGACCCACAGCGGAGCTGCCGTGAACGGCCCGGAACCCCTGGAAACAGAACGGGAACCCAGCCTTAGGCAACCTATCCGATTGGCCGTCTCAGCACAATCGATCCGGCCGTCCGGCATCAAACTTATACCGTCTTGCCTGCGGCTTAACGGCTCGTTGTTTTGCCGATTCGTGCCCCCTATCTAGGCATGCACCGGGGCTCTCGCAACGAGGGCCAGCCGGGTCCATTCAGCAGGGAATTGGAAAAGGCATGAGCACGTTGGACAAGCGCGAGGAAGGCTTCGAGAAGAAGTTTGCCCTCGACGAGGAGCAGAAATTCAAGGCGGAAGCCCGCCGCAACCGGCTGCTCGGTCTGTGGGCGGCCGAAAAGCTCGGCATCACCGGCGATGCCGCCACGGCCTATGCCAAGGAGGTGGTCGCGGCCGATTTCGAGGAAGCCGGCGACGCCGACGTCCTGCGCAAGGTCATGGCCGATTTCGCCGCCAAGAACGTCGCCGTCACCGAACAGGTGATTCGCGCCAAGATGAACGAGCTGATCGCGGTGGCGGCGGCCGAGGTGAAAGCCGGGAAGTAAGGCGAAGCGTCATTCCGGGGCACGTCTGCGACGCACCCCGGAATGCCAACCAGCTATCCCTCCTTGAACCCATACTCCGGCACATTGCCGCTGGCGCCGTAATATTTGTACGGCAGGAATTTGCCGCTCATGGTGATCTTGACGCGGTCGCCCTTCGGGTTGGGCAGGCGCTCCATCACCATGTCGAAATCGATCGCCGACATGATGCCGTCGCCGTACTCCTCCTCGATCAGCGCCTTCCACGCCGGACCGTTGACCATGACCAGCTCGTAGAAACGATAGATCAAGGGATCGGTCGGCGGCATCGGCATGCCGCGCATCGGCGTCTCGTTCAGCATCGCGGTCTCGGCCTTCGTCAGGCCGAAAAGTTCAGCGGCGTTTGCGGCCTGCGGCTTGGTCAGTTTCATTTGGCCGAGGATCGCGCCTGTTATCAGCACCTCGGAATAGCCGCCGATCTTTTCGCAGATGTGTTTCCAGCTCCAGCCCTTCTCGCGCTTGATGTCGAGCAGCTTCTCGGTGAGGTCTTCGCGTTTCATGTCAAGGTCTCCTTGGTTGTCGTCATGCCCGGGCCTTGTCCCGGGCATCCACGTTCTGGCTGCACTAGAAGGACGTGGATGGCCGGGCCAAGCCCGACCATGACGTCTCGTTGAGTGGCTCCGACTTGGCATCAGAGGCGACCGTCAGTCCGGGCTTGCCGATATGCACCACCGGCACATTCCGCGGATCGTGACCGGGCGTCTCGGCCGTGAAAGTCTTGCTGCGCGTTACCAGGAAATCAACGATGTGGTTGCGCAGCGCGTAGTACAGCGGATGGCGGTGCAAATCGGTGCGGCCGCGATCCCGCGGCAGCGGGTTCTCGACGACCTCGGCCAGCACCGCGCCGGGACCGTTGGTCATCAGGAAGATCTTGTCGGCGAGGTAGATCGCCTCGTCGACGTCGTGGGTGATCATGAACGCGGTCTGCCCGGTCTCCAGACAGATGCGCCGCACCTCGTCCTGCAGCGTGCCGCGCGTCAGCGCATCGAGTGCCGAGAACGGCTCGTCCATCAGCATCATCTTTGGCGTTATCGACAGTGCACGCGCGATGCCGACGCGCTGTTTCATGCCGCCGGAGAGCTCGGAAGGTCGCTTGTGTTCCGACCCCGTCAGGCCGACGAGATCGATAAATTTCTGCGCATGCGCCTTCACTTTGGCGCGATCCCAGCTCCGCCATTTCGAGCTGACGGCGTAGGCAACGTTACCGAGCACGGTGCGCCAGGGCAGCAGCGCATGGCTCTGGAAGATCACGGCGCGATCGAGGCTCGTCCCTGAAATGGCCTGCCCGTCGACGATCACCGCGCCCTCGCTCGGCGCATCGAGGCCGGCGAGGATGTTGAGCACCGTGGTCTTCCCGCAGCCGGAATGGCCGATCACGCAGCAGAACTCGCCGCGCGCCATAGACAGCCAGAGATTCTCGAAGACCGCCGTTGTCGCGCCGCCTGCGCCCGGATAGCGCTTTGCGATGGCTTCGATCGAGATGAATTTTTCGGTCACGGCCCTACTCCGGAAACGTGACCATGCGCGTGAAGCGCGCGAGGATCTGGTCGAGCAGCATGCCGACAACCCCGATCAGCAGGATCGCGATGATCACGTTGGTGATCGAGAGATTGTTCCACTCGTTCCAGACGAAATAGCCGATGCCGGTGCCGCCGACGAGCATTTCGGCCGCGACGATCACGAGCCAGGCGATGCCGATCGAGATGCGCATACCGGTCAGGATCGTCGGCGCCGCAGCCGGCAGGATCACGGTGAAGGCGCGCCTGATCGTTCCGACCTCGAGCGTTCGCGCGACGTTGATCCATTCCTTGCGTACGCTCGCGACCCCGAACACGGTATTGAGCAGCATCGGCCAGATCGAGCAGATGAAGATGACGAAGATCGCGGAGATCGAGGAATCCTTGATGGTGTAGAGCGCGAGCGGCATCCACGCCAGCGGCGAGATCGGCTTCAGCAGCTGGATGAAGGGATCGAGCGCCTGGCTGAGCAGCGGCGACATGCCGATCAGGAAGCCGAGCGGGATGGCGACCAGCACGGCGAGCAGATAGCCGGTGCCGACGCGCGCGATCGAGTAGCCGAGCTGGATGCCGAGCCCCTTGTCGTTCGGCCCGTTGTCGTAGAACGGCCTCCTCACATGCTCCCAGAGTTTTGCGCCGACATCGACCGGCCCCGGCATGGCGGATTTGCCCTGCGTCGCGGTCAGGCCCATCAGCTTGGCGTATTCCGGGCTCATCGTGGCCACCGGTGCCGTCGAGCGCACGGCGAGATGCCAGACGCCGAGGAACGCGACGAGCAGCACGATCGAGACGAGGCCGGCGCGGAGACGGAGAGAGGATGTCATCTCCCTCTCCCCCCGTCGTCCCGGCGAAGGCCGGGACCCATACCGCGTGATCTAGCGGAGTCGAAAGGTCGTGGTACCGAACAACGTGTCTTCGCCAAACTCCGCCCTGGGGTTATGGGTCCCGGCCCCCGTGCGCAGCGCGCACTAGGCCGGGACGACAGCGGAGGCACATCGCGGCCCATCACGACGCCTTCCTGATCTTGAAGCCCGCCAGATAATCCTCGGGCTTGGCCGGATCGAAAGTCTTTCCCATCACGGCGAACGATTTGTAGCTGCTGGCCGGCGGCGCCAGGCCCATCTCGGTCATCAGCTTCCTGGTGTCGGTGGCGAGATACACCTGCTCGGCGACCGCCTTGTAGTCGACATCGCCCTTGATCTGGCCCCAGCGCTTCATCTGCGTCAGCATCCACACCGCAAAGGACTGCCAGGGGAACGGGTCGAAATCGACGCGCTTTTCATCCGTCTTCACGCCGCCGAGGCCATCGGCATAGGTGCCGGTCAAGACCTGTTCCAGTACCGTGACCGGCGCGTTGATGTAGTTCGCCGGCGCGATCGCCTCGGCGATCTGCTTGCGATTCTCCGCCTTCGACGCATAGGCGGTGGCATCGACGATCGCGCGCGTCAGCGCGGCAAAGCTGTTCGGCGCCGTGGTGATGAACTCGCGGCTGGCGGCGAAGCTGCAGCAGGGATGGCCGTCCCAGATTTCCTTGGACAAAAGATGCATGAAGCCGACGCCGTCATAGATCGCGCGCTGGCAGATGTTGTCGGGCGCGAGAAAGCCGTCGATGTTGTCGGCGCGCAGGTTTGCCACCATTTCCGGCGGCGGTACCGAACGCAGCTGCACGTCGGTATCGGGGTCGATGCCGTGTTCGGCGAGATAGTAGCGCAGCAGATAATTGTGCATGGAATAGTCGAAGGGGATGGCGAACTTCATGCCCTTCCAGTCCTTCGGGTCGCGCTTGTCCTTGTGCTTGCTCGCCAGCACGATGCCCTGCCCGTTGATGTTCTCGATCGCGGGCACGGCGAATGGAATGGCGTTGGCACCTAAGCCAAGCGAAATCGCGAGCGGCATCGGCGCCAGCATGTGCGCGGCATCGTATTCCTTGTTGATGGTCTTGTCGCGGATCACGGCCCAGCCGGCAGTCTTGACCACGTCGACGTTGAGGCCGTGCTTGGCATAGAAGCCCAGCGGCGCGGCCATGATGATCGGCGTGGCGCAGGTGATCGGGATGAAGCCGACCTTGAGATCCTTCTTTTCCGGCGCGCCGGCCTGCGCAAAGACTTCGGTTGCGGTCTGAAGCGGGAAGAACTGCGACAGCGCGGCCAGCGCGGTGGACGCACCGACCGACTTCAGGAATGCGCGCCGCGCAATGTCCTGCGGAAACATCGCGCGCATCACGGCAGAGGCGACCACGCCCTCGTAGAGCTTCTCTTCGCTCTCGACGGGATCACAGCGCAACCCGGTGGCCTGCTCATGCTCCGCCGCGGATTGATGCTGACCACAGGCACAGCCGGCTCGCAGGTTGCGATCGGGATCAAACGGATTGTCGAAAGTGGACATCGGACCTCCTGCGCGTCGTTGCGAGGAGAATTACGCAAGGAGCATGCCAGCACCTTCAGGCCGGCCAGTGCCTTGATGACGCGGCACTTTCGCTTGCACTTGGTCATTACGAAAATTCGTGATAAACGATATTTCGTAGTTGAATAACGAGATTTCGTAATGGCAACGACGCCACTACTCGCCCACGACGATGTGGTCCCGACCATCGATCCGCGCGTCGCGGCTTTCGAATCCTCGGTCGAGGCGACCCTGCTGATCGACCCCTTCGGCGACCAGATCGTCGATGCCAATCCCGCCGCCTGCGCCCTGCTCGGCTACGACCGCGCGCTGCTGCGCCAGACCAGGGCGAGCACGCTGCATGCCGGCGAACTTCCGGCGCTGACCGTGTTCACCCAGGCCGTGCTGCACAAGGGCGCCTACTGGACCACGGCGCTCAACCCACGCCATGCCACCGGGCAAAATCTCCGGCTCGAATATGCCGGCTGCGTCCTGCCCCATGACGGGCGCACGCTGGTCCAGCTCACCCTGACCGATCTCGACGCGCGCCGCCGCCGCAATGTCGACGCCGCCGCCGAAGACCATATGCGCAGCGGCATCTCGACCTGGCAGCGGGTCGAGCGCGTGTTCCAGGACATCGAGCGCGAGAACCAGCTGATCCTGCGCGCCGCCGGCGAAGGCATTTACGGCGTCAACGCGGAAGGAAAGACCACCTTCGTGAACCCCGCCGCCGAGCGGATGCTGGGCTGGACGGCCGAGGAGCTGGTCGGCAAGGAAATCCATCCCATCATGCACCACACCCACCATGACGGGCGGCACTATCACAACCATGACTGCCCGATCTACGCGGCGTTCCGCGACGGCGCGGTGCACCAGGTCGACGGCGAAGTGTTCTGGCGCAAGGACGGCTCGCCGGCCTGGGTCGAATACACCTCCACGCCGATCCGCGACCGCGGCGTGGTGGTCGGTGCCGTCGTGGTGTTTCGCGACGTCAGCCAGCGCCGCGAGGCCGACGAGAAGCTGCACGCCGCGCTCGCCGAGGTCGATCGCCTGCGCGAACGGCTCGAGCTCGAAAACGCCTACCTCCAGGAAGAAATCCGCATCGAGACCAATCCGCGCGGCATCATCGGTGGTAGCGAGGCGATCCAGACGACGCTGCGCCAGGTCAAGCTGGTGGCGCCGACCAGCGCCGCGGTGATGATCACCGGGGAATCTGGCACCGGCAAGGAGCTGATCGCGCGCGCCATCCACGAGGATTCCACCCGCAGCGACCGGCCGCTGATCCGCGTCAACTGCGCCGCGATCCCGCGCGAATTGTTCGAGAGCGAATTCTTCGGCCATGTCCGCGGCGCCTTCACCGGCGCGACGCGCGACCGCATCGGCCGGTTCGAACTCGCCGATGGCGGCACGCTGTTCCTCGACGAGGTCGGCGAGATCCCGCTCGAATTGCAAGGCAAGCTGCTGCGCGTGTTGCAGGAGGGCAATTTCGAGCGCGTCGGCCAGGAGCGCACGCGCGCGGTCGACGTCCGCGTCATCGCCGCGACCAATCGCGACCTCAAGCAGGAGGTGCAGCGCGGGCGTTTTCGCGAGGACCTCTATTTCCGGCTCAACGTGTTTCCGATCGAGACGGTGCCCCTGCGCGAACGACGCGAGGATATTGCGCTGCTCGCCCAGCATTTCCTCACGCGCGAGAGCAAGGCGCTGAAATCGAATCTGCGCTTGTCGGAAGGCGATGCGCGTCGGCTGACGCGCTATGACTGGCCCGGCAATGTCCGCGAACTCCAGAACGTGATCGAGCGCGCCGCGATCCTGTCGCAGAACGGCCGTTTGCGGATCGATCTGCCCGACCCCTCCGGCACGCAGGCCCCAGCCGGCCCCGCGCGGCAGAAGGCTGACGCACGGCCCGCTGTGATGACGTCATCCGAAATGCGCGACCACGAGCGCGCCAACATCCTGGCCGCGCTCGAGGGCTGCGCCGGAAAAGTGTTCGGCCCCGGTGGCGCGGCCGAGATGCTGGACATCAAGCCGACCACGCTGGCCTCGCGGATCAAGGCGCTGGGAATCGCGCCCCGTCCGCGGGGCCGGCGGCTAGCGGCGATCACGCCGCCTTGGTCGTGACCTCCGATGCGATCGGCAATCCCTGCTCGATCGGCAGCGACGGATCGCGCGACCATTCGTTCCAGGAGCCGAAATACATCCGCACGTCATTCACGCCGGCGTTCTTGAGCGCCAGGAACGTGTTCGAGGCGCGCGCCCCCTTGAAGCAGTAGAGATAGACCGGCGTCGACGGCGAGATGCCGACCGTGGCGCATTCCGCCAGGATCTCGTCCTTGGATTTGAAGCGCGGTCCCTCGGCGGTCGGTTTCATCATGCGATACCATTCCAGCCACACCGCGCCGGGAATGCGGCCCTTGCGCGGGCAGAAATCCTTCCCGTAGGGCGACGAGCTGTCGCCGATCCATTCGTCGACGTCGCGTACGTCGAGAATGGCGACGCCCGGCTTGCCGACCGCCGCCAACATAGTCTTGGCGTCGATCAGAATATCGCCCGCTTCGGGCACGATTCCGAACGACGCCTTCGCAGGCGCCGGCACGTCTTTCGTCACCGGAAGACCTGCGGCCGCCCAGGCATCGAAGCCGCCATGCAGCACCTTGATCTTGGGATAGCCGAGCATGGTGAGCAGGTAGTAGCCGCGGCAGGACTGGCCGAAGCCGGAGTTCATCGACTGCTCGTAGATCACGGCCGTCTCCTTGCCGGACAGACCCGCGCCGCCGAAGGCATCGGCGAACTTGGTCTTCAGCTCGCTCATGCCTTCCGGCGTCGAGGTCGCAAGAAACGTGAATATCTCATGCACGTTCACGGCGTTGGGAAGGTGCCCGGCGCCATAGGCGTCGGGGTTGCGGGTGTCGATCACGACACAGGGCTCGGTTTTCAAGAGATCGGCAAGTTCGCTGGCAGAGATCAGAACGTCCGTCATTGGCAGCCTCTCCGTTGAGGTTAGATGGTGGGTGGGCTCGTAAAACTCAGGAATCGGCAAGCATCTTGCGCAGCTGCTTGGTGGCAGGCGTGACGATCGCGACGAAATAGGCCTCGCGCAGGCGGCGCTGGGCGCGGTGGGACTTGAGGTAGCCGCGCGCGCCACAATGCAGCATCGCCGCATGCGCCGCCGCGACGCTGGCCTCGCCGGCGCGAAGCCTGAGCGCGATCACCTTGCGCCAGTAGGTCTCCTCTTCATTGTAGGGATCGCGCGCCAGCGCCATGGTCTCGACCTCGAGCTCGGCGGCGAGATCACGGAAGTGCACGGGCTGTTGCGGCAAATAGCGGTTGATGTGACCGAGGGGATTATCGACCTCGTCCATGATGCTGATGCAGTCCTTGATGAGCCCGAGCGCCATGCCGGCCTGCAGCAGGATGAAGCCGGCGCGGATCTTCTTCACGAAAGGCGCGGCGGGATCGGCCAGGATCAGCTCGTCAGGCACGAAGGCGTCCCGGAACTGCACGCCATAGGTGCCGGTGCCGTCCATGGCGAGGAACGGCTTGCATGGCGTCAGTGTGATCGCGGGATCGGAGCAGTCCGCCAAAAACATCACTTGGCCGGACTCGCCACTTGCGATGCCCGGCTCGTCCTCGCGTTCGAAGATGGTGCCGAAATAATGATCCGGTCCGAGATTGGACACCCAGGGCAGCGCGCCGCGCACGATGTAGCCGCCTTCGACCTTGCGCCCCTTCAGCTTGAGCTTTTCGATGCCGAAAAAGCTCTTCATCGGATTGGAGAGTCCGGTGCCGCCGAGCACGCGACCGGTCGAGAACGCATCGCCGAAGCGCTTTGCCAGCTTCATGTTGGTCGAGTTGGCCGCGTACCAGACCAGCGTGTTCTGGCACCACGCCATGAAGGCAGTGCTGCCGCAGACCTCACCGATTGCCGCCATCGCCTGAATGGCACAGCGCAGATCGGCAGGCCCTTCGTGCGGCACGTGACTGCCCCAGGCACCGACCGCGCCGAGCTTGTGCAGCACATCGGCCGGATAAATGGTGCCGGCATCGATGCCGGCGGCGAGCGGCGCGAGCTGCTCCCGCGCGATCCGCGCCACCTCGCCTGCGATGGACGGTGCGGGCTGATCCAAAACTTCGGCCCGTGATAAAGCCAGTGAACCCATGATCGTCTCCCGCACCTTGTCCTGTTGCCGTCAGCTCAGATGCCGACCTCGAGATTGACCGGGCGGGTGAAGGTGTTGGCGACCGGCGACCATTGCTTCACATGGGCGACCAGCGCATTGATTTCGTCCGGCGAGATCCCCTCACATTCCATGTCGACCTTGACGCGCACGTCCGTAAATCCAACGGGCTTGTCCGAGACGTCGCCGGTGCCCCAGACGGCGGTAATGTTGAGATCGCCCTCGAGCTCGAGCTCGAGCTTGTTGACGATCCAGCCGCGATGCACGGCGTTGGCGTGCAGGCCGACGGCGAGGCAGGAGCCCAGCGCGGCGAGCGAAGCTTCGGACGGATTGGGCGCAGTGTCGTCGCCGAGCAGACCGGGCGGCTCGTCGACGATGTAGGGCTGCAAATTGCGGATGTAGTTGGCGTGGCGGAATTTTCCTTCCGCGACCGTCTTGCACTTCAAGGTCTTGATGACCTTCGGATTGGCCTTGCCGTTGGCGATCAGTTGCTCGAGGCCATTCTTGTCGATGGGCGCGAGGCAACCCGTCAGCACTGTCTTTTGAACGACGGCAGTCATCATCTTCTCCCTGGCAGAAGTGGAAATCGGTAGGATACCGAACGGTCTGTTTCCTTGCATGGAGCGTGCCAGAGCCGACCAAAATCAAAAGGCGAAGTATTGGAGCCGCTTAGCGAACGCTGCCTGCGAATTGATCAGCCGCCGTTTGCTCAAAGGCGATGCAGACGGGCTTTCCCGTGCGAATCTTTTTAGCGCGGACAGATGCGGCTTGCTGATGCGGCGCGGCTGCGGGTAAGTTTGGACTCATGGCCAAGCCCTCACTGAACAAGACGTCAAAGAAGAAGTCTCATTCGCCGCACGGCGGCGCCAGTGACGACGAGTCCGCGCGCGGACGCCTGCTCAGCGCGGCGACGCATCTGTTCTGCAAGAACGGCATCAACGCCACCGGCATCGACGCGATCATCGCGGAAGCCGGCACCGCGAAGACCACGCTCTATAAATTGTTCGGCTCCAAGACCAATCTCGTCAACGCGGTGCTGGAGAGCGAAGGCAAGCAGTGGCGCGAATGGTTCATCGGCGCCATGGAAGAAGGCGGCGGCGACGCGCAGGCCAAGCTCACGCGCATCTTCCCGGCCCTGAAGAGCTGGTTCGCGGAGGAGCGCTTCTACGGCTGCCCCTTCATCAATGCGGTCGGCGAGCACGACAAGGACGCCAAGCAGTTCCGCAACATCGCGATGAAGCACAAGAAGATCGTGCTCGGCCACATCGAGAAGCTCGCTGGCGAGCTCGGTTCGAACGAGCCCCTCGTGCTCGCACATCAGCTCGGGCTGTTGATCGACGGCGCCATCGTCGCGGCGATGGTGTCGCGCGATCCGGGCGTGGCCGATACGGCGGCGCTGACGGCGGGCCCCCTGCTCAGCCAGTCCAAGGCAAAGAAGAAGCGCGCGGCGGATCAGCTCGAGGCAGTGTGATCGCTCCATCCCGTAGCCCGCACGAGCGCAGCGACATGCGGGACGACCGTCCCCGGATGTCGCTGCGCTCATCCGGGCTACGGCACTCGCAGCCGCTCCCTCGGTAACGCAGCGATGAACCGCCCGATCGCACCGAGTACCGGTCCCTGATCACCCGCAAAGAACCAGTGATCGTTGCCGTCGAGCTCGACGAATTGCGCACCTTTGATCCGGCTCGCCACATCGCGGCCGGCCTCGATCCGTACGGCCTTGTCGTCACGACGATGCAGCACCAGTGTCGGCATGGCAATCTGCTGCAAAAGCTGCCGCACGTCGGCGTCGCGAAACGCCTCGAGCACCGCCGAGATGCCGCCGGGACTGGAGGCCGCGCGCAATAGCCCCGCCCACCAGGCGCGTGCCTGGGGATCGCTCGCAAGGCTGGGCGCGAACGTCTCAATCTCCACCGGACCTCCCCATTGCGCGATGAGGTGCTTGCTCCAGGCGTCGTACTGGCTGGCGCGCAGCGCGTGCGGATAATCCTGCGACCAGCAGCCCTTGGCCAATGCACCGAACAGGATGAGTCCGGCCACGAGACGCGGTTCATCGACCGCAAATTTGATGCAGGCTGGTCCACACTCGGATGCGCCGAACAGCACGACGCGGCGCGAGCCGGTCGCGCGGAGCACCGTGCCGATATCCTCCGCGGTGACGTCGATACCGGGGGCCGATCCAACCCGGTCGGACAACCCGATGCCGCGACGATCGAACACGATCAGGCGCCCAAGCTTCATCAGCGAGGCCAGAAACGCCCGGCTCGCGGGGTGCTCCCAAGCGCGCTCCACATGCGACACGAAGCCGGGCATGACCAGGATGTCGAGCGGGCCGCTGCCGTAGGTCTGATACGCCAGATGCACACCAGCGCCCTTGACGTAGCGCGTCGCTGGAACGTCGGCTGCCGCCGCAGGACTCATCAACGCCTCGGTCTCGGCTTCGGGCGTAACACCAAGCTCGTCACGCAGCCGCTGCCTCAGTGCCGCGTGGTGCCGCTCTGCCGCACTGCGGTCACCCGCCAGCAGCAGACTGCGGATCAGATGCCGGCCGTAGACCTCGCTCAAAGGATCGAGCTCGACCAGACGGGTCGCATGCGTGGCCGCGGAAAAGTAGTCGCCGGCGGCGGTCTTGTCCTGCACCAGGCGCTCCAGCGCGTGCATCAGCCGTCCCCGCAGCGCCTCGCGGCGGAAGAACGCCCAGTCGTCGAATTCCGGACAGTCCTCCGGGGAGAACCCTGCGAGGAAATCTCCCCGATAAATCTGGCAGGCCTCGTCAAAGTCAGCGCGATCGCAAGCGCCCTCGAACAGATGCGCATCGACCTTCAACGCGACCGCCGGAGACCATCGCACGCTGGTGCGGTCGGTCTCGAAAACCTGCTGACCGAGCGTCAGCTCGATGCGGTGAAGCAGCCGCCGCAATCGCGCTAGCCCGGTCTCGCGGTCAGTTTCAGGCCACAGCAGCGTCGCCACGATTTCGCGGGCCACGGCGCCCTTGGCCTCCGCGAGATAGACCAGCAGCGCGAGGCCCTTGCGCAAGGCCAACTTGATCGGGCGGCCGTCGGCGTAGACCTCAGGGAACCCGAATGTCCCCAGCGAGAAAACCGTCATGAAAGTCCTCCCTCCCCTCGCGGCGCCCCCGGGGACGCACAGGGGACGGTCCAGCAATAGCAGTCGGGGCAGATCGAGCCTGCTCGCCGGCGAGCAATTCAGGCTCCTGCATGCGGCACGGCTGCATCAGGCACAATAGGAAAAAACATGATCTCGCGCCTCCTGATCCTGCTCTACGCCATCGTGAGCTACGTGATCTTCACGGTCTCATTTCTCTATGCGCTCGGTTTCGTCGGCAATTATGTCGTGCCCAAGTCGATCGACATGTCGATCGATAGGTCGATCGACGTCGGCAACCCGATGGACCTGAGCGTGGCTATCGTCGTCAACCTGCTGCTGATGGGCCTGTTTGCGATCCAGCACAGCGTCATGGCGCGCCCGATCTTCAAGCGATGGTCGGCCAAATTCCTTCCCCCCGCCTGCCAGCGCAGCACCTATGTGCTGCTCTCCAGCCTGATCCTGCTGTTGCTGTTCTGGCAGTGGCGCCCGATTCCGACGCCGGTCTGGCAAGCGAGCGGAATAGCGGCCTGGTTGCTGATCGGCGTGCATTGGCTTGGCTGGCGTGTCGCGTTCGCCTCGACCCACATGATCGATCATTTCGATCTGTTCGGCCTGCGCCAGGCCTTCGTCGCGTTCCGCGGGAGCGAGATACCAGGTCAATCGTTCAGAACACCGCTGCTCTACAAGATCGTGCGCCATCCCATCATGCTCGGCTTTCTGCTCGCGTTCTGGGCCACGCCCGAGATGACCGTCGGCCACCTTCTGTTTGCGCTCGCAAACACCGCCTACATCCTGGCCGCGCTTCAGTTCGAGGAGCGCGACCTGATCGCCGAGTTCGGCGCGACGTACCAGGATTATCGCCGACGCGTTCCCATGCTGCTGCCGCGTCTTTTCGGTCGTCGGACGGAAGATCGCCAGCCGCCTCGGCCTGCTGGAGCGTCGCAATGAATGCAATATCAGCTATTCCCCGGATGTCGGCGGAGGCCGCCACGTTTGCAGATACGCTGGATGGGCTTGACATCGGTCTTTGTCTCGTTGACGCGGAGGCGCGTCTCATTCACGCCAATACTGCCGGGTGGGACATGATCGAAGCGCGCGACATCCTGCACGAAATCCGCGGGCACCTCGCGGCTTGCGATCCGACGGTCAACCGGACCCTGCAGCATTTTTTCGCAGCCGCCGGGCAGGAAAACGCGTTCCTCGGCGCCGACGGGATCGCGGTGCCGATGATCGGGCGGGATGGGAAGCGCCACGTCGCCCATGCTCTGCCGTTGACTTCCGGCGCGCGCCGACTTGGGGGCGTCGCCTACAGCGCCGTCGCAGCGTTGTTCGTCCGCAGGGCGGCGCTCACGATACCGCCTCGTTCCGAAGTGATCGGCAAGGCATTCAAACTGACGCCGACCGAGTTGCGTGTGATGCTCGCGATCGTCGAACTCGGCGGCGTTCCCGAAGTGGCGGCGGCGCTCGGCGTCGCCAATACGACGATCAAGACGCATGTCCGGCGCCTGTTCGAAAAAACCGGTGCAGCGCGACAGGCAGATTTCGTCAAGCTTGTCGCGGGATATGCGACGCCATTACGCAAACCTGCCGAATGCAGACAATCCGTTGGAGCGACACGATGAGAGCAATTCTATGCAGCTCATTCACTGGCCCCGCCGATTTGCGCCTCAGTGAAATCGACGAGCCGAAGCCCTCCGGCGACGAGATCCTGATCGACGTCCATGCGGCCTCCGTCAGTTTCATGGACCAGTTGATGGTCTCGGGACTCTACCAGATGCGGCCGCCGACGCCCTTCGTGCCCGGCACGGAAGCATCCGGTGTCGTCATCGCGGTCGGCGGCGAGGTCACGGCATTCGCTCCCGGCGACCGCGTGGCATGCAGCGCCTGGACCGGCGGCTACGCCGAACGGATGATAGCGAAGGACTCAAAGTGCGTGCTTCTGCCGGAAGGCGTCGCGTTCGAGGCAGCGGCGACGGTCCTGCACAATTACGGCACGGCCTATTATGCGCTGGTCGAGCGGGCCAGGGCGCAGCGCGGCGAAACGCTGTTCGTCACCGGCGCTGCCGGCGGACTTGGCCTTGCCGCCGTCGATCTCGGCCGCTATTTGGGTCTGCGCGTCGTCGCCGGGATCGGCTCCGATGACAAGGCCGCCCTGGTTCGCAATTATGGGGCCAGCGACATCGTCAATTATCGTAGCGAGCATCTGCGCGACCGGATCAAGGCGATCACCGGCGGCGAAGGGATCGATATCGGCTTCGACAATGTCGGCGGCGCGATATTCCAGCAGATGGCCCGGTCGATGAAGTGGGGCGGAAGGCTGATGCCGATCGGCTTCACCAGCGGCGAGATTCCCCAGCTCCCAATGAACCTTCCGCTGCTGAAGAACTATTCCATCCTCGGGGTCTTCGTCGGCGCCTGGGCGGAGAAATTCTCGCTCGAAGCGGCGCGCATGAACGCCACGCTGATGCAATTGCTGGCCGGCGGAAAAATCCGCCCGCACATCGATCGCATCCTCCCTTTGGAGGAGGCCGGCGAAGCCATGCGTGCCGTGGCCAACCGAACGGTTCAGGGGCGAATTGTCCTCAAGATCAGGTAAAGTGCACGGGGAAGAGAGAACAAAACCGATGACAAAGATCATCATCGACAAACGCTTTTGCGGTCCTCCGAACTCCGGCAACGGCGGCTATGTCTGCGGCCGGCTGGCCCGCCACATTCCCGGCGCCGCGGAGATAACGCTACGCGCACCACCGCCGCTGGACACGCCGCTCGACGCGGTCGCAACGGACGACGGCACATGGGAGCTTCGCGAGGACGACAAGATCGTCGCGACCGGGCGGCCGGCAAGCGTCGAGCTTGCGCGCGTGGAAACAGCCAGCTTCGAGGAGGCCTGCGCGGCCGAATTGTTGACGCCGGTGAAGCCGCACGAGCATCCGCTGCCGACATGTTTCGTGTGCGGCCCCGCAAGGGCCAAGGGAGACGGCCTGCGCATTTTTGCCGGCTCGCTCCGTGGTCACAACGCCGTTCTGGCAGCGAGCTGGACACCGGATAAGAATCTCGCCGCCGACGACGGCCTCGTCGCGCCGGAATTCCTCTGGTCGGCGCTCGACTGCCCCACCGGCTTTGCCTGCAATTGCGATCAGCAGACCGGCAGCTTCGACAAGGCACCGTTGCTGCTGGGGCGGATGTCGGCGCGGATCGAGGCCCGCCCGCACCCCGGCGAGCCCTGCATCATCACGGCCTGGCCGACGGGCCGCGATGGCCGCAAGCGCACGGCCGAGGCTGCGGTGCATGATGGAGCCGGGAAGTTGCTGGCGGTGGCGCGCACGACATGGATTGCGGTGGCGCGCGAGGTGCAGCTCGGGCGTCCTTCGTAGAGGGACATGGGCGGCCGGCCAGCTTTCCGGCTAACCACGGGAGCACTCCACTTTGCCATCCGTGCGACGCTGCCAACCGTCGAGAAGCGTTGAACCCACGTTTAATCAAAGATACTCTTGCAGCTGTCGCCAAGCAAAAAAGATCCAAGAGGGTACGCGATGGTCCGCAAGTTAAAGGCATTTGCAATCCTTGCTACGGGCATGTTCGTCGCTGGCGTCGCAAATGCCGAGGCGCAGCAGCCGGAGCTTAATGCGCCTGACCTCGTCCTCGTTAATGGCAAGGTTCTGACCTTAGACGACCGATCGACCGTCACGGAGGCAGTCGCCGTCGCGGATGGAAAGATCATCGCGACCGGAACCAGTGCTTCGATCAAGGCGCTTGCAGGCGCCCGGACCCGCGTGCTCGACGTGTCCGGCAAGACCGTCATCCCCGGATTGATCGATACACACGCTCACTTCAAGGCCGCTGGTCTGGGCGACTATGTCGTAAGCCTTGGCCGAGCCAAGACCGTCGCGGACGCGCTCGAGGCCATCAAATCATTCGCCACCAAGAAGAAGCCGGGTGAGTGGATTGTAGGTGGCGCGTGGCATCCGCCCTCACAATTGGCCGAGAAGCGCTATCTCACGAGGCAGGAGATCGATAGTGTTGCTCCGAACAACCCGGTCTATCTTCGCACCGTCGGGCATTTCTCGATGGCGAACACCATGGCTCTACAAGTGGTCGGTGTCGACAAGACCACCGCGGACCCGAGTGGTGGTAAGTTTGAACGCGACGCAGCCGGTGACTTGACCGGCGTGCTCGTGGAGACGGCAATCGATCGGGTCGAGAAGGCCGTACCACCTTGGACAGAAGACGACGAAATGCGGCAATTCACCATTGCCGAAGGTGTGCTGAACAGCTTCGGCATCACCAGTGTGATCGAAGGCGCAACAGAGCCACGTGACGTCCGAACGCTGCAGAAGCTTGTCGCAGCGGGGAAAGCCACTTTGCGCACCGGCGTGATGTTTCGGCCGGAGCCCCCCACCGATCTGACCGCATGGGAAGCGATCATGTCAGGCAATGGCGCCTCCTCAGGGTTCGGTGACGATTGGCTCAAGTTCGCCGGCATCAAGATCTTTTACGACGGCGGCATGACGCTGAAGACGGCGCTCATGCGTGACGTGTACCCCGATTCACACGACAACTATCACGGCATCACGCAGCAGACACCTGAGCGGCTGAAGCAACTCATCTCCGTCTGCAACCGTTATGACTGGCGTGTCGGAGTCCACGTCGTGGGCGACCTGGGTGTTGACCAGGTGCTCGATGCCTTCGAGGCAGCGGATAAAGAAAAATCGATCCGCGACCGTCGCTTCGTCCTCATCCACGCCAGCCTGATCCGGCCAGAACAGATGGAGCGTGCGCAAAGACTAGGAGTCCGCATCGATTTCCAGAACGTTTTCATGTGGGATAAGGGAGCGACCGTCGAACGATTTCTCGGGAAAGCGAGCGCTGACCGCGCCGTGCCGACCAGGACGTTGATCGAAAAAATGGGACTCAACAGCCTCGGCGCCGGGACGGATTTTCCGGTCAACCCGATCAACCCCTTCCTCAACATGTACATCATGGTGACCAGGAAGGATCCCAACGGAAACATCTACGGCTCGGCAGAAGCTATTACGCGCGAGCAGGCCCTACGGCTCTACAGCAGCGCGGCTTCGCGCTACAACTTCGATGAAGCCCGCAAAGGGACCATTGAGCCCGGAAAGCTGGCGGACATCGTGGTGCTCTCCGCTGACTACGCGGCCGTGCCCGAGGAGCAGATCAAGGACATCAAGGCGGACCTGACGCTGGTCGGCGGCATGGTTGTCTTTCAGCGCTGAACCGGCGCTGATCGGCCAAGGTGTGCGAGAGCGACAATTCGCTCTGCTTCCCGACGAAAATCTACACGCCCTCCGCGATCATCCCCTGCAACCGCACCAGCTCCGCCTCGATATCCCGCTCGACATCCGCCGCCCGCATCTCGATCACCCGATAGTCCCTTGCCTCGAGCCACGCCCGCCGCGACGCGCGATCCGCGACGATCGTCTCGTTCTCACCCGTGTTCACCAGCTCGATCGCGATCCGATGCGGGAACGAGACGAAGTCCGGGATGTGCCGCCCCACAGGGGTCTGGCGCTTGAACCCGCCTGCGAAGCGGCGGTCGCGGGTGAGGGCCTGCCAGAGCAGGCGTTCGGCATCGGTCGGATTGCGGCGGAGCAGGCGGGCGAGGCCGCGCACGGTGGAGCCGCTGTCGGGAACGCCGCCGCCCTGACCGTGCTCGGCCAAAAGCGCACGCAGCCGCGTTGCCTGCTCGCCGTCGAGCACGCCGCCCTTGGCCGGGCCCTTGCGCCCTTCCGCGATCGCCATCACCACCCCATGCAGGGTGTGCATGTCCTGCTTGGTCGGCTCCATCCGGGTGAAGATGTTGCGCAGGTTCACCAGCATGGTGTCGCGCTTCTCGGCCGGGCGCAAAAATTCGACCCGGTCGAGTTCGCGGATAAGATTGTCGAAGAAGGCCTGCATCTGATGCTGCGAGGCGCGCTCGGAGCGCTCCGGCATGCTGTGCGGCAGCTCGCCGGAGGTCGCCCGCTTGAACCATTCGTAGCCGACCAGCAGCACCGCCTGGGCGAGGTTGAGCGAGGCAAAGCCCGGATTGACCGGGAAGGTAATGATGCGGTTGGCGAGCCCGACCTCCTCGTTGGTCAGCCCCCAGCGCTCCCGGCCGAACAGGATACCGGCCTTGCCGCCGGCCGCGACGTGCCCGGAAATCTCGCTAGCTGCGGCTTCCGGCCCCACCACCGGCTTGGCCTGGTCGTGAGGGCGCGCGGTGGTGGCGAACAGCAGGTCGAGATCGGCGACGGCCTCACCTACCGTGTCGAACAATTCGACCTTGTCCAGAATATAGTCGGCCCCGGCCGCGGCGCGCTGGGCGGCGATGTTGGGCCAGCCGTCGCGAGGATTGACGATGCGCAATCGGCTCAGCGCGAAGTTGCCCATGGCGCGCGCGGCCATGCCGATGTTTTCGCCAAGCTGCGGCTCGACCAGGATGACAATGGGACCGTCGAGGGAAAGGCCCGCCTTGCTCTTGTCAGTCCCCGACATCTCGCTTCGCTTTCACACTGGTTCTCAAGGCCTTGGAGAGGCGCTCTTCATGAATTGATTCAAGGCCGGTCCTGACCTGGTCTCGACCCGGATTTGACCCAGTCTTGGGCCGGCTGCCCGTCCGCCTGTCGTTTGCCTGTCCTGACGAAATTCTCAAGGGAAATAATGGGTTGGATTCGACTTTTGAATCTCGCCTGAAACCTCAGCCCGGTCCCCGCGGCAGGGCTGCTCCCGCCCCCCATCTGCGGAGGCTGGATGAGCTAAAAGTGCATAATCCCTTGGCTTTCGCCCGCTGCTATCAGGTGCTAAGAGGCGGCGGATATTCCCGTGGCGCGCCACAAGCGCCGTTCCGAAGAGGCTTCCCCGATCATGGCAAAAATCAAGGTGTCCAACCCCGTCGTCGAACTCGATGGCGACGAGATGACCCGGATCATCTGGCAGTACATCAAGGACAAGCTGATCAACCCGTTCCTCGATGTCGAGCTGCTCTATTTCGACCTGGGCATGGAGTACCGTGACGAGACCAACGATCAGGTGACGATCGACGCCGCCGAGGCCATCAAGAAGGTCGGCGTCGGCGTCAAGTGCGCCACCATCACCCCGGACGAAGCGCGGGTGAAGGAGTTCAACCTCAAGCAGATGTGGAAGTCGCCGAACGGCACCATCCGCAACATCCTCGGCGGCGTGATCTTCCGCGAGCCGATCATCTGCAAGAACGTGCCGCGCCTGGTTCCCGGCTGGACCAAGCCGATCATCATCGGCCGCCACGCCTATGGCGACCAGTATCGCGCCACCGACATCAAGTTCCCGGGCAAGGGTACGCTGACGATGAAGTTCGTCGGCGAGGACGGCACGGTGATCGAGAAGGAAGTGTTCAAGACCCCGGGCGCCGGCGTCGCCATGCAGATGTACAATCTCGACGACTCCATCATCGACTTCGCCCGCGCGTCGTTGAATTACGGCCTGCTGCGCAACTACCCGGTCTATCTCTCGACCAAGAATACGATCATGAAGATCTATGACGGTCGGTTCAAGGACATCTTCCAGGACATCTACGAGCGCGAGTTCAAGAAGGAATTCGACGCCAAGGGCCTGACCTACGAGCACCGCCTGATCGACGACATGGTCGCCTCCGCGCTGAAATGGTCCGGCGGTTATGTCTGGGCCTGCAAGAACTACGACGGCGACGTGCAGTCCGACACCGTGGCGCAGGGCTACGGCTCGCTCGGCCTGATGACCTCGGTTCTCCTCACCCCCGACGGCAAGACGGTGGAAGCCGAAGCCGCCCACGGCACGGTGACCCGCCACTATCGCGAGCACCAGAAGGGCAAGGAGACCTCGACCAACTCGATCGCGTCGATCTTCGCCTGGACCCGCGGCCTGTCGCACCGCGCCAAGCTCGACAACAATGCCGAGCTCGCCAAGTTCGCCAACACCTTGGAGAAGGTCTGCGTCGACACCGTCGAGGAAGGCTACATGACCAAGGACCTCGCGCTCCTGGTCGGCGCCGACCAGCGCTGGCTCTCGACCACCGGCTTCCTCGACAAGGTCGCCGAGAACCTCGGGAAGGCGCTGGCGGCGTAAGCCGTCCGCAATTTCGCCCGACTAGGCCGGACATCATCACGGGCCGCGTCGCAAGCGCGGCCCGTTCGCTTATTTGGACCTTTGCGTGGAGATGCGACCATGTCGATCAAGCTTGCCGTCCCCTGCCTGTTGCTGCTCGCTGGACCGGCTGCGGCCGCCGACCCGCTCCCCGACGCCATCGCGGCGCCCGGCGAGAGCGTCGTGCTCAGCGTCCACGCCGAGGGCGCGCAGGTCTATGAGTGCAAGGCCGGCACCGACGGCAAGCTCGCCTGGGCTTTTCGCGAACCGATCGCCACCCTGCTGTCTGAGGGCAAGACGATCGGCCGTCACTATGCCGGACCGAACTGGGAGCATGCCGACGGCAGCGCCGTGGCCGCCAAGGCCGCCGGCAATGCCCCGGGTACCACCGCGGCCGACATTCCCTGGCTGAAGCTGGAAGTGACGACCCACCGGGGCAGCGGCATCCTCACGCCGGTTACGACGGTTCAGCGCATCAACACCCATGGCGGCAAGCTCGAGGGTTCTTGCGACAAGGCCGGCGATTTCAAAAGCGCGCCGTATTCGGCCGACTACGTCTTCCTGAAGAAGGGCTGAGCCCTCAGCGGTCGGTGCCTTCGCGCTCCGCCTGCGCCAGCTCCGCCACCGCAAGGTCGCCGCTGCCCTCCAGCCGCGCCTTTGCCGTCTTGTGGACATGCGCGGCGAGCGTCGGCATACGTTCGATCAGGGCGTGAAAGTCCTGGGCGTCGAGCACGAGCAGCCGGGTCTTGCGCGTCGCCGTCACCGTGCCGCTGCGTTTTGTCTTATGCAGCAGCGCGATCTCGCCGAAGAAAGTGCCATCCGCGAGCCGCACCTGCTGGTTCGGCAGCGCGATCTCAACCTCGCCGGCGGTGATGAAATACATCGACGAGGCCGCATCGCCCCGCCGCACCAATATCTCGCCCTGCTCGATCGTGCGCGCCCGCAGCAGCCGCATGATGTCGGCGATCTCGGACGCGCTGAGATGCGAGAACAGCGGCACCCGCGCCAGCATGCCCCAGGTGACCACGAAGTCGCGCCGCTTCACCTCTTCCGCAAAGGCCGTCGAGATGATCGCGACCGGCAGCGCGATCATGGCAAATCCGCTGATGATGGTGAAGACGGAGATGAACTTTCCGAGCGCCGTCACCGGCACGACGTCGCCGTAACCGACGGTGCCGAGCGTCACGATCGCCCACCACATCGCCTGCGGAATGGTGCCGAGCTTGTCCGGCTGCACGTCGCGCTCGATGGCGTAGAGCAGCGAGGCAAACGTCAGAACCGCGCCGGTCAGGATGACGATGCAGCCGATCAGCGCCCGTCGCTCCGCGTGCACGGCCGCGAGCAGCGAACGCATCGCCGGCGAGTAGCGCACCAGCTTGAAGAACGGCAGCACGCCGAGGGCTGCCAGCGTCGCATGCCGGCCCGTGGCGAGCACGATCGCGGCCGGCAGGAACGCGAGCAGATCGATGATGCCGAGTGCGGAGAAGACATAACTGAGCCGATCCGACAACGCGGACGCCGCGCGCTGGGTATGGCCCGCCACCGTCCACAGCCGCGCCGCATATTCCAGCGCAAACACGATCACGGACAGGATGGTGATGCCTGCGAACAGCGTACCGAACTGCGCATCCAGCTCCGGCACCGAGGCAAGGATCATCGCGACCACGTCGAGCACGATGACGCCGATGATCAGCTGGATGAAGCGCGACCCGACCGAGTAGGCCAGCGGATCGTGCTCCAGCAATTCGTAGAGGCGATCCCTCAGATCGGGATCGGCTGAGCCACGTCCTCGCGGAACGGGGCGCACCTGCCTACGCGCCGGCCGATTTTTGTTCGATCATGGCTTTTTCGATCGCCGTGAGCGCCGCGGCCGCATTGGCGCCGTCGGGGCCACCGGCCTGCGCCATGTCGGGACGGCCGCCGCCGCCCTTGCCGCCAAGCGCCTCGGAGGCGACCTTCACCAGATTGACCGCATTGAAACGCGAGGTGAGGTCCGCGGTGACGCCAACGACGACGCCGGCCTTGCCATCCTCGGTGACGCCGACGATGGCGACGACGCCGGAGCCGATCTGCTTCTTGCCGTCGTCGGCAAGGCTCTTGAGATCCTTCATCTCGATGCCCTCGACCGCGCGCGCCATCAGCTTGACGTCGCCGACTTCGCGCACGCCGGAGGCCGCGCCGTTGCTCGAAGCTGCACCGCCGCCCAGCGCCAGCTTCTTGCGGGCGTCGGAGAGTTCGCGCTCGAGCTTCTTGCGCTCCTCCATCAGCGCGGCAATGCGCGCCGGGACGTCGTCGATCGAGGTGCGCAGCTCGTGAGCCGCGGTCTTCGCCAGCGCCATGGTGTCGTTGGCGTGTTTTCGCGCGTAGTTGCCGGTCAGCGCCTCGATGCGGCGCACGCCGGAGGCGACCGCGCTCTCGCCCGTCAGCGTGATCAGCCCGATGTCGCCGGTGCGCTTCACATGCGTGCCGCCGCACAGTTCGACCGACCAGCCGAGTGCGTTGGCGCCGCGCTCGCGCGCGGTCCGGCCCATAGAGACGACGCGAACCTCGTCGCCATATTTCTCGCCGAACAGGGCGCGTGCGCCGGCTTCGCGGGCTTCGTCCACGCCCATGACGCGGGTCGAGACTTCGTCATTCTCCAGCACCACGTCGTTCGCGATGTCCTCGACCCGCGCGAGCTCTTCCGCCGTGATCGGCTTCGGATGCACGAAGTCGAAGCGCAGCCGATCCGGCGCAACCATCGAGCCGCGCTGGGCGATGTGGTCGCCGAGCACCTGGCGCAGCGCCTCGTGGATTAGATGCGTGGCCGAGTGATGCGCGCGGATCGAAAAGCGCCTGCCGTGATCCACTTCGAGCTGCAGCGCGGTGCCGAGCTTCAGCTCGCCGCTCTCGACCATGCCGACGTGAACGAAGAAATCGCCGAGCTTCTTCTGCGTGTCGGTGACGCGGAATTTGATGCCGCCCTCGCCGGTCAATACGCCGGTGTCGCCGACCTGGCCGCCGGACTCCGCGTAGAACGGCGTCTGGTTCAGCACGATCGCGCCGGTGTCGCCGGCCTTGAGGCTCGTGGCTTCCTTGCCGTCCTTGACCAGCGCGGTCACCACGCCTTCAGCGCTCTCGGTCTCGTAACCCAGGAATTCGGTTGCGCCCAGCTTCTCACGCAGCGGGAACCAGATCGCCTCGGAAGCAGCTTCGCCAGACCCCTTCCAGGATTCGCGCGCCTTGGCCTTCTGACGCTCCATCGCATCGGTGAACGAAGCCTGGTCGACGCTGATGCCGCGCGACTTCAGCGCGTCCTGCGTCAAATCGAGCGGGAAGCCGTAGGTGTCGTACAGCGTGAAGGCGACGTCGCCGTCGAACATGTCGCCCTTCTTCAAGGACGCGCTCTTCTCGTCGAGAATGGCGAGGCCGCGCGTCAGCGTCTTGCGGAAGCGGGTCTCTTCCAGCCGCAGCGTTTCCTCGATCAAATTTTCCGCGCGCATCAGATCCGGATAGGCCTGGCCCATCTCGCGCACCAGCGCCCAGACCAGCCGATGCATCAGCGGCTCTTGCGCACCGAGCAGCTGCGCATGGCGCATCGCGCGGCGCATGATCCGGCGCAGCACATAGCCGCGGCCCTCGTTCGAGGGCAGCACGCCGTCGGCGACGAGGAAGGCCGACGAACGCAGATGGTCGGCGATGACGCGGAACGAGGCCACGGTCTTCTCGTCCGGCCCGCTTCCCAAGGCAGACGCCGTCGCGTCGATCAAATGACGGAACAGGTCGGTCTCGAACACGCTGTCGACGCCCTGCATGATGCAGGCCATGCGCTCCAGTCCCATGCCGGTGTCGATCGAGGGACGCGGCAGCGCCACGCGCTCCTCCTTCGTCACCTGCTCGTACTGCATGAACACCAGGTTCCAGAATTCGAGGAAGCGATCGCCGTCCTCCTCCGGGGAGCCCGGAGGCCCGCCCCAGATGTGCTCGCCGCGATCGATGAAGATTTCCGAGCACGGGCCGCACGGGCCGGTGTCGCCCATCGCCCAGAAATTGTCCGAGGTCGGGATGCGGATGATGCGGTCCTCGGAGAAGCCAGCGATCTTCTTCCACAGTCCGGCCGCCTCGTCGTCGGTGTGGTAGACCGTGACGAGCAGCTTGTCCTTCTTGAGCCCGTATTCCTTCGTGATCAGCTTCCACGCCAGCTCGATCGCGCGCTCCTTGAAATAGTCGCCGAACGAGAAGTTGCCGAGCATCTCGAAGAAGGTGAGATGGCGCGCGGTGTAGCCGACATTGTCGAGGTCATTGTGCTTGCCGCCGGCGCGCACGCATTTTTGCGAGGTGGTGGCGCGCTGGTAGGGCCGCTTCTCGACGCCGGTGAAGACGTTCTTGAACTGCACCATGCCGGCATTGGTGAACATCAATGTCGGGTCGTTGCGCGGCACCAATGGCGAGGACGACACGATCTCGTGGCCGTTCTCGGCAAAGAAGTTCAGAAAGGTCGACCTGATCTCGTTGACGCCGCTCATGTTCATCCAATCGGGTGTGCTTGCACCCGCCTTCCAGCCATCCAAACCGCCAGTTTGGGCTGATATCTGCGGGTCAAAGCGCTTTTAGACAAGGCCAGCTTCGCTGTCCAGAAACTGTGCAGCCAGATCAAGGCGTTGCCGCAGTCGCGTAATCCGTTGGAAAGCCGCCGATGCCGCGTTGACAGGCTTGGCCGGCCTGTGGTCTTTACCCGTCTGTATCGTACGGCCACGTCGGGAGAGACCGGCACTGGTGCCGGCGCCGAAGGAGCAACCGCCCCGGAAACTCTCAGGCAAAAGGACCGCGTGGCTTTGACAGCATCTGGAAAGAGGCGCCGACGGGTTTAGGTCCGGACAGCGTCCGCCGACGGGATAATACTCTCAGGCACAGCGACAGATGGGGCTTCGACTGGTGTCCACGGGAAATCGTTCCCGGGGAACCGCCGAGGGCCCCCCGATGCTTGCGCGTGACGACAAAGACTCCCTGAAACGTACCCCCCTTTACGATCTTCATGTCTCGCTCGGCGGCAAGATGGTGCCGTTCGCGGGCTATGACATGCCGGTGCAATATCCGGCCGGAGTCCTGAAGGAGCACCTTCACACCCGCAACGCAGCCGGCCTGTTCGACGTCTCCCACATGGGCCAGATCGCGCTCCGGCCGAAATCGGGCAAGGTCGAGGACGCCGCCCGCGCGCTGGAACGGCTGGTGCCGCAGGATATCATGGCGATCGCGCCTGGCCGGCAGCGCTACGCCCAGTTCACCAATGCCGAGGGCGGAATTCTGGACGATCTGATGGTCGCCAATTTCGGCGATCACTTCTTCCTGGTCGTCAATGCCGCCTGCAAGGCCGAGGACGAGGCGCATCTGCGCGCGAATCTCTCGGACGACTGCGTCATCGAGCAGCTGGCCGACCGCGCGCTGATTGCGCTGCAGGGGCCGAAGGCGGAATCGGCGCTGGCGAAATTATGTGCAGAGGCGCCCGACATGAAATTCATGGATACCGGCCCGCACAAGGTCGCCGGCCTCGACTGCTTCGTCTCGCGCTCCGGCTATACCGGCGAGGACGGCTTCGAGATTTCGGTTCCTGCCGGCGATGCCGAACGGCTCGCCAAGGCCCTGCTGGACAATCCGGACGTCATGCCGATCGGGCTCGGCGCCCGTGACAGCCTGCGGCTCGAAGGCGGGCTTTGTCTTTACGGCCACGACATCGACACCGCGACCACGCCGGTCGAGGCCGCACTGGAATGGTCGGTGCAGAAGAGCCGCCGCACCGGCGGTGCGCGTGCCGGCGGCTTCCCCGGCGCGGCACAGATTCTCGCCCATTTCGACCATGGCGCGTCCCGCCGCCGCGTCGGCCTGCGCACCGAGGGCCGCGCGCCGGTGCGCGAGGGCGCGCTGCTGTTTGCGGACGCGACCTCCGCCGAGCCGATCGGAAAGGTCACCTCGGGCGGTTTCGGCCCGAGCCTGAATGCGCCGGTCGCGATGGGCTATGTGCCCACGGCATCGAGCGCGATCGACACAAAACTCTTCGCCGAGGTGCGCGGCCAACGCCTGGCCGTGCAAATCGCCGCCATGCCCTTCGTGAAAAACACCTACAAACGCTGAGGACCGAGAAAATGACCACGACGCTCTACACCTCCGACCACGAATGGCTCGCGATCGACGGCGATGTCGCCACCGTCGGCATCACCGACTACGCGCAATCGCAGCTCGGCGACGTCGTGTTCGTCGAATTGCCCAAGCTCGGCCGCACGCTGAAGAAGGCCGAACCCGCCGCCGTCGTGGAATCCGTGAAGGCCGCATCGGACGTCTACGCGCCTGTGACCGGCGAAGTGCTCGAGACCAACGCTGCGCTCGCCGCCGAGCCCGCACTGGTGAACTCGGATGCGCAAGGCGCGGCCTGGTTCTTCAAGATCAAGATTGCCGACAAGAGCGAGCTCGGCGGTCTGATGGACGAAGCGGCGTACAAGGCCCACACGGCGTGAGATGATGCGAACTCCGACCTCATATTCGGTGTCATCGTCCGCCTTGTGCGCACTGCGCACTGGGGCGGACGATCCAGTACGCCGCGGCCCATCGGCCCCAGCCGAAGCGGCTGCGTTTACTGGATGCCCCGCCTTCGCGGGGCATGACGGCGACAAGAACATCTGAAGCGAGGACCCATGATGACCGCGCACCGCAAATCCAACGGCGACACCACCAGCTTCGTCCGCCGCCACATCGGCCCCTCCGCGCGCGACGTCACCGCGATGCTCGAGGCCGTCGGCGCGAACAGCGTCGATACGCTGATGGCGCAGACGCTGCCGGCCTCGATCCGGCAGGCCGCCCCGCTCGATCTCGGCAAGCCGCTCAGCGAGACCGAGGCGATCGCGCATATGGGCGAGCTCGCCGCCCAGAACCAGGTCTTCACCTCGCTGATCGGCCAGGGCTATTCCGGCACGATCCTGCCTGCGGTGATCCAACGCAACATTTTGGAGAACCCGGCCTGGTACACGGCGTACACGCCCTACCAGCCCGAAATCAGCCAAGGCCGGCTCGAGGCGCTGCTCAACTTCCAGACCATGATCTGCGACCTCACCGGGCTCGACGTCGCCAACGCCTCGCTGCTCGACGAGGCCACCGCTGCCGCCGAAGCGATGGCGCTCGCGGAGCGGCACTCACGGGTCGAAGCAAAGGCCTTCTTCGTCGACAAGGACGTGCATCCGCAGACGCTCGCGGTGATGCGCACCCGCGCGGAGCCCCTGGGCTGGACCCTGGTCGTCGGCGATCCCCTCACCGATCTCGACAAGACGGACGTGCTTGGCGCGCTGCTGCAATATCCGGGCAGTTCAGGCGCTGTGCGCGACCTCAGGCCCGCGATCGCCAGCCTGAAGGCCAAGGGCGCGCTCGCGATCATCGCCGCCGATCTGCTGGCGCTGACACTGCTCGCCTCGCCCGGCGAGCTCGGCGCGGACATCGCCATCGGCTCGGCGCAACGTTTTGGCGTGCCGATGGGCTATGGCGGACCGCACGCGGCCTATATGGCGGTGCGCGATGCGCTCAAGCGCTCGCTGCCTGGCCGCATCGTCGGCCTCTCCGTGGATTCGCGCGGAATGCCGGCCTATCGCCTCGCGCTGCAGACCCGCGAGCAGCACATCCGTCGCGAGAAGGCGACCTCCAACATCTGCACCGCGCAGGTGCTGCTCGCCGTGATCGCCTCGATGTATGCGGTCTATCACGGCCCCGAAGGCCTTTCGCAGATCGCGCGCAACGTGCATCGCCGCGCCGCCGTGCTGGCGGCCGGCCTGCGCAAGCTCGGCTTTACGCTTCAGTCCGACAATTTCTTCGACACGCTCAGCGTGGATGCAGGTGGCAAACGCGCCGAGATCGTCGCGCGCGCCGCTGCCGACAAGATCAACCTTGGCGTCGGCGAAACCGCATTGCGGATCGCGCTCGACGAGACCACCACGCCCGCGACGGTCGAAGCGGTCTGGCGCGCCTTCGGCGGCCAGCTTGCCTATGCCGAGATTGACGCCACCACGCGCGAGGCGCTGCCGGAGACGCTCAAGCGCGCGACCTCTTTCCTCACCCACCCCGTCTTCCACGCGCATCGCTCGGAAACCGAGATGCTGCGCTACATGCGCAAGCTCAGCGATCGCGACCTCGCGCTCGACCGCGCGATGATCCCGCTTGGCTCGTGCACCATGAAGCTGAACGCGACCACCGAGATGATGCCGCTGACCTGGCCCGAGTTCGGCTCGCTGCATCCGTTCGCCCCGCGCGAGCAGGCACGCGGCTATCACGCGCTGTTCGCGCGCCTGGAGAAGTGGCTGTGCGACATCACCGGCTATGACGCGATCTCGCTGCAGCCGAACTCGGGCGCGCAAGGCGAATATGCCGGGCTTCTGGCCATCCGCGGCTATCACGCGGCGCGTGGCGAGACGCATCGCAAGATCTGCCTGATCCCCTCCTCCGCCCACGGCACCAACCCGGCTTCGGCCGCGATGGTTGGCATGGACGTGGTGGTGGTCGCCTGCGAAAAGAACGGCGATGTCGACGTCAACGATCTCCGCGCCAAGGCCGAGAAGCATTCGAACGACCTCGCCGCTGTCATGATCACCTATCCCTCGACCCATGGCGTGTTCGAGGAGCACATTCGCGAGATCTGCGACATCGTGCATGGCCATGGCGGCCAGGTTTATCTCGACGGCGCCAACCTCAACGCGCAGGTCGGCTTGTCCCGGCCCGGCGACTACGGCGCCGATGTCAGCCATCTCAATCTGCACAAGACCTTCTGCATTCCGCATGGCGGCGGCGGCCCGGGCATGGGCCCGATCGGCGTCAAGGCGCACCTTAAGCCGTTCCTGCCCGGTCATCCCGCGACGGATGGGAAAGCGCCCGTGGGGCCGGTCTCGGCCGCGCCGTTCGGCTCGGCTTCGATCCTCACCATCTCCTACATCTACATCCTGATGATGGGCGGCGAAGGCCTCAAGCGCGCCACCGAGATCGCGATCCTCAACGCCAACTACGTCGCAGCAAGGCTCGATGCGCACTTCCCGGTTCTCTACAAGAACGAAAAGGGCTGCGTCGCGCACGAGTGTATCGTCGATCCCCGCGCGCTGAAGACGACCTCAGGCGTCACCGTCGACGACATCGCCAAGCGCCTGATCGACTACGGCTTCCACGCGCCCACCATGAGCTTCCCTGTGCCGGGCACTCTGATGATCGAGCCGACCGAGTCGGAATCCAAGGCGGAGCTGGATCGCTTCTGCGATGCCATGATCGCGATCCGGAAGGAAATCGCCGAGGTCGAAGCCGGCCGCTTCAAGATCGAGGCGTCGCCGCTGCGTCATGCCCCACACACCGTGCATGACATCGCGGATGACGATTGGAAGCGCGCCTACACCCGCGCCGAGGGCTGCTTCCCCGCAGGCACCTCGCGCACCGACAAATACTGGAGCCCGGTGGGGCGCGTCGACAACGTCTATGGCGACCGCAATCTGGTGTGCTCGTGCCCGCCGGTGAGCGATTACGCGGAGGCGGCGGAGTAAGACGCGACGGAGGTTTCGTAGGGTGGGTTAGCTGGCGGTGGCGCGAAGGCGCAGACCGCCGGCGTAACCCACCGCTTTAGCTTCCGCGGCGACGAACAGTGGTGGGTTACGCCGTGCGAACTGCGCTGCGCGCAGTCGCAGGGCTAACCCACCCCCTACGGCACTGAACGCGCATCTAGGGCGCAACCAACGATCGGCTTTCGCGATCCCACCGCCACAGCCGTTCATTGGTCAGCTCAGTCCCACCCCACCATCGGTGGATCGGGTTATGACGGAGGAAATCGTCTTCTCCTGCCAGCACCGCCTTCCCAAAATCGGTGAGCGACAAACGGGACTGCTTGTATCGCGCGTGACGGAGAGGATCGTTGTGCATGTCGAGCGTAAACGGCCCCTCGTCGAGCCCCGATATCGCCGGCTCCGGACATCGCACGAGGCCATCGAGCAGCGCTCCGACTTCCCAGTAGTCGAAAACGCGCCGCTCATTGCGTTTCTGCTCACCCGGGAAAACGTCAAAGGGATGCACGTCGCCCGGTGCGATCAACTCCAGCATTCGCGTTTCAGTCGCTCCAAGACCGATGGCGACACTCGGAAGCTCGTCGAGGAGGTCCGCCACACACTGACCGAGTTGCGGCAGCAGGCCTAAATCCGCCTTGAGGAGATCAAACCAGTCCTGCGGCGTCGGCGCGCGATAGGCGCGCCACGCACGGCCGGTCAGATCAAGGTGATCTTTCGTGGGGTTGACGGTCGGCGGGTTGAGCGCTGCAAGTCGCTCGGCATCGGCGCCGCCAACGGAGATGTCCAGCTGACGCATGACGAGCTTGGGAACCGCCGATTTCTCGCGCCAGCAGTAGTCGAGCAACCGGAGCAGAATCAATTGCGCATTCGGCTCTGACTCCATCCACAATTCGACCGAGTCGCATTCAGCGAACAATTCGATCAATCCGCGATCCTTCGCACCCGATCCTTCGAGACGCCAGCGCGGCGTATCATCCAGCCAATGAAGGCCATGTGGCTGCTTGGTGCGTGGCGCAAAAAACGCATCGAGCTCGACATCGGACGGCAACGGTCCCCAGACCAGCCGGCGCTCGATCGCAATCACGAGATCAGCAAGGCCGGCGCGTTGGATCGCGCCGGCGGTGGACGAGTCCGTTGTCACAATGAGCCGCATCATGCCGGTGGCCTCAAGGCTTCGTCAAAGAAGGGCCGTAGCGCCACAGCCGATCGTTGGTCAGCCGCGTGCCGCCCCACCAGCGATCGATTGGATTGTGGCGGCTGAAATCTTCCCTGCCCGCCAGCACCGACCTCCCAAACTCCGTTATCGACAATCTGCTCCGCAGATAAGCCTCATCACGGTCCCTCAGATTCTCTCGGCGGGTATTCCGCAGTTCATCGTCGAGTCCGGCAATCGCGGGTCTCGGACCTAGCGCAAGTCCGTGCAGCAACCACCCCAGCTCAAACTCGCTAAAAACACGCGTACGGCGAAGACTACGCAGATGGAACAATGCATTCGTCCGTTCGTAACCCCGTGCAATGAGTTCGAGGAATCGCATTTCCGTCGCGCCGAGCCCCGTCGAAATTGACGGAAGCTCCGCCAGCAAGTCGATCAAGGCCGGCTTTAGCATCGGCAGGGCACTCAGATCGTTGTCAACGAGGCCGACACAGGCCTCGGGCGTCGGCGCGGCGTAGGCCAGCCAAGCCTTCCTTGCCGTTGCGAGTTCATCCGAGGTGATGTCGACAGCCGGAATGTAGGACAGCGACTTACTAATGTTCGCCGCCTCCTGTGAGATGAGATCGAAGGCAGTCAGTCGGAGCTTTGACTTGGCCACGGTCTCTGGGTGGGAGCGGAGATATTCGAGCAGCCAGATCAGCTGGAGCTGATCATTTGGGGTCCGATCGAACCACAATTCGACGACGTCGTAGGATTGGCAGAACTCGACCAGCGAGAGATGTCTGCGGTCTTCGGCAGCCGACGGCCGGCGTCCAACGAAGTCCGACCAGTGCGTCCCCGGACCCGCTCCCCCCGAGCGAGCGGCGACATAGACTGCAAGTTCGTTAAGAGGCGGAGGCCCATCGACAAAGCGGAACGTGAAGGGGATGACGATTTCGGCAAGGCCCGAGCGCATGAGGTCGAAGCCGGACGAACTCGTCAGAAACGCACGCTTCATCGCCTAAATACTCCAGGCAAAACGAAACGGGCACTGACGACGTCGGCAACTCAACGTCCTCAGCGCCCGCTCCTCGCGAAAAACTTTACTGTTGAAGCTTACTCGTCCGCCGGCTCCTCGCCGTCGGCGTCACGCTCGGGGCTCCCGGCGAGAATCTGCTCGGCGATCAGGCCGGAGTTCTGGCGGATCGAGGTCTCGATCTTGGCGGTGATGTCGGGGTTGGCCTTCAGGAACGCCTTCGAATTCTCGCGGCCCTGGCCGAGGCGCTGGCTGTCATAGGAGAACCAGGCGCCGGACTTTTCGACGATGCCGGCCTTGACGCCGAGATCGAGGATCTCGCCCATCTTGGAGACGCCCTCGCCGTACATGATGTCGAACTCGACCTGCTTGAAGGGCGGCGCCAGCTTGTTCTTGACGACCTTGACGCGGGTGGTGTTGCCGACAACCTCGTCGCGCTCCTTGATCGCGCCGATGCGGCGGATGTCGAGACGGATGGAGGCGTAGAATTTCAGCGCGTTGCCGCCGGTGGTGGTCTCCGGCGAGCCGTACATCACACCGATCTTCATGCGGATCTGATTGATGAAGATCACCATGGTATTGGACTTGTTGATGGACGCCGTCAGCTTGCGCAGCGCCTGGCTCATCAGACGGGCCTGCAGGCCCGGCAGCGCGTCGCCCATCTCGCCCTCGAGCTCGGCTTTCGGCACCAGGGCCGCGACCGAATCGATCACCAGCACGTCGACCGCGCCGGAGCGCACCAGCGTGTCGCAGATTTCCAGCGCCTGCTCGCCGGTGTCCGGCTGGGAGATCAGGAGCTCGTCGATGTTGACGCCCAGCTTGCGCGCATAGACCGGGTCGAGCGCGTGCTCGGCGTCGATGAAGGCGCAGATGCCGCCCTTCTTCTGCCCTTCCGCAACCGTGTGCAGCGCCAGCGTGGTCTTGCCCGAGGATTCCGGCCCGTAGATCTCCACGACGCGCCCCTTCGGCAGGCCGCCGATCCCGAGCGCGATATCGAGCCCCAACGAGCCCGACGAGATCGCCTCGACATCCATCGAACGGTCGTTCTTGCCCAGCTTCATCACCGAGCCCTTGCCGAACTGCCGCTCGATCTGGGAGAGCGCGGCGGCGAGAGCTTTACTCTTGTCCATGGAGGATCCTTCGACGATACGCAGGGCAGTGGTGGACATCGGGTCGTGCTCCTTATGACGAGGATTCGCGTGAGGGACAAACGATTGGCGAGGCGGCGCGGCGATAAAAGCAATGTACCCTATTTGTTCTAGGTTCGCAATATGTTCTTTTGGGAATTTGCACGCTCTGGCTGACGCGCATCAAAGACGGATGACCCGCACGCCGCCAGAATTCGGTAATCCTGCGGCACCGAACCTTTCGCGGTCTGCGGCCTTCTCTTGGATGAGACTGCAACTCTGGGACTTCCAATCATGACGGAAAATACGCATCACGATACGAGCCGGCGCACTCCGCTGCTGGAGGCCGCGCGGGAGGAACTGAGGAAGTTCGAGCGCAAGGAAAACGAGTTCCGCAAGAAGGATCGCGAAGAGCGTGCCGCCGAACTCCATCTGCCGCTGGACGCGATCAAGGTTCACTAAGGCCGCGGGGACGAGGGCTTAGGAGCTGACAGGCCGGCTGGCTGGGCAGGCGGCGGCGGTGTTCGCCAGCGGCAACGCGCCAGCGACGAGGCCGGAGCGGCGCCATTGATCTCAAAAAGATCGGCACGGGAATCGGGATTCGGATGGCCGTGGAGGCGAGTCCGAGTCGATATGGTATCCAATTACTACCAGTAAACTATTGATTGAACGAGAGAATTTTCCGGCGGGCTACTGTGCATGGGGTTGTTTTCGTGTTTTTGAAAGGCGCGCATGGGCCTTTCCAGTCATGGAGCCATATCCCGGCACCCAACGCCGCCTATAGCAGAACCAGCAACCCGATGCCGATCACCAGCACGACGAAGCCAGCCGCCGTCGCGGCGGCGAATGACCGCTCTACGTTGTCCATGATGCCACCCCGTTGCCGGTGCGCCACGTTTCCCCCATGGCAGCACCGTCGCTGCGAAATCTCGCCTGCGGTTGTGTCCTGAGTTGTGCGAACGGATGTCGAAATTGGGACCGGTGCGGGGCCAGTCTGCGGCCCGCCGCGCTCCGGCTTTCGCTGCCACCGTCAGCCTTGTCAGGCTGTCGTAAGCTGAGCCGGCTAGGTTCGCCTGGCTATGGTGTTGCAGCCCAGCACCTCAGCCTCCAATAACCTTTCCCCGCTTGGTTCTTCCAAGCGGGGTTTTTCATTCCGATTTTGATGCCGATTTCCATGCCGGCCGGCCGGTTTGCGAACCGCCCTCCTCCTGCGTCAGCCGCAGCGAGAAGGCGCGGATCGCCGGCGCCGCGAGCAGCACGATCGGCAGCATCGCCGCCCATGCGATCAGCCACGACACCATCCAGTGCGCGAGGAAGTCCAGTGCGTTCCCTGCCGGAAAGCTGGCGATGCCCGCGGCGATCAGCGAGGTCAGTCCGGACTGGATGATTCCGAACACGAAATGAGAATAGCGGCGGGGGATGCCCGGCATGACGCGCCCATGTTGCTTAGCCTCATCGGGCCAAGCAAGGCACATGCCGCGTTCCGGAAGGCGCCCTTACCCATCCCAGGAACTCTGTTCTTGGTCGGAGAACCACGGGCATGAGGTCTCGCGCCGCCGCGCGTGGCCGGCGTCTTTCGACATCCGATTTCGAATGTTTCGGAGCGCCTGCGTTTGCGAGATAGCCGTGAGCTATCCGGGGCTTACCGACAGATTCAACTTCCCCCGGAATATTATGCCGCCCAGCATGTTCTCAGTGATGGAAGTGAATCGTGGGAGAAGGCCATGAATCACAGGGGCGTCGAGTTCACCGTCGCCAAGACGGCACTTCCCGGCATCTGGCAGTGGCAGTTCCGGATCGGCGAGCAGATCAAGACCGGCCGAACCGAGACCAAGATCGATCTGTTGGCGATCCGGCGGGTGCAGCTGCGCATCGATCGGGAGCTGAAGGCCATCGGGCGCAAAACCGCCTGAGCGGCAGGCCTAAACGGCAGGACCGAGATCGGCGGCGGGCTGGCGCGCCCCGGCGCGCCGCAGCCGTCATGGCCTATAGGACGCAGCGGCTCCCATGGGGCTATTCCGTAGCCGACCGGAATTGATCTGCCGACGGTTTGGGATTGGACTGCCCGCGATTATGGCCGTGGGGACGGAGCCATCAGGCGCGATCGGTGCGAACCATGCCGCTCTACTTCTTTCGAATCCGGAACGGCAGCTATTCCGGCTGTGCCGACCAGGCGTCGGAATTTGCCGATCGCGATCTGGCCTGGAAGGAGATGACCAGCGTCTGCGCCGACATGGCTGCCGGCATCGCCCGCAAGCTCCAGGAAAATTCCGAATGGAATATGGAGCTGCTGGACGAGGCCAAAGAGCCCGTGTTCCGGATCCGCATCACATCGGAAACCTTCGAATAGGGGCCAAGCCTAATCCGCGCTGGGCAGCCGCCGCATCGTGAATTCGATGTCGCCGCCGGGCAGCTCGCGCCAGGTCTCGACCGCGCTCATATAGCCGGCCTTGGGGTAGCGGGTGAAGAAGGCCTGCGCCCTCTCCCGTGCCGCCGCGCGTGGCAGCGTGAAGGTTTCGCGCAGATAGCCGTCGCCGGCCCTCGCGCCGGGCTTGCCGCCCATCTTGCGCCGGCGCGCCATCCGCTCGGCGAGATCTCGCGGACGATCGGCCATATCCCGCCTCCTTTACGCAATACGCTCTCGCGCAATGTAGGAAGCGGGCCGGCCGAAATGGAGTCCCGGCCGGAGGCATCAGCCGCCTCCGATCGGACAGAGGGTCAATTGGCAGTCGTGCCGGACTTCTTCTTCGGCGCACCGGTCGCGGCCGACGCCTTTGGCGCCGCCGCCTGCTTCGGCGGGTCGGAGCGCATGCCGCCCCAGGGATCGTTGGAGGCCTTGGAATCCGGAATCTTCTTCAGCGTTTCCTTGTAGGCCTTGTCACGCTCGGCTTCCGCGGCCTTCTCCTCAGGGGTCTTGCCCGGACCGTCCTGCAGCAAATTGAGATTGGGCATTTGCGCAGAGGCCGGTCCCGCCAGCACGGTCGGTCCCGCCAGAACAGCCAGCACCGCGGCCATACGGAAAAGCTTCATCATCGACTCCTTGATCATCCATGGCGGCGCGGGTCGCCCGCGCCTTGTCACCCCTGGCACAACCGCAGGGGCTGCTCGGCCCGCTAGAGCCGGTCCGATTTGCACGATTTCGGCGCGTGGAGCCAGTCGTCCCAGATCGGGCCGCACTTGGTGCACCCGTTCAGCAACAGGCCGAGCCCGGCCAGACAAAACACGAGGACATACCGACGCAACATCACCCACCCATACCCACTCCGTGGCATCATACCGGGCGAAGTCAGGCATTTTCAAGCCGACGGGACCCGCGGCAGTCCGGGTGACTTTGCCGCGCCGGTCCGCTCGGAATGCCGAACATCCGGCAACACGGAGGAAACGACAGCAATGCCATCGCAGCCAGAAGCCGAGTTCGGCATCACTGAAGCCAGACGCATCCTCGGCGAGGTCTTTGCGCCCTGGGTCCAGGATCTCAACCTGTCGGTCGAGCGCATCGAGCATCTGCCGCCGTCGGACGTGCCGGACTGGCAGCCGGCAGCGCTCCTGCGCATGCCTTTCTCGGAGCGCCTGTGCCGCAACGGCGGCGTGGTCTGCGGCCAGGCGCTGATGGCACTCGCCGATACCGCCATGGTGATTGCGAACCTCGCCGCCAACCGCGGTTATCGTCCGATGACGACGGTCGACCAGACCACGCATTTCATGCGCGCAGTCTCCTCGTCGGACGTGCTGGCCGACGCCCGCGTGGTCCGACTCGGGCGCACCATGAGCTTTGGCCGGGTCACGCTGCTCTCGGCCACCGACAACAAGCCGGTGGCGATGGTGTCGAGCGCGTTCGCGATGCTGCCGGGGTGAGCATCAAAGAAGAAAGCCGCGTGAGCGCACAGCGCACCGCGGCTCTCGATAGCGTCATGTCGAGGCAGGAAATGCGATCGCGCGTCGCGCCGTCACGCGGGAGAAGTCACTTGCCGAGCACTTCGTCAGCCGCCGTGACGATGCTGACGTTCGGATTCTTTCCGCAATAGCTGCCGAACTGCTTGGCGTTCTCGACGAACACGTCGGTGTCGATGATCGCGTTCTCTTCATCTCCCTTGTACCAGCCGTCCATCCAGGTCAGCACCATCTTGATGGTGTCGTCGCCGCTCTCCAGGAACTGTTTGCAGCTCATGGTCGCGAGATCGAGCTTGGTGGCATGGGCGGGCATGGACGACAGCGAGAGCGCTGCGGCGAACAGAAGCGAAAGCGTGGTCTTCATCAATATCTCCATCGGCGCGTAGCGCCACAAAGAAACGGCTTGGGGGAAAATCCGCGGAGTGACTTCCGCTTCGACGTCGTAAACGAAATCTGAAGCGCTGTGCAAGTAGCGCCAGTATTGAGTTTAGTTCAACGTAATTTCTATGCACTACTTCACAAATATCATTATGGATTAACGCGGATGATCGAGAAGCGTGCAGCGCAGCGTTACCGTGTTTTCAAGGGTGGAACGATCACCTTTGAAAATTGCGGCATCACGTGCACGGTGCGAAACATGTCGGCGGACGGCGCCGCAATCGACCTCGATACCCTCGTCGCAGTGCCGCAATCGTTCACGCTCGCGATCGCGCGCGACAATTTCGTGCGGAAATGCCGCCCCGTCTGGCGCAGCGAGAGGCGCATCGGCCTCGCTTTCGTACAGTAGTGCATACCGTGTGAATGATCATTCGCATCACATCCACAACACGATGATCATTGCTTGATGCGACGGCGACGGCTCACGCAGATTCACATGGGTTGCCGGTGTCGCGGGCGAGCACGACGACGAAACCTCGCCTGGCCAGCAGGCTCGCTATGGGCCAGCCGTTTGCCGCCCGATGCTTGGCTGCGGTGACGATGCGAGGAGCGTGATGAGAGCGGCCAAATAGCAGGAGCGGGTCGCCAGCGCCCGCCTCACCTATTTCGGCTTCTTGGCAGGTTCAGGCGGACGCGCCCCGCTCCACGGATCGTACTTCTCCTTGGACTCGGGAATGCGCTCGAGTGCGGCCTTGTAGGCCTTCTCGTCGACCTTGGGCTTGTTGTCCGCCTTCTGGCCGCCCTCGTTAGGCTGACGCCTGCCGCCGCCCATCTGCGCCTGCGCGGAGGCAACCGCCAGCGCTAGCACCGCGGCCGCTATGACCAAAATCCTCATGGACGCAATCCCCCTCGTCTGGCGCACAAACTAGCCGGCAATTATGGAATAGCCAATGCTGCGGGCTCCAAGGGCCTGAGGAAATCTTGGCTTCGGGAATACTGGCTTCAGCAAATCTTGATCGGCCGGGTCTTCGTCGGATCGCATTCGTGCCTATTTTGGCCCGCAGGGGACCTTCACGGATGTTGCGGATCATTATTCATGCCGCGCTGCTAGCCAGCGCGCTCGCGCTCGGGGCCTGCGGCTTTGCGGACAGCCGCGCACCGGTGCCCGAGTTCATGCGCATGAAGGAGGCCGAGCAGCCTCCGCCCGAAGCGCCCCCTGACGTCAAACGCGTCGTGCGCGAGCAGATCGAATTCGTCTTCCTCAGCACGTCCTATCCGCGTGAGGTGCATGTCGCCACGCCTCATCGTGAGGTGCGGGGACCGGGCTGGACAGCTTGCGTCCGCGCCCAGCTCACCTCGGCGACCGGCTCGCCGCTCGGCCCACAGACCTACATCGTGACCATATCGGGCGGAAAGGTAATCGATCGCCGCCGCGCCGAAGCGGACGACATCTGCGGATCGGAAAGCTACGAACCGATCTAGGAACAAATCACGCCGACAAGCGATCCGGTTCCGGGAAAAACCTGCAGTTCTGCCGGAACGATCGCCGCCTCCCCTTCTTGTTACCGCCGAGGGCAGTTTCGAGGAGGACATGATGAGGACATTCACGATTGCATTGCTGGCTGGCGTCGGAGCCTTGGCAGCGGTGAGCGGCGCGAAGGCCGCCGACATCTACACGACCAGCGAATACACCAGCCCCGATCTCGTCCAGGAAGTGCGGCTGGTCTGCGACGATTCCGGCAATTGCTATCGCACCCGCGGCGGCTCGCGCGTGATTGTGCGCGACTCCTACGCGACCATGCCGCGCGACCGTTACTACGAGCGCCGCACCTATCGTGACTGGGACGATGGTCCGCGCGGCGGCGTCGGCATCCGCGCGCCCGGCGTCAGTGTTGGCGTCGGTGTCGGCGATCGCTGGTAGTCGATGAAGCCATGACAGGCAGGACCGGACGAGACAACTCGCCCGGTCCTGTCCATGTCAGGTTTCGAGCGGATCTGCCGGCGTGACGACACGCGTTGCCGACGGAAGCTGCGCGATGAAGCGGGCGAGCACCATGCCAGCACACATCGCGGCGACGAAGATGAATGCGGACGCCGAGCCAAATCCGAGCGCGGTCAACGCCGGGCCTGGACAAAAGCCTACAAGGCCCCAGCCGATACCGAAGATGGCGGGACCGGCGATAATTCTCGGATCGATATCTTTTCGCGTTGGGACATGGAAGCGATCGGCGAAGACAGGCCGCGCCAGTTTCAAGACGCGACTGAAGCCGATGAAGGTCACCGCGACCGCGCCGGCCATCACGAAAGCGAGGCTTGCATCCCACGTTCCCGCCGGGATGCCGCCAACGTCCAGGAAATTCAGGACCTTCGCCGGGTTCGACATACCTGAGACGATGAGGCCAAGGCCAAAGACCACACCGATTCCGAATTGAATGAGGATTGTCATCGCGGTCAGGTCCAGTGCCGCATCACGAAGACGGTCGCCATGCCGGCCGCCATGAAGGTCATGGTCGCGACCAGCGATCGCACCGACAACCGCGACAAGCCACAGACGCCGTGGCCGGAGGTGCAACCGCTACCCCACACCGCGCCAAAACCGGTGAGCAGTCCCGCGACAATCAGAAGCGGCGTTCCGGCGGCGATCGTTTGCGCCGGCAGGCTTCCGGTGACAAGGCGCACCAGGACGGGCGCGATGACGAGGCCCGCGACGAAGGCGAGCCGGCCGGCGAATTGCCGACCCTCGTAAGGCGGAAACAGCCGCGCCGCGATTCCGCTGACTCCCGCGATTCGCCCCGTCGTCCACATCAGCAGCACGGCGGACAGGCCGATCAACGCGCCGCCAAAGAGCGACGCAATCGGCGTAAAAGGTGTGACGACCATGATGATCCTCCGGGTCGAGAGCAATTCTGTCGTATCCATCGGAACATCCGGCGGATGCTCAACGAGACGTTAATATTACCACTCGAATTGAAGCGGCGTCCCAACGGTATTTTCCAATCTTTGCGCTAAGCATGGCCTCCTGAACGGGGACGACGGGACGTGGTCGACATCGCGCACCAGGCTGCGATCAATCCGGCATCGGCAAAGCCTGCCGCGACGGCGCGCGCGCGCGTCCCGCTTACGGCGATCGAAGCCGGCCAATGGCGCGCACTCGCGCAGCGCGCGATCGAGCCGAACGGATATTACCTGCCGGGCTGGGAGCTCGCTGTCAGTGCAACCGCGCGCGGCCGCACCGATGCCTCGGCGCTTCCCGCATACGATGGATCGCGGCTGATCGGGCTTATGCCGGTGATCTCGCTCTGGCGGGCATGGAAGATCCCCCTGCCCGCGCTGGTGAGCGCCCATCCCTACGGCACGCTGTGCAGCCCGCTGATCGACCGCGATGCCCCGACCGAGGCAGCGACGCGCCTGTTGCAGCAGGCCCGCGCGACAGGAGCGCATGCGCTCGTGCTGAACGATGTCGCGCTCGATGGGGCCGCAATGACCGCCCTCAACCAGGTTCTGAATCGCGACGGCCTGAAGCCGCGCCTCCTGAGCTCCTACATCCGCGCCAGCCTGGACGCGACGGTGGATGGTGAGACGCTGCTACGCAACGCGCTCGGTACCAAAAAGCTCAAGGAGCTGCGCCGCCAACGGCATCGTCTCGAAGACCACGGCACCGTCGTGTTCGAGGTCGCGCACAGCCCCGACGAGATCGGACCGGCGCTCGAAACATTCCTGCAGCTCGAAGCCAGTGGCTGGAAGGGCAAGCGCGGAACCGCGCTGGTCCAGCATGCCGGCGATGCAACCTTCATCCGCCGCGCCGTTCCCGCGCTGGCAGAAACCGCGCAATGCGAGATCATCACCCTTCGCGCCGGCGCCACGCCGGTGGCCGCCGGCATCGTGCTGCGCCATCAGGATCGCGCTTTCTTCTTCAAGCTCGGTATCGACGAGCGCTTTGCCAGATATTCGCCGGGCGTGCAGCTCACGCTCGAGCTCACCCGCCGCCTTTGCGCCGATCCGGCCATCGCCAGCGCGGATTCCACGGCGAGCGCCGATCACCCCATGATCAACCCGATCTGGCGCGGGCGCTTCGCCGTCGGCGACGTGCTCATACCGTTGCGGCGGAACGACCCCATCGTGGCGCTCGTTCACGGAGCGCTCGCGGCGCACGGCATCGCCTACGCGGCGGCGCGCCGCGCAGTTCGC
This sequence comes from Bradyrhizobium sp. 4, assembly GCF_023100905.1. NCBI lineage: Bacteria > Pseudomonadati > Pseudomonadota > Alphaproteobacteria > Hyphomicrobiales > Nitrobacteraceae > Bradyrhizobium > Bradyrhizobium sp. 4. Next base: position 5,160,688 of record NZ_CP064686.1, read on the forward strand.
CTGCTTCGTAAATAGGATAGCTCCTACTCCGCCGCCTGCGCGTTGATCTCCGCCGAGACCTCGCGGATGGCGCGCGCGAGCATGTTGGGATCCTGCGCGCCGGAGACGGCGTATTTTTGCGCAAACACGTAGGTCGGCACGCCGGAGATGCCCTTCTCGGCGGCTTCCTGCGCGTCCGCCGATACGCGGGCGACGTCCTCGTCGGTGGCGAGGCGCTTGCGCACGTCGTCGGCATCGAGGCCGACATCGGCAGCCGCCTTTACAAGCACGTTCAAATCGGTGAGGTCGCCGCCGTCGCGGAAATACAGCTCCATCAGGCGCTGCTTCATCTCGGGCGCCTTGCCGATCGCCTCGGCCCAGAGGATCAGGCGGTGGCAGTCGGTGGTGTTGGGCTGACGCGCGACAAGCTCCGGCCGGTAGACGAGCCCCTCTTCGCCCGCGGCCGCAACGACGCGTCCCGCAATGCCCTTATAGGCCTCGACCGAGCCGAACTTCTTGGTGAGATACTCCTCCCGGCTGATGCCCTCGGACGGCACCCAGGGATTGAGGAAGAAGGGACGGAAATTGAGCTTGACCGGAACGTCGGGCACCAGCGCCAGCGCACTCTCGATCCGGTGCTTGCCGATATAGCACCAGGGGCACACCACGTCGGAAACGACGTCGATCTGGAGCGGCTTTAGGGTGCTCATGAGCGCCTCCTTCGGGCGTTGCGGGTTGCGCCCAAAGATAAGCCGAACCCGTTCCGAGGCAAGGCCGCTAGCTCATGGCTGCTGCCATTTGTCGGAGCCGCTCGGCAGTGCGCTCGTCGGCCGGGAAGAAGGTTTCCAGAGCCAGCTCCGACAGCGTGATGTCGACGGGCGTACCGAACACCATGGTGGTGGAGAAGAAACTGAGTATCTCCCCGTCGTGGCGCAGCTTGAAGGGGATCGCGACATTGTCGCTCGACAGCGGCGCCGCGCGCGCCGGGATCCGATAACTCTTCAGGTCGTTGTACAGCTTGATCAGCTCGGGATCGGCCGTCGCCTCGCATTGCCGGTGCAACCGCTCCAGGAGATGCCCGCACCATTCCGCGAGATTGACCGTGCGCGGCGCCAGCGCCTCGGGATGGAAGGCGAGCCGCAGCACGTTCAAGGGCTGGCCGAGCAGTCGCTGCGGAATGCCGGCGAGCAGCGGCGCCAGCATGCGGTTGGCGGAGACCAGATTCCAGTGCCGGTCATAAGCCAGCGCCGGATTCGGCTCGTGCGCCCTGAGGACGAGGTCGATCGCCTGGCGGGCTGATTTCAAGGCGGGATCCTCCAGCGGGCGCTGCGGAAAGGCCGGGGCATAGCCGGCGGCGACCAGCAGCACGTTGCGTTCGCGCAAGGGCACGTCGAGACGTTCGGCGAGTCTGAGCACCATGTCGCGCGAGGGTGCGGCGCGGCCGGTCTCGACGAAGCTCAAATGCCGCGCCGAGATTTCGGCCTCGCCGGCGAGATCGAGCTGGCTCATGCGGCGGCGCTGCCGCCATTCGCGCAAATGGTCGCCGATATGGATTGGCTGGCTGCGTTCGGCCTGTGCCGTGGATGCATGTGCGTTCATGGTCGAAAACCTAGCACGCAGATTTCGGCCCTTCCATTACGTCGGAGGTAATCGAATTGGCCCGCGGGCCGGCGCATCTTGGGTCGCAACAGGAGACGACCATGATCGCACTGCTGCTCTACCGGACCGTCACAGACCAGCTAGTTCCCTGGGCCATGGCGCTCGCAACCCGGATGCTGGCGCGCAGCCTCAACATGCCCGAGCCGCTGGTGCATTCGACTGGCGACTACGTCGTCGCGCAGGTCACGGCCTTCGAGCACAGTGTCGGCGGGAGCCTCTGCCCGTTCCGCCTCGCCCGCCTGCTTCGGGCCTGGTGGCGCGGATTGCACTGAGTTTCACCTCGAGCCCACCCCAACCATGGAGACCCACGATGATCGACGCATCCACCTTCCTTCGCCGCGCGCTCCTTGCCGACGCGATCTTCAGCGGCGTCGCCGCTCTCGGCTTCAGGTTCGGCGCCAGCGCGTTCGCGTCGCTGTTCAACCTGCCTGAAGCGCTGCTGCGCGAGACCGGCCTGTTCCTGATCGCCTACACGGCACTCGTCGGCTGGCTCGCCTCACGTGCCTCCGTGGCAAAGCCGCTCGTGCTGCTGGTCGTCGTCGGCAACGCGGCCTGGACGGTCGGCAGCATTGCGCTGCTGCTCTCGGGCGCGGTGTCGCCGAACCTTGCCGGCGAGCTCATGGTCGTGGCACAGGCGATCGCGACCGGCGTGTTTGCCGAACTGCAATATGTGGGATTGCGCAGGAGCGGGAGTGTGCTGGCTGCCTGAGGCCACATCACTCGCTGTCGTCGCCCGGCTTGATCGGGCGACCCAGTATTCCAGAGGCAGTCGTCGCATACGGAAAGGCCGCGGCGTACTGGATGCCTCGCTTTCGCGGGGCAGGACAGTTGTGCGAGAAGCTCGAACTCAGGCTACGCCCGCGCGCGGCCGTTCGCCTTGCCAACAGCGACGCCGTTGAGCTTCTTCTTTTTGGCGGCCTTCGCACCCGCCTTCTGCGCTTTGCGCTCCGTGCGCGCCTTCACCTTGGCACGGTCGGCCCGCGCCTCGGCGCGCAGCTTCTTGCGCTTCTTCTCGCAAGATTCACACTTGCAGCCGATCGGCTTCAGGTAGGCTTTGAAATAATCGGTGCCGTAGTCGTAATTGATCTCGTCGCCCGGCTCGATGTTCTTGATGGCGCGGATGAAGACCTTGCGCTCGCGCGGCCGAACGTCGGATTCGGCGTTGGGCCGGCACGAATGGTTGATATAGCGCGCGAGGTTCTTGCGCACCGAGCCGTCGATGGTCCAGCGGCCGTTGAGCTCGAACAGGTATTTGTTCTCGATGTCGTCGTGCTCGGGAATCCGGGAGTCCAGGATCGGTCCGTAATAACGGATGATCCGGGTGCCCTTCTTGATCGGCTTGGTGGCGAAGAGGCCGAGCCCGGTTTTCGAGCGGCCGACGCGATAAGGTTTGTTGGACGAGGTGGCTGGCATGATCACGAAAAACGAGGACGCGAACGAGGCTGAAAGAGCCCAAGCGAAGCCGCTCTTCTAGAACGATTCCGCGCCGCTGTCAGGTGTCTGTCGACCCTGTTTGAACCTTGCCCACAATCAAGACGTCTGATGGTACGGAGTTCCCGCTCGACCAAAGGCATCGTCATGTTCCGCATCACCACCGCAGCTCTGGCCATATTGCTCCTGGCCACGTTGCTGATGTGCAGCGGTCTCGGCCGCGCCGACGCCCAATCCGTGGGCAGCCAATATACCTCAACGGCCCCGAAGGATTGCCGCCAGATCGGCAAGCCCAGCGAGCTCGACGGCAGCACCACGCGGGTCTGCAAGGGCAAGGATGGCCTCGTGGTCCTGATCGCCGAGGATGATCTTCGCGAGGTCGTCTCCGTCGGCCGCAATCGCAAGGCCGCGGCCGAGGAACCGGCGGCAAAAGTCTGGTTCGCTCCGTTCAACTCGTCCGAAACCACCGTCGAATGGCTCACCACGGGGGCCAAGCCGTTTGCGATGATCCAGCGCTGGCACATCGCCGATGGCACCGATCCCGACAAGCAGGGGCGGCCGAACACCAAGGCCATGCTCATCGTGACCCGGCTGCCACCCGGCCCCGTCTGCCACGTTGCCTATGTCGACGCGATCGCCAACCGGAACGCCAATGAGCTGGCGCGCAAGGCGGCGGACGAATTGGCCCGCAGCTTCACGTGCAGCAAGGACAGGGTGAAGATCGTTGGTGCCAGCGGCCGCGCGGTCGAGCTGGCGACGATGCGCTAGGCTTTCGTCTTCGCCCGCGTCTTGGCGCGGCGGTAGCGCGCCAGCAGGCGCTCACCTTTTGCGGCGATGCGCCGCGCCGCCGCCACCGTTCTCGGAACCGGCTCGCCCCAGGCATGCGCCGACAAGGCGTGCCGGGTCGGCCGGCCGTTGGCATCGACGAGGGGCGGCAACTTGGCGCGACCATAGAAACGGACGGCCCAGCTTCCCTTGCGCCGCATCTCCTGCGGTGTCATCTCGGATGCCGTCTTGGTGACGCCCGGCCGCAGATGTGCGCCTTGCTTGCGCGCGAAAGCCTTGCGGCCCGCGGCGGTCAAGCCGCCCCGCGGATCCTTTTCGGGTGGGGATGCGCGGCGCTTGCGCGACGTCGTTGCAGTTTTCTTCTTTGCAGACTTTTTCCTCGCGGCCTTCTTTGTAACCTTGCGCTTGGGCGTCTTCTTGGCGGATTTTTTCTTCGAAGCTTTTGCCTTGGACGGTTTCTTCGCTGCCATGCGCATGTTGTCTACGAGGTTGGGATAGCTGCGCCCGGCGCGGCGAGCACGCGCCTTGGCCGCCGATTTCTGCGCAGGCGTGAGATGCTTGGACGCCTTGCCGGCGCGCTTGCGCGGGTTTGATCGTTTCCAGGGGGCACGGGATGATTTTGCCATGCGGCGTCAACGCCTCATCACGGCTGCGGTTGCGCTCGTCCCGACCGAATTAGGGGCCCGGCAACTTCCCCGTCACCGGCGACATCAGCATCGCCTCGAGCAGGCGTTCGGGCGTCGTGCCCTCGGGCAGGCGCCCCAGAATATCCTCAAGCCGCCCATCGAGCAGCAGCATGGTAAAACCGTGCACCATCGACCAGGCGCGCGCGATCGCGGCGCCCTGATTGAGCGTCAGCGCGTCGCCGCGGATCTGTTCCTGCCGCATCATGCCGACGGCATTGGCAAGCCCCGCGAAGGACGCCTCGGCGGCCTCGTGCAGCGACGGCCTGGAATAGTCGAGGCGCTCGGTGCGGAACATGATGCCGTACATGCCAGGATGAGCCTGGGCATAGACGACATAGGCTTTCGGCCGCGCCAGCGCGCGCTCGAGCGGGGTGGTGGCGCTGTCAGAGGACGAGGCCATCGCCGCATTGAACTGGCGGAAGCCGACTGCCGCGAGCTCACTGAGAAGCCCGGTGAGGTCGCCGAAATGATGAGTGGGCGCCGCATGCGAGACCCCCGCTTCGCGCGCCACCGCGCGCAATGTCAGGCCGGCGAGCCCGTCCCGCTCCAGCACCCGTTCGGCGGCCTGGAGCAGCGCCTCGCGCAGCGCGCCGTGATGATAGGGCGCCTCGGACTTGACGCTCGCCGGTTGTCGCGCGGGACGCGCCGGCGCGCTCGCCTTTTTTGAGGTGCGCGCGCCGCGCGCGGTTTCTGTCCTGATTTCGCTCTTGCCCATCGGCCAGCTATAGGACGCCATATTGACAGTGTAAAGATTTCGCTTGACCAAGCCCCCTCACACGGCTATTTCATCTTTACGATGTAAAGATAAGGAGGGATACGCCGTGCAGCAGGACGCCGTTGCCGAACGCCGCCACAACCTCGGTCCGATCCCGTTCGAGGCCGACGCGCCCTTCCTGAAAATCATCGGTGAATTGCCGCGCGACCTGAACGGCACGCTCTATCGCAACGGCCCCAATCCGCAGTTCGACTCGCCCGGCGCGCACTGGTTCGTCGGCGACGGCATGCTGCACGCCTTTCACCTCGAGAACGGCCGCGCCAGCTATCGCAACCGCTGGATCCGTACGCCGAAATGGCTGGCCGAGCACGATGCCGGCCGCACGCTGTTCGGCGGCTTTGGCCGCAAGCTGCCGGATGCGCCGGCGAACCTGACCGATAGCGGTGTCGCCAACACCAACATCATCTTCCATGCCGGCAAGCTGCTTGCGCTGGAAGAAGCGCATCTGCCCACCGAGATCGAGCCGGGCACGCTCGCAACGCGCGGCTATCACAATTATCACGCCCGCGTTGCCGGCAGCTTCACGGCGCATCCCAAGATCGATCCCGTCACGGGCGAGCTGGTGTTCTTCGGCTACAACGCCGCGGGACCGCTGACGCCCACCCTCTCCTACGGCTCGATCGATGCGTCCGGCAAGGCGACGCGCTTCGAACGCTTCGAGGCGCCCTATGCCAGCATGGTGCACGACTTCATCGTCACCGAGAACCACGCGCTGTTTCCGATCCTGCCCCTCACCGGCAGCATGGAGCGCGCGATGAGCGGACGGCCTCCCTACGCCTGGGAGCCGGACAAGGGCGCCTATGTTGGCGTGATCAAGCGCAAGGGCAGCGCGAAGGACATCGTCTGGTTCCGCGCTGAAGCCTGCTACGTCTTCCACGTCATGAATGCGTGGGAGGACGGTGACCGCATCATCGCCGACGTCATGCAATTCGAGGAAGCGCCGCTGTTTCCGCATCCCGATGGTCGGCCGACCGACCCGGAGAAGTCGCGCGCGCGGCATTGCCGCTGGACGTTCGATCTCTCAGGCGACACCGACCGCTTCCAGCAGACCTATCTCGACGATCTCACCGGCGAGTTCCCGCGCATCGACGACCGCCGCGCCGGATTGAAGAGCCGTCACGGCTGGTACGCCTGCGCCAATCCGAAGCTGCCGATGTTCGGCGCGCTATCCGGCGTCGTCCATGTCGACGGCAATGGAACGCGCCTCGGCCATTATCTGCTGCCGGCCAGCGACTCCATTTCCGAACCGGTGTTCGTGGAGCGGTCGAAAGATGCTGCGGAAGGCGATGGCTGGCTGCTGGCGGTGGTCTGGCGCGCGCGGGAGAACCGCAGCGACCTCGCCGTGTTCAACGCCGGAGATGTCGAGGCCGGCCCCGTCGCGCTGGTGCAGCTCGGCCATCGCGTGCCCGACGGTTTTCACGGCAATTGGGTCGGCGCGACCTAGTTCTCCTCTCGACATCGCTGATGTCACCAAAAGGCCTCTTCATGCACATGCCCTCGATCGCCGCGGACCGCCTCGCTGTCCTGATCCTGTTCCTGATCTGCGCCGGGATCACGCTCCAGATGATCCGACCGCGGCGGAGCGGCCAAATCGTCTTCGACGGCGGCATCCTGCTCGCCTTCGTCCTCTCAACCGCCTGTGCGTTACCTCTGCTGTCGCACCTGCCCTGGGCCGGCTTCGTCGACGAAATGGCCGACCAAGCCGTTGCAGCAATTCAATTTTTGGAAGTCGCTTACGTCATCTTGACATTGTAAAGATTTTGCTTGACCCCGACTCGCTCCTGACCTATTGATCTTTACATCGTAAAGATAAGGACTGACCGAGGCGAACCATGGCGATCTTCCTGATCCTCGCGCCCTCCGGCGCCTTTACTTTCCTGATGCTGGTGACCTCGGCTACGATCAGCGTCTTCGTAGCCTCGGCAATCTGTCTCGCGACCGTCGCGATCGATGTCATGCGCGGCCGCTCGGTGAAGATCCTGGCTATGGGCTCGGCGCTGCTGTTCGCCGCAATCGGCCTCCACCTCGTGCTGTTCAACCCGGCGCTCGGCACACTCGGTGTCAAGCTGTCGGTCGACATCGGCATCTTCGTCATCTCGCTCGGCTCGATGCTGGTCCGCCGTCCCTTCACGCTGCAATACGCGCTCGAATCCGTGCCGGCCGAGATCGCGGCAATGCCCGGCTTCCACTATGCCAACTACGTCATCACCGGCGCATGGACCGCGGCTGCACTGCTGATGGCGGCCGCCAATCTCGTGCTGCTCTACGTCCCTGGCCTGCCGCTCTGGTCGAGCCTTGCGGTCGCCTTCGCCGCCCGCAACAGCGCAATCTATTTCACAAAATGGTATCCCGAATATCGGCAGATCAAGTACGGTGCGCCGGCCAGCGCACTGCCCCACACTCGCTGAACAGGATCGACGATGAAGGACGTATTCGCCCGCCTCGCCTCCGACCTCTTCTCCGCCATCGTCTTCCTGGTCATCTATCTCGTTACCGACAACATCGTCCTGGCAACGTCGGTGGCGATTGCCGGGGCGATCGCGCAGGTGATCTACGCGCGCGTCAAGGGCCAGCAGCTCAATTACATGACCTATGCGAGCGTCGCGCTCGTCGTCGTGCTGGGCACGGTCACGCTGCTGACCAACGACCCTCGCTTCATGCTCGCAAAGCCTTCGATCGCACATTTCGCGATCGGTGCCATCATGCTCAAGCGCGGCTGGATGCTGCGCTACATGCCATCGATCGTCGTCGAGACCGTTCCGGAGTACGTGACGGCAGCGGGTTATGCCTGGGCCGCGCTGATGTTCGTGATCGGTGCCGGCATGATCGCCGTCGCCTCCACAGGCGATCTGAAGCTGTGGGCGTTCTACATCACCGTGGTCGCGGGCGGCGCCAAGATCGTCGCCTTCGCCGTGCAATATGTCGTGCTCCGTCTCATCGTCACAAGCCGACGGCGCGCCGCCGCCCGCGCCTAAATGCCTCCAACGGAGCGTTAGGCGCGGGCGGCGAGTTGCGCTATACGCTCGGCCGGGACTGGTCCGCGGATCGTCGCGGTCAGCCGGGATCTTGGGAGACGCGAATGGCCGTCGACGGCAACTGGACTCTGACCCTGACGACCCCCATGGGCGAGCGCAAAGCGACGCTGAGCCTGACGGCTGCCGGCGGCACGCTCACGGGGACGCAGGGTGCGGAAGGCGATACAGCCGAGATTTTCGACGGCACCGTCAGCGGCGATGCCGTCAACTGGAAGGTCTCGATCACCAATCCGATGCCGTTGACGCTCGAATTCATCGGAACCGTCTCCGGCGACAACATGAGCGGTGAGATGGGCATCGGCCCGATGGGCAGCTTCCCGTTCACCGGCACGCGGGCGTAAGCCGCGCGGCAACCGTGCGCGCGCTCGGTTTCATCGCGGCGACGATCCTGTGTGTCGCGACCCAAGCGGCGCGCGCGGACGATGCCGAACCGGCGTGGCGGGCAAGCGCGCTCGCCATGCTACCGGCGGGCCATGTCGCCGGCACGGCCTATCGAACCGAAGGTTCGGCGGGCTACCTCGCCCTCTATCCGACCTCGTCGAACGATCCGAAGTCACCTGCAAGCGTGTTCGTCGCGCGCCAGGCTCTCGTGGTCGCGCTGACGCCGGATGCGACGCGCGCAGTCTCGGCCGAATTGAAGCCGCGTAGCGGGCCGGATCCTGACAACGACGACACTGAGTTCGCAAAGCTGCACGCCGATCTCGCCGCCAGGCGCTCAACGCTTCCCGACGGCACCGAGCCCTGTGATTTCGGCGCATGGTCCGTCGACAAGGATCCTGACGGCCTCAACGTGCGTGCTGAACCATCGATCAAGGCGCGTGTGCTCGGCACGCTTCCGCCGCCTTACCGGCTCAAGCTCGGCGGCAGCGAGAACACGCCCGATGGCGGCTGGCTCACTGAATTCCGCATCATCGGCTTCAAGAACGGCTGGTTTCTGATCGAAGGCGCCAAGCCGCCGGGCAAGGACTACGAGGACGACAAGAAATATCCGCGCAGCGCGCCAAAGCCCTATGCCGGACGCGGCTGGGTCGCCTCCAACAAGGTCGGCGCGTCCTACGCCAATGGCGCGACACGCATGGGCGGTCTGTTCCAGGCGCCCTTCGTCGATGCGAAATGGATGCCGGCCCAGCGCGAGCTCGGCGGCCCGATCGACACCGACGGCGGACCGAAGCACATCTTTGCTTGCAGCGGTCTCTGGGGCCTTGTCGAGAGCCAGGACGGCGTCCGCGGCTGGTGGCGCGGGCTGTGCTCCAACCAAGTCACGAATTGCAGCTAGCACGCTGAGGCATCCGCATCGTCATGGCCGGGCTTGTCCCGGCCATCCACGTCTTCCTCGCCGCACCAAGAACGTGGATGCCCGGGACAAGCCCGGGCATGACGGTCGTGATGGGGGGCATGCACAATTACTCGCACGCAGGTGCGAGCGAGGCAGCTAACCCAGATTCAACTCCTTGAAGAAGTCGTTGCCCTTGTCGTCGATGATGATGAACGCCGGGAAGTCGACGACCTCGATGCGCCAGATCGCTTCCATGCCGAGCTCGGGATATTCGAGCACCTCGACCTTCTTGATGCAGTGCTCGGCAAGGTTCGCCGCGGCACCGCCGATCGAGCCGAGATAGAAGCCGCCATATTTCTTGCAAGCCTCACGCACGGCCGCCGCCCGGTTGCCCTTAGCCACCATCACCATCGAGCCGCCGGCGGCCTGGAACTGATCGACGAAGGAATCCATACGGCCCGCAGTGGTGGGGCCGAACGCACCGGAGGCGTAGCCCTCGGGCGTCTTGGCCGGGCCCGCGTAATAGACCGGATGGTTCTTGAAATAGTCCGGCAGCGGCTCGCCCTGGTCGAGCCGCTCGCGCAGCTTGGCATGCGCGGAATCGCGCGCGACGATCATGGTGCCGGTCATCGAGACCCGCGTCTTGGTCGGGTACTTCGAGAACGTGGCAAGGATATCCTTCATCGGCTGATTAAGGTCGATCTTGACGACCTCGCCGCCGAGCGACTGCTCGACCTCAGGCAGATACTGCGCCGGGTTGTGCTCGAGCTCTTCGAGATAGACGCCGTCCTTGGTGATCTTGCCGAGCACCTGGCGATCGGCCGAGCAGGACACGCCCAGCCCGATCGGCAGCGAGGCACCGTGACGCGGCATGCGGATCACGCGCACGTCGTGGCAGAAATATTTTCCGCCGAACTGCGCGCCGACGCCGAGCGACTGCGTCATCTTCAGGATTTCCTGCTCCATCTCGAGATCGCGAAACGCGTTGCCGTCGGGCGAGCCGTGGGTCGGCAGCGCGTCCAGATAGCGAGCCGACGCCAGCTTCACCGTCTTCATGCAGAGCTCGGCCGAGGTGCCGCCGATCACGATCGCGAGGTGATAAGGCGGGCACGCCGCAGTGCCCAGCGTCAACACTTTCTCCTTCAGGAAGGCGAGCAGCCGGTCCTTGGTCAGCACCGAAGGCGTCGCCTGGAACAGAAAACTCTTGTTGGCGCTGCCGCCGCCCTTCGCCATGAACATGAACTTGTAGGCGTCATCGCCCTCGGCGTAGATCTCGCACTGCGCCGGCATGTTGTTGGCGGTGTTCTTCTCCTCGTACATCGACAAGGGCGCGACCTGCGAGTAGCGCAGATTGCGGCGCAGGTAAGCATCGCGCGCGCCTTCCGACAGCGCCGCCTCGTCGTCACCGTCGGTGATGACGTTGCAGCCCTTCTTGCCCATGATGATCGCGGTGCCGGTGTCCTGGCACATCGGCAGCACGCCGCCGGCGGCGATGTTGGCGTTCTTGAGAAAGTCCAGCGCGACGAACTTGTCGTTCGGGCTCGCCTCGCCGTCCTCCAGGATCGCGCGGAGCTGCTTCAGATGACCGGGCCGCAGATAGTGGTTGATGTCGCCAAAGGCGGCTTCCGACAGGTCCCGCAGCGCCTCGCGCGACACCACCAGCATGTCTTTCCCCAGGACCTTCTCGACCCGCACGCCCTCGGCCGTGATCTTCTTGTAGGGCGTCTCGTCCTTGCCCAGCGGAAACAGCGGCGTGTGCTTGTAGGGCGGAACGGGCTTTGCGGGGTCGGGGAAGGCGGTGGGAGCGTTCATGGGCTGGAATCTCGGGGTTTTGGAGCCCTCGCATGGGCCCCTTTCATAGAAGCGTTCTAAGCTTTTTTGCCGCAAAGGGAAGGCGCTCTGGTGCGGTCGGGGCATCCGGATTCGGCGGCTGGCCGCGGACACCAGGCCCTCATGATGCCAGTGAAGACCCTGGGTGCACCCCTTGCGCTACGCGCGGGACGACGATTGAATGCGCCCGCTAAGGGGCTTTTCATCATGACATTGAACTTGCACGTCCGCGGCGCGATCCTGGTTGCCGCCGCCATCACCGGCCTTGTGACCCTCGTCTCGCCCGCTCGCGCGGACCGCTGCGATGACAGCGCCAAGGAGCTGGCGAACCAGGTCGATCGCCTCAAGGTGAATTTCCGCGCCGCGAATGTCGTCTATCTGACTCATCCCGCGGCCAAGGAATTGTCCGTGGCTTGCCGTGGCGACAAATATTCGATCGAGCTCTATGCCAAGGGCGATCGCAAGCCGAAACCGGAGTTCTTTACGCTGGTAGGGTCGATGGCGGCGATCGTCTTCACCGTGACCAAGGACGATACGACGACGGGCGCGACACGCTGCCTGAAACGGATGGGGCTCTTGCGCGGCGACAAGATCAGCATGCGTTACCGGCGTCTCAACATGGAATGCACCCGCACCAAGACGGATGCGTCCATCGCGATCACGCGCGGCAAGGACGAATAGGCGGTCCCCCGCGCGGTGTGCGTCCGACAGCACACCGCCCACTACAGACTCCGTCATTCCGAGCGAAGCGAAGCAATCCAGAATCCCTCCGCGGAGACAGACTGGATTGCTTCGCTGCGCTCGCAATGACGAGGAGAGGTCCGAGAACACATCCCACCGCACCAGATCCCTCGCATTTTAACGATTGGCTTGAAGGAAATTTCGGGTCTCGCGGCGCAGGATCAATTGTTTCCATATGTGAGGATTTGTGGATGAGCGTTTCTACCGTTTCGCCGCCGCCGATCGCGATCGTGGTGCCGAGCTACGACACGAACAAGCAGCAGGACGACCAGATCAAGACCAAGGACAACGACCCGACCTATAAGCCGCCGCCGCCCGCGCCGCTGCCGCCGGGTCAGGGTACGCGGATCGATCAGCTCGCCTGATCAGCCGCGTCGAAGATGAAATGCCCGATCCGGTCGATCGGGCTTTTCGCGTGTCCGGCCGTATCTTCGCCGGATAGCGGGACCAATATCGTGCGCGGCTACCCTGAGACCTGCGCATGATCGCAAGACTCCTGTTGCAGAGCACGATCACCACCGCCGCCATGGGCGCGCTGCTGTTCGCGTGCGCCGGAACCCTGCACTGGCCGTCGGCTTGGGTGTTCCTCGCGATCTCCGCCCTGCTCGGCCCGCTCTGCGGCTGGTGGCTTTACCGGGTCGACCCCGAACTGCTCGCCGAACGCCTGCGGCCGGTCCTGCAAAAGGACCAGCCCGCTGCCGACAAGGCGTTCATGGCCATCTTCGTCGTCGCGATGCTGGTCTGGCTGGCGGCGATGGGGCTCGACCGGCGTACGCTAGCCTCCGATATGCCGATGGCGGCGCAGATACTCGGCCTCGCCCTGTTCCTGCTCTCGACACTGTTCATCCTCTGGGTCTTCCGCGAGAACTCGTTCGCGGCGCCCGTGGTGAAACTGCAAGCCGAGCGCGCGCAGCGCGTGATCTCGACGGGGCCTTATGCCCATGTGCGCCATCCCATGTATAGCGGCATGATCCTGTTCTTCGCCGGCGTGCCGCTGCTTTTGGGCTCATGGTGGGGACTTATGATGGTGCCGCTGTTCCTCCTGTTGTTTGCGATCCGCACTCGCATCGAGGAGCGCACGCTGCGCGAGGGCCTGCCAGGCTATGCCGACTATGTGACGCGCGTGCGCTATCGCCTGTTTCCTGGCGTATGGTGAGCGCGCAACACCCCCTCGGCACCTCCGGACCGGCTAACCATCCAATTCGCGGTAGCGGCGGAAGATGCCCTGCTCGTTGAAGGCAATGCGGCGGCGGCTTTCGAGATAGGCCTTGATGTTCGGCCGCGCCGCGACGCGGTCGTGCAGACCGACGAGGCCTGGGATATCTGTCTCGAACGCCTTCATCCGCTTCGGAAACGCATAGCGCAGCCCCGCGACGATCTGGAACAGCGAGAGATCGACATAGGACAGCTTGCGGCCGGTGAGATAGGCGCCGCCATTGTTTTGAAGCAGCTGCTCGAAATAGCCGAGATATTTCGGCACGCGCTCGCCCCAGAAGTCGGCCGTGCGCTTCTTCGCCGGCGGCTTCTGATCTTCGTAGTAGAGCGAGGGCCCGAGCGGATGATGGGTATCGTGAATCTCGACCACGAAATCGGTGATCGTGAGCTGGAGCTGATGCACCCAGAGTTGACCCGCTTCCGATTTCGGGGCGAGAGCGTGGCGGGCGCCGAGATAGAGCAGGATGTTCGCGGTCTGGCCGATGACGAGCTTGCCGGCTTTGAGGAACGGCGGCGCAAAGGGCGGCGTGCCCTTGTGCGCGTCTATCATCTTCATCATCGCAGCTGTGCCGCGTGGGCCACGCGCCACGTCGATGTAAGCCGCGCCCGCCTCCTCCAGCGCCAGCCGCACATATTCACCGCGGCCCTGGATCTCGGGCCAATAATAGAGCTCGTATTTCATGAAAGGGGTCCGTGATTGCGTGGCGGCGAGTGTAGCACGCAACCACGAACTCCATGAGGGCGGAGCGAGTTCCGCGTCTCAATTCGACGCGAAGCAATACAGCAGGCCGTCGCCGCCGGTGCTCTTCAGATCGGCCTGCGAGCAGCCGCCATCGGGGCCGCGCGAGGGATGCGAGCTGTTCCACGATTTCGACGGCTCGTCATCGCGCAGGCCTTGACGATCGGCATGGCCGACGACCGCCGCGCCTTGCGTGCTCGACGTCCAGTTCTTGCAGGTCTTGTCGTCACCCGCGGGAAATGCGCTGCCGTCGGCTTGCGAACCCGTGAGGATGTCGTGCCGGTTCGGCGTGTCGCCGCGGCCGTTGATGACCTCGCCCTTCTCGCTGAGCGCGGTCTGCTTGGTGAGGTTGTTGGCCGCCCCGTGCAGATCGGCAACGTCCTTGGCGATCACAGCGCCCTTGGCGTTCTGCCACGGTCCCTTGCCGATGCGGTCGCGCGCGTTGACGGCCGGCTTGCCGTCGGCGGCCTGCGTGGAGAGATAAGCGCGCCAGGTCTTGCTGCCGGCGCCGCCGGCCTGGGCCAACTTCTGGCACTGCGCATCGGCCCCCTCCAGGCCGCCGAGATCGGCGCCCTTGCCAGGACCATTGGAAGTCACGAAGAACGTCATGTCGGCCGACTGCGCCTGCGCAGATGGTGCTGCAAACAAGGCCGCGGCGAGCGCGAGGCCTGAAATCGTCACGGATCTCTCAATGCGGATCATCCTGTCCTCCCTTTGTGTTTTCGTTGGCCGCCAGATTTCAACCCGACGCAGGCCCGCTTATTCCGGTGCCGCGATGCGAGAGGCCCAAAAGAAAAGGCGCCGTGCAAGAAGCACGACGCCTTTGTTATTCATGTCGCCTGCGATCAGTTGGTCTGCTGGATCGCCGACAATTCCCAGGCGCCGCCCGGACGTCGGGCAAAGGTCCAGACTTCGGTGGCCTCGCCCGGCTGCTCGCTGCCGGCGACAATTGCGCCGGTATTGCGGTCGAGCGTCTTGTCGGTGAGCGCGAAGCGCAGCGCCACCGTCGCGTAATCGGTCTCGCCTTCGCGCCAGGATTCCGCGAGGTCGCCCTGCAACAGCTTCACATCGCTGACCTTGTTGACGACATTGCGCGCGCGGTTCTGGCCGAGGTCCTGCTCGAAATAGGAGACCATTTCCGGCGTCGCGAGCGTGTGCAGCTTGGCCACGTCCTCGTTCGACCAGGCGGACTGGACGTCGCCGAGCAGACGCTCGAACGCCTCATAGTCGTCCGGCTTGATCTCGAGCGGCGCGTTGTTGGCGCCGAAGCCGAAGCCGCCACCAAGACCACTACGATTGTTCGCCTGCGGTCCCGGACCGGCACCGGCGTCAGCGTTGGCATAGGCCGCCTGCGGGGTGTGGCGGCGCTGCCACCACGACATCGCCAGCCGAACCACGAGCACCACGAGCACGATCTGGATGATCAGACCGATGATCGACGATAGGCCGCCGAGACCGCCGAACAGGCCACCGCCGAACAGCATGCCGAGCAGGCCTGCGCCGAGGAAGCCGGCCGCAAGGCCGCCCATGAAGCCGCCGGCCCGGCCGAACAGGCCGCCGCGCGCGGGTGCGGCGGCAGCCGAATTCATGCCTGCGCCCGGCTGGGTGTAGGTCCGATTGAACTGCGAGGTCGAGCCCGGCGCGGTCGTGGTCGATGGCGGGGCCGAATAGGTGCGCGAACCGCGCGAGCCCGACGACATGCCGCCACCGACGCGCGCGTCGGCGGACGAGATCGCCAGCGCAGTCGGCAGCGCAAGCGCCAGCACGACGGCAATCGTCTTGAAGAGACTGCGGGAGCGTTGCGAGAAATTCATGTTGGTTTCCCAGATCCCCGGCATGGGGACGTGCCCCTAAGATGGGCAGCCTTCCGTAAAAAGGAAGCCACTATCGGAACTTATGGCTGCGGCCCTCAGTCGCGGGGATGTGGCAAAAGCCCATCTTTGGCGGCAGCTTGGCTGCGTGTGCGAAGGGGCCGCGGTCGCGGGTTACCGGTGGCTTTGGTGCCGGCAGTTCAGCTTTTTTCTCGTCATTGCGAGCGAAGCGAAGCAATCCAGACTGTTTCCGTGGAGGCAACTGGATTGCTTCGTCGCTTCGCTCCTCGCAATGACGGAGAACGCAGAGCCCGCGCCCTCACCCCGCCTTCGCCATCGTCTCCTTCACGGCCGCCACGAGCTGGCTCAGCGTGAACGGCTTGGGCAGGAAGTCGAACTGCTGGCCTTCGGGCAGGCTCTTCTCGAATGCGTCTTCCGCGTAGCCGGAGACGAAGATGAACTTGATGTCGGGGTTCTTCTCGCGCATCGCCTTGAGCAGCGTCGGGCCGTCCATCTCCGGCATCACGACGTCGGACACGACGAGATCGATTCCGCCGCTCTGCTCTTCCAGTACCTCCAGCGCCTCGACGCCGTTCTCGGCCTCGACCACGGTGTAGCCGCGCGAGCGCAGACCGCGTGCGTTTAGCGCGCGCAGGCCCTCTTCGTCCTCGACCAGGAGGATGGTGCCCTGTCCGGTGAGATCGGTGCGGGGCTTGGCGTCCGCCGTGGACCCAGCTTCCTTCGCGGCACCATTGCTGGCGCCAACGACCGGCGCCGGCTGCTCGACCTGCACCTCCGGCTCGGCATGATGGCGCGGCAGGAAGATCTGGAACGAGGTGCCCTGCCCCGGCTCGGAGTCCACGTAAATGAAGCCACCGGTCTGCTTGACGATGCCGTAGACGGTCGAGAGCCCGAGGCCGGTGCCCTTGCCGACTTCCTTGGTCGAGAAGAACGGCTCGAAGATCTTGTCGCGGATATCGGCGGGGATGCCGGTACCGGTGTCGGCGACCTCGATCCGCACGTAGTCCGCGGCCGGCATGCCCTTGTAGGCCAACCTGGCCGCCTCCTCGGCGGTGACGTTGGCGGTGCGGATGATCAGCTTGCCGCCGTCGGGCATGGCGTCGCGCGCGTTGACCGCGAGATTGACGATGACCTGCTCGAACTGGGAGACGTCGACCTTGACCGGCCAGAGATCGCGGCCGTGGATGGTCTCGTGCTTGACCTTCTCGCCGATCAGGCGGCGCAGCAGCATGGCGAGGTCGGAGAGCGCATCGCCGAGGTCGAGCACCTGCGGCCGCAGCGTCTGCCGCCGCGAGAACGCCAGCAACTGCCGCACCAGCGTGGCGGCCCGCGTCGCGTTCTGCTTGATCTGCATGATGTCCTGGAACGACGGATCAGTCGGCTTGTGCGCGTTCAGCAGGAAGTCGTTCGCCATCATGATGGCGGAGAGCACGTTGTTGAAGTCGTGGGCGATGCCGCCGGCGAGCTGGCCGACAGTCTCCATCTTCTGCGACTGGTTGATCTGGTTCTCCAGCGCGCGCCGCTCGGTGGTCTCGAGCATGTGCACGATGGCGGCTTCCGCGTCGTTCTCACCCCCGTCGACCGGCGTGACGAAGAACTGGCCCCAGCGCTCCTTGGAGCCTTCCAGCGCGACCTCGACCGGCGCGATGTCGGCCTGATTCTCGGCGGCCTGGTTGATGGCCGCGATCAGCAAATGACGGTCGCGCGAATTGACCGCGCGGAAGATCGACTTGCTGGCGCTGTCGAGCCCCAACGCCTGCCCGAGCTTGGCGTAGCGCGCATTGGCGCGCACGACGTTACCGCCGCGGTCGACGGTGGCGATCGCCATCGGCGTATGGTCGAAGAAGCGCATGAAGCGCACTTCGGCGGCGCGGTCCGGATCGCTGCGCTCGTCGCGGGCGCGGCTGATCACTAGCGTGCGCGAAGGGCCTGGCGCGCCGTCGGCGCCGAAGGCGAGCTTGTGATAGAGCCGCACCGGCATGGTCTTGCCGGTGCGCATGCGCAGGTCGATGTCGAAGACTTCCGTCTTGACCTCGCCCGGCACCGCCACGATCGCGGTAAGCAGCGAAGCGCCGTCGCCGGAGACGATGTCGGTGAGCTTCAGCCCGCCCGAGCCGATCTCGGCAAGGTCGTAGTCGAGCCAGTTCGCCAGCGTCGCGTTGACGTAAGCGAGCTCGCCGGCCGGATTGACCGAGAAGAAACCGCAAGGCGCGTGATCGAGATATTCGATCGCGTGCTGGAGTTCCTGGAATACGTCCTCCTGGCGCTCGCGGTCGCGGGTGATGTCGGCGATCGACCACACCGCGTATCTCGTCTCGCGCTTGCCGGTGCCGAGGGGCCGCACCCGCATGCGCAGCCAGCGGCCCTGGCTGCCGTCATGGCCGGAGATGCGCACCTCTTCCTGCTGCCGCTTGCCTTCGCGCGCGGCTTTCAACAGGCGGAACACCGCTTCGGAGACGTCGGGGTTGCCGATGAAGACGCGCTCCACGGGACGCACGTCCTGTGGGCCGGCAGCGCCGGTCAGCGTCAGATAGGCCGCATTGGAATAGACCACATGGCCGCGCGGGTCGGTCACGGCGAGGCCATCGAAGGCGTGATCGGCGATGCGGCCCATCACGGGATCGTCGAGATTGCGATCGACGAAGCGGATGATGCCGGCGGCGAAGGCGAACAGGTTGAACAGGCCGACCATCGCCAGCACGGCGAGAATGCCGAGGATATAGGGTTGGGCCTGCGCGCGCCCGAGCGTCATCAGCCCGACGGCAACGGCGACGAGCCCGGCGGCCACCAGCAGCACCAGGGCAATGCTGCCCGAGCGCGGCGACGGCTCGTGCGCCGCAACGGGCTCGCGTGTGAGGTCGTGGTCGGTCTCGGCAGTCATCTCAAGCTGGCACAGCCTGTCGGCAGAGAATCAACGCGCTACAGGGCGCGCAGGGTCCTCCCTGCCTGAATCGGACCCGCAGGCGCAAGGGCAGCAGGGGCGAAAGGTACGCTGATTCCCAGATTACGGCCATTTCCAGTACTTTTCAGGGGTTTTATTGCCGGCTGGCACCGAATCCGCTCTTCAGACGCATGACGTAGCCGATGACTTCGGCGACCGCATGGTAGTGCTCGGTCGGGATTTCCTCGTCGATCTCGACGGTGGCGTAGAGCGCGCGGGCGAGCGGCACGTTCTCGACGATCGGGATGTCGTGCTCGCGCGCGATCTCCCGGATCTTGAAAGCGAGGTTGTCGACGCCCTTGGCGACGCAGATCGGCGCCGACATGCCGCGCTCGTAGGACAGCGCGATCGAATAGTGGGTCGGGTTGGTGATGATCACGGAGGCCTTGGGAACCGCCGCCATCATGCGCTTCTTGGAGCGCTGCTGGCGCAGCTGCCTCAGCTTGCCCTTGATGTGTGGGTCGCCTTCGGACTGCTTGTACTCTTCCTTGATCTCCTGGAGCGACATCTTCTGCCGCTGGAACCAGCTGCGATACTGGAAGAAATAGTCGCCGATGGCGATGATGGCGAGCGCCGCGACCACCGCGCCGAGCAGGTGAATGGTCAGGCTGGTGGAGGCACCGAGCAGGGCGGCCGGATCGAGCCTGACCATCGCCTCCATGCGATGCCGCTCCGGCCACAGGATCACGGTCATGACCGCGCCGAGCACGATCAGCTTGCCGAGACCCTTGAGGAAGTTCGCCGCCGCTTGCTTGCCGAAGATGCGCTTGAGGCCCTCGGCAGGCGACAGCTTGCTGAACTTGGGCTTGAGGGATTCGGCCGACCAGACCAGGCGGTGCTGCAGCACGTTGCCGGCAATTGCCGCGAGTACCAGCATCAGCAGCGGCACGCCCACCGCCGCGAGCACCGCGACTTCGATCTGCTGCATCAGGGCAAGCAGAGCCCTGCCGTCGGTCTTGATCATCCAGGAATTGGCGAGCAGGTTGCGCATCGGCGCCAACAGCCCGCTGCCGACCGATCCCGAGAAGCTCGAGACCACGAGCGTGGCGCCCGCGATCATGAACCAGGTGTTGATCTCCTGGCTCTTGGCGACGTCACCGCGTTCGAGCGCCTCTTCGAGACGTTTTTGCGTCGGGTCTTCTGTTTGACTCTCTGGATCGTTGTCTTCCGCCATCGATCACCCGATCACTTGAGTGGCATCATCTGGTGCATGACACCGATGAAATAGTCGAGATAGGTGCCCATCATCGCCGTGAGCACGACGGCGAGCACCAGGAAGCCGGCGAAGATCGAGAGCGGCACTCCGACGAAATAGACCTGCATCTGCGGCATCAGCCGCGCCAGCACGCCGAGCCCGATGTTGAAGACGAGGCCGAACACCAGGAATGGGCCGGAGAGTTGCAAGCCCAGGCGGAACGCGGCGGCGAAGGCGCGCGTCGCCAGCGCGGCGACATCGCCGCTCGACACCGTCTCGCCCGGCGCGAAGATCGTGTAGCTGTCGTTCAGTGCCGCGATCACCAGATGATGGCTGTCGGTGGCGAACAGCAGCGTGACCCCCAGTATCGTCAGGAAGTTGCCGACCAGCACGCCCTGCTGTCCCTGCGTCGGATCGACCGACGTGACGAAGCCGAGCCCCATCTGCTGTGCGATCACGGCGCCGGCAACCTGCAGCGCCGACAACGTCACCCGCGCGGTCGCCCCCAGCACGATGCCGATGACGATCTCATGCAGCATCAGGACCAGCAGCGGCGCGATCGAGCCCATGTCGACCTGATAGGCGTTGCGATGCAGCGGCAGGATAATCAGCGTGAGCAGCAGCGCGATCGACAGTTTGATCCGTGTCGGGATATTGGTCTCGCCGAGGCCCGGCAACAGCATCACCATCGCGCCGACCCGGGCAAAGGCGAGCATGAAGGAGGCGGCAAGCGCCGGCAGCAGCGAGACGTCGATGCGCATGACGGGCGCATAGTGCCTCAGCCGCCGATGATTCGCGACGATATCCGCAGCATGTGGGAATGCAGCGCGTCGGCCATGAACGGCAAGGCCAACAGCATTGTGGCAAAGATGGCCAGGATCTTCGGCACGTAGATCAGCGTCTGCTCCTGGATCTGCGTCAGTGCCTGGAACAGCGACACGACGACGCCGACCACGAGGCCGACCACCATCAGGGGCGACGACACGATCACGATGGTCCAGATCGCATCACGCGCGACGTCGAGGGTTTCCGGTCCGGTCATTTCGCAGTTCCTTTGTCTTATTCCTCGCCTCCCACCGCTCTTGTGAGCGATGCGAAGGCCTATCCCCGGTCATTGCGAGCGCAGCGAAGCAATCCAGACTGCCGCTTCGGAAAGACTCTGGATTGCTTCGCTGCACTCGCAATGACGATTGGGGCGGGCGCGAGCGCCAAAAATCAGATCGGCATCTTCATGATGTCTTCATAGGCCGCGATCACGCGGTCGCGGACCGAGACCAGCGTGGACACGGCGACGTCGGTGTCTGCGACCGCCGTCACCACGTCCATCACGTTGGCCTTGCCGGCGGCCATCGCCACCGTCTGCGCATCGGATTTGCGGCCGGACTCCAGGACGCTGCCGACAGTGTCTTTCAGAAGAGAGGCGAAGGACTGCCCGCTCGGCTCGCTGCCCTTGCCGGCACCGCTGTTCTCCAGCACGCGGGCAAGGTTTGCATAGGCGTTGGCGGCAATTGTCGGTGTTGCCATGGTTCAAATGTCCTGTTCAGCTCTTGAGGATGTCGAGGGTGCGCTGGATCATCCGGCGCGTCGCGCTGATGATGTTGAGATTGGCCTCGTAGGACCGCTGCGCGTCGCGCATGTCGGTCATCTCGACCACCGAGTTCACGTTGGGATATTTGACGTTGCCGGTTGCATCCGCCGCCGGATTGTTCGGCTCGTATTTGGTGCGGAAATTGGACTGGTCGGGTTTGATCCTGCCGAGGGTGACGACCTGCGCGTCGAGTGTACGGTCGAGCGCGGAGGAGAAGGTCGGCACCTTGCGCCGGTAAGGATCGCCGCCGGCGCTCTGCGAGGTCGAATCCGCATTTGCGATGTTCTCCGAGATCACCCGCATGCGCCCGGCCTGCGCCCGCAGACCGGAGGTCGCGATCGCCATCGAGCGGGCAAAGTCGCTGCTGTCATTCGCCATGATGCGCTTCCTCTAGCTCTAGCCTTTGCCGATCGCGGTCTTGAGCAGGTGCAGGCTCTTCGAATAGAGCGAGGTTGCCGCCGCATAATCCATCTGGTTGCTGGCGGCCTTCATCATCTCCTCTTCGAGATTGACGGCGTTGCCCGCGGGGCGGGTCTCAAAACCGGCATTCTTGTTCTGGTCGAATCCGGAGGCCGCGCCTGACGGCGCCATGTGGGAACCGCTGGTGCGGGTAAGCGCCAAGGGGCCCATCGAACCCGTGACGGCGCCAGCCTTGTCCAGCTTCGGCTCGACCAGGTCGCGCGGCCGGAATTTGGGCGTGTCTGAATTGGAGACGTTCTCGGACAGGACGCGCTGGCGCTCCTGGTGCCATTGCATCTTGGTGCGAAGCGCCGATAGCACCGGAAGATCGTTGATGGACATCGTTGCGGCTCCTTCCGCCTCGCAGGACCCGTGG
The DNA here is from genome assembly GCF_023100905.1 of Bradyrhizobium sp. 4. NCBI lineage: Bacteria > Pseudomonadati > Pseudomonadota > Alphaproteobacteria > Hyphomicrobiales > Nitrobacteraceae > Bradyrhizobium > Bradyrhizobium sp. 4. The sequence continues at coordinate 5,183,231 of NZ_CP064686.1, forward strand.
TCCGAAGCTAGGCAGAATTTGCCGCCTGTATGGTTAACAGCTGGTTAAGGAGGTCGCAGGGAGTTGTCCCCCGCCGGGACACCAATGCGCGTGCCCCGTGATTCTACGCCTCCAAAAGCGGCATTAACCCAACCGCTTGGCGGCGCATGCATAGGCCAAGAAGTCGTTTTGGATCGAGCGATTCATGGGTTATTAAGAGTTGGGGACGGCAAAACTTGCCGTGGGACGTTAAGAAATCGCAGTTTGGGGCAACGTAAGCCGGTGGTTGGCGCATCTGACCACGGGCCCGAGACAAGCGCCATTTGTCGGGGACAAGTATGCAAGGCAGCCCTATCACCTTCATCGTCGCGTTCATCGTCGTTCTGGCGTTGATCGGCGTCGCTGCATGGCTGGTTCGCCGATTCGCCACCAGCCGGCTCGGCGCCAACACCCAGCGCGGCCGGATGCCCCGGCTCGCCGTGATCGATGCCGCCGCGGTCGACGGCCGCCGCCGCCTGGTGCTGGTCCGGCGTGACAATGTCGAGCATCTTCTGATGATCGGCGGCCCCACCGACATCGTCGTCGAACCCAACATCGTGCGCGCGGCGCCCGGCCGCGACCAGCTCCCGCAGCGCCCCAACGCGGCCGAGCCGCCGCGTCTTGCGCCGATGCATGATAGCAGCAGCTGGGCCGACGAAGCACCGCGGCCCGAACTGCTCGATCATCCCGAGCCGCACATGCCCGAGCCGCCACCGCGACCCACGCGCCCCTCCTTCGCCGACGAAGTGCGCCGGCCGGCTCCCGCGATGGCCGAACGCCGCAACGAGCCGCCATTGGGCGGCTTCACCTCCGAGCCGATCGCGCCGCGCCCTGAGCGCGAGCTGCGTCCCGAACCTGTTCCGCCGCGCGTTGCGCGCAACGAACCCCCTCTGATGCCGCGTCCGCCGCGCCAGAGCGAGCCGGTGAAGGCGCCTCCGGTGCGCGCCGAGCGCGTCGCCGCGCCTCCTCCGCCTGTGCCGCAGGCTCCGCCCGTTCCGCCGGCGGCGCCCGCTCCCGCGGCGCCATCGAGCGCCGAGCAGAATCTCGCCGAGATGGCGCAGCGGCTCGAAGCTGCGCTGCGCCGCCCCGCCGGCGAGACGCTTGCCCCTCCGGTCGCGCCGGAGCCCCCGACCGCTCCCCCGCGTGTGGCCCGCAGCGAGCCGCCGGCACCGCCGGCCCCTCCCGCAAAGCCGGCCCCGGAAAAGACCAGCTTTGAAAATCTCGAAGACGAGATGGCCTCGTTGCTCGGCCGTCCGAAGCCGTCTTCGTGAGGCTGCCGGCCCTCCCGCGTAGAGTTTTTTTTCTTTCTGTCCTGATCGGCGCGGCTTCGCTCGCGATGCCGGCGCATGCGCAGGACATCAGCATCAATCTCGGCGGCGGAGGCGCTGGCGGTGGCGGCGTCACCGAGCGCGCGATCCAGCTGATCGCGCTGCTCACCGTGCTGTCGATCGCCCCGTCGATCCTGATCATGATGACCTCGTTCACGCGCATCGTGGTCGTGCTGTCGCTGCTGCGCACCGCGATGGGCACCGCGACCGCCCCGCCGAACTCGGTGATCATCGCGCTGGCGATGTTTCTCACCTTCTTCGTGATGGGACCCGTCCTGCAAAAATCCTACGACGAAGGCATCCGTCCGCTCGTCGCCAATCAGCTCGGCGTCGAGGACGCGCTTCAGCGCGCCTCCGTCCCTCTGCGCGGCTTCATGCAAAAGAACGTGCGCGAGAAGGACCTCAAGCTGTTCCTGGATCTCTCCGGCGAGCCGCCGCCCGCCACTCCCGACGACCTCGGCTTACGCATCCTCGTCCCCGCCTTCATGATCTCGGAGCTGAAGCGCGCCTTCGAGATCGGTTTTCTGCTGTTCCTTCCGTTCCTGATCATCGACCTCGTCGTCGCCTCCGTGCTGATGTCGATGGGCATGATGATGCTGCCACCGGCAACCATCTCGCTGCCGTTCAAGCTGATCTTCTTCGTGCTCGTCGACGGCTGGTCGCTGGTGGCAGGGAGCCTGGTGCAGAGTTACGGGGGGTAGCGGGGCCCGGGGAGCGGTCACCGCCCCTATCCTCTGGCCCAAGGCTTGTAGGCGTACACTTCAGCTTATCAGCGCAAGGCGGAAGCCTGCCACCGTGAGCGCGTTCGGCGGCTCGTGACATACCGGAATATGCTCAGGTTGCGCATTCAATGGGTGGTTGATATGATGATTATCATCCATTGATCCGAAGCGGCTTATGACCAGCAACGTCGAAGACCGTCCGCTCGCTCGAGCCGTGCCGCTTGGTCTTCAGGTCGCCGTTCTTGCTGCGTTGTCTGCGAGTGGCACGTTGGCCACCAACATTCTGTTGCCTTCGCTACCGAGCATCGCCGTCGCGGTAGGCGTCTCCAGCGCTCAGGTAACCTCAGCTATCACCATATTCCTCGCCATGTTCGCGGTCGGACAACTCGTTGTCGGTCCGTTGTCGGATCGTTTCGGCCGGCGCATACCCGTGATGATCGGATTTGCTGTATTTTTCGCAGGTAGCATATGGTGCGCGTTAGCCAATGATTTGGCGGCACTATTGATTGGTCGCGTCGTGCAGGCCGGTGGCGCATGTGCCACGTCTGTCCTTTCGCGAGCTATCGCAAGAGATCTTTTTCAGGGCGAAAAGCTAGCGCGCGTGCTCACGTTTGTTATGGTTGCGATGGCAGCGGCGCCCGGATTCTCGCCGCTGGTCGGTGGCGCGCTGGATCATTTTTTTGGCTGGCGTTCAGCATTTGTGTTCGTCGGAATCTTCGCCGTCGTCGCCGCCTCAGCATTTCTTGCGGCTTTCGGAGAAACGCACCACGCGCCACGCGCCGAGTTCGATTTCTCGACAATCGCCAAGAATTACTGGTCGCTATCGACTGACCGCCGTTTCTTGGTTCCTGCCGCAACCGTTAGCCTCATCTTAGGTGCGCTGTTTGCAATGTTTTCGGCGTTACCGCGTGTCTTGATAGAAGGCCTCGACTTCACACCCATGCAACTCGGCCTGTTCTTCGCAGGCACTGTCATGATCGTCTTTAGCGCTGGCATTACCGCTACAAAAATCGTTCCGCACCTTGGTCTCGACCGATCGATTTGCATCGGCCTCGCGCTGGCCTGTGTCGGTGGCGGTATGGTGTTGCTATTCGCGCTTCTCGACGGGCGCTTTTTGCCATTTCTTGTCGGCGCATGCGTATTCCTGCTAGGCATGGGCATGGTCAATCCGCTCTGCAGTGCGCAAGCTCTTTCGCCATTCGGCGATCGCGCCGGTGCTGCCTCGGCCCTGTTGGGTTTCTGGCAGATGTTGGCCGCGGCGCTGGGGGTATCGCTTGCGGCGGTGATCGCAAGGAATCCCATGATCGGGCTTGGTCTCGTGCTAGTGCTTGCCTCGACCTTGGCCTCGGCAATTTATCAGGTCCGGGTAAAGCTCAATTAAGCCCCCGCCCCGGGCGATAGGATTCGGCGCTGCCCGTCACTTCGAGAGCTTGCTCACGAGACCTGTCGCGAGGCCCGGAAGGAGCAGCGATCCTACCGCGTCATCTTGACCTGCCGCACCACCGGGATCGTGGGCAGCGAGCCGGTGTGGTCGGATTCGTCCTTGGCCTGCGGCGAGGCCGGCGCGCGGGCGGTGGCGTCGGGGAAGCGCTGCTTCATCTCGCGCAGGAAGCCGTCGAGCGTGTCGACGCTGGCAGCCAGCTTGGCGATATCGGCAAATTCGGCGCTGGAGGCGCCGGTCGGTTTGCTCGCGATGTCGAACGCGAGCCGATCGGCGCTCTCGCTCATCAGCGGCGCATATTTCTCGCGAAAGCGCGACATGCCAATCGAGTCGTCGGCGAGCGCATAACCGACGGCGGCGCGGATGATGTCGCTTTTCTCCACCGCGTTGAGCGGCTTGAAGTCGCGGAAGCGCTCGCCGTAATAAAGCTCGATCTGCTCGGCGGATTCACGCCAGCGCCGCGCCGCCCAGAAGATGTCGGAGCGTAGGCGCAGCACTTCGCGCCCTGTCACGTTGGAGACGATGTCGAGCGCGAGATCGTGGCGGCCGACGTCGCTCTGGGCACGCGCCTCCAGCAGCAGGCGTTGCTGCCTGAGCTCGCCTGAGAGGTCGCTGATACGGCTCGCGCGCAACGCCGTGATCGCCATGTCGGGTCTGCGGTTGGCGAGATAGATCATGGACAGGCGTGCGGCGACTTGTGCACGCGCCGCGCCTTCGAGGCGGTGGTCGACCTGGTATTGCAGGAGCTCGGCGGCCTGATCGAGCAGATCGATCGAGGCGAGACGGTCGGAGAGGCGTCGGATCAGTTCGTCGCCGCGGCGGCCGATCGGCGTCAGCTCGCGGAACTCGTAGAACATCCCCAGCGCTTCGATCGGCGGCAGCTCGTCGCCCTTGGGCCCCAGGAAGATCTGCGTGAACAGGTCGGAGGCGAGGTCCTGCGCCTGGCGCGAGGCTTCCGCGTTCGGCTGCAGCTTTGTCGCGGTACGCGCCGCGGTGAGCGCGTCCCGGTAGCGCCCGTTCTCGGCAAACATCTGCGACAGCATCTGGAGCGTCTTGACCTCGATCGAGTCGCCGCGCCAGGTCATCGAGAGCGTTTCGAGCTCGCGCAGCGCGTCTTCCTTGCCGATCTCGTCGCGCTTCTGCCGCAGCGCGACCTCGAGCTGCTTGGCCTCGGCCGCAGCCGGCCGGTCGGACGAGCCGACCGCGAACTTGTAGTCGTCGAGCGCGTCCTTGTCGTGTCCGAGCGCCTCGGCGAGCCGGCCGCGCAGCACGGCGAAGCCGGGCGCGGCCTCGGGCGAGACGCCGACCACCTCGAGTTCGCTGCGGCGCTTGGAGGCGCCGGCATAGTCCTTCACCTCGAGCGAAGCGCGCATCGCCTCCATCGTCACGATGCGCTGGATGTCGAGCGGCAGCGAGGCGATGGCGAACTCGACGTTCTTGAACTTCTCGCGCGCGTCCGCCCATTTGCCCTGGCGCGCATAGGCGAGCGCCTTCCAAAGCTGGGAATCGTGGCTGTTGCCGATCACGGGGTTGGCGAGGTCCTTCAGGCCCTGCGCCGGCCGGCCGATCAGGATGCTCGCGATCGCATGCATGATCAGCGCGCCGCTTTCCTCCTTGTTGAGAGGATCGGCCAGCATCAATTCGGTGACGGCCTTGGCCTCGTGATACATCGCGCGCGACATGTAGAATTGCGCAAGGTCGAGCCGCGGCAGCGATCGCATCGCCGGTTCGACGTTGGAGATCGCCGTGATCAGCTCGTTCTGGCGCGCTATGAAATTTTCCGACTGGCCCTTGCGCCAGCCTTCGGGGCTGAAGACCGGCCGCACCGCGGTCGGCGCGCGCTCGGCCGAGATGTCGACCGGCGACAGCGTCAGCCCGCCCTTCTTGCCGAGGATGACCTTGTCGGCCCCCACCTCGACGCCGACCTCGTCGGAATTTGGCCGGATCGCGATGCCATGCGCGGATTCCAGCAGCGCGAGATCAACGAGATCCTGCCGCTTGATGAAGCCGCGCACCGGCCGCTGCGCGGTGATGACATAGAGCGTGTCGCCGGCATCGGGATCGGTGAGCTTGTGCAGGAGCCCCGGATTGGCGAAGGGGATCGCGATGTTGGCAAGCGCCGGGTCGGTGATGTTGCGCGAGATCATCAACGGCAGCGGCGTCGCCTGGATCTTGTCGGCGAGGGTCAAGAGCCAGTTGGTCTGCTTGCCGACCTCCTCGCTCGTCAGCGAATAGACCAGCGGCCGGGTGAGACGGATGCGCACCGCCTGTCCCTTCTCGAGCGGGACGCGGCCGACTTCCCCGATCATCGCACCGCCCTTGGTGCGGATCGCCTCGACGTCGATCGGCTTCGCCGTATCGAACACCAGCCAGACGGTATCGCCACGGCGGAACGCCGCCGCAGGCGTTGCGACCTGAAGCGGAAAGGTCACGCGCAGGCCGTCGCTGTCGCGGCGGACATCGACGCTGGCACCACTCGGCTGCGGAGCTGCGGGCGCCTCTGCTGGAGCAGCCTTGAGGGCCTCCGTGGCCGGCTCCTTGACGGGTTCCTTGGCAGCTTCCTTCACGACCTCTTGAGGCGCTTCGGCCATGACCGGCTTGGCGGGCGCGACCGCAGTTTCTGCAACTGGCGCGACCGTCTTTGAAACTTCCTTGACCGCTTCCTTGACCGCTTCCTTGGGCGCTTGCGCAGCGTGCGCAGCTTCGACCGCAGGAGCTGGCAGCGATTTCGGCGCTTCAGCGGGCGGCATGGCGGAGGGTGCTTCCGGCTTCACCTCGGGCTTGACGTCGATCCTGGCTTCGCGCGCGATCGTCTCGGACGTCGGCGGCGCGATCTCGCGATGCGCGTCCTTCGGCTTCTCGGCCGCCGGCTTTTCAGGCGCAGGCGCCGGTCCATGGGCGGCGGGCTTGGCCTGCGCGATCGCAGCCTCGGCCGAATTGGCCATCTTGCCCTTGTCCGGCTGGAAGGAGATGTCGACGACGTAGTTCTTCTCGTCGCGGAACGAATGCACGTCGGAATCGCCGATCAGCGCGATCTCGACACTGGTCTGGTCGATGTCGGCCTTCTGCTTGATCGAGGCGACGTTCGGCGGCGCTGCGACGACCGCGTCCGCCAGATCGAAATTGAGGTTGGCGTTGAAGGCGAGCGTGAGCTTCTGCTCGTTGAGCACGGAGGACACCCCGACGCCGTCGGGCATCTCGAACACGAAGCGGACGAAGGTCGGCTGGACCGAGGCGCGCACGCGGATCTGCGGACGCTTCTTGCTCTCCGCCGCGGCGCGCTGGGCGCGTAACGCGCGTTCGGCGACGCGCGCGCGCTCGGCGAGTTCCTTGACGACGTCCATCGGCAGGCTCGGCGGCGGCCCCTTCCAACCCTCCGGCAAGAGGTCGATGAAGGTTCGCTCGCCGGCATTCATGGTGTTGACGGTGACGCGCCGCGCCAGCGACAGCCGGATGGCGCCGCCGTCGGGATCGCGGCGGGCGGAGTTGACGTACTCGGGCGCGCCTTCCGGGACGCGGTCGACGGGCACGTCGACCGCCCGGTCGAAGCGGATGACGAGAATGGAACCGGCCGTCGTCACCTCGGAGGGGACGTCCTCTCCGAGCTTGATCACGAGACGGGCAAAGCCGCCGCCGGCCGAGAAAGTCGCCTCGCCCCGGATCGCATCGGCCGCCCGGACAGGCGTCGTGAAGCCGATCAGCAGGCTCGCTGCCAGCAGCGGCGCCGTGCGGACATGACGCGACAGCCTCCGCGCCAGGGCGCGGGCTCGCGACACAAATCCAGCGGCAGCCTCTCGCGCCATTGGCGGCATTACTTCCGGTTCGACGGTCCACGCCGGCATTGGTGCCGGCCCCTGCCCCAGACTGTAGATTTTGGCAATTAAGGACTTCTTAAGTATGAGCCCTCAATTCGGCTTTTGCGTCGGCTTGCCGTCGATCTTGGGCAGCTCGCCGGCCGAAGCGGACTGATCGCCGCCGCCATTGGCCCGGCGGGCCATCTCGACCGTCAGCCGCTCGGCGGCCTCCGGGGACATCAATCCCATGATGTCCGACATTTTTCGTGGCGCGATCTGCGAGGCGATCTCGATCAGCACGCCCATCTCGAGCCGGTCAAAGACCCGCGCGGCATCCTTGGGTTTCATGCCCTCATACATGGTCACGAGGCCCTTCATGCGCTGGGCTTCGGCGGCCTTCTGCTCGGCCTGCGTCGCGGAGATACGGGTTTCTACCGCCTTCATCTCCTCGACCTTGTTTTCGATGCGCTTCTCGGCGGATTTCAACAGGCTCTCGCGGATGTCGATCTCGCGCTGGCGGGCCTCGATTTCCTGGCGGCGCGACTGCAGGCGTTCCAGGATCGCGCGCTCCGAGGCGGAGATCTGCGGCTGGGCTTCCTCCTTGACCGCCGCGCCTTCGGACTTGGTGTCGGGTGCGGCCGGCTTCGGCGCCTCCTTCGGCGCGCCATGGGTCGAGCCGGTGATATCGGGATCTTCGCGGCTGGCCGGGAAGTTCAGATTCTCCTGCGCCCAGGACTTCTTGGTCGGGCTCGGCTTGTAGTCGAAGACATAGCCGCCATTGATCACAAGACCCGTGACCTTCAGCGTGGCGAGGCCAGCGACGGCAACCAGCACGATCGGAATGACGCGGATGTTGCGAAAAGACTTCATACCCTGACTTTATGCGGCAAGACCGTTGGATCGTCGGCGTTCGGAGAAGGCTTCGGCCGCAGCCGCCACCGCCTTCGCCGACGAGGGCTTGGCTGCGGGCGCGGCGAGCATTTCCGGGTTCGTGACGGGGCGCGCGGCGATTGCGATCTTGGACAGCCGCCGCACCACATTGTCGGCTTCGCCGAGCTGCTTGTAGAGCTGCTCGGACATCTGGGTCGCCGACGCAAGCTGGCTGCCGAGGTTCTCGTTGACGTCGCGCACGGCGAGCTTCAGCCCGCCGATCGCGCGCTCGGCGATCTCGGTTGCGGTGATCAGCTCACCGATGACCGCCTTCAGCGAATGCTCGTCCGCCTTCAGCCGCGTCAGTCGCTTGTTGAGCGTGACGCAGTAGACGATGGTCAGCATCAGCAGGATAGCCACCAGCGTCTCGATCGCCATTCCTAGGGAGTGGTTCATGGGGCCTCCATCATCTTGTTCTGCTCGTCGACCTTTTCGAACATCGCAAGTGTCGTACTTGGCTTGCGCAAGGGTTTCGTCACCCGGATCGCGACGCGGTCGCCGACCCGGCCCATGCGTCCTTCGGTGATGGTGACGTCGCCGCAGCGAACGGTGACGTTGGCATCCGCGCGCATGTCCAGCGGCAGCGTGTCGCCGACCTTGAGCCGCATCAGCTGCTTGAGTGGGATGTCGGCTTCGTAGAGCACGGCGTCGACGGAGATCTCGGCCTGGACGATCTCGGTTGCGAAATGACCTTCCCAGATCTGGTCGCGGCCGAACTTTTCGCCCATGAACATCTGGAGCAGGACGCCCCGGATCGGCTCGATGGTCGCGTAAGGCAGCAGGAGCTCGATGTTGCCGCCGCGATCTTCCATGTCGATGCGCAGGCGCACCAGGATCGCGGCGTTGGCAGGACGGCTGATCGCGGCGAAACGCGGGTTTGTCTCGAGCCGGTCGATGGTGAAGGTCACCGGCGACAGCGGCCGGAACGCCTGTTCGGCATCGGCCATGACGACTTCGACCAACCGCTTGACCAACTCAGTCTCGATCGTGGTGTAGGGCCGGCCCTCGATGCGCAGCTGGCTCGAGCCGCGGCGGCCGCCGAGCAGCACGTCGATCATCGAGTAGATCAGGCTGGAATCGACCACGGCCATGCCGAAATTGTCCCACTCTTCGGCCTTGAAGACAGTGAGGACGGCGGGCAGCGGGATCGAGTTCATGTAGTCGCCGAAGCGCACCGAGGTGATGCGGTCGAGCGAGACTTCGACGTTGTCGGAGGTGAAATTGCGCAAGGAGGTCGTCAGCAACCGCACCAGGCGGTCGAAGACGATTTCGAGCATCGGCAGACGCTCGTAGGAGACCATCGCCGAATCGATGATGGCGCGAATGCCGGAATGATCGTCGAGCGTGACGTCGCCGACCGCGAAGCCGAGGAGGTTGTCGATCTCCTCCTGCGACAGAACCCGTTCGCCGGAATTCTTGCCGGCGCCGAGATCGCGGCTGCCATCCTCGACCATGGCCGCCCATTGCAGGGCCATGGTCTCCGATAGTTCGTTCTCGGCAGCAGCTTTCGCGGCCTCGGCGGGATCCTCGGAATCGAGCGAGGCCTCCCATTGGGCGGCAATTGCATCCTGGTCTGGTTGGTCGGTGCCTGCCATGATCCCTAGCCCGTCATGCTCACTGGATCACGACTTCCTTGAACAGCACCGCGCTGACCTGGACCGGAGCGACCGCCGCGTTGACGCGCTTCGTCAGCTCTTCCTTGAGACGGAAGATGCCGGCGGAACCGTTGAGGTCGGAGGAGCGCAGCTCGCGCGCATAGGTCTGGAAGATGTCGGTGATGCGCGGCATCGTCGGCTTGATCGCCTCGACCTGCTTCTCTTCCTTCAGCTCCAGCACGATCTTGAGCTTCAGATATTGCACGCGCTCGCCCGGCGCGCCGGCGAGGTTCACCATGATGTCGGGGACCTCGACGAAAGACGGCGGCTTCGGCGGAGGCGCCGCCTCGGCGTGATGCTCGTCGTCGCCGTGACGGAAAAAGAAGAACCAGGTCGCGGCGCCGCCGCCGAGAACGGCGAGCAGGCCTACCGCCATGATCATCAGCTTGAACTTGTTCTTGGGCGGAGCGACTTGCGCGCCCTCAGCGGCTGCGCCGCCTTCCGCTTCATTCTCTGCCATGATCGCCGCGCTCGCTCATCTCTCAAAGGGGTCGAAAGAGCGAAGCTCCTGGCAGACAGTGACGCGATACAAATGCCCCAGCGCAGTGCTCCTCTTACGCCCAAACGCTACGGTAATAATGGTTAACGGAACCTTTCGATTGGGCCTTCGCTAGGAAAAATCTGCCGGGCAAACATGGCTAACAGACCGTTTCTGCCGCCTCCCCGCGCCCTCGAAAAATAGACAAGTCGCTGAAATTACAATATTTTTAGGCTTGGCACGAGTTTCGCTGAGAAAGGATCGAGACCCAGGGTTTGGGAGAACCCGAGGTCTCGTTCACGGGATCGGCCAATGCGCTTGGGAGAGCGAGCTGGCGGATCTCACTCAGGGGAGATTTCCGATGCAGAACGCGCTTCTGATCGGCTTGTCACGACAGATGACGTTGGAACGGCAGATGGATGTCATCGCCAACAACGTCGCCAACGCCAACACCAACGGCTTCAAGGCCGACCATTCGTTGTTCGAGGAGTACCTCAACTCGAACGCGCGTGAGGACAATTTCGTCGGCTCCGACCGCCGGGTCTCCTATGTGCAGGACCGCGGCACCTTCCGCGACGTCGGCCAGGGGCCGATGGAGCCGACCAAGAATCCGCTCGACATGGCGATCAGCGGCAACGCCTATTTCGCCGTGCAGGCCAATGGCGCCGAGCGCTACACCCGCGACGGCAAATTCTCGCTCAACAGCACCGGCCAGCTCGTCACCTCCGACGGCAACCTCGTGCTGGGCACCGGCGGCCCGATCACCTTCCAGCCGACCGATCACGACATCAACGTCGCGCCGGACGGCACCGTCACCGTGCTCGAGGGCACGGCCAAGAACGACTCGATCCGCGGCAAGATCCGCATGGCCTCGTTCGACGATCCGGCCAAGCTTACGAAGCTCGGCGCCAACCTTTACAACATCGGCTCCGCGGTCCCGCAGGCCGACACCAAGTCGACCGTGCAGCAGGGCCATGTCGAGAAGTCGAACGTGAACTCGGTCGGTGAGATGAGCCGCATGGTCGAAGTCATGCGCAGCTACACCGCCATCGCCAACCTGCTCCAGCAGCAGAGTGACATGCACAAATCAGCGATCGAGAAGCTCGCCGACGTTCCGGCCTGATTGAGGGAGAACTGACATGCAGGCGCTTCACACCGCAGCAACCGGAATGGCGGCACAGGAACTCAACGTTCAGGTGATCTCCAACAACATCGCGAACCTGCGCACCACCGGCTTCAAGAAGCAGACCGCGGCGTTCCAGGACCTGATCTACGAACACGTCCGCCGGGTCGGCGCCCAGTCATCCGACCAGGGCACGATTCTGCCGGTCGGCGTCGATATTGGCGGCGGCGTCAAGACCGTCGGCACCCCGCGCAGCATGACCCAGGGCACGCTGTCGCAGACCGGCAACGACCTCGACATGGCCATCACGGGCGAAGGCTTCTTCAAGATCCTGATGCCCGACGGCAGCTACCAGTACACCCGCGACGGCACCTTCCAGATGGACAATCAGGGGCGCATCGTCACCGCGCAGGGTAACCCGGTGCAACCGACGATCACGATCCCGAACAACGCCTCGGGCCTCACCATCAACGTGCAGGGGCAGGTCTCGGTGACGCTGCCGGGTTCGTCGACCTCGGCCGTCCAGGGCCAGATCGGCCTGACCCGATTCATCAACAAGGCGGGCCTCCAGCCGGTCGGAAACAATCAGTTCACCGAGACGCCCTCCTCCGGCCCACCGCAGGACGGTACCGCGAGCTCCGAAGGTTTCGGCAATATCACCCAGAGCAGCCTCGAGCAGGCCAATGTCGACGTCGTCTCGGAAATGAGCGACCTGATCGCCGCCCAGCGCGCCTACGAGATGAACGCCAAGGTGATCAGCGCCGCCGACCAGATGATGCAGTCGACCACGGCGTTGTTCCGCTGAGGTGATGACGATGATCCGGACCACCCTCGCCACCATCTCCGCTCTCCTCGTACTGGCGCTGCCCGCACGGGCCGCCGACGATTTCATCGCGACGCCGACGCTGCGCGCGAGCATCACCGTGACCTCGGACGTGGTGCGGGTCGGCGATCTCATCGACAATGCCGGCTCGGCCGCGCTGATCCCGCTCTACCGCTCGCCCGATCTCGGCACCACCGGTGCGCTGCCAGTCGCCCAGGTGCTGGCGGTGTTGCGCGCAAAACAGGTGATCGGCGTGATGACCGGCGACATCAAGGAGGTCCAGGTCACCCGTCTCGCCCGCACGCTCGTGAACAAGGACCTCGAAACCGCGGTCGCCTCGGCGCTCGAGCACCGCTTCGGACTTGGCGACGCCGCCAACATCACCGTCACGTTCGACCGCGGCATTGCCGACATGCGGTTGGATGCCTCCAACACCGGCGTGCTGCAGCCGGTCGCAACCCGCTACGACGCCCGCAGCGGCCGTTTCGACATCGCCTTCGAGATCAATAACGACAACACTTCGGCACCGACCAAGCTGCGTTTCACCGGCAACGCGATCGAAACTGTGGAAGTGGCCGTGCTGACGCGCGACATCGATCGTGTCGATCTCCTGAAGGCCTCCGACGTCGCCATGGAACGCCGGCCGAAGGCCGAGGTCACGGGTGAGGCCGCCTCGCGAGATCGCACGCTCGGCATGCAGCTCCGCAGGCCGATGCGGGCGGGGACGCCGATCCGCGTCGCCGACATCGTCAAGCCCGACTTCGTGCAGCGCGACCAGAACGTCACCGTCATCTACCAGGTCCCCGGAATCTACCTCACCACGCGCGGCAAGGCGATCGAGAGCGGCGCCGAGGGCGACACCATCAGCGTGCTCAACCTGCAGACCAAGCGCACGCTGAGCGGCGTCGTCACCGGCCGCGGCCAGGTGACGGTCCAGGGCGCCAGCCAAGCCGCGCCGATGCCGGCTGCGGTCGAACAGACCTCGTCGCTCAAGCGTGACGAGGCGCCCGCCCCGGTCGATACCGCAGCCCTCGTCCGGAACCTGGTCCAGACCCCGGCATCCCCGGCCCAGATCGCGCAAGCCCAGATCCCGCAAGTTCGCGTCTCGCAAGCTCCAGCCAAGTCAGAGTAAGTCATGTCCAGGTTCAGTTCGGCTTTTCGTCCCCGTCGCATCGCGATCTCTGCCCTGCTGCTGGCGACTTGCGCGCTGGCGAGCGGCTGCTCATCGATCGACCGTTTGTCGCAGATCGGCGAGCAGCCGAAATTGTCGGCGATCGACAATCCGACGACGCAGCCCGGTTACAAGCCGGTGCAGATGCCGATGCCGAAGCCGGAAGTCGCCTCCTACAATCCGAACTCGCTGTGGCGGAACGGCAGCCGTGCCTTCTTCAAGGACCAGCGCGCCCATCAGGTCGGCGATCTCCTGACGGTGGCCGTGAACATCACCGACAAGGCCAATATCGAAAACGACACCCAGCGCAGCCGCACCAACAAGGAAGATTCCGGAATCACCGACTTCATCGGCGCCAAGACATTGGGCGCCCAAGCGCAGAAGGTGTTGCCCGGCCGTATCCTAACCGCCGACTCGACCGCGTCCAGCGAGGGCAAAGGAAGCGTGGACCGCAAGGAAGCGTTGCAGACCAACGTCGCGGCCGTCGTCACCCAGGTCCTGCCCAACGGCAACCTCGTGGTCGAAGGCAAGCAGGAAATCCGCGTCAACTACGAAATCCGCGAGCTCATCGTCGCCGGCATCGTCCGTCCCGAAGACATCCAGAGCGACAACACCATCGATTCCACCAAGATCGCGCAGGCCCGCATCGCCTACGGCGGCCGCGGCCAGATCATGGACGTGCAGCAACCGCGCTACGGCCAGCAAGTCATGGACGTGCTGCTGCCCTTCTAAGCTTCTCCCGAGCTCCCACATCGTGTTCGCGAACCTAGGCGCGGACGACGATGTACGACGCGGCCCTCGTTAGCTCCCCTGGCGAGGGCCGCATGTATTTTGGCGATGGTGCCGCTGCGTACAGCCGGCCAGATGCGCGATCGTAGCGGCACCGCTGCCCCAACCTCCGTCATTGCGAGCGCAGCGAAGCAATCCAGGCTGCCGCCGCGGAGGGACTCTGGATTGCTTCGCTTCGCTCGCAAGGACGCGGAGAGATCACGTAAACTCCGCCTCCACCGTCCCCAGCCCGTCCAGTTCCATCCGCACCTTGTCGCCGGCTTTCAGCCACAGCGTCTTCACCAGGCTCCCGGTGAGAACGAGCTGGCCCGCGTGCAGACCCTTGCCCTCGGCGGCGAGATGGTTGGCGAGCCAGGCGAGTGCGTTGTGCGGATGGCCGAGCACGTCGGCGCCGGTGCCGTGGCTCACCTCTTCGCCGTTGACGATGGCGCGGCCTTTGACCGCCTTCAGGTCCGGCACCGACGAGCGCGGCACGACCTCGCCCAGCACGCAGCCGGCGGCGAAGAAATCGTCGGCGATCAGCGTCGGCGCGCCCATTGTTTCCCACTTCACATAGCGGTCGTCGACGATCTCGATCGCGGGATGATAGGCCTCGACGGCTTCGCCGACCCATTCGGCCGTGAATGGCGCCTCGCCGGCGGCGAGATTGCGCTTCAGCCGCACCGCGATCTCGCATTCAACGCCGACGCGGACAAAATCGGCAGCCGCGAGCCGCACGCCGCTGTCGTGCACGCCCTTCTGGAACACGCCGCCGCCGCAGGGGTGTGGAATGCCGATGTAATCCTGCATCACCTGGCTGGTGCAGCCGATCTTGTAGCCGACGAGCGGGCCGGCATGCGGCAGCAGCAGATCGTGCAGCGCGCGCTGGACCTGATAGCCCTCGGCTTCATCGGCGGGAGGAACTTCGAGCGCCGCGAGCGGCGCATGGTTGCGGCGCGCCAGCGCGATCGCCTTTGCGGCTGCGAGAATTCTGTCCATCGGCGCCCGCTCCTACACACCACAATCGAGGGCGGCACTTCAGCATCCCCGCCGGGGCGTGACAAGCGCAGGGGGCCGCGCGGCAGCACGTCATTGCCGGCCCAAGCTGGATGAGACGCGGACGCTGGCCGGCCACATCACGGCAAGCCTCACGGGCGGCGCCGGCGTTTAAGGAAATATTGAGCTGGTCCGGGCTTTATGGGGATGCGCACCCTGCAGCGTCGCACCAGGCCTGATTGCAGCAACGCGTGAAGCTGCTGGATCAGTGCCTCAGCATTCGAGTCGATGTCCTTGATGCGACTCGCAAAACCTCCCGCACCTGAAGTGAAGGCTGTTTCTCATCCGAACTCACGTGAGCTCGGAGGAGTTGAGTCTAGCCCATTGATCGCGATTCACTTTTCGTGATTGCGCTCGCGCGTCGAACGCGCGGTTGCAAGCGACAGGCAAAATGCTGATCACGGCGCGAAAAGGCGCACCTTGCGTTCAAAAACAAAGAGCCGCATCGCTGCGGCTCGGACTCTATTCGTCGCGATAGACCTTCTCGCGTTTCTCGTGACGCTCCTGCGCCTCCACCGAGAGCGTCGCGATGGGACGGGCCTCGAGCCGCTTCAACGAGATCGGCTCGCCGGTGTCCTCGCAATAGCCGTAGGTGTTGTCCTCGATACGCTGGAGCGCGGCGTCGATCTTGGCGATCAACTTGCGCTGGCGGTCGCGGGCACGGAGTTCGATGGCGCGGTCGGTTTCGGACGATGCCCGATCGGCGAGATCGGGGTGGTTCACGTTCTCCTCCTGCAGGGCTTGCAGGGTGAGCTTGGACTCCTTGAGGATCTCATCCTTCCAGGCGAGGAGCTTCAAGCGGAAGTACTCCTTCTGCCTGTCGTTCATGAAAGGCTCTTTTTCGGTCGGTCGGTAGTTTTTCAACTTTTCCAAGGGCGGCCTATCTGTCTAAGCAACGACTCGTACGCGGAACGGGGTCCGCTGAGCGGGGCGTTATATAGCGGCCTCCTGTGACAGACAATGTTTCCCTGATAGCCCGACCGGCGCCCCCAAGCCCTTGCACAGGAAAGGTTTATCCTGAAGGGAGCGGCCGTAGGCCTAGTAGCCGACCGTGAAACGTTGCCTCTCATGGGCCGGCCGCTCGATCTCGTCGGCGAGCGCGATGGCGTAATCCGCGAAGGTGATCCAGCTTTTGCCGTTCGCATCTGCGAGAAGCTGATCGGTGCCAAGCCGGAACTTGCCGGTGCGCTCCCCCTCGATGAACAGGGCCGACGGCGAGATAAAAGTCCAGTTCAGCGCCTTTTCCTGCCGCAGCAGGTCGAGAAAGGCCGAACCCGCCTCCGCCTCAGCCTTGTACTGAGCCGGAAAAGCGGGAGTTGTCACCAATTTGACGCCCGGAGCGACCTCTAGGCTACCGGCTCCGCCGACGACGAGGTAATGACCAACCTTCGAGTCCTTGGCCGCGCCGATCAGCTTGAGCGCGTCGCTGGCCAGGAAGTGTACGGAACTCACGGCGACGTCGTGCCCGGCCCACAACTTGGCAAGGTCTGACTGCTCGAGCACGTCCCCCTTGGTGGGCGTGACGTTCGGCAGGGTCGCGATCTTCTCGGGGTTGCGGGCGATGGCCGTAACCGTGTGGCCGCGGCGGGACAGTTCTTTGGTGATCTCCGACCCGGCCCGGCCCGAGGCGCCGGCAACTGCGATTTTCATGGAAGGCTCCTTTGCTTCTGTAGTAACCAATGGTGACTAGATATCGCAAAGAGCGCTGGTGTTAAGAGAGCACTTTGTGCTTACCTGATTACGCAGGAGTAACCGGCGGCGGCCGGCAAATGAGCGGAATGGATCGTGAGGACCCGACGATGAAGCCAGACGTCTATGCAGCGAACTGCCCCACGCGACAGATCCTCGACCGCGTCGGTGACAAATGGGCGGTGCTGATCCTGCTGCTGCTGCGCGAGGAGCCGATGCGCTTCAATCAGTTGCGCCGCACGATCGAAGGCATTTCGCAGAAGATGCTGAGCCAGGTTCTCAAGTCGCTCGAGCGCGACGGATTGATCAAGCGTCACGCCATCGCAACCGTGCCGGTGACCGTGGAATACTCGATCACGCAGCTCGGCGTGACGCTCGCCGCAGCCGTCGATCCGCTGCGCGATTGGGCCGAACAGAATCTGAAAGACGTGCTCGCCGCCCAGCGCCGCTACGACGCGCAGTTGAAGGATGAAGCGGCGTAGGACGCTATGCCTGCCCGGCCTTGGCGAGCTCGACCTCGACTCGCAGCTCGATCTCCGACAGCACCGAATCCAGGCCGGAGTCGCCGGAGGACGATTTCAGGTTCGCCGCAGCGTCACGCAGCCGCATCACGGTCGAGGCGTCGAGCTTGCCGGAGAGAAGTCCCATTTTGAGATCGTCGAGCACGTCGAGCGCGGTCTTTCCGCGCACGACCGAGCGCTTGCGACGCTCGATCGGATCCTCTTCGATGCCTTGCAGCGCCAGCAGCCCGTCGATGTTGGCGGCCGCCTTCGGTGCGGCGGCGCCTCGCGTCTCCGGCGCCGACGAGGTGTCGGGTAGCACGAAGCCGCCGGAGCTCGTCCGCCTGGCCTGGTTGGCCGGCGTTGCAAGCATGGTGCCGTTCGGTCCGTAGATGCGCATCGGAAGCAATCCGGGTGATTGATGCGCCACATTCGCCGTTTTATGGTTAACGGCCCGTAAACAGCCCGGCAAAATCTGCCGACGGGCGGCAGTTTCGCTCCTCAGGGACAACACCGGCTGAGGTCGCTCGAAACAGATTTATTCAACCTATTCAGCGACCTACCCCCGCTGCCCCGAGTTGGCACAGCGCTCGCAAGGACAGCGTCGGACCAGCTCGTCATGGGAGTGTCGTGATGGTCCTTTGATTTGAGGAGCCTCGGGGAGCAGAGGATGCCAAGCGTTCGTTGGGTGAGACTTGTGGGGGTGGCCTGCGCCGCGCTGTCAGCGCTGGTGCTCTCGGTCAATTCTGCAAGCGCGACATCGCGCATCAAGGATCTCGCCAACATCGAAGGCGTGCGGCAGAACCAGCTCATCGGCTACGGCCTCGTCGTCGGTCTCAACGGCACCGGCGACACCCTCAACAACATCCCCTTCACCAAGCAGTCGCTGCAAGCGATGCTCGAGCGCATGGGCGTCAACATCCGGGGCGCCACCATCCGCACCGGCAACGTCGCCGCCGTGATGGTGACGGGCAATCTGCCGGCCTTCGCCACCCAGGGCACGCGCATGGACGTCACCGTCTCCGCGCTCGGCGACGCCAAGAATCTCCAGGGCGGCACCCTGCTCGTCACCCCACTCCTCGGCGCCGACGGCAACGTCTATTCGGTCGCACAGGGCTCACTCGCGATCTCCGGCTTCCAGGCCGAGGGCGAGGCGGCGAAAATCGTGCGTGGCGTGCCAACGGTCGGACGCATTGTCAACGGCGCCATCATCGAGCGCGAGATCGAGTTCGCGCTCAATCGCCTGCCGAACGTTCGACTTGCACTGCGCAATGCCGACTTCACCACGGCCAAGCGGATCGCCGCCGCGATCAACGACTATCTCGGCGTCAAGACCGCCGAGCCGATCGACCCATCGACCGTGCAGCTTGCGATCCCGCCGGAGTTCAAGGGCAACGTCGTCGCGTTTCTCACAGAGATCGAGCAGCTCCAGGTCGATCCGGATCTCGCCGCCAAGATCATCATCGACGAACGCAGCGGCATCATCGTGATGGGCCGCGACGTCCGCGTCGCCACCGTTGCGGTCGCACAGGGCAACCTCACCGTCACGATCTCCGAGAGCCCGCAGGTCAGCCAGCCCAACCCGCTGTCCCGGGGCCGGACCGTGGTCGCGCCGCGCAGCAGCGTCAGCGTCACCGAGGACGGCAAGAAGTTCGCCGTCGTCAAGGACGGCGTCTCGCTTCAGCAGCTCGTCGACGGCCTCAACGGTCTCGGCATCGGCCCGCGCGATCTCATCAGCATCCTGCAGGCGATCAAGGCCGCCGGTGCGATCGAAGCCGACATCGAGGTGATGTGATGCAGACCGGCATGGTCAACACCGCACGGGTCGCAAGCTCCGCCTTCTCGGTGGAGAGCCGCAATGGCCGCCCGGACTTCGATCTCGCCGCGGCACTGCAAAAGGTCCCGCCGAAGCAGCAGGCCAAGGCGCAGAAGATCGCCACCGACTTCGAGGCGATGTTCCTCAACAGCATGTTCTCGCAGATGACCTCGGGTTTGAAGGGCGAAGGCCCATTCGGCGACACCCCCGGCACCGGCGTATGGCGCTCGATGCTGACCGAACAATATTCCAAGAATTTCGCCAACGCCGGCGGCGTCGGCATCGCCACCGACGTCTATCGCACCCTGATCATGCAGCAGGCAAAAACGATCCGCACGGCATAAGGTCAAACGAGATGAACCACTTCAACGCCTCGCGTCAGCCGGTGCAAGCGCAGCGCCCGAACACCGCACCCGGCAGCGCCGAGGCGCGCAAGATCGCCGAGCAGTTGATGGATGCGATGAGTGCGCTGCTCGGCCTGATCGAGCGCGAGACCGAGCTGGTACGTGCCGGCCAGGTCCGCGAGGCGATGACCCTCGAGAGCAAGAAGCAGGAGCTGTCGCGAAACTATGTCGGCGCCGTCACCCAGTTGAAGGCGAACCAGGCGCAGCTCGCCAAATCCGCGCCCGAGCTGCTCTCGACGCTGCATCGGCACCACGATGCATTCCGCGCGATGCTCCAGGTCAATCTCACCGTGCTCGCAACCGCTCACGCCGTTTCGGAGAGCGTCGTGCGCGGCGTCAACGCCGAGATCCAGAAGCGCAACGTGCCGAACACCTACACGGCCGCGGGACGCCGCGCCACGCCGGGCCCACGCCACATCACGCCGCTCGCGGTCAGCCGCTCGCTCTGAGCGCGCGCAACAACAAACGACAATTTTACGAAAAACCGCGCGGCAACATCGTCGCGCGGTTAGGCACGTTTCCTTACCGGGTGTTCAATCCTGGTGTTCCATGGTTGCGTATTGAGAGGGGTTGGGATTTGACTCACGTGAGGCAACCAGGAGGCTGCCATGAGTACAGATTTCAGCATCAGGCCGGTGGGGATACCGGTCGCCGTGCAGATCGTAACGACGTCCAATGCGGCGGCGAACGAGGCCGTGCAAACCGATCTGCCCGTGAGCCAGACAGTGGCCGCTGGCGAGGCGAGCGCGCCTGCACGTAATGATTTGCGAAGCAGCGAGAACGTCTCACGCCAGGTCGTGTTCGACCAGGCGGCGGCGTCGTTCGTCTTCCAGGTCGTCAACGACAGGACCGACGCGGTGGTCAACCAGTTCCCCGACGAAGCAATGCTGCGCCGGCGGGCCTATTTCCATGCGCAGGATTTGAAATCCGAGCCCTCCCGTCCGGCCAGCACGGACCGCAGCGCCTGACCATCAGGCGTCGAGCCTCGCAACGGCAACATCGAGATCGCTCGAACCGGTCGCGGGACCGGTGACGACGTTCCTGATCTGCGTCTTGCCGGTATCCGTCAGCGTGGATTTGGTGTTGCCGAAGCGGAACGAGCCGTGCTCGATCACGGACGGCCGGAGAGACCAGCGGCGATATTGCGGTTGATCTCGATCAGCGGACGGAAGTGATCGAACTGCGGGCTCATCTGCAGCGCGGCGGTCTGGCTCAGCACGAACACGCTGATGTTGGCGATCTTCTGCCGGACGTCGATCGGCTGCGGATTGTTCTCGCGCATGGCCTCGCTCAGGAAAATCGTCCAGAGCTTGCGATTGAACATCAGGGCCTGCGTGGTCTGCTCGCTGAACGGCTCGGCGCTGTTGATCGCATCCTGAAGCTTGTTCGCGGCCTTGAGCAGGGTCTGCGCTTCGATGTCGCGAGGAGATGCGGTGGTCGTTGCAACACGCGCGTAGGCCGAGGCAGCGGAATTCGACATCAATCACACCCTGGAGGTTACCTAGCGCGTTGAACGCGCTTAAGGATTTCTTTCCTGACCCTAGGCAGCACCGCTTAAGATTTGCTTACATGTGTGCTTGGAAGCACTCCGGATTATTACGGGTCTCGGAGTTCTTCGTCATCGTGAAGCTAGACGCGCATGTGCACGCTGTAAACACGTCGCGCGTGGTGCGCGTCGATCTCAGCTAATCCTGCCTTAGCGATCTCAGTAAAATGAACGGCGGAGCGTTAGCCCCGCCGCGAAATCGATGAGCGACCTGCGCCGCGAAATTAGCGGAGCAGCTGCAGCACGCTCTGTTGCGACTGGTTGGCCAGCGACAGCGCGGACACCGCGATCGACTGGCGGGTCGACAGCGCCTGGCTGTTCGCCGCTTCCTCGTTGGTATCGGCCAGCGTCAGGTTGGCCGAGCCGGTCTGCAGAACGTTGATCAGGTTCTTGGAGAAGTCCTGACGCACCTGCACGATCGACAGATTCGAACCGAGCGAAGAACCCTCGGAGCGCAACGTGCTCGAGGCGGCATTCAGGCTGGCCAGCACCTTGTTGGTGGCACCGTTGTCGATGAAGTCCGTGCCCGGAACGAGATTGCTGAGACCCAGGCCGGCCGCGTTGAACACCACGCCGTTGATGCCGAGCGTCGAGCTGCCGTTCTCGTTGAAGACCAGCTTCAGCGTGTCGCCGTTGAGCAGGTTGACGCCGTTGAAGGACGAGTCCTGCGAGGTCGTGTCGATCTGCGCCAGGATGTTGTTGAACTGACTGACCAGGCCGGAGCGCGCGGTCTGCGCGACGGGATCCTGAATCGGGGGCTGCGCGGTGGTAAAGGCCAGCACGCCGGTGAGCGTACCGCCGACCGTGCCGCCGGCAGTACTCGAGCCGAGGGTCGAGGATGCGTACTCGTTGACGGTGGTGACCGTCAGCACGCCATTGGCGTCGATGGTCGCCGTCAGGTGGTTGGCTTGAAGCTGCACATTGAGCTGGTCGAGCGTCTTGACGGTGCCGTTGGTGCCGTCGCCGAAGGTGACGTTGACGGCCGTGCCGCCGTTGAAGGAGGTGAAGGTCAGCGTCTTGCCGCTGACCCCGCCGACACCGGAGTTACGTGCTGCGGCGAAAGCGGTCGCCGTCCCCGTATTGCCGCTGAGACCGAATGCGTTGAGCGCGTTGCCGGTGCCGGTGATCGACAGGTCGGCGTTGATGCCGGTAGAGAGCGCAAGCTGACCGCTGCTGTTGACCGACGAGGGGATCTGGCCCGCGGTGGTCGACAGCGTCGCCGCGCCGTTGAAGATGCTGGCGGTCTTGACGCCGGTGGCGAGGTCGATCGAGTTGAGCAGATCGGTGAGCGTCGCGCTCTGGAGGTAGACGGTCGAATTGCCGTTGCCGTCGGTGACGATATTGTTGTTGACGCCGCCGGAGGTCACGCTCAACGCCGACTGGGGCGACTGGGCGTTTTTGAAAGTGATGGTGTGGCCGTCGATGTTCAGCGTCGAGCCGTCCTGAACGAGCGAGCCGAGCGAGCCCGCGGTGGTCGATCGGTCCGCGCTCACGCTCGCATTGCCTGCGCCGGTCGCCGCGGTCAGACCGAGCTTGTTGAGGAAATCGGCCTTGCCCGTCAAGCTCAGATCGGCGCCGGTCGAACTCTTCAGCGTGACTTGGCCGCCCGTGACGGACGATGCCACCTGCAGCGTGCCGATCGGACCGGTCGAGCCGCTGACCGTAATGGTTGCCGCGCCTGCACTGATTGCCGCGGTCTTGACGCCGCTGGCGAGGTCGATCGCGCTGAGGACGTCGTTGACAGTCGCGCCGGGCGCAGCCGGCGTTCCCTCGTAGACGATCGAATTGCCGTTACCGTCGGTGGCGATGTGCCCACTGGGGTTGAGGCCCCAGCCGGTCGGCTGCGTCGTCGGCGCGATACCGGTGCGGAAGGTGATGGTCTTGCCGTTGACCGTGATCGTGTCGCCGTCAGCGGGCGGCGCGCCGAAGGTGGTGGATGTCGTGGTGCCGACCAGCGTGGTGGTACCGGACAGTGCAGTCGTGCCGTCGGCCGCGGTCGCGGCGAACCCGACATTCGTGCCCGCGTTCGAGCCCAGCGAGGCGCCGAGCGCGGCGGTTCCCGTGACCGGGGTCACGCCACCGGCTGCGCCGGTATAGAGCACGTTGCTCTTGGCGGTCGCGCTCGCATAGGAGGTCGTGCCGCGCAGGTCGGCGGGCGTCGCACCGGGAATCGTGGTGGAGACGTTCGATTTCGTGGAATAGCCGACCGTGGTCTGCAACGCCTGGTTGGCGATCGACTTGGCGCTGTCGATCAGCTTCTGCAGCGAGGTGATGCCGGTGTTCGCGGCCTGGAGCACCTGCACACCGTTG
Source organism: Bradyrhizobium sp. 4 (assembly GCF_023100905.1). Lineage (NCBI taxonomy): Bacteria > Pseudomonadati > Pseudomonadota > Alphaproteobacteria > Hyphomicrobiales > Nitrobacteraceae > Bradyrhizobium > Bradyrhizobium sp. 4. Next base: position 5,206,803 of record NZ_CP064686.1, read on the forward strand.
TTGATGCCATCCAGCAGGTTGCCGATGTCGCTCGCCCGGTTGTCCAACCCCTGGGCCGTGAAGAAGTTGGTGGGATTGTCGAGCGCTGTGTTGACCTTCTTACCGGTCGACAGCCGCTCCTGCGTCGTGGCCAGCAAGTCGGCCGTCGACTGCAGCGACAACAGGTTCTGGCGAACGGACGCCGAGAGAACGATGTTGGACATTGGCGAGTCTTCCTCTTGAACCGGGTACGAATCGGCCGCGCGGTCTTGAAAGCGGGCTTTTGTCCAGTCTTAGAGGCTGTCCTTTAAAGTATGGTTAACGCCGGTTTAAGGGATAGGGTTAATGGGCGGTGAACGTCCCTGCCCCCTCCAGACGCAAAAAAGCGGCGGGGCAAATGACCCCGCCGCTCTTATTTTATTTAATGATACCAGTTACTTATCGGAGCAATTGGAGCACACTCTGCTGCGAAGTGTTGGCCAGCGACAGCGCGGAGACCGCGATCGACTGGCGGGTCGACAGCGCCTGGCTGTTGGCCGCCTCGACGTTGGTATCGGACAGCGTGAGGTTCGAAGAACCGGTCTGCAGCACGTTGATCAGGTTCTTGTTGAAGTCCTGACGCACCTGCACCACCGAGAGGTTCGAACCGAGCGCTGAGGCTTCCGAGCGCAGCGTGCTCGACGCGGCGTTCAGGTTGGTCAGCACGCGATTGGACGCGGCGTTGTCGATGAAGTCGACACCGACGGTCAGGGCAGCGAGGCCCAGACCCTTGGAGTTGTAGGTCACGCCGGTGATGTTGAGGCTCGACTTGCCGGTCTCGTCGAACACCAGCTTGAGTTGATCGCCGTTCAGCAAATTGACGCCGTTGAACGAGGAGTCCTGCGAGGTCGTGTCGATCTGGTTCAGGATGTTGTTGTACTGAGACACCAGGTTCGCACGGGCCGTCTGTGCAACCGCATCCTGGACGGGGCTGGAAGCCGTCGAGAAGGTCAGCGCCGAAGTCAGCGTGCCGCCGATGCCACCGCCTGCGACGGTCGAACCGATCGTCGAGGACGCGTAGTCGTTGGACGCCGTGATGGTCAGCCGGCCGTTGGCGTCGATCGTTGCAGCCAGATTGTTGGCCAGAAGCGCCGTGTTGAGCTGATCGAGCGTCTTGACCGTGCCGTTGGTGCCGTCGCCGAAGGTGACATTGACCGCCGTGCCGCCGTTGAACGCGGAGAAGGTCAAGGTCTTGCCGGCAATGCCGCCGACCCCGGAGGTGCGCGCCGCGGTGAATGCCGACGCACTGCCGGTGTTGCCGGCCAGCCCGAATACATTCAGTGCATTGCCGCTGCCCGTGATCGTCAGATCGGCATTGATGCCGGTCGAGAGCTTGAGCTGACCGGACGTATTGATCGTCGAGTTCGACTGGCCTGTGGCGGTCGCAAGCGTCGCGGTGCCGTTGGCGTTGATCGTCGCGGTCTGCACGCCGGTGGCAAGGTCAATCGCCTTGAGCACGTCGGCAACCGTGCCGGCCTGCAGGTAGACGGTCGAGTTGCCGTTGCCGTCGGTGAGGATGTTACCGCTGGCACCGAAGCCGCTCGGAACGCTCGGAGCACCGGTCGAGCCCGGGATCGGCGCGTTCTTGAAGGTGATGGTATGACCATCGACGTTCAGCGACGAACCGTCCGTAAGGGTTGCACCCAGCGAGGCGGCGCTCGTGGTCCGTGCGACGTTGACGGTGGCGTTGCCCGCACCGGTAGACGTCGTCAGGCCGAGAGCCTTGAGCAGGTCAGCCTTGCCGGTGACGCTGAGATCCGCACCCGTCGAGCTCTTCAGCGTGACGGCGCCACCTGCAGCGGTCGAGACGGCAGCACCTGGCTGGCTGGCGCTCGTGGAGATCGTCGCAGCGCCGGAGGTGATGGAGACGGTCTTGACGCCGCTTGCCAGATCGATCGCGGACAAGAGATCGTTGACGGTCGCGGTGGCGAGATAGACGGTGGTGTTGCCGCTGCCGTCGGTGACGAGGTTGCCGCTGACGCCGGAACCGCTCGGAACGGCGGTCGACGCCGGAGCCGCGCCGCTGCGGAACGTGATGGTCTTGCCGTTCACGGTCACCGTGTCGCCATCGGCAGGCTGGGCGTTGCCGGCCAGGCCGGTCGCGGTCGTGCCGTTGGTGGCGATCAGGGTGATGGCGCCGGTCAGGGCCGTGGTGCCATCACCGGCCGTCGCGCCCGTGCTTGCAAAGGAGCCGATGGTGGCGCCGAGGGTCGTGGTGCCGGTTGCGGCCGTGGTACCGCCGGCCGTGCCGTTATAGAGCACGTTGCTGCTCGCAGTCGCGCTGGCAAAGGAGGTCGTGCCGCGCAGGTCCGCCGCCGTCGCACCAGCGATCGTGGTGGAGACGTTGGACTTGGTGGAGTAGCCGACGGTGGTCTGCAGCGCCTGGTTGGCGATCGACTTCGCAGAGTCGATCAGCTTCTGCAACGAGGTCAGGCCGGTGTTGGCAGCCTGCAGCACCTGCACGCCGTTGGCGATGCCGTCGAGCAGATTGTTGATGTCGCTGGCGCGGTTGTCGAGCGACTGTGCAGTGAAGAAGTTGGTGGGATTGTCCAGGGCCGAGTTGACGCTCTTGCCGGTCGACAGACGGTTCTGTGTGGTGGCGAGAAGATCAGCGGTGGACTGGAGAGACAGCAGGTTCTGACGAACCGACGCAGAGAGAACAATACCGGACATGACTCTTACCCTTCTGGTTTACGCGTCTTCGTTCGATCGCTTCAGATCGAGTGACGGGGACAGCGTGCCCCGACATGGCTAACAAAGGGTGAAACGACGCGCGTCCGCATTAAGCGCGGGTTCACCATAAGCGCGCGGAAGGCGTGGTCCCGGCCGGCAATCAGGTTGAAATCATTGGCATTTATCCACGCTTACTCTCCATTAACCATAACCGCTGGTTACTTTTCAGAGCGTCGCAAGGCTACTCGAATGACAGCTGACGCGCAAAAAAAGCGGCGGGGCCGAAGCCCCGCCGCCAGATCTTGCTTGCGATGTCGTCCGCTAGTTAGCGGAGCAGCTGCAGCACGCTCTGCTGCGACTGGTTGGCCAGCGACAGCGCGGAGACCGCGATCGACTGGCGGGTCGACAGCGCCTGGCTGTTGGCCGCCTCGACGTTGGTGTCGGCCAGGGTCAGGTTGGACGAACCGGTCTGCAGCACGTTGATCAGGTTCTTGTTGAAGTCCTGACGCACCTGCACGATCGTGAGGTTCGAACCAAGGCTCGACGCTTCCGAACGCAGCGTGCTCGACGCCGAGTTCAGGTTGGTCAGCACCTTGTTGGTGGCAGCGTTGTCGATGAAGTCGACACCGCTGGTCAGCGAGGCGAGGCCGAGACCCTTGGAGTTGTAGGTCACGCCGGTGATGCTCAGGTTCGACTTGCCGGTCTCGTCAAACACCAGCTTGAGCTGGTCGCCGTTCAAGAGGTTGACGCCGTTGAACGAGGAGTCCTGCGAGGTCGAGTCGATCTGCGCAAGGATGTTGTTGTACTGGCCGACCAGGTTCGAACGCGAGGTCTGGGCAACCGTGTCCTGGACGGGGCTGGAAGCCGTCGAGAACGTCAGGGACGAGGTCAGCGTGCCGCCGATCGCACCACCCGCGGCGCTCGAACCGATGGTCGAGGACGCGTAGTCGTTGGTGGTCGAGACCGTCAGCAGGCCGTTGGCGTCGATCGTCGCCGTCAGGTTGTTGGCCTGAAGCTTCGTGTTGAGCTGATCGAGCGTCTTGACCGTGCCGTTGGTACCGTCGCCGAAGGTGACGTTGACCGCCGTGCCGCCGTTGAAGGAGGAGAAGGTCAAGGTCTTGCCGGTGAGGCCGCCGACGCCGGAGGTGCGCGCGGCGGTGAAGGCGCTCGAGGTCCCGGTGTTGCCGGCGAAGCCAAGCGCGTTCAGCGCGTTGCCGGTGCCGGTGATCGACAGGTCGGCATTGACGCCGGTCGAGATCTTGAGCTGACCCGAGGCATTGATCGACGAGTTGGTCTGGCCGGCCGCAGTCGCAACCGTCGCGGTGCCGTTGGCATTGACCGTCGCGGTCTGCACGCCACTGGCAAGGTCGATCGCCTTGAGCACGTCGTTGATCGTGCCGGCCTGCAGATAGACCGTCGAGTTGCCATTGCCGTCGGTGAGGACGTTACCGCTCGTACCATAACCGCTCGGAACGCTCGGAGCACCGGTCGAGCCCGGGATCGGCGCGTTCTTGAAGGTAATGACGTGACCGTCGACATTCAGCGTCGAACCGTCGGCGATCGTCGCCCCCAGCGAGCCCGAGCTCGTGGTCCGGTTGACGTTGACGGTGGCGTTGCCGCCACCCACAGCCGTCGTCAGGCCGAGAGCCTTGAGCAGGTCAGCCTTGCCGGTGACGCTCAGATCCGCACCTGTCGAACTCTTCAGCGTGACGGCACCACCTGCGGCGGTCGAGACGGCAGCACCTGGCTGACTGTTGCTCACCGCGATCGTCGCAGCACCCGCGGTGATGGATACGGTCTTGACGCCGCTGGCCAGATCGATCGCGGACAAGAGATCGTTGACGGTCGCGGTGGCGAGATAGACGGTGGTGTTGCCGCTGCCGTCGGTGACGAGGTTGCCGCTGACGCCCGAACCGCTCGGAACGGCGGTCGACGCCGGAGCCGCGCCGCTGCGGAACGTGATGGTCTTGCCGTTCACGGTCACCGTGTCGCCATCGGCAGGCTGGGCGTTGCCGGACAGGCCGGTCGCGGTCGTGCCGTTGGTGGCGATCAGGGTGATGGCGCCGGTCAGGGCCGTGGTGCCGTCACCGGCCGTCGCGCCCGTGCTTGCAAAGGAGCCGATGGTGGCGCCGAGCGTCGTGGTGCCGGTCGCCGCCGTGGTACCGCCGGCCGTGCCGTTATACACGACGTTGCTGCTCGCGGTCGCGCTGGCGAAGCTGGTCGTGCCGCGCAGGTCGGCCGATGTCGCACCGGCGATGGTGGTGGAGACGTTGGACTTGGTGGAGTAGCCGACGGTGGTCTGCAGCGCCTGGTTGGCGATCGACTTCGCAGAGTCGATCAGCTTCTGCAGCGAGGTGATGCCGGTGTTGGCGGCCTGCAGCACCTGCACGCCGTTGGCGATGCCGTCGAGCAGATTGTTGATGTCGCTGGCGCGGTTGTCGAGCGACTGTGCGGTGAAGAAGTTGGTGGGATTGTCCAGGGCCGAATTGACGCTCTTGCCGGTCGACAGACGGCTCTGAGTGGTGGCGAGAAGATCAGCGGTGGACTGGAGGGAGAGCAGGTTCTGACGAACCGACGAGGAGAGAACAATACCGGACATTGAGTGTTACCCTTCTGGTACGCAACGCAACAAACTTCGATTAGGATTAATCGATGTCCGGGACGGTGAACACAGACGGCTAACAAAGCATGAAGCGTGTCGCGCCAGTCCTTGCGCGGATTCACCATATGAGCAATCGGAGCCATCTCAGGCTCGTCCATATCGTCATGATAGCATGATGCTTTTTCGCGCAACGACCCGGCGTTTGCGACTTGTCAACCATAACTCAGAGTAAGCAATCGGCTGCATCCGAATGCATCGTTGCACTTCGTCGAGCGGCACTCTGATGCCGTTGCAAAAAGAAAGCGGCGGAGCCGAAGCCCCGCCGCAATAGTCGTCTTACGATGTTCGTCCGCTTGTTAGCGGAGCAGCTGGAGCACGCTCTGCTGCGACTGGTTGGCCAGCGACAGCGCGGAGACCGCGATCGACTGGCGGGTCGACAGCGCCTGGCTGTTGGCCGCTTCGGTGTTGGTGTCGGCCAGGGTCAGGTTGGACGAACCGGTCTGCAGCACGTTGATCAGGCTCTTGTTGAAGTCCTGACGAACCTGCACCACCGAGAGGTTCGAGCCGAGGCTCGAAGCTTCCGAGCGCAGCGTGCTCGACGCGGCGTTCAGGTTCGACAGCACCTTGTTGGTCGCGGAGTTGTCGATGAAGTCGACACCGCTGGTCAGCGCCGCGAGGCCGAGACCCTTGGAGTTGTAGGTCACGCCGGTGATGCTGAGGTTCGACTTGCCGGTCTCGTCGAACACCAGCTTGAGCTGGTCGCCGTTCAAGAGGTTGACGCCGTTGAACGAGGAGTCCTGCGAGGTCGTGTCGATCTGGTTCAGGATGTTGTTGTACTGAGACACCAGGTTCGAACGCGAGGTCTGGGCAACCGTGTCCTGGACGGGGCTGGAAGCCGTCGAGAACGTCAGCGCCGAAGTCAGCGTGCCGCCGATCGCACCACCCGCGGCGCTCGAACCGATGGTCGAGGACGCGTAGTCGTTGGTGGTCGAGACCGTCAGCAGGCCGTTGGCGTCGATCGTCGCCGTCAGGTTGTTGGCCTGAAGCTTCGTGTTGAGCTGATCGAGCGTCTTGACCGTGCCGCTGGTGCCGTCGCCGAAGGTGACATTGACCGCCGTGCCGCCGTTGAAGGAGGAGAAGGTCAAGGTCTTGCCGCTGAGGCCACCGACGCCGGAGGTGCGGGCCGCGGTGAACGCGCTCGAGGTCCCGGTGTTGCCGGCGAAGCCAAGCGCATTCAGCGCATTGCCTGTACCGGTGATCGAGAGGTCGGCATTGACGCCGGTCGAGAGCTTGAGCTGACCCGAGGCATTGATCGACGAGTTGGTCTGGCCCGTGGCGGTCGCAAGCGTCGCGGTGCCGTTGGCATTGACCGTCGCGGTCTGCACGCCGGTGGCAAGGTCGATCGCCTTCAGCACGTCGTTGACCGTGCCGGCCTGCAGATAAACCGTCGAGTTGCCATTGCCGTCGGTGAGGACGTTACCGCTCGTACCATAACCGCTCGGAACGCTCGGAGCACCGGTCGAACCCGGGATCGGCGCGTTCTTGAAGGTGATGACGTGGCCGTCGACGTTCAGCGTCGAACCGTCGGCGATCGTCGCACCCAGTGAGGCCGAGCTCGTGGTCCGGTTGACGTTGACGGTGGCGTTGCCGCCGCCCACAGCAGTCGTCAGGCCGAGAGCCTTGAGCAGGTCGGCCTTGCCGGTGACGCTGAGATCCGCACCCGTCGAGCTCTTCAGCGTGACGGCGCCACCTGCAGCGGTCGAGACGGCAGCACCTGGCTGGCTGGCGCTCGTGGAGATCGTCGCAGCGCCGGAGGTGATGGAGACGGTCTTGACGCCGCTGGCCAGATCGATCGCGGACAAGAGATCGTTGACGGTCGCGGTGGCGAGATAGACGGTGGTGTTGCCGCTGCCGTCGGTGACGAGGTTGCCGCTGACGCCCGAACCGCTCGGAACGGCGGTCGACGCCGGAGCCGCGCCGCTGCGGAACGTGATGGTCTTGCCGTTCACGGTCACCGTGTCGCCATCGGCAGGCTGGGCGTTGCCGGCCAGGCCGGTCGCGGTCGTGCCGTTGGTGGCGATCAGGGTGATGGCGCCGGTCAGGGCCGTGGTGCCGTCACCGGCCGTCGCGCCCGTGCTTGCAAAGGAGCCGATGGTGGCGCCGAGCGTCGTGGTGCCGGTCGCCGCCGTGGTGCCGCCCGCCGCGCCGCTAAACACGACGTTGCTGCTTGCGGTCGCACTGGCGAAGCTCGTGGTGCCGCGCAAATCGGCCGCCGTCGCACCCGCGATCGTGGCGGAGACGTTGGACTTGGTGGAGTAGCCGACGGTGGTCTGCAGCGCCTGGTTGGCGATCGACTTCGCAGAGTCGATCAGCTTCTGCAGCGAGGTGATGCCGGTGTTGGCGGCCTGCAGCACCTGCACGCCGTTGGCGATGCCATCGAGCAGATTGTTGATGTCGCTGGCGCGGTTGTCGAGCGACTGTGCCGTGAAGAAGTTGGTGGGATTGTCCAGAGCCGAATTGACGCTCTTGCCGGTCGACAGACGGTTCTGCGTGGTGGCGAGAAGATCAGCGGTGGACTGGAGGGAGAGGAGGTTCTGACGAACCGAGGAGGAGAGAACGATACCGGACATTGGGTGTTACCTTTCTGGTAAACGACGCTTACTGTTACGCGTCTGCATGGATCGAGTGACCCAGCGACCGGCGGACCGTGGGGCGGAGTCCTCTAACGAAACATGAAATGAAATCGGCGCTTTTGCTGAGTCGGCGCGCGATTCGGCCCATTCGCACACTCGCGACGCCACGCAGCCGGGCGTTTTTGGCCTTGATATGATTGAGTTTTTCCGCGGCATCGGCCGGGATTTACAACTCGTTAACTAGTCTTGATGGAGTATTGCGCCCTGATCCGCCGCAACACACGCTCGGTTACGAAAGCGTTGATGGAGAACAGGCATGGCCCTCAAGGTCGAGCTCAGACCGCACGAACGCATCATCGTCGGTAACTGCGTAATAACCAACACCGACCAGCGCGCCCGCCTTCTGATCGACGGCGACAACGTGCCGATCCTGCGCGAGCGCGACATCCTCACGCCGGAGACCGCCGACTCGCCCGCCAAGCTCGTCTATCTGGCGGTCCAGCTCATGTACATCTCGCCGGATCCACAGACCCAGCACGGCACCTATTTCAACCTGGTGCGCGACATCGTCACCGCGGTGCCGAGTTCCTGGCCGATCATCGAGGGCATCAACAACAACATCCTCAACGGCGACCTCTATCGCGCGCTGAAGGATGCCCGCAAGCTGATCGCCTATGAAGAGAAGTTGCGGGGCCAGTTCGAGGCCACGCATCCCAAGGCCGAAGCGGACAAGGACGACGTCAGCACCGCCGCATGATCCCACGCGTTCGCGCGGCCACGCTGCGCGAACGACCGGCCTGAAACGACAACGGCCCCGGATCGCCTCCGGGGCCGTTGTCGTTTCAGGCCAGCATCAAGGCTACTGTGCCGCGAGCGGCGGCGCCTCGACTTCGATCACTCCCCCGCTCCGGCGTCCGCCGAATTCCAGCACGGCCGCGACAAGCGCGTCGATGTCGGACTCGTCGGTACGGTGATTGACGATCGCGGCGCGGATCGCAAACCTGCCGTCCAGCGTCGTGCTCGAGGGCGCCGCGATACCGGACTCCTGGATGTCGGCGACGATCTCGCGATTGACCTCGTCGGCAGCGCGGTAACGGAAGCAGACGATGTTGAGATTGACCGGCGCCAGCAATTCCAGCCGCGGCTCAGCGAGAATGCGCGTCTCCAGATATTTCGCCAGCGCACAGCTTCGCGCGATCACCGCACCAAGCCGATCGGTGCCAAACGTCTTCAGCGTGAACCACGTCTTCAGCGCACGGAAGCCGCGCGACAGATCGGGACCGAGATCGCAGGGCCAGATCGCGCCGGCCGCAAGTCCCCTCGCCTCGCGGCGCAGATAGGCCGCGGGCTGCGCAAAGGCCTGCCGATGCTGCTCGCCGTCGCGCACCAGCAGGAAGCCGGCGTCATAAGGCACCTGTCCCCATTTGTGGAAGTCGAGCGCAATGGAATCCGCAAGCTCGATGCCACCGAGCAGCGGCGCAAGCTCGGGCGACAGGATCGCGAGCGCACCGAAGGCGCCGTCGACGTGAAACCAGATCCCCTCCTCGCGGCACAGCTCCGCGATCGCCTTGAGATCGTCGACCGCGCCGATGTCGACCGTACCGGCGGATGCGACGACGAGGAACGGCTTGAAGCCAACCTCGCGATCGATCGCAATCTGCGCACGGAGCGCGGCAACGTCGATGCGATGATCGGCATCGACGCCGATCTTGCGCAGCGCATCGGTGCCAAGCCCGGCGATGTCCATCGCCCTCGAGACGCAGCCATGCGCGGCCTGCGATGTATAGGCGGTGAGAAGCGCACCGTCATTGCCGATGCCGTACTGCCGCGCCAGCGTGCCGAGCGCGCTCGTACGTGCCACCAGCACCGCCATCAGATTGGCCATCGACGTGCCCGTGACGAAGATGCCGCTCGCGCTTTCCGGGAAGGCGAACAGGCTGCGCATCCAGTGGACGATCTGGCGCTCGACCTCGATCGGCATGTGGTCGCGGCCGCCGAGATTGGCGTTGAGACCCGCCGCGAGCATTTCCGCGACCATGCCGACCGCTGTGCCGCCGCCATGCACCCAGCCCATGAAACCGGGATGAACGTTCCCGGTCGCATAGGGCGCGACATGTTCGGAGAAGTCGCGATAGACGTCGGCGAGATCGCTCGCCTCGCGCGGCACGTCGGCCTTGAATGCCGCGCGGACGCCGTCGGGGATTGGCTGCCACACCGGGCGCGCGCGAACGTTGGCGATGCCGTCGATCGTTTCGTCAAGCATGCGATGGGCGAGCGCGCGAAACTCGCTCCAGTCCTGCGGATCGAGCGAGGTGTGCGTGACGGAGCTTTGCGTGTTGCGGATGATCTCGTTCATGCTGCACTCTCCTCGCCCGCTCGCGCATGCCGCGACAACATCGCCGTGAATGCCGCAAAGATCTTGCGCATCTGCGGCGGTTTGTACGGAAACACGGCCGGCGGATCCATGTTGTGCACGACGGCGGTGTTGTCGGCTTCGAAGACCAGGAGTTCGCCGTTCTGGTTCTCGGCGCAATCGACGATGAAGTAGTCGAGGCCGACGCGCCTGCTCATCTCGTCGAGCGCGATTTTGTGGCGCGCCGCGAACGCATGATCGAAGTCGAGCATGAAGACGGCTTCCTCGGCCCGCTTCTCCTCGCTGAACGCCATGAAGGCGTTGAGATACCAGATGTCCCAGCGATCGGCGATCGCCATGTGGCAGGCATAGGGTTTGCCGTCGACCATGGCGAGACGATATTTGCGATAGAGCCCGTCCGGACTCGCATAGTCGACGAAGCGAGCGACGAAAAAATCCTGCTCTTGCCGATCGGCGAGATAGGTCGCGAGCGCCGCCGCGTCATCGAGCTTGGCAAGCCCGACGCCGGCATGCGAGCCGCGCGGCCGCGCGATCATCGGAAAGTGCGGTTCGCCCGCAATGTCCTCGCAGGCGATATTCCCCGTGGAGAGATCCGACAATTGCGCGCGCGTCGCGTGGATGGTCGCGGGAATGTCCAGGCCGGGCACGCCCGCCAGCAGACGATAGAGCTTGTCGCGATCGAGATTGCCGATGAGATCCGGACGATTGAGCAGCGGCCTCGGCCAACGCGGCGCGGCCTTCTCGATCAACGCGAGCGCCTCCCGGCACTCCTCGGAATCGGATGCGATCACGATAGCGACGTCGTGCTCGGGCAAAGTCTCCGGCAGGCCGATGCCCTTGACCACGTAAAGCGTCAACAGCTCGATGTCGGAGTCTTCAAGCAGGAAGTCGATCGGCGTGTTGCCACCCATGTCGATATCGGCGGCGAGCGCGAGCACGCGCAGGCGGGGTTTTGGAGCAGCGCAAGGCGTACGAAACAATTGGTGGAAGGAGAGCACCTCGGTCTGGATCACCAGCCCGGCCTCCTTCTCGCCGAGAAGCTGGGCAATCAGCGAGAGGTCGAGGCCTTCGCCCGCCTCGGCCGTCCCCTCCTCGATCCGCGACAGCAGCCGGTCGCGCAACGGATGCAGGTCGCCCCCCTCGAAGGCGCGGCGCGTCAGTTGCGCAAAGCCGATGCGGTCGGCATGGTTCGGCGCGGTCACGCCGCTCGGCGCGGAAACTGGATGTTGCATCTCACACCTCGAACGCGGGCTTTATCGGCACGGCCGCGACCGCGCCACGATCAAGCAGCAGCTCGATCTTCACCAGCACATGTGCGATGCGATCGAGAACCTGCTGCACATTGCGTTGCGTCTGCATTGCATCCGGCGACCACGCCTCGGTCACCAATCGTGCGCCGACGCAGAGGCGCAACACGGCCTGCGGCGCGCTGTCCTGCCGCTCCAGTCGGACCGGCTGGCCGACGAGACAGCGCTGGGCGGCCACTTGCCGGTCCGCCGCGCTGCCGCTGATCTCCTCGGCCATGTCGCACGCCAGCGCCCGATGCACGGCGCTGGTCTCGGCGATCGAGACCGGCTTGCCGCCGCGCAGCAGCGTGAACGGAAAGATCGTGGCTTGTGCGAATTCCTCGTCGTCCGCGCCTGACTTCTCGATCGCGGTGGGAACGGCGCGAAGCGACGGCGACAACGCGATCATGCTGTCGATGCCGGCTGCAAGCTCGGCCAGCATCCTGGCGCGGAAAGCCCCGGGCACGGCGTAGTAGCTGCCGATCTCGGCCAGCGCCGCCTCCCAGCGCAGCCATTGACCGAAATTCGGCCGGCGCTCGAAGCGCGAGCGTAGCGTCGTCCACGCCACCGGCCAGTCGCAGCGGCCGGCATAATCGAAGATGCCAGGCGCGATCGCGCCCATCCGGTCGATCGACCGCGACAGGCCTTTCGGCAGCAGCAGCGCACCGCTGAAGGCGGGTCCGCCGAAGAATTTCGAACCGGTGATCAGCACCATGTAACCGCGGTCGAGATAGCCGCGCAGCCGCCGGCGGCCGAGCCGCGCCTGACAAGCATCGACGACGAATTGAACCTTGCGCGGCCAGCGCCGCGCGATCTCATCGAGACAGGCCTCGCTTGGAGCGCGCCAACCGAGTTTTGACGAATCCATGATCTGCAACAAAACGCGGCGGCCTTGCGCGAGGCTGGTCTCGACCGCGCGCAGCACGGCGGCATCGGCATCGGTGCGCATCGCAATGCCGGCCGCCATGTCGATCAGCGGCACAGCAATGCTGTCGCCGGCGAGCCCCGTCACCGCGCCGTCCTTGCGCACGGCCATGCCGCCTGCGGTCATCGTGCTGAAATGGTGGCCGCGTGCAGTATGCGGCGTTCCGCTTCCGGTCTGGTCGGCGCCGACCACGATCGTCACCGGCGCCGCGCCGAGCACTGCGCGCGCCGCGAACAGGGCGAGAAGCTGGGAGTCCGTGCCGGACGGCGAGAACACGACGTCGATGCGCGACGAGAGCGCAAGGTGGCCGCGCAGCTCCTCGCGCATATCTTCGCAGCGGGCGTCAAAGGCGATTTCGACCTCGTCGAACAGGCACTTGTGCATCAGCTCTTCGCGCGCCAACGCGGCACGGTCATAGGCCATCTGCGAGATCGTCGACGCGGTTGCGGAGGCGAAATTCCAGAGCTCCGGCTCCGGCGAAGCCGCGCAGCCATAGGCGTTGACACGGTCGTTCGGATCGAGCGCCAGCCGCGGGTCTCCGCCGGAGGCGAGCAGCGTATCCAGCGGTGTGAAGAGATCGCGCAGGCGATAGCGCGAGCCGCCGTCGGACGCGCGCTCGCTGGCTGACAGACGGGATGCGCCGGCGCTCATCCCGAAAGGCTCACGCCGCATCGGCCGCCGCCGCGGGCGCCGCTGCGAATTGCGAGGTGATGTCGCCGTGGAACACCGACGGTCCGACGTGATCGAGCGAGCTCTGGATGTCGGCCCAGATCTCGCCGCCGATGTCGGTCCAGCGCTTGCAGAAGGCGAAGTCCTCGGACAGATAGGTGCCGGTCGCCGCATCGATCATGCATTCGAACAAGGCAAACCGGTTCTGGCTCGCCGCCAGCGTATCGTGCGAATGCTCGCGGAAGAATTGCAAAGCCGCGTAGTCCGGATGGCGGCACATCGCCTCGAGCACGGAGCGCCGGATCATCAGGAAGCCGGTGCCGGCGTAGCGCACACGGGTGAATCCGTTCACTACCACGATGCGGTCGGGGTCCCCGATCTCGAGCACGTAGTCGAGCGATGCGGCCGGCACGTCGGCGCGGCCGGACTGGATCGCCCGCGCGGCCTTGTCCCAGTTGATCCGCTTGATCGGATAGCAGCCGGCGACGACGTCCGCGCCGCACTCGATCAGCCGGAACACCTGCTCCGGCTTGAAGCCGATGTCGGCATCGATGAACAGGAAATGCGTCGCTTCGGGATCGTCCAGGAACATCGCGGCCAAATTGGCCCGCGCGCGCGTGATCAGCGCATCGCCGTCGCGCAGCAGCACCTTGAGCTCGAGATTGGCCATACCGTGCACCGCGCGCTGGAGCGCGAAGATCGAGCTCGCATAGATGCTCGTCACCTGCCCGCCGAAACATGGCGTGGCCACCACCAGTTTCATCTTCTCCGACATCGTCAGCTCCGCCCCGCTGCAATCCTCACCAAGAGGTAAAGAGGCATGGTTAACGGCGCCTTAACGCCCGCCTACAGGAACTTGACGAGCGAGAGCTGCGCGAGGTTCGAGGTCACCTGGTAGGACGCCTGGAGTGCATTCTGGAGCGACAGGATCTCGCTCGCAACTTGGTCCGGCGGCGCCGATTCCGCCTGGTCGATGATAGTCTGGAGCTGCGCCTTGGCCTGGGTCTGGCGCGTACCCGCGTCCTTCATGGTGTTCTGGGCCATCGCGATGTCGGTCTGGATGTCCTCGATGCGCTGCTGGCCGGGCTGCTTGGTCAGGGCCTGCGTCACCCGCAGGCTCAGTGCGGCGACCTGCCCGCCCGAATACTGCCCGGTCGGCGAGGTCGAGAACGTCCCGAACACGGCGACTGCCTGCAGCTCCTTGCGGATCGCGTCCTCGTTCGCCTGCGCGCCATACTGCACCGTGACGGAATCGTCGACCCGGGCCATCGCGGTGGAGCGCGGCGAGCCGGGGCCGTCATTGCCCAGGTACCATTGCACGGTGGTGGCCGAGCCGTTCACCAGCGTCGTCGCCGAGCCGAGGGGCGACGAGCCGACGCGCAGCGGAGCCTTTGCCGCCGTGACCGGGGAGGTCGTGAAGCCGAGCGCCGCGAACGCCGTGCTGTTCGAGCTCGTGATGTTGAGGCTCCCGGGATCGTCCGTGTTGATCGTGATCACGCCGCCATGGATGGTCGACGGCTTCGTGGTGCCGGTGATCTGATCGATCTTGCCAAGCAGAGTTGTGATGTTGTCGGTGATGTTGATCTGGTTTGGGCCGCTGGCGCCCGAGGCGACAAAAGTCAGCGTCTGACCGTTCACCGTGATCGTATCGGGATTAACGGCAGGCGGACCCGCCGACCCCGCCTGGAACGCCGCCGAGAGGACTTCCGGGCCGCCCGTGGTCGCAGTGCCGCTCAGCACAGTTGAACCGGTGATCTGAGGCGTCGACGCCACGCTGCCGCGCGTCACGCTGCTGAGACCGAGCGCCGTGGCCGCCGCGCCGCCGGTGACCGCCACGTCCGTGCCGGTGCCGGTCGCGATCTGGATATTGCCGCCGGCGCTCAGAGTCACGTTGGCGGCGGGGATGCCGGCGGCAGTCGCGATTGCATTCAAGATATCAGACACCTTCGCGGCGCTGCCCGAAGCCAATCCGATCGTGGTATTGCCGCTAGCCGTCGTGACAGTGGTGACGTTAGGGTCGAAGGTAATGGTATGGGCGCCGCTCGCGCCGGTGATGGTCAGGGTGGTACCGGTCGGAGCGTTGGCGAGCGCGTTGAGAATGGTCCCGTTGAGATGGGGTGTCGCCGAAGAATCGAGCGACGTGGTCGTAGACGCAATCGCCAATGCGCTGTCCTGCAACGCGACCGAGCCCGTCCCGGTCGTCGAGGTATAGGAGCGCAGATTGCCGGTGGCCGCCACATTCGCGGTGGCTGATCCCGCCGTATTGAAGAAATTGTCGCCGGCGGTGACGGCGGAGGCCGCCACCAGCGAGGTGCCGGCGAGCTTCTTGATCGCGGTGTTCAGCGCGGTGTTGAGGTTCGTCGCCGTGTTGTTCGGGTTGACCGGGACGCTTGCATCGATGGCAAAGCTGCCGACAGGCGTCGGCGTCGCGGTGGACGCCGTCAGGTCAATCTGCTCGGTCGAGCCATCGGGCAGCGTGAACTGCACGCTGAGCTTGTCGCCATTTTTCGGATTGACGCCGTTGAGGTCGACCGAGAACGACACCGGCGAGCCGCTCGGGCCGGTGACCGTCGCGCCGGTCAGCGTCGAGGAGACTGCAGCGATCTTCAGGCCGAATGGCGATACGGCCGCGTCCTCCGAGACCATCACAGAGCTCGGCGTCGGCTGTGGCGTCGCCAGCACCAGCCGGCCCATGCCATTGGCGCCGAGGTCGGCGGCCTGGCGCTCCGCCATGACGGTCTTGAAGCCCGCCTGCGTCGTGGTGCCGTTGATGATGTCGCCGGCATTCGCGACCGACGGCGTGTTGAAGGCGGTGCCGGAGAACAGATAGCGGTTGCCGGATTGCGTATTGAGAACGCCGACCATCGAGCCGAATTGCGCAGCTGCGGTGTTTTGCGCAACCGTCTGGCCGTTGACGTTGAGATCCTGCGCGGTGTTGGCCGAACCCGTCTGCACCGTGTTGCGGATCGTGGTCAGCGACTGCAACGCGGTATTGGCGAGGTTGATGCTGACGTTGACGTTGGTCATCGTGTCGGTATAGGCGGCGATGTTGGAGAGTTGCGCGCGCCCGGCGATCGCAAAGCCCTCGTTGGTGCCCATGCCGGAATAGTTCTGCGACAGCTTGCCGGTCGAGAGCTGCGTCGACAGGTCGGTGAGCTGCTGGTTGATGTTGCGGATCTGCGAGCCGAGAACCGACGAGGAGTAGTTGATGCTGCTGATCGACATGTTTCAGAGCCCTGTTACTTGTTACACTTGAGCCTGGAGCAGCGTGTTCATCATGCTCTGCACCACCGACATGACATGAGCGTTGGCGGCATAGGCATTCTGGAGCTGGATCAGGTTCGACATCTCCGAGTCCAGGTTGACGCTGGCGGTCGAGTTGAACTTGGCCTGCAGCGTCGAGACCACGACGCTCTGGCCCTGCTGGAGCTGGGTCGCCTGGGTCGCGGCATTGCCCTGAACGCTCAGGAACTGCTGGAGGTAGTTCGAGACGCTGCCGGTGAAGGGCTGGCTCGCCGAGCCCAGACCGGATTGCGGCGAATAGGAGAACACCGCCGAGGTGAGCTGCGAATAGAGATAGTCCGAGCGCGCGGTGTCGCCGGTGGGCGTCACCGGCGAGGTGTTGTAGATCGACAGCCTGGTCGGGTCGGTCACGAGCTGCGTGTTCACGGCGATGCGCCCGGCAAGGCCGGTCATCTGCGAACCCGATGCCGTGATCGCGCCGGTGTAGAGCGCCTGGCCGCCATCGGTGAACAGCGGCAGTTGCGGATTGCCCGAGGTCAGCGACGAGATCGTCTTGGTGATCGAGGCCGAATTGACCTTGGCGAGGCCGCTGTTGTCGTCGGTCACCCGCAATGTGGTGGCCGTCGCCGGCGACGGGGCGGCGGCGAACGACAGATGCGAGCCGGAAAGTGCAGTGTTGAGTGCCGAGGCGATCGCGCTCATGCCGCCGGAGAAGTTCACCCCGATCTGCATCGGATTGGCGTTGGTGGGGTTCTGCAGCGGCAGCGCCGCCGGATCAGTTACGTTGACCAGCGTGACCTGTCGCTTCGTGTTGGTGGTCGTGTCGGTGTAGCTGAAGTTGACGCTGTTGCCCGGCGCCGCCCCGGCAAGGTCGAGATCGAAGCCGGCCGGCGGGCCGGTGACCGTGCCGCCGGCCGTGGTCTTGTCCGACAACGCGCTCGACATCGTTGCGGCGAACTGGTCGATCTGGTTCTGCGCCTGCACCAGCGTCTGGTCGCGCAGCTTCAGATCGGCCGCGATCTGGCCCGAAGACACCACGTTGTTGGCGATGACGTCGACCGACGATCCGTTCGGGAGCTTGATGTTGAACGCGCCAACGCCGGATTTGGCCGGATCGATATTGTAGAGCGAAGTCGCCGACAGCGCACCGGCGGACGCAAAGGTGAATTGCGAGGCCAGCCCGGCGCCGACCAGCTGGATGCCGGTGGTGGTGTAGATGTTGGCCTGATTGGACCCGTCGACGGTGACGTGGACGTCGACATATTTCGACAGCGTGTTGATGGCCTGGTCGCGCTGGTCCATCAGCGTCGCAGCCGAGGGGTCGTGTTCCGACAGGCCCTGGAGCCGGGAGTTGATGTCGGCGACTTGCTGCATCGCCGCGTTGGCCTGCTGCGCCGAGGTGCTGAGATCCTGCTCGACGTTGGAGCGCAGCGACTGGATGCCCTTGGTGGTGAGGTTGAGCTGCTGCGCCAGCGTCTGCGCGGCGCCGAGCGCAACCGTTTGCGCCGACGACGAGCCCGCGTTGGTCGACAGCGCCTGCAGCGCCGTGGTGAAACTGTTCAGCGCGGTTTCGAGCGTACCGCTGTTGCCGGGCGTGCCATAGACATTCTGAAGCTGCTTCAGAATGTTGGCCATCTGGTCGGCGTAGCCGCCGCCGCCGGTCTCGGTGCGCAGCTGCTTCTGCACATAGGTGTCGAGCTCGCGGCTGACGCCGGTCGTCGTCACCGTCGAGCCGAAGTCGCCGGTGGTGACCTCGATCTGGTTCGGCGTCTGGACGACGTAACCCGGCGTCTGCGAGTTGGCGACGTTCGAGGAAACGATCGAGAGCGCAGCCTGATTGGCACGCAGACCGCTCATCGCACTGGCGAGGGCTGAACTCAAACCCATGTTGACTTGCCGCCTTTGGTTACGTCACGCCTCAATCAGCGCAACACGTTCAAGAGGTCCTGCACCATCGTATTCGCCGTCGTGATCACCTTGGTGTTGGCCGAATAGGCCTGCTGGGTCACGATCAGCTTGGTGAATTCGTCGGCGATGTCGGTGTTCGAGCCTTCCAGCGACGAGCCGCTGATCGAACCGGAAGCGCCATCGATCGCTGCGCCCGACTGTTCGGTCGCTGAGTATGCGCCGCCGTCCTGCGCCTTCAGGTAGTTGGTGCCGTTGAAGTGCGACAACGAGACCTGTGCGAGGTCGAGGTTCTGGCCGTTGGAGAAAGTCCCGACCACGAGGCCGTTGTTGTTGACGGCAACCGAGCGAAGCTGACCGGCGGCATAGCCGTTCTGGGTGATGGTGTTGATGGTGACCGCGCCGCTGGTGCTGGCATATTGCGTCAGTCCGCCCGAGGAGATGTTGAAAGAGACCGAGCCCAGCGATTGGCCGCTGACGCTGACGTTGTTGATGGTGATCCCCGAGCCGCTCGGCGAGGTCAGCGAGCCGTCGGCGGCAAAGGTGAAGGCCTGGCCGGTATTGACCCAGCCGACGGTCGTGCCGGTCGCATTCGGGTCGGTCTGGTAGAACATGTTCCAGCTATCGGCATGGCCCGCGCCCAGCGAGGCGCTGTCGGTCTTGGCCCAGCGCAATTGCAGGTTCACCGGCGTGCCGGCCGCGTTGTAGGCGGTCACCGCGCCACCGCTGATCGATTCCTTGGTGAAGGTGGCGATGTCATTGCCGATCACGCCGCCGGTACCGGCAACGCCACCACCGTCACGATTCTTGGTGATGGTCGAGGTGAAGCCGAGCGCGGCGAAGGCTGCGCTGTTGGAGCTCGCCACCGACAGGTTGGAAGCTGTGCCGGTGTTCAGCGTGATCACGCCGCCACTGCTGACCGACGACCCCGTTGCACCGGAGAGCGCGTCGATCTTGCCGAGCAGCATCGTGATGTTGTCGGTGACGTTGATTTGGTTCGGGCCTGACGCGCCGGCCGCCATGAAGGTCAGCGGCTGACCATTGACCGTGATGACGTCGCCGGCGGAGAAGCCCGATGTGATCACCTCGGCGCCGCCGGCCGCCGCCGCGCCGCTCAGCACCGTGGCGCCCGAGATTGCTGGGGAGGACAGCACGTTGCCGCCGCGCGTTACGCTGCTGATGCCGAGCGCCGTGGCTGCCTGGCCGCTACCAACCGGTACGTCGGTGCTGGTGCCGCTGGAGATCACGATGTTGCCGCTGGGGTTGAGCGATGCGGTAACGCCGGCGCCGCCGGCCAACTGGATGGCGGAGATGATGCTGGCCACCGTGGCCGTCGTGCCTGCGCCGAGACCGATCGTGGTATTGCTGCCGGCCGTCACGACAGTGGTGCCGCCGTTGAACGTGATCGTGTTGCCGTTGACGGTCAGCACCTGGCCGCTGAGCGCGGTGAGGGTGGTGGAGGCGAGATGCGTACCCAGGGCGTTGTCGAGCGAAGTTGTGGTCGATGCGACCGCCGCAGAGTTGTTCTGGAGCGCCGCTGTGCCGGTCGCCGTGGTCGACGAGTATGGTGAGCGAATATTGCCGGTCGCGGCAGCGCCGGACGTTGTGGCGTTTGCATACGGCGGAGGCGGCGTGCCGACCGGCAGCGGGTTGGCCGCGAAGTCCGATGGGTTCAGTCCGCCGGCCGCCAGCAGCGTCTTGGTCGCCGCCGTCGTGCTCGCCACGGTGTTCGGCTGGGTCGGCAGGTTGGCCGCGTACTGGATCGATGTGGTCGCCTGCGCCGGGATGAAGTTGTTCTGGAATTTCAGGACTGTCGCGACGTTGCCTTGCGGGTTGCCGGTCTTCGGGTCGACCGTGACACCCATCAAATAGTAGCCGGCGCCATTGACCAGATTGCCGTTGGCATTGAGCTGGAAGTCGCCACGCCGCGTGTAATAGGTGACGCCGCTGAACACCGGCGCGTTGTCGACCACGCCCGTCGCCTTCTGAATCGAGAAGAAGCCGTCACCGGTGATCGCCATGTTGGTGGCGACGCTGGAGCCCGAGATCGTACCCTGCGTGGTGATGGTGGCCTTGGCGTTGGCCGTCACGCCGCCCGCGACCTGCTTGCTCGGGACCGATGAGTCGGGAATGAGATCGACGAAGCTGGTGCCGATGCCCTTGTAAGCGGTGGTGGATGAGTTCGCGATGTTGCCGGAAATGTTCTGCAGGGCGTAGGACTGCGCCTGCAGGCCACCCACCGAGGTGTTCATTGCATCGAAGATACCCATAACTTTGTCTCCAGATCCGATCTCGGCGGCCGGTCGACCATGGCCGCAGTCGGAGGAGACTGTCGCAAGGGCTATGCCAATGCGGGTACTTTCACGAAATCAATGACTTAATGAAAAAGCCCCGGTCTGACGACCGGGGCACAATTGCCGGGACCGGCAACAATTGCCGGACGAAACCTAGGTTGCGGACGCCGCCGCGGGATGGAAGACCAGCCCGAAACCGTCGATGCAGTAGCGCAGTCCGGTCGGCTTGGGACCGTCGTCGAAGACGTGGCCGAGATGGCCGCCGCAGCGCCGGCAATGCACCTCGGTCCGGAGCATGCCAAAGGTGCGATCCTCGGTCTTGCCGACATTGCCCTCGATCGGCTGGTAGAAGCTCGGCCAGCCCGTGCCGCTCTCGAATTTGGTGTCGGAGGCGAACAGCGGCAGGTCGCAGCCGGCGCAGGCGAAGATGCCCTTGCGGTGCTCCTTGAGCAGCGGGCTGGAGCCCGGCCGCTCGGTGCCCTCCTTGCGCAGGATCTCATATTGCTGCGGGGTGAGCTGGGCACGCCATTCGGCGTCCGTCTTCTCGATCTCGAATTTTTGCGCGGCTTTCTCTCCAGCCTCCGCGGGCGATGCTCTGAGCCAGCGGAAGGCCGCAAGGCCGAACAGGCCGGCGACGGTCGTCAACAGGATGCGGCGGTCAAACATCTCATTCTCCATGCGGGAGCGTCTACGCCCTGAGATACGGGCTCTCACGGCAGACGTTACACTTCCGGGCGGGATTTTTCTCGGGTCTCTTGCGGGACGCTGTCGTCGCGCGAGACCGGTTCCGGGGCTGGTTCCGAGGCTGGTTCCGAGGCTGGTTCAATGGCTTCTGCCGCAGTTTTGGGCGGCTGGGCAAGCCGCGGCCTGACGCCTGACGGAGGCCGGCGCGGACCGGTGCCGGCGGCCCGGTTGGCTTCGGCGAGGCGTGTCTCGCGTTCTCTGTCCCTGACCCTGGCACGTTCACGATAGCGCGCAAGCGAGCCTGCGGCAGCGGAACTCGCCCTACCCCAGATTCCGACCAGTTGGCCGGCAACCCGCCCCGTCGTTCCCCCCGCCCAGACCAGCTCGAACGGCGAGAACAGCTTCCAGCGCTCGTCGCCCCACAGGATGCTGCGCGCGATCATCTGCCCGGCCATGGCCGAGGTGTTCATGCCCTGGCGGCCGAACCCGCTGGCCACCCACAGGCCTTTGCGCAACTGGCCGATCTGCGGCATGCCATGCACGGTCTGGCCGGTGGCGCCGCCGAAGGTCTCGGTGATTTCGACATTGCCGAGTTGGGGGAAGATGGACCAGATCCGCCGCCTGACGGCGCCCGCAAAGCGTTGTGGTCGCGCCGCCCAGGTGGTCTCCGGGCTCTCCCACATCAGGCGGTCGCCATCGACGATCCGGAAATGATCGACGCCGTCGGAATCCATCACCGATCCCTTGAAGGCGATGATCTCGTGCACGCGCTCGCCGAGCGGCGCGGTGATGCCGGCATAGCGCCAGACCGGCAGCAGCGTCTCCGACAGGCGCCGCAACGGCGCACCGAGATGGATGTTGCCGGCGAGCACGATATGGGTGGCGCGCAGCCGCGCCGAGGGCGTGACGATGCGCTTGCGGATGCCGGAATGATCGATGCTGACGACCGGCGTATCCTCGAAGATGCGCGCCCCCGCCCGCCGCGCCAGCGCCGCGAGGCCGTGCACATATTTGCGCCCGTCGACCTGGAACGCCTTCGGATAATACACGCCATGGAAGTAGTGATCGGTCTTGAGCACCTCGCGGACGCGATCGACCTGCCAGCCCTCGGCCTCGGTGTCGAAATCCTCGTTCAGCATCTGCAAGCGGCTGATCAGCCGGTCGCCGGCATCGACGTTGGAGACCTCGAGCACGCCGGCGGTCGGGCCGATCCCCGGCATGTTCTCTTCCGTGGCGTTGGCCCGGACGAACTCGGCGCCCGCTTTCGACAGCGTCCACAATTCCCGCGCGTCCTCGAATCCGATCCGCTCGATCAGTTCGGCTAGCGGCAGCGCGAAGCCCGGCATCACGGTGCCGAGTTGATTGCCGGAAGCGTTCCAGCCGATGTGGCGGCCCTCGAGCACCGCGACGCTGGCCCCCAGCCGGGCCGCCTCGAGCGCGATGGACAGTCCGGCAAGCCCGGCCCCGATGACGCAAATGTCCGCATCGAGGTCGAACGACAGCCGCGCCCGGTCGCGAAAGCCGGCTTCTTCCTGGGACACGCTTGTGAAAGTCTCGCTCATGTCGTTTCTTAAAGGACTGAGCGGCCGCTTGTCACCTTGTCCTCGACCAGCGCCTGTAGATTATCCTGGTTGTGTAACGATTCGAGAATGCCATGCGCCGTTTGCTGCTGCTGCGTCACGCCAAGACCGAGACCGACGCGCCGAGCGGCCGTGATCAGGACCGCCGGCTCGACGACCGCGGCCACAAGGATGCCGCCGAGATCGGCGACTGGATGGCCTCCCATCCCCCCTTTCCCGAGGCCGTGCTGGTGTCGCATGCGGTCCGGGCCCGGCAGACCTGGGACATCGCCTGGGAGACCATGAAGGACCGCGTCGCCGCGCCGCAGGTGGAGGTCCTGCCGGAACTCTACGCCGCCGATCCCGCCCAGATCCTGGAATCCATTCGCACTGCAACCGTCCCGGCCGACCCGAAGCAGTTGCTGGTGGTCGGCCACAATCCGGGCATGCACGAGATCGCCCTGATGCTGACGGGCGGCGGCGATCCCGCCGCCGCCAAGGCGCTCGCCGACAACCTGCCCACGTCGGGGCTTGCGATCTTCGACTTTGACGTCAAGGATTGGGGCGACGTGGCTTACCGCCGCGGCAAGCTGGTGCAGTTCGTCAGTCCGAGGTTGCTTCGAAGTTAAGGCTGCTTCGATCGGGTTGATCGCGCGACGTGCCGGCAAGACGTCCTGACTGGAAGATTTGGAGGCGCAGATGTTCAAGTCCATCCTCGTGCCCATCGACCTCGCCGACACCGACCTCGCCAAGCCGGCGATCGCGACCGCGGCAACGCTGTCGCAGACCTGGAGCGGCGTGGTGCGCCTGCTCAACGTGCTGCCGATGACGCCGGTGATGCTGGCCGAATACGTGCCGGCCGATTTCGACGAACAGCAGCGCCAGACCTCGGAAGAAGCCCTCGCCATCGTCGCACGCGAGTCCGGCATCGAGCCTTCCCGCATCTCCAGCGTGGTGCGCCAGGGCGGCATCTATCACGAGATCCTGGAGGAAGCCGTGCACATGAAGGCCGAGCTGATCGTGATGACCTCGCACCGACCGGCGATGCGCACCTATTTCCTCGGCTCCAATGCCGGGCATGTCGTGCGCTACGCAAAATGCTCGGTGCTGGTGGTGAGGCACTGAGGGTTGCGGCAAAACTCAGCATTGCAAGCAGCCAGGCCGTAGCCCGAATGAGCGAAGCGATACCCGGGGCAGCTCGTGTCACGATTTCCGGATGTCGCTTCGCTCATCCGGGCTACAAGCCCTTGCATTGCCCGTCGGGCAAAACACCCAAGCTGTCGGTCAACGCCCGCCGCTAAAATATTCCACTTTACCGAAATTCGGAAACGGCGTATGTGTCGCGGCAACCCGGCCCAAGGAAGAGGGGCGTATCGCGATCGTCACGAACGCGGGCCGGACAGCGGCGGACGCGGGCCACACCGGCGCGAATGGCTTCGCAGGGCGGGCAACCGTGAGCGAAAGCGTCGCGCACACGACCGGTGTGATCAGCGTACGGCAAAACCGTGTCGTCCTGACGCCCGGGGTCTGTGCGTCAAGTCTTGTGGTGATGTGGCGGCCCGACCGGGTTCGCAGCATCAGCCATCCGCAAGGCGACGGGGGCAATAGTGCATCGCTCCCCGGGGAGAGCACGGCATAAGCCGTAAAACCACTGCGCAGGGAAGGCCGGACGTTTTGGCTCCGCCTGTATGCCGCTGTGCAAATTTCCTACTGCAACATCGCACAGTGGACCGCGGGTGCCAGCCGGCGCCCGGTCTTCCCTGCGCCCTCTTTCAACTGAGGGCAAGGCGATGAAGCAAAGCTCGGGCAAAACAAGCCGCGAGAAGGCGAAGGTGTGTCTGCGATGAAGGCGCGAGCTAAAGGAGCGACAGTGCTACCCCCAAACGCCGTCATTGCGAGCGCAGCGAAGCAATCCAGAGTCATTCCGCGGTGGGGAATCTGCATTGCTTCGCTGCGCTCGCAATGACGATGTTGAAGCAGGTGTGCCCGAAGCTCCAGTCCCGGCTCTGCGCAGCAACGCGAAGAGGCGTTGCAGCGCGTCCTGGACACGAGCGAAAGCGCTTACAGATACCGCGTCAGCTCTGCTTTGGCCTGGCCGTAGACCGCGTCCTCGATCTGGCTGCGCGTGATCCCGATGTCGCGCAAGGCCCGGTCATCGAGGTCGTTCAGCGTCTTGACGGCGGAGCGTTGCTCCAGGCGGTCGAACAGCGCATAGGCGCCGTTGGCCAGCTTGCGGAAAAATCCGTCCGACGAGGATGAGCGTAAACTCCGCCCGGCGGGCTGCGAGATCGTGGTCATGGTCCTTCTCCGGCCTGTTGTCCACGCGGCGAAGCGGATGCCGTTGGCGCAAGCGCCCGAGCGCCTGCACCTCATTTGCCTCGGATTGCACTCGCTCTCCTCGGCCCAATCGTGAAGCTTGATGGAACTTAAATGCTCCAGTACACTCCTCGGAGCAAGTGAAACATTGATCTCGGTGCAATAATGTCCAAGTTCGAATACGTGAAGCTTGCCGATGCCATTGCTCTCGATATCTCTAACGGCACGTTAAGACCGGGCGATCGGCTGCCGCCGCAGCGCAATTTTGCCTATGACCGTGGCATCGCGGTCTCGACCGCGAGCCGGGTTTATACGGAGTTGCTCCGCCGCGGCCTCGTCGTCGGCGAAGTCGGCCGCGGCACCTTCATCTCCGGCGCCATCAGGCGCGAGGTCGAGGCGCTGAGCGAGCCGCGCGACGCGCGGATCGATTTCGAGGTCAATTATCCGCTGCTGCCGCAGCAATGGGCGATGATCGCCAAGAGCCTTGCGGGCCTCGAACGCGTCGACGCGCTCGAATCCGCACTGCGCGTCTCCACCAGCACCGGCACCAAGAGCGCGCGCAATGCAGCCGCCGCCTATCTCGCGCGCAAGGATTTCGCGCCGCAGGCCGAGCAGATCGTCTTCACCGCCAACGGCAAGCAGTCGCTCGCGGCCGCCCTCGCAGCCCTCGTTCCCACCGGCGGCCGCTGCGGCGTCGAGGCGCTGACCTATCCTTACGTCAAGAGCATCGCCGCACGGCTCGGCGTGACGCTGGTCCCGATACCGATCGACGAATTTGGCGCGCGCCCCGACGCCATCCAGAAGGCGCATCGCGAGGCGCATCTATCGGCGCTGTATCTCCAGCCCATCATCCAGAACCCGCTCGGCGTCACCATGAACGCGACACGGCGCGCGGACATCATGCGCGTCGCCGAGAAACTCGATCTCACCATCATCGAGGACGCCGTCTACGGCTTCCTGGCCGACGACACGCCGCTGGCCGCGCTCGGACCCGACCGCTGCATCGTGATTGACAGCCTGTCCAAGAAGGTCGCGCCGGGCCTCGCGCTCGGCATCCTGGTCGCGCCGCCACGATTGCGTGAGAGCGTGATGAGCGCGGTCCGCACCGGCGGCTGGATCGCGTCCGGCCATGCGCTGGCGTCCGGGCAGCGGCTGATGGCAGACGGCACCGTCGCCGAGCTGACGCGGCTGAAACGCGTCGACGCCGCGCGCCGCCAGCAGGCTGCGGCAAGGCTGCTCGCCGGCTACCAGCTCGCCGCCGATCCGCGCTCCTATCACCTCTGGCTCACGCTGCCGGCACACTGGCGCTCGCAGACCTTCGTCGCCGCAGCAGCCCGGCGCGGCATCGCGCTGACACCGTCCTCGACCTTCGCGATCGCCCATGGCCACGCGCCGAACGCGGTGCGGCTCGCGCTCGCCCCGCCCTCGTTCGAGCAGCTCGATTCCGGCCTGCGCACGATCGCATCGCTGCTCGGCACCAAGGAAGAGGATTTCGACTCGACGGAGTAGCTAAAGCGTTCTCGAGCGAAGTGGGTACCGGTTCGCGTCAAGAAAACGCGTCAAGCAATAATCTGATGCCGTTCCTCCGCTCAGGCCTCGGGCCATTCCGCGATGAAGCCCCTCGCCTTGTAAGGCTCGATCTTGTCCCATTCGTGCAGCATGCGGCGGCGAAATTCGGGATCGGTGTGCCAGAGCGCGCGCGGCGTCGCAAAGCTGTCGACCGTGAGCAGCATTTTCTCGACCTCCAGCCAGTGCCGGTGCAGCGTCATCGGATAGCGCCGCGCGGTCCAGGTGTTGCCGAGACAGATCACGCTGCGGACATTGTGCAGCCCGAGCGCCGCGTCAATGATCGGCAGCGAGAGGATCACGTTCTCGCCGGTGTTTCGGGCACGATGTTCCTCGAGAATTCGGTCGGCCGGAATGCCCGCCGCGACCATCGCCGCCTTGATGATCATGCACTCGGATTGCTCCGAGCCCGCCGTCACGCCGCCGCTGACAATCGACCAGCGGAAATAGCCCTGGCGCCATAGTCGCGCCGCCGTATCGGCCCGCAGCGTGACGTCCTCTCGGGTGCCGAACATGAACAGGAGGTCCGCCGGCTGCAGCGGCGTATCGATCAGATGTGCGCGGTTGATCTCGGAGATCTCATCCGCCGAAGGCCTACGCGTGCCGCGGTCCATGGTTGACATGGCAGCACGATGCGACACCGCCGCAACGGCGCGAAGTCACGTTTGGTTGCGGCCCATTGCACCCAAGGCAGCAAGGCTATTTAGGGCAGCAAGGCGCTCGGCACGCGATCGAAGCTGTAGCTCCGCGGCTGGTTGCGCCGGACGAACCGGCCGATCTGCCAGGCGAACAGCGCGGCAAAGCCGATGATGAACAGCGCCCCGGCGAATTCGCCGATCGCGAGCGCGCGGATCAGGAGCCCCGTCATCGCCACTGCAAGCACCGCAAGAAAAGCCAGCATTGTCGCGTAGGTCCTGCGGCCGAGGCCCGCGGTCAATTCGGCGCGGCTGCCGGCCTGCGCCATGCGCGCGTGCAACGCGACGATGAAGTCGCGAAAACCATTGTCCTGCGGCGCCATCAGGGCCGCGGTTTGCCAGCTCGTCGAGAGGATCGCGATACGGCCGCCACCGGTGTGGCTGACATCGGCGCGAAAGCGGTGCTGCTGCATCGACACCGGGCGGAACGACAGCCGGATTGCACTGATCTCGTCATAACGCCACAGGGCCGAACGGCCGCCGATGTGCCAGGACAGCCCCTCCTCCGTCAGTTCGAAGCGATGCGCCGAGCCGATCAGCGACGCCTTGTAGGCGTAGCTCGCGCCCGCAGCCGCCTCAGCTCCCGAATCCTGCATCTTCACAATCGATCCAATCCGGGCGATCCCATCTGCGATCCGCTTGCGTGAGCGCCCTGCCCCATCCTACAAGCGGGACATGGCTGAGACGATTTTTTTTCCGCGCCGCCTGATTCTCGGCGCCGCCGTGATCTCGGGCGTGCTGCTCGCGCTCGCCGTGCACATGCTGGGCGCGCGCTACGGGCTCGACCTCGGCGGCCTCTGGCACTCGGATACGCACGAGTTCATACCGGCGGGCGCGGCGATCGCCTGGTGGCTGATCGCCTCCGTCGGCTTCTCCGGCGGCTATTTCACGGCGACATTGATGCAGAGCGCCGTCTCGGGCCAGATCCCGCAACGGATGCGGCAATTCCTGATCGCGGTCGGCGTGCTGCTGCTTGCGGGCGCAGGCCAGGTGGCCTCGGCGCCGAGCCCGGTGCCGACGGTCTCGGGCGTGCTGGCGGGGATTGCCGCGCTAGGCCTCGGTGCCGTGATGGCGTTCTGCGGCGCGCATTTCGCACTGCGCCGCGGCTAACCTCAGGCGGTCGCGCGCAACGGCGGTCGGTCCAGCATGATCGCGACATCGGCAGCGGGCCGCGGCTTGCTGAACAGATAGCCCTGCGCCTGGGTGCAGCCTTCGCGCCGGAGCAGCTCGAGCTGCGCGTCGTTCTCCACCCCCTCAGCCGTGGTGACGATGCCGAGGCTCCGGCCCAGCCCGGTCACGGCGCGGATGATCGCCATGGAATCCTCACGCGTCGCGAGTTCCGACACGAAGGAGCGGTCGATCTTGATCTTGTCGAAGGGGAAGCTGCGCAGATAACTCAGCGATGAATAGCCGGTGCCGAAATCGTCGAGCGAGATGCGTACGCCCATGGCGCGGAGGTCGTGCAGCGTGGCCAGCGTCGCCTCGCTGTTCTGGAGCAGCACGGATTCGGTGATCTCGAGCTCGAGACGGCGCGCGTCGAGTCCGGACGCGACCAGCGCCTCGGTCACGGATGCGATCAGGTTCGGATTCTTGAACTGCACCGGCGACAGGTTGACGGCGACGTCGACATCGTCGGGCCAGGTGGCCGCGTCCGTGCAGGCGGAGCGCAGCACGAATTCGCCGAGCTGGATGATCAGTCCGGTCTCTTCGGCCAGCGGAATGAAGTTCATCGGCGCGATCAGGCCGCGCTCTGGATGGTTCCAGCGCAGCAGCGCCTCGAACGCGACGACGCGACCGCTGACGACGTCGCGGATCGGCTGATAGTAAGCCTCGAACTCGTCGCGTTGCAGGGCGGCGCGCAGGTCCATCTCCAGCAGACGCCGCGCCTGCGCGCGCGCATCCATGCCGGTCTCGAAGAACCGATAGGTGCCGCGGCCGTCAGCCTTGGCGCGATACAGCGCGAGGTCGGCGTTCTTCAACAGCTCGTCGGGATTGCTGCCGTCCTGCGGCGACAGCGAGATGCCGATCGAGACGCCGATGATGATCTGATGGTCGTCGATCTCATAGGGCGCCGAGATCACCTCGACCAGGCGGCCGGCAAGGGATCTTGCCGCGGTTTCCTCCGAACGTCCGATCTGAACCACGGCGAACTCGTCGCCCCCGAGCCGCGCCACCGTGTCGCTCTCGCCGACGGTGGCCTTCAGCCTGCGCCCGACCTCCTTGAGCAGCGCGTCGCCGATGGGATGGCCGAGCGAGTCGTTGATGTCCTTGAAGTGATCGAGATCGAGACAAAGCACCGCGAGCTGGTCGCCCGATCTGGTCCGGCGCAGTCCCTGCACGAGCTGCTCGTGGAACAGCACACGGTTCGGCAGGCTGGTCAGCGCGTCATGGCGGGCCATGTGCGAGATCTTGGCCTGGGCCTCCAGCCATTCGGTGATGTCCTCGAAGGTCGCGACCCATCCGCCGCCCTGCATCGGCTGGTTCACGACCCGGATGGAGCGGCCGAACCTGGTCACGACGTCCGTCGTGGTGCGGCTCTCGCGCGCGTCGGCGACGAGGCGGGCGAAGAATTCGCCGGCATCGCCCTGCCACTGACCCTTCGCCTGCTCCTCTCGCAGCACGTCGACGAGCAGCCGGCCGGTGAGCAGGATGTCGGTGCGGCCGAGCATCGCGGCATAGCGCTCGTTGAACAGGATGATCTTGCCGTCCGCATCGAACATGCACAGTCCCTGCGACATGTTCTCGAGCGCCGTGTCCAGCACGATCCGCTGGCGGCCCAATTCGCCCTTGGCGCGGCGGTCGAGCAGCGCGGCCACGAGCGCAATCGCGATGATCGCGACCGCGGCACCCGCTGTGAAGAAGGACAACGAGGCCGCCGGGATCGATAACCCGCTGGTCGCGAGCGTCGGATCCGGCGTCAGAACGACGGCGCCCATTGCGGTGAAATGATGTGCGACGATGGCGACCGTCAGCAGGGTGCTCGCGGTTAGCGCATGGAACAGGTCGTCGCGCCGCGCAGCGACAAACAGCGCGAGCGCCGCAAAGACAATTCCGAACAGCACCGAGGCGGCAACCGTGCTCCCGATCCAGTCGACGCGTGCCGGCATCTCCAGCGCCGCCATGCCGGTATAATGCATCGTCGCGACCGCGGTGCCGACGATGGCGCCGCCGAGCACGATCCACGGCGCGCGCGCGGAGGATGCCGCCAGACTCAGCCCCACGAAGGTTAAGGAGATCGCGAGGATCAGCGAAAGGATCGTCACCGGGATGTTGTAGGCGCCGGCGCCGCCCGGCCCGTAGGCGAGCATCGCAATGAAATGCGTCGCCCAGATGCCGCATCCGCTGACGGCGGCATCCAGGGCGATCCAGACCAGGCGCCCGGAGCCGTGCGTCGCGCGCGCCCGGTGAAACAGGCTGATCGCCGCCGCGCTTGCGAGAAGGCACACCGCGCCGCCAAGCGCGACGAGCCGCCAGTCGTGCTCCTCGGTGAGACAGTAGAGAACTTGATACATTGCGGGCCCCTATCGACCCGCACTTGAACCGACAGAGATGGACAGTCGGTAACCGGCTACACGCCCGTTTCGGGGATGGTGAACGGAAGCTGTGTGCATTCGCTCGGATTGTTCATCCGCGCGCCGGCGCGCCGAGGCCGATCACGGCGGCGGCGAGCAGCAGCACGGCCGCCGACACGACCAGCGACAGGTGCAGGCCCATCATGAACGCGCCCTCCGAGGCCACCAGCGAGCCGAACAGCGCGACGCCGAGCACGCTCCCGGTTTGTCGCGTCGCGTTCAGCACGCCCGCAGCGATACCGGAGCGTGCCTTCTCGACGCTGCCCAACAAGGTCGAGGTCAGCGGCGGCACCAGCAGCCCAAGTCCGCTGCTGATCGCGATCATCTGCGCAAAGATCGCCCAATAGCTCGTGCCGGCTTCGATCCAGAGCAGGCCGACGCAACCGAGCGCCGAGACGCAGGCGCCGACGACGATGGTCGGGCACGGGCCGATCCGCTCGGCGAGGCGCGGCGCCAGCAGATTGACCGGCAGCACCACGCCCATCATCGGCACGAAGGCGAGACCGGTCCACCATGCCGACAGCCCGTTGATCCTCTGGAAATACAGGCTGAGCACGAAGATCAGGCCGTAGATCGCGATGTTGACGAGCAGGCCGACGAGCGAGGTCAGCGCGAACAGCCGGTGGCTGAACAGCGACAGCGGCAACATCGGCTGTGCCGCACGGCTCTCGCGCCAGACGAAGAGCACGGCGAGAATTGCGGCTGCGACGAAGGCCGCGATCACAGCTGGATGGTCCCAGCCAAGCGCGCCACCTTCGATGATCGCGCCGGCGAGCGCCCCCAGCGCACCAATTGCCGCGAGCTGGCCCGGCAGATCGATCTCGCGCGAGCGAGCCCGCGTGGTTTCGCTGGCGTATCGCCAGCTCAGCCACATGCCAATGAGTCCGACCGGCAGATTGACCAGGAAGATCGCGCGCCAGCCGACCAGCGTGATCAGCGCGCCGCCGACGAAGGGGCCGGCAGTGAGCGCGAGGCTCGCACCGGCGGCCCAGATTGCAACGGCGCGGCCGCGCTCGCGGTCGTCCGGATAGGCATGATTGAGCAGGGCAAGAGAGTTCGGCACCAGGATCGCCGCCGCCAGGCCCTGGACCAGCCGCGCCCCAATCAGCACGGTCGCATTGGGCGACAACGCGCAGGCGAGCGAGGCCACGGTGAAGATGGCGAATCCCGCCATGAAGACGCGCTTGGCGCCGATGCGGTCGCCGAGCGCGCCGGCCGTCAGGATGAATGCGGCAAACGCAATGGTGTAGGCGCTGACCACCCATTGCAGCTCGGCGACGCCGCCTCCGAGCGTCCTGCCCATTGCATCGAGCGCGGTGTTGACGATGGTGACGTCAAGCTGCACCACGCCATAACCAAGGCTCATCGCGGCAAGGGTGAGGGATGTCGCAAGGCGCGAGCCGGCATGCGGCGCGCCGGTTCCGAAGGCTTCGTATTTGACGGTGCTTACTCGCATGCTGCCATCTCGGTTGCAGCCCCATGCGAACGATACGCTTCCAACCCGCCGTCATGTTACGACAACGATCGAATGATGAATGCATGATGGATATGTGATGCGCGAGCGTCGCGCGAACGGCCGCGCGACGCTCTGTCCTGATCCAGGCCGCGCCTTGCCCTAGCTCGCCGCGCGCAGGTTCACCTTGCTCTCGGCGAGCGTGGTCAGCTTCTTGTCGGTCGCTTTCTCTTCTTCCAACGTCTTGGCGAGCACGTTGGCGCAGTCGTTGCGGCCGAGTTGCTTCGCCCAGGCGATCAGACTGCCGTAGCGGACGATCTCATAATGCTCCGCCGCCTGTGCCGCGTTGATCAGCGCGGCGTCGAGCACCGCCTTGTCGGCGACTTCGCCGGCGGTCTCGTCGGCTTCCTCGATGATGCCGTCGATCGCCGGGCAATCGACCGCCTTCACCTGCGCACCGTGCATCTTGAACACTTCCTCAAGGCGCTTCACGTGCTCTTTGGTTTCTTCGAGGTGCGTCAAAAAGCCCTGCTTCAGCTGCGGATCGGTCGCTTTATCCGCCATTTTCGGCAGAGCCTTGGTGAGCTGCTGCTCGGCGTAATAGATGTCCTGGAGCTGATGCACGAACAGGTCGTTCATGGTTTTGATGTCTTTTGTGAACAATCCCATCGGTCCGATCCTCTCGGGTTGTGGGAACACGGAGGCACCGGCTTGCAGGAGAAGCCGGTTATTCCGCCATGTTCGATTGCTGATGCGGCACTAACCAGCGCGCGGCACCGTCGTTCCAAAAAAGCCCGCATCCCTTGCGCTGGAACAATGCTGGCCGTGCAGGATCTGAGACCATGTCACGGACGGACGCGACCGATCCCACGACTCATATGCTTAACGCGCGTCCGATGTGAACCGCGTATGACAAAGTGGCTGGTCCAAGCTGGTCCAAGGCAGAACCTATCCTTGTCAAGGGCTGCACAAGTCACTGTTTTTGCCTTAAATGAGCTACATCATGCCTAGCGATCCAAGCCCACATCGGGCACTGATCGCATCCGACCAGCCAATGTCTGGCCTGGTCGGTCTTGCCCCCCGCCGGGAGGATGAATGCACGGACTGCTGACCGCGCTGAAGCGCGGCTTCAAGAGATGGATCGGCTGGCGGCGACTCGGCGTTGCGGCGAGCGTCTTCATCATTGCGTTCGCGATCACCACGCTGGTACGGACGCTCAAGGGCATCGACACCGGGGTCATCCTGACCGCGTTGACCGAGATCCCCCGCGGTAACATCGGGCTGGCGGCGATCTGCGTATGCTTCGCGTTCTGTACGCTGACCTTCTACGATTTTTTTGCACTGCGAACGATCGGCAAGAAGCACGTGCCCTATCGCATCGCAGCGCTCTCCAGCTTCACATCGTATTCGATCGGCCACAATATCGGCGCCACCGTCTTCACCGGCGGCGCGATCCGCTTCCGGATCTATTCGGATTACGGGCTGAATGCGATCGATGTCGCAAAAATCTGCTTCCTGTCGGGCCTGACCTTCTGGCTCGGTAACATCTTCGTGCTCTCGATCGGCATGGCCATCCATCCGGATGCCGCCTCCTACATGGATCAGCTGCCGTCGTCGATCAACCGGCTGATTGCGCTCGGCGGCCTCGCCTCGATCGGCGCGTATCTGGTCTGGCTGTGCATGGGCGAGAAGCGCCGCGAGCTGGGTCAGAAGGGCTGGAAGGTGGTGCTGCCGTCAGCGCCGCTGACGCTGGTGCAGATCCTGATCGGCGTCGTCGATCTCGGATTCTGCGCGCTGGCGATGTACCTTCTGGTGCCGGCCACGCCGCAGATCGACTTCCTGTCGCTCTCGGTGGTGTTCATTTTGGCGACATTGCTCGGCTTTGCCAGCCACGCCCCCGGTTCGCTCGGCGTGTTCGACGCCGCCATGCTGGTGGCGCTGCCGGAGTTCGGCCGCGAGCAGCTTCTGGCCACGCTCCTTGTCTTCCGCATTCTCTATTTCGTGATCCCGTTCGGACTGGCCATCTCCATCATGGGCACACGCGAGCTCTGGATGAATGTGGTGGAGCCCTGGCAGGAGCGCCGAAGGCTGGCGGAGGCCTGCGCGCAGGCCAACCTGCCCAAGCAGGTGGCAGCGATTGAGCGCGAGCGGTCGCTGCGGCAGGCCAGCAAGCGCTGAGCATGATGCGGAAAAGTGCGAAGCGGTTTTCCGGAAAGATCATGCTCCAACGATAGTCCGCTAGACGCCGGCCAGCAAAACCGTCAGACCGATGTTGCACGCGGAGAGCAACTCTCTTATTTCCGCCTCAACTTTGCCGTTGAAAATGCGGGCCATGATCCCTGTATCCCTTCGCCGTTTCCTCGCTGGTGCCCTGCTGCTCGCCGGGCTCCTCACCGCCCTGCCGCTGGAGCGGGCGGCCGCGCAGGACGCAGGCGCCATGCAGATCAGCTGGGAGGTGCGCAACCGCTTCCGGCTGTTCCGCGAAGAGCGCGACTTCCTGCTCCATGTCGAGAACGCACGTAACCGCAGCATCCTCGCCGCCGAGCAATCGCTGGAGCTCCAGAGCGAGGGCCGCGGCTGGGCCCGGAACATGGTCAACCGGCTCTGCATCGACCTCCAGGGCCGGGTCAACCAGCCCTGCACCCGCGACAACACGAAGGAAAACTACCTCACCCCCCTCGACCATCCCGTCACCGTGCGTCTCGCCGGCGCGGTGCCGGTCGGCGCCACCTGCGCTTGGTCGTTCGACGACGGCGACGGGCCGCAACAATCCACCTTCGACTGCGCCGAGCCGATCAATCTGCGGGTCCGCTACGGCAAGCAGACGGTCGCGACCGTCGACGTCTCCTCCGGCTCCGATCCAACCCAGCGGGTCCAGACCGAGATCCAGGTCCGCGACATCTTCGTCGCTGGCCTCGGAGACAGCATCGCCTCGGGCGAAGGCAATCCGGACCGGCCGCTGGCGCTGTCGGACGAAGGTTTTTGCTTCCGCTCCTATCTCGGCACCGCCGGCGCGCAGTATTACCGGCCGAGCCGCGCCGGCTTCAAGGGCGGCCGCGCCTGCGAAGCGCCGGATACGCTTGCCAACTGGCAGCGCTACAGCGCGCTCTGGTTCAACTCGCCCTGCCATCGATCGCTCTACAGCTACCAGGCCCGCACCGCGCTGGCGCTCGCGGTACGCTACACCCACGTCGCGGTGACGTTTCTGCCGCTCGCCTGCACTGGCGCCAGCATCAGCGACGGGCTGCTCGGCTCGCAGCGTGCCCGTGAATGCCCGCCCGGCAAGACCGGCGTCTGCAACATCAGCGTGAACGCGCAGGTCGCCGAGCTGCGCGAGGCGCTCACCGCCGCCAGGAAACGCCAGCCCGAGCGCACGCTCGACCTCGTGCTGCTCTCGGTCGGCGCCAACGACGTCTATTTCTCGGGCCTCGTCGCCGACGTTATCGTGGAGACCGCAACCGAGCGCGCGATATTCCGGCGCTCCGGCGTGATGGCGAGCGTCGATGATTCCCGCGATGCGCTGGCGCGCGAACTGCCGCAGAATTTCGTCAAGCTGCGCGAGGCGCTGAAGCCGCTGGTCGGCGGCGACCTCTCGCATGTGGTCTACGTCTCCTACGCCAACCCGGCGCTCGCCGATGGCGGCGTGCCTTGCCGCGGCGGCCGCGCCGGGTTCGACATTCATCCGTCCTTCAACGCCGATCCGCAGCGCCTCGCCCGCGTTTCGACCTTCGTCGACACCGAATTCCTGCCGCAACTGAAGGGGCTCGCCACCTGCACCCGCGGCGCGCTGTGCCGCGATCCCGAGGCCGACCGCATGACCTTCGTGGATTCGCATCAGGCGGCGTTCGCCGATCACGGCTTCTGCGCGCATTCGGGCAACGATCCCGAATTCGACCGCACCTGCTTTGCCGAGAACGGCCAGAGCTTCAATCCTGACATCGTGAGCGCGGCGAGCCAGCCGATGCTGTGCGGCCGCGGCGCCTCCGAATTCCGCGCCTATCTGCCGCGCGCGCGCTGGATCCGCGACGCCAATGACAGCTATTTCGCCGCGATGACCTATCCGCAAGGCTTGCCGGCAGCAAGCCAGCCGACTGACATCCACGACGCGACCTGGGGCGTGCTCTCCGCCGTCTATGGCGGCGCCGTGCATCCGAGCGCCGAAGGCCACGCCGCGATGGCGGACGCGGCACTGCCGGCCGCAAGCGCCGTGCTGGGGCTGGATGCGGCACCGCCGGGCGTGACACGCGGGCTGCTCGCGCCGCTGCTGCCGGCGGCGCAGCAGTAGGCACCTGCGCCAAAATGGCGCAGGCGACCTCTCCGGCCTAAATTGAATGCACGACTTCGCCAATGCACGCTAAAGTTGGGCGCAGGGGCTTGGGTCAGACCAAATGCTCGCACGCCCGCCTACGTCACACGGAGGAGGCTGCCTTGGCGAAGCGATCAGCGAGAGGTCCGGCCAAGAAGCGACCGCGAGGTCCCACGCAGCGTAGCAGATCGGCGACCCAAGCTTCGCGAGGCCGGGACCAGGAATCACCGCGTCTGTCGGAGGACACTTGGCGAAGCCTCATTTTCAGGACATTTGGTCACCAGCGCTTCACGCAAGATAGCCCCATCCTGCCGGACGTTTGGCTGGCCTACGCCAAGGCCGACAAGGGGGTGCGCGTCGACATCATCCTAACTCCCAAGACGGGACACGCGCCCGGTGCCATTGCGCAGTCGCTTGAGCAGCGATTGCTGCGCTATCACAGGAACTCCGGCAGAACGACCAGCACGCTCAAAAGCGAGACGATGATCGCGTACAGCAGGTCCTCGGTTGTAGCCAAGCTGACATTTGCAGAGCTGATGCGCGTCGTCATTCCCATGACGAACTGGTGGCGTGACCTTCCCATGCAATTGCGTTCTTTCCAGGAGGTCGAAGAGCGGCTGTCGCAACTGGAAACGCAGCGAACGAAGTTCAAGACCGTCGTCAATACCAGCCAACAATGGGATTACTTCCGCTTCATTGTCTTGGCTGGGTTCATCGACAG
Organism: Bradyrhizobium sp. 4; assembly: GCF_023100905.1. Taxonomy (NCBI): domain Bacteria; kingdom Pseudomonadati; phylum Pseudomonadota; class Alphaproteobacteria; order Hyphomicrobiales; family Nitrobacteraceae; genus Bradyrhizobium; species Bradyrhizobium sp. 4. The sequence goes on from NZ_CP064686.1 coordinate 5,244,297, forward strand.
TTGGCGCGAGCGTCCCGATCCCGAAGACCTGGCCGAAGTTCTGCAAACCGACGCCAATAATTTTCGGGATATCAGGAGCATCACGGAAGGATTTCTGAGCCAATTCCGCCGGTTCAAGCAAATTCCCGGCGACGAGGACGGAAAGCTGATTTGGAGCATATCACTCAATCGCCGCACGACTGTGTCGCTGTTTCAGTCCCGGCAAGCCGTGAAGGCGGACGCGGCACACAACTTGTTCAAGATCAATACGAAGGGGATCGCCTGGGCCGTCATCGACTGCGGCATCGACGCCACCCATGTTGCTTTTCTTGACCGCGCTAGGAGCAAGTATTCAGAGCCCGGAGAGGGCATTCTGCCCGAGCACTCGAGGATCAAGAAAACATATGACTTCACATACTTGCGAACGTTGCTCGCGCTTCAAAGTGGCCGCTTCAAGACCTCGGGCGGGCGACAAGTCGTCGTCACCCAACAGCAACAGCAGGAGCTTGTGGATCTTACGCGCCGGGTCAACCTTGGCCGGGAAGTTGATTGGGACATGTTGCTGCCACTGATTACGGTCCCTTACGACAGGTACGAGCCACCCTCGCAAGAGCACGGCACACACGTTGCCGGCATTCTGGCGGGAAACTGGCCCGAGCAGGACAATGACGATAACGGCCCTCTCTTCGGAATCTGCCCCGACCTTACCCTTTACGATTTTCGTGTCTTTGACCAGAACGGTGAGGCGGAAGAGTTCGTGATCATGGCGGCGCTGCAGGTCGTTGCGCATCTCAATCGTTTTCGCGCAAATCCGGTCATCCATGGCGTCAACCTAAGCCTCTCTATACGGCACGAGGTCATGAGTTACGCCTGTGGACGTACTCCGATCTGCGACGAATGCTCCAGACTTGTCGGCGACGGGGTGGTGGTGGTCGCGGCGGCCGGGAATCAGGGATTCAACCAGCATCCCGAAACAGGCGGCGGCGACTTTGGAAGCTACCGCGTCGCGAGCATCACGGATCCGGGGAATGCAGACGCCGTGATTACGGTAGGTTCAACTCATCGCAGCGAGCCCCACACATACGGCGTGAGCTACTTCTCGAGTAGAGGGCCGACCGGAGACGGACGGCGCAAGCCGGATCTGGTCGCTCCTGGAGAGAAGATCACGGCTCCCATACCGAATCTCGGTTCAAAGCGCATGGATGGGACAAGCATGGCAGCGCCGCATGTGAGCGGCGCAGCGGCATTGCTGATGGCGCGCCACCGCGAGCTGATCGGCAGGCCAACCATGATCAAGCAAATCCTCTGCAAGACGGCCACTGATCTCGGCCGCGAAGCTAGCTTCCAGGGGGCAGGCATGCTCGACGTGCTACGCGCGCTGCAATCCGTCTAGGAGCCGTCATGATTCGATTTGAGGCCTTGAATGCAAAGCACGGCGATGCCCTGCTTATTCAATACTCCTGGAAGAACAGGAAGCGTCTCTGGATCATCGACGGCGGGCCGAAGGGAGTTTGGAAACAGACATTGAACCGCGATTGGAAGAGTTGCGAGGCGACGATTCCGAACTGGCGGTCGATCTTGCCATGCTGAGCCATGTCGACGAAGACCACGTCACGGGAATCTTGCAGATGACCAAAGGGCTCGCCGAACAGGAGGACGGTGCCGCGGACTTTCTCGAAATCAAGCGATTTTGGCACAACAGCTTCCGTGACATCGTCGGCAGTTCCGCCAGCTTGCAGGCAGGCATGACGTCTCTCGCCGGCACGCAAGCGAAGGCTCAGGTGGCGATGGCCAGTGCCGATCCCCAACTCAATATAGGCAACGGCTCGCTCGACCAGCGCGCGGTTGCCGTTCTTGCCAGCATCGGCCAGGGCCGTGAGCTGCGGGACTATCTGACTAAACTTCAGCTCAGCGGAAACGAGCCGTTCGGTGGCACCTTATCCTCGAAGAGCGGGAGCAAAGTCGTGGACGGCGCCAAGGTCACGCTCGTCGGACCGATTAAATCGCGGCTGGACGCATTTCGACAAAAATGGAAGAGCGAATCCGGCAACGCCGCAGCGCTCGCTGCGTTGTTCCGCGACGATCTTGACGAGTCCCCAACAAACCTGTCGAGCCTCGTGATGCTGGTCGAAATCGCCAAACGTAAGATCTTGCTGACCGGCGACGCGCGCGGGGACGAGATCGTCGATGGCTTCAAGGACGCAGGTCTAGATCTGCCTTCGAAGCTCGACATCTTGAAGATGCCGCACCATGGTAGCGACCGCAACATCACCGAGAAGTTCCTCAGGTCGTTTCCCGCAAAGCACTACGTGATATCGGCTGACGGCAAGTACGGGAACCCGGATAGCGATACGATAGAGAACATCGTGAGTGTCCGAGGCGACGGCGACTATACGCTGCACTTCACAAATGATGTGAAGGGCCTCAAGACGCAACTGACGAAGTTGCAGAAAACGCGGTCATTCGAGTTCGAAATCCGCGCAAAGAGCGCTCCATCCCTCGTTATAGAACTCGGATGACGTCGACTCCCGTTCCATCAATCCAAAATCGGCATCGATCGATACTGCCTTGAACTTGGACACTTTGCCGCGCGCACCTCTAGGAGTCGCAGTGGGGAAACGTTTCGAGTTCTAAGGAGGCGCGCAATGAGCGCAGTGATGTCCGCAGCGGACGTGAGAAGGTCTCGCGTCAGGCTGTTCATCGTGACCATGTTGTTCCTGGTCACGACCGTCAATTATGCCGACCGCGCCACGCTGTCGATCGCGGGCCCCGCGCTCTCCAAGGAGCTGCATCTCGATCCGGTCGCGATGGGCTACATCTTCTCGGCGTTCGGATGGTCCTATGTGATCGCACAGGTGCCGGGCGGCTGGCTGCTCGACCGCTACGGCTCCCGCCTCGTCTATGCGTTCAGCATCATCGTCTGGTCGCTGTTCACGACGCTGCAGGGCTGGGTCGGATTCTTCAGCGCCGGCACCGCGATCGTCGTGCTGTTCGGCTTGCGCTTCCTTGTCGGTATCGCCGAAGCGCCCTCGTTCCCCGCCAATGCTCGCATCGTCGCGGCCTGGTTTCCGAGCAACGAGCGCGGGACCGCGTCGGCGTTCTTCAATTCCGGGCAGTATTTCGCCACCGTGATCTTCGCGCCGCTGATGGGTTGGATCGCACACGGCTACGGCTGGCGCTACGTGTTCTTCGTGATGGGTGCGCTCGGAATCATCATGGGGATGGTCTGGATCAAGACCGTCTACGGGCCGAAAGAGCACCCCGGCGTCAACGAGGCCGAATTCGACTACATCAAGGCAGGTGGTGCGCTGGTCGACCTCGACGCTCCCAAAGACGACCTGAAGCATGAACGCGCGGCCGCTTCCGGTCCGGGATGGGACCATATCCGCCAGCTGCTCTCCAACCGCATGATGCTCGGCGTCTATCTCGGCCAGTACTGCATCAACACGCTGACCTATTTCTTCCTGACCTGGTTCCCGGTCTATCTCGTCAAGGAGCGCGGCCTCTCGATCCTGCAAGCCGGCTTCGTCGCGACGCTGCCGGCGCTGTGCGGCTTCATCGGCGGCGTGCTCGGCGGCGTCATCTCCGACGCGATCCTGCGCAAGACCGGCTCGTTGACGATGGCGCGCAAGATCCCGATCGTCGGCGGCATGCTGCTGTCGATGTCGATCATCGCCTGCAACTATGTCGACGGCCAGGCGCTGGTGGTCGGCTTCATGGCGCTCGCCTTCTTCGGCAAGGGCATCGGCGCGCTCGGCTGGGCTGTCGTCTCCGACACCTCGCCGAAGGAAGCCGGCGGCGTCTCGGGCGGCCTGTTCAACACCTTCGGCAATCTCTCCTCGATCAGCACTCCGATCGTGATCGGCTACATCCTGGCCGCGACCGGCTCCTTCAACGGAGCGCTGATATTCGTCGGCGCCAATGCGCTGGTGGCCGCATTCGCCTATCTCGTGGTCGTCGGCAAGATCGAGCGCGTGGTGCTCAAACGTTCCTCCTGAGGGCTCCCATGGGAGCTTGACCAGGCAACTTAACGGCGGCTTCACGGCCGCCGTCTTTGTTTTGGGAGTAATCGATGCTAGAAGCGCCGGGGAAACGCCTTATCCATCTAAGGCATGTATCGATGTTCGACCTCAACCAGCTCCGCTGTTTCGTCACGGTGGCAGAGGAATTGCATTTCGGCCGCGCCGCCGCGCGGCTGAACATGACCCAGCCGCCGCTGTCCCGGCAGATCCAGGTGCTCGAGCACATCATCGATGCGCCGCTGCTGGAGCGTACCAGCCGCTCGGTGCGCCTGACGCCGGCCGGGCGCAGCTTCCTGCCGGAAGCGCGGCGCATCCTGAAGCTTGCGGAAAGCGCCTCGCAGGTCGCCCGCCGTATCGCGCTCGGCAAGTCCGGCTCGCTGAAGATCGGCTTCACCGCGGCCGCCGCCTACGGCTTCCTCCCCGAGCTCGTCGCCGCCTGCCGCGCCAAGCTGCCCGAGGTGGACTTCTCACTGAAGGAGATGGTGTCGGGCGACCAGTTCGAGGCGCTGACCTCGGGCCAGATCGATGCCGGCCTGCTCAGGCCCCCGATCGCGCGCCCCGAAATCGCCAGCCGCCGCGTCGTCGCCGAGCCCTTGCTCGCCGCGATCCCGAAAAAGCATCCGCTGGCGAATGCCGAGACCATCACAATCAAGGATTTCGACAACCAGCCTTTCGTGATGTATTCGCCCTATGAGAGCCGCTACTTCCACGACGTACTGGTGGCGCTGTTCACCCGCGCCGACATCCTGCCGCGCTATGTCCAGCACCTGAGCCAGATCCACTCGATCCTCGCCATGGTGCGCGCCGGCCTCGGCCTTGCCATCGTGCCCGCGGCGGCGGCGAGCTTGAAGATCGCGGACGTCCGCCTGCGGCCGCTGAAGCTGCGCACCCGCGTCCCCGTCGAACTGTTCATGGTCTGGCGCCGCGAAGACGAGAACCCGCTGCTGTCGGCCCTCGTCAAGATCGCGAGCGAATTGTCCTCCGCGGAGGTGATGGAAGATTGATGCTGAATTCGCATCGGTCGATATAGGCTTTGGCTTGGACCCGCATCGAACGGTCTCCTAAACCACGGCGCATGGACGCGCAGCCTTGGCGTCCTCCACAACATGAGACCAGGGAGCAGCGCCCATGAGCAAGATGACCCCGCAGGAAATGGCCCAGAAGATCGGATCCGGCCTGCTGTCTTTCCCCGTCACGCCGTTCAAGGCGGACTACTCCTTCGACGAGACGACCTACCGCGCCAACATGGACTGGCTCTGCGGCTATGACGTCGCAGGCCTGTTCGCCGCCGGCGGCACCGGCGAGTTCTTCTCGCTGACGGCGGCCGAGGTTCCGCAGGTGGTCAAGATCGCCGTGGACGAGACCAAGGGCCGCGTCCCCGTGCTCGCCGGCACCGGCTACGGCACCGCCACCGCGCGCGAGATCGCGATCGGCGCGGAGAAGGCCGGCGCCGACGGCTTGTTGCTGCTGCCGCCCTATCTCACCCATGCGGAGCAGGATGGCCTTGCTGCCCACGTGGAAGCGATATGCGCCTCCGTGAAGATCGGCGTCATCGTCTACAATCGCGACAACGCCATCCTCCAGCCCGATACGCTCGCCCGCCTCGCCGAACGCTGCCCCAACCTCGTCGGCTACAAGGACGGCATCGGCGACATCGAGCTGATGACCCGGGTCTACACCAAGCTCGGCGACCGCCTGACCTATATCGGCGGCCTGCCGACCGCGGAGACCTTCGCGCTGCCCTATCTCGACATGGGCGTGACCACCTACTCCTCGGCGGTGTTCAACTTCGTTCCGGAATTCGCCACCAACTTCTATGCCGCCGTGCGCAAGCGCGATCACGCGACGATCCACGCCGGCTTGAAGGACTTCATCCTGCCGCTGATCGCGATCCGCAACCGCAAGAAGGGCTATGCGGTCTCGATCATCAAGGCCGGCATGAAGGTGATCGGCCGTGATTCCGGCCCGGTCCGCCCGCCGCTGACCGACCTCACCGAGCAGGAGATCGCGGAAGTCACGGAGCTGGTGAAGAATCTGCCCGCCATCCGATCGTCACAACAGGCTGCAGAATAACGAACGACACAGGGAGGAGCCTGCATGGCCAAGACCGAGATCACTGGCGCACCGGTCGTCACCGCGATGCAGGTGATCCCGGTCGCAGGCCGTGACAGCATGCTCCTCAATCTGAGCGGCGCGCATGCGCCGTTCTTCACCCGCAACATCGTCATCCTCACCGACAATGCCGGTCACACCGGCGTCGGCGAGGTGCCTGGCGGGCAGAAGATCTGGCAGACGCTGCAGGACGCCCGTGATCTCGTGATCGGCAAGACCGTCGGCGCGATGAACAACATCCTCGCCGATATCAGGACCGCATTCGCCGATCGCGATGCCGGCGGCCGCGGCAAGCAGACTTTCGATCTCCGCGTCATGATCCACGCCGTCACTGCCGTGGAGTCGGCGCTGCTCGATCTGCTCGGTCAGCATCTCAACCTGCCCGTCGCAGCCCTGCTCGGCGAGGGCCAGCAGCGCAACAGCGTCGAGACTCTCGGCTATCTCTTCTTCGTCGGCGACATCAGTAAAACCAAGTTCGACTATGTCAGCGGCGAGACCGGCAAGGCCGAATGGTTCAACCTCCGCCATCAGGAGGCGATGACGCCGGAAACCGTGGTGCGGCTCGCGGAAGCCACCCACGACCATTACGGCTTCGCCGATTTCAAGCTCAAGGGCGGCGTGCTGCGCGGCGAGCAGGAGATCGAGGCCGTCACCGCGATCGCCAAGCGCTTTCCGAATGCGCGCGTGACCCTGGATCCGAACGGCGCATGGTCGCTCGACGAGGCTGTCGGCCTCTGCAAGGACATGCACGGCATCCTTGCCTATGCCGAGGACCCCTGCGGCGCCGAAGGTGGCTTCTCCGGCCGTGAGATCATGGCCGAGTTCCGCCGTGCGACCGGCCTGCCGACCGCGACCAACATGATCGCGACCGACTGGCGGCAATTGTCCCATGCGCTGCGCCTCGGCGCGGTGGACATTCCGCTGGCCGATCCCCATTTCTGGACCATGCAAGGCTCGGTGCGCGTGGCCCAGACCTGCCGCGACAACGGCTTGACCTGGGGTTCGCACTCCAACAACCATTTCGACATCTCGCTCGCCATGTTCACCCATGTCGGTGCCGCCGCCCCCGGCAAGGTCACCGCGATCGACACGCACTGGATCTGGCAGGACGGCCAGGCCCTGACCAAGGAGCCACTCCAGATCAAGTGCGGCAAGATCGCCGTGCCTGAGAGGCCGGGCCTGGGTATCGAAATCGACAGGGCCGCCATCGACGCCGCGCATGACCTCTACAAGCAGCATGGACTCGGCGCCCGCGATGACGCTATTGCCATGCAGGACCTGATCCCCGGCTGGACCTTCGACGACAAGCGTCCCTGCCTCGTGCGTTAGAAAATTCGGAGGAAGAGATATGACTGCGATCCTGAAGAACTTCATCGGCGGCGAATGGGTCGATGGCGCCGCCGTCACCAAGAACATCAACCCCTCCAACACCAACGACGTCGTCGGCGAATACGCCAAGGCCGACAAGGCGCAGACCGAGAAGGCCATCGCAGCCGCCAAGGCCGCCTTCCCCGCCTGGGCGCAGTCGACGCCGCAGGCGCGCTACGACGCGCTGAACAAGATTTCGCTCGAGATCATCGCCCGCAAGGAAGAACTCGGCCGCCTGCTCGCCCGCGAGGAAGGCAAGACGCTGCCGGAAGGTATCGGCGAGGTCGCGCGCGCCGGCCAGATCTTCGCATTCTTCGCCGGCGAGGCGCTGCGCATGATCGGCGAGAAGGGTGCCTCGGTGCGTCCCGGCATCGACGTCGAGCTCACCCGTGAGCCGATGGGCGTCGTCGGCATGATCACGCCCTGGAATTTCCCGATCGCGATCCCCGCCTGGAAGATCGCCCCGGCGCTCTGCTACGGCAACACCGTGGTGTTCAAGCCTGCCGAGCTGGTGCCAGGCTCGGCGCATGCGCTGTCCGAGATCATCACCCGCTCCGGCATCCCGTCCGGCGTGTTCAACCTCGTGGTCGGCTCGGGCTCCGTGGTCGGCCAGACCCTGATCGAGCATCCCGACGTCGCCGCGATCACCTTCACCGGATCGGTGCAGACCGGCCGCAAGATCGCGCAGGCCTGCGTGACCTCGAGCAACATGAAGAAATTCCAGCTCGAGATGGGCGGCAAGAACCCGCTGGTGGTGCTCGACGACGCCGACCTCAAGACCGCCGTCGAAGTCGCCGTTAACGGCGCCTATTTCTCCACAGGCCAGCGCTGCACGGCGTCCTCACGCCTGATCGTCACCGAAGGCATCCATGATCGCTTCGTTGCGGCGATGACCGAGCGCCTGAAGGGTCTGACGGTGGACGACGCGCTCAAGGCCGGCGTGCATATCGGCCCCGTGGTCGACCAGAGCCAGCTCGACCAGGACCTGCGCTACATCAAGATCGGCCAGGACGAGGGTGCCAAGCTCGCCTGGGGTGGCGAGTTGCTCAAGCGCGAAACGCCCGGCCACTACCTGCAGCCGGCGCTGTTCACCGAGGCCAACAACAACATGCGCATTTCGCGCGAGGAGGTCTTCGGCCCGGTCGCCGCCGTCATTCGCGCCAAGAACTACGAGGAGGCGCTGGCGATCTCCAACGACACCGAGTTCGGCCTTGCCTCCGGCATCTGCACCACCAGCCTGAAATACGCCTCGCACTACAAGCGCAACAGCGAGTCCGGCATGGTGATGGTCAATCTGCCGACCGCCGGCGTCGACTATCACGTGCCGTTCGGCGGCCGGAAGGGTTCGAGCTACGGCGCCCGCGAACAGGGCTCCTATGCCCGCGAGTTCTACACGACGGTGAAGACCGCCTATACCTTTCCCGGCTAACCACGGGCAAGATATCGTAGGGTGGGCAAAGCGAAGTGTGCCCACCGCCTTACGTTCGGTGTGAAGATGGTGGGCACGGCGCGTTGCGCCTTTGCCCACCCTACGGCTTCGGAGGCAAGCGCAGATGGACCAGTCAGTCGCAGCGAAAGAACAGCCTCGCTACATCAAGCTCAACGAGCGCGACAACGTCGCGATCGTGGTCAATGATTTCGGGCTTCCCGCCGGCTCCCGCTTCGCCAGCGGGCTGACGCTGCGTACCTTCGTGCCGCAAGGCCACAAGACGGCGCTGGTCGACATCCCGCAGGACGCCCCGATCATCCGCTACGGCGAGGTGATCGGCCATGCGCTCGCGCCGATCCTGGCCGGGGAATGGGTGGACGAAGCGCGCATCCGCATGCCGGAGGCCCCTGCCCTCGACAAGCTGGAAATCTCGACCGCTGTGCCCGCGCCGCTGCCGCCGCTCGATGGTTTCACGTTCGAAGGCTTTCGCAACTCCGACGGCTCGGTCGGCACCAAGAACATCCTCGGCATCTCCTCATCCGTGCAATGCGTCAAGGGCACGATGGAATATGCGGTGAAGCGCATCCGCGCCGAGCTGCTGCCGAAATACCCGAATGTCGACGACGTCGTGCCGCTGACGCATGCGTATGGCTGTGGCGTCGCCATCAACGCGCCCGACGCCGTGATTCCGATCCGCACGCTGCAAAACATCGCGCAGAACCCGAACTTCGGCGGCGAGATCCTGGTCATCAGCCTCGGTTGCGAGAAGCTCGCGCCCGAGCGTTTGGTGCCGGAAGGCGTCAGCAACGCCATCGTGCGCATGCAGGACGAAGCCTTCGACGGTTTTGGCGCCATCGTCGATGCGATCATGACCCAGGCCGAAGCCCGCCTGAAGATCCTCAACAAGCGCACCCGCGAGACCTGCCCGGCCGCCGATCTCGTCATCGGCCTGCAATGCGGTGGCAGCGACGCCTTCTCCGGCGTCACCGCGAATCCTGCCGTCGGATTCGCCGCCGACCTGCTGGTGCGCGCCGGCGCCACCGTGATGTTCTCGGAAGTCACCGAAGTGCGCGACGCGATCCAGTTGCTCACCCGCCGCGCCATCAACGAGGACGTCGGCCGCGCGCTGGTCCGCGAGATGGCCTGGTACGATTCCTATCTGGCCCGCGGCGGAGCGGACCGCAGCGCCAACACCACGCCGGGCAACAAGAAGGGCGGCTTGGCGAATATCGTCGAGAAGTCATTGGGCTCGATCGTCAAGTCCGGATCGTCCGCAATCACCGGCGTACTCTCGCCCGGCGAGAAGGCGACGCAGAAGGGCATGCTGTTTGCGGCAACGCCGGCGTCCGACTTCATCTGCGGCACGCTCCAGCTCGCCTCCGGCATGACGCTGCAGGTGTTCACCACAGGCCGCGGTACGCCCTATGGCCTTGCGGCTGCGCCCGTCATCAAGGTCGCGACCCGCACCGAGCTGGCCCGACGCTGGAAGGACCTGATCGATTTCGATGCCGGCGGCATCGCCACCGGCGACAAGACCATCGAGGAGACCGGCTGGGACCTGTTCCGCTTGATCCTCGACGTCGCCAGCGGCCGCACGCAACCCTGGTCGGATCGCTGGGGCATCCACAACGATTTGACGCTGTTCAATCCGGCGCCGGTGACCTGAGCGCTGGGCGCGGACGCTGTCTCGCCGCGCGGATGCGTTAGTGCGAGAGCCTCGTTTCGGCGCTACGCATCGCCTGGGATGACGCTTTCGTTTACGTCATGCTGCCCGGCATGAAGCAGCGCACGCGTGGATGGCCGTCGATGTAGTGCTTCCACACCATGGTGCGGCCGATCTTGTTCGGCTCGGTGATGACGGCGCCTTCGGGCACGACGACCCATTCGCCCTCGAGATGCACGCGATAGCGGCCCCTGTCGGATTCCCAGTCGACATCCGCGACCACATAGCCGTCGGCATCCGAGCAGCATTGGCCGTATTCACTGTGCAGGCTCTCGAACCAGGGCTTTAACGGCGAGTTGGCGTAGCGGCCGTCGTCACGCGCCATCGTCGGGGCGGTCAGCAGCACCGTCAGAACCAGCAGCATGGCGGCACGCGGTATTGCACGTCTCATGTCGTCTCCGCGGATCGAGGTCATCGCCGCGGGGCGATAGTTGCCGTCCGCCTCCGCGACTCGGCGAAGGCGTCAAGGATGGCGACTCATTCCCCCAACAGCTTTGCGGATAGCTATGCAAATCCGGCGCCACCGCGCATTCCGGGGAACTACTGGCGCGCGTCCGGCACGCATTGGTCTTTCGACGGGTATGACCGCTGCTCGCGCGCCAAGGTCTCCGCTGTCTCAGCCGGCCGCAACCGCGATTGCGCACGGGGGCCACGGACACCGCGCAAGAACACGGAGAGGCTGCGGCGTGCTGGAGTCCCCCGCCTTCGCGAGCAATGACGGCGGTGTTGTGGAGCTACGGAAGTCCAGACGGCACAGTGCGCGACGTAGACCCTACTGCTTCGGCGCCGGCGCCATCATCGCGCCGCCCTTCTTCGCCGGCGCCGCAGGCATCGGCTTGGTCGCGGCGGTCGCTTGCGCCGGGAGATATTTCGCGACGATGGCGGGATCGACCTGCGCGATGTTGGTGTCGGGAAGACGCGTCCAGGTTTCGTCCTTGCCGAACAGGGAAATGCCGAGGAAGCCGCGCATCGTCAGGGTCTGCCCATCCGGGCTGACCGTCATCTTGGCCTTCCAGATGTTGCCGTCGCGCGGATTGACCACGTTGCCGCCGTCATACTTCAAGCCGTCGCGCTTCATGTCGCGGATAAAGGAGAGCCCGAGCACCGGCGCGTTCTTGCGATCGTCCGTGCATTTCGCGCAGATCTCGTTCGGGTCGTCGCCGGGACGCGGGAAGGTTTTTGCGATGACACCTTCGAAGATGCCGTTGTGGTCGATGAAGAGGAACCATCCCACCGTCTTGCCGTCTTCGACCTTCTGCCAGAGACCCGCGGCGGTCGGCTGCTGCACTTGCGCCGCAACGGGGCTCACCGCACCGAGCGACATCGCGAGCGCGAGGAGCGAGAACAGCCGAAAGCTGGAAAAGAGAGTCCACATTATCATCACCTTGCTGAGCCAATCGCCTTGCCAAGCCGCCTACCGCAATGGCCGCAGACTACGGCGATTTCGCGAACTGTTCCAGCACCAGAAACATGGGGCATCGCCCGCCGCCGTCAGTTGACGCCGAGCTTCTTTTGCAGGCTGGAGGACGAGGTCGTGTACTGGAACACGAGCCGCTTCTCCGGATAGACGTAGCGATGGGCTTTTTGCGACATCAGCGCGCCCTCGTGGAAGCCGCACAGGATCAGCTTGATCTTGCCGGGATAGGTGTTGATGTCGCCGATCGCGAAGATGCCTGGCACGTTGGTCTCGAACGCGGACGTCTCGACCGGCACCAGATTGTTCTCCAGCGCGATGCCCCAGTTCGCCACCGGCCCGAGCTTCATGGTCAAGCCGAAGAACGGCAGCATGGTGTCGCAGGTGATTTCGGTCACGCTGTTGTCGTTGCCCTTGACGGTGGCGCCGCTCAGCTTCCCCTCGCTGCCCGACAGCGCGGTGACCTGGCCGAGGCGCAGATCCATCTTGCCGGCCGCGACCAGCGCGCGCATCTGCTCGACGCTGTGGGGCGCGGCGCGAAAATCGTCGCGACGGTGCAAGAGCGTGATGCGCTTGGCAATCGGATGCAGATTAAGTGTCCAGTCGAGCGCGGAATCGCCGCCGCCCACGATCAGCACGTTCTTGTCGCGGAACGTCTCCATCTTGCGCACGGCGTAGTGCACCGAGCTTCCTTCATAGGCTTCGATACCCGGCACCGGTGGACGCTTGGGCTGAAAGGAGCCGCCGCCGGCCGCGATCACCAGCACCTTGCATTCGAACACCTTGCCGGCGTCCGTGGTGCAGCGGAACAGGGGATCGCCGATCTTCTCCACGGTCTCGATCATCTCGCCGAGATGGAAAGTCGGATGGAACGGCTTGATCTGCTCCATCAGCGCGTCGGTGAGGCCCTGCCCCGAAACCTGCGGAATGCCGGGAATGTCGTAGATCGGCTTTTCCGGATAGAGTTCTGCGCACTGGCCGCCGACCTTGTCGAGGATGTCGACGAAATGCGTCTTCATGTCGAGAAGGCCCAGCTCGAAAGCGGCGAACAGACCGCAGGGGCCGGCGCCAATAATCAACACATCGGTTTTGATCGCGTCGCTCATGTCGTCTCTTTGTCGATCGATATCGGTGGGACGGCGCCCTGTGGGCCGAGGTGACCCTGCCTGTCTAGCCAACGGGGATGGATCAGGGAAGGCATAAAAGCGGGAGCGCCCCGCAGCCGGCCCCACTTGCCGGGTCAGGATAACTGGGCTGTAACCAGCAACGATATGACGGAGATCAATCGGTGAACGCACCAAGCCGCCTCGATACGACGCCGCGCCTGGAGGACTATCCTTTTCGCCTCAGCGACAACGTCCGCTTCGGCGATCTCGACCCCAATCAGCACGTCAACAACGCGGTCTACGCCACCTATTTCGAGACCGGCCGCGTCACGCTGATGAAGCTCCCGGAATACGGCCTGACGCCGCCCGGACTTGCCTGGATCATGGTGCGGCTCGACATCCATTTTCGCGCGGAGCTGCACTGGCCGAACACGATCGAGCTCGGCCTCGGCGTCGCGAAGCTGGGACGAACGTCGGTGACGTTCGAGCAGGTGGTGTTTTCGGAAGGGAAGTGCATTGCATCGGCGACATCGGTCGCCGTGATGATCGACGAGGCGTCGCGCCGGCCAACGCCACTGATCGCGGAAGTGCTCGAGAAGCTCAGGCCCTGGCACAAGCGCGGCATCGAGGTCGCGCCGCCGAGCACATGAATAGCTAAGAGAGTTAGGCCTGGCGTTCCGGCGTCGCCACCACGAGGCCGTCGAGATCGTCGGAGACCTTGATCTGGCAGGACAGGCGCGAGTTCGGGCGCACGTCGAAGCCGAAGTCGAGCATGTCCTCTTCCATCGGCGTCGGGCTGCCGACCTTCTCGCGCCACGCTTCGTCGACATAGACATGGCAGGTGGCGCAGGCGCAGGCGCCGCCGCATTCGGCCTCGATGCCGGGAATGCTGTTGCGGATGGCGGCTTCCATCACAGTCGCGCCGTTCTCGACGTCCACCGTACGGGTTTCGCCCTTGTGATCGACAAAGTGAATTTTGGCCATGTGTGCTCGTGCTGCCGCGATCTAGGGAATGAAGGAGGGTCCGGGCTGTCCTATAACGGGTCGGTCAGCCCGGCGCCATAGCGTTTTGTTGAAGTCGAGAATACCGCTTCGCGGGAAGAAAACCCGTCAAAACAAAAGACTAGAGCAGGGGTCTGGCCCTGACGCCCTAAGGGTTGAGGATTGCCTCGATGGCGACGCGCGCCTCGGTCACCGCCTCTTTCAGCGCGGCGAAGGCGTGAGGCCGGCCCTGGCCGGTCTGAATCGCAGTCTCCAGGCTGGCTGCGGCATCCGCCACCGCAAAGGCGCCGATCCCGCGCGCCGAGCCCTTGAGCTTGTGGGCGAGTGCGCCAGCCTCGGCCGGCAGCGCTGCCATTGCCGCGATCAAGCGCACCGCCTGCTCGGCAAACATCGTCAGCACTTCCTGTTCCAGCTCGGAATCACCGAGGGTCATGCGGGAGAGATGATCGAGGTCGAGCGGGCTGTCGATGGGTGCAAGCGGGGGCGAGGGCATCCAGTCCATCCGTCGCAGTTCAGGCATCATGGCGCAGGCCCCGGCATCGCGCGATGTCCGCCGGTCCGGCGGTCAAGTTCCCTCCACCCAAGCACGGAAATGGTTAACGAAATGTTCCGGCCGTTTTGCGCAAATCTGCCTGTTTATTGACGAAAAGTTGCCGCAATCCGCCGAGTTCGGTGGAGAATTGTATTTATTGCTAAGGCCTTACGGCGCGTTCCTGTTAACGATGATTAAGAATGTCTTAATCGCGGGCATTTCATTCGCGACGCTCTGCCAATAGGATGTTGGAGAAATTGGCGGACAAGCCGTCCGGGTGGGGATGGCTCGGAGATCCGCGCAAGCGGCATGATCCGGACTGTGGGCTTGCGTAGCGCGCAGAGCTCGCGGGGGGACGCGTACAAGTAACGAGGGCTCGGACTGAACATGGCAAACACTCCGAAAAAGGTCAAAGACCCCACAGAAGATGCGCTTTCTGCAATCCAGGAAGCCCTGAACATCAGCGACACGGCCGCGGACACCAGCCGCAACGCATCGATGCGCAGCGAAACGTCGCCCCCCGTCGCGCCACCGGCTCCCCCGATGTTCGACGAACCGAGCTTCGACGCGCGCCCCGCCGCGAACGAACGCGCGATGTTCGACCAGGTCGAGGAGCCGCGCTCCTCGCGCCGCGCCGCCAATGACGACCGTGCGACGATCGGCCAGCTCTTGCAGACGTTGCAGACGGGACGCCCGACCCGCAACATCTACACCGGCGCGACAATCTTCACCGTCATCTGGCTGGCGGCCTGCGCCGCGCTGACGGTCGGCTTCCTGCCTTCGATCCAGGCGGCGATGGGCCAGAGCGGCGGCGTGTTGGCCATTGCCGGCCTTGTCACGATGTTCTTCGCGCCGATCATGCTGTTCTTCTTCCTGGCGAGCCTCGTCTGGCGCGGCCAGCAAATGAGCTCGGTCGCGCAGGCTATGGCCCAGGTTGCGATCCGCTTCTCCGAGCCGGAAGGCTCGGCTTCGGATTCCATGGTGACCGTCGGCCAGGCGATCCGCCGCGAGGTTGCGGCGATGGGCGACGGCATCGAGCGCGCCATCGCGCGCGCCGGCGAACTCGAGACGCTGGTCGCCAACGAGGTCGCGGCGCTCGAACGCGCCTATTCCGACAACGAAGTGCGCATCCGCGCCCTGCTCCAGGACATCGCACATCAGCGCGACAATCTGGTCGGCCAGGCCGAGCAGGTCCGCAGCGCCATCTCCGGCGTGCAGATCGATTTGCGCCATGACATCGCGCTGATCTCGGACGCGATCGCCTCGCGCGTCGACGAGGTCGCCAAGTCCATCACCGGCGCGCTCGAAGAGCGCGGCGCCCACATCACCGGTGCGCTCAGCAACGCCGGCGACAACATGATCCTCGCGCTCGGCGAGCGCGGCGGCGACCTGCTCGACCGTCTCGAGGAGGCCAGCAACGAGACCACGCGCGCCGTGCTCGACGCCAGCGAGCGGCTGACCACCAGCCTCAATTTCAAGACCGGCCACGTTCACGACGAGTTCGTCGATCTCGCCGACCGCGTCCACGAAATGCTCAACGAGCGCATCGACCGCATCACCGGCGAGTTCGAGCAGCGCTCCGCCGCGATCGTTGACGGCATCTCCGAGCGCACCGAGCAGGTGCACGACAGCCTGAAGAATTCGTCGGACTCGCTGCTGCTCGAGCTCGAGCTGCGCTCCAACGACCTCTCCGCCAAGATCGACGACGCTGGCAACCGCCTCGCCGGCCACATCATGACCTCCGGCGACAAGGCGAGCGAAGCGCTCGACGCCACCGTCAACACGCTGGTCGCCAAGGTCGTCAGCCAGACCGAGACCGCGCACGACTCGCTGTCGCTGCAGATGAGCGCCTTCGACGAGCTGGTGAAGAACCAGGGCACCGAGCTGGTCGAGAAGTTCGCCCGCGACTCCGGCACGCTGGGCGCGCTGATCACCCGCCACATCTCCGAGTTCGACCGCACCGTGAAGACCTTCGGCGGCGAGATCGTCGATCGGATGGGCCAGCGCACGCAGGACATCCATGAGTCGCTGAAGACCTATGTCGACAATTTCGACACCCGCTTCACCTCCAACGGCGGCGCGATCACGGCTGTGCTCGACCAGCGCCTGGTGCAGTTCGAGACCACGATCGGCGAACGTGTCAGCAACCTCGACGCCTCGCTGAACGGCAAGATCTCCAGCCTCGATTCTACGATCGACGGTCACATCAAGACCTTCGACGAGCAGCTCGTCGGCCGCGTCGCCGCGCTCGAACAGTCGTTCGATACCCGCGCGAAGTCGGTCACCGAGACCATCGACGGACGGCTCAACACCCTCGCCTCGTCGCTGACCGACGGTGCCGCGCAGGCGATCCAGTCGATCGACTCCCGCCTCACCCACCTCACGACCTCGCTGACCGATGGCGCATCGCAGACCATCCAGTCGATCGACACGCGCCTCACGCATCTGACGACGACCCTCACCGGCGGCGCGTCGCAGGCGCTCGAATCCATCGACACGCGCCTCACCTACCTGACCACCGCGGTGACGAACGGCGCCTCGCAGGCCGTGCAGTCGATCGATACCCGCCTCACCCTCCTGACCTCGACGCTCACGGACGGCACCGCGCAGGCGATCGAGGCGGTCGACCGCCGCATCACCGGCGTCACCGAGATCATCGACGGCCGCAGCATGCACCTGACCGACACCGTCACGGCGCGGTTCCAGGAGATCCAGCAGGCCATCGAGACCAAGGTCGGCTCGGTCGCGAGCGACATCGACGTGCGCGTGGCGCAGTTCGAGGACCTGCTCGGCTCGCGCGTCGAGGCCGTCGCCGGCCGCATCGAGAGCAGCGGACGCCAGGCCAGCGAGGACATGATGTCCCGCGCCGAGATGATCTCGACCGCGATCCGCTCGCATGTCGAGGACGCCGAGCGCTCGCTCACCAATCTCGTGGTCAACACCAGCGAGACCATCCAGACCGGTGCGCGCACCGCGCAGCAGTCGCTGATGACAGTTTCCTCCGACGTCAACGCCCAGCTCAAAATGACCTCCGCCGAGGTCGAGCGCGCGCTGACCGCTGTCGGCACCGGTGCCGCGAACTCGATCCTGACCAGCGCCCGCGAAGCGCAGTCGACGCTGGTCGCCGCGTCGGGCGATGCCTCCAACCAGATCAAGGGGCTCGCGGCCGACGTCGAACGGACGCTGTCGTCGGCAGGCTCGGCGACCGCCGCCTCGATCCTGGCCGGTGCCCGCGAGGTGCAGACCACGCTCGTCACGGCGTCCTCGGACGCGGCCAATCACGTCAAGACCCTCACCGCCGACGTGCAGCGCTCGCTGTCCATGGCCGGCACCACCACGGCGGAATCGATCACCGCCGGCGCCCGCGATGCGCAGAGCACGCTGATCGCGGCCTCGAGTGAGACCGCCAACCAGATCAAGGCGCTGTCCTCGGACGTGCAGCGCTCGCTCTCGATGGCTGGCACCGCGACGGCAGAGACCATCATGACCGGCGCCCGCGAAGCCCAGAGCACGCTCGTCAACGCGTCCTCGGATGCGGCGAGCCAGGTCAAGTCTCTCGCCGCCGAAGTTCATCGCTCGCTCTCGCAGGTCGGTCAGTCGACCGCCGAGACGATCACGACCAGCGCCCGCGATGCCCAGAGCACCCTGCTGGCGGTCTCCGCCGAACAGACCGGCCAGGTTCGTTCGCTGGCGGCCGAGATGCAGCGCGCGCTGGCGACCGCCGGCGGCGCGACCATCGAGGCGCTCACGAGCGGCGTACGCGAAGCCCAGGGCACGCTGATCTCCGCCTCGACGGACGCTGCAAGCCAGATCAAGTCGCTGACCATCGACATCGAGCGCACGCTGACCTCGGTCGGCGCCGACACCGCCTCGACCATCCTCAACAGCGCGCGTGAGGCGCAGACCTCGCTGACCTCGACCTCGGCGGATGCCGCAAGCCAGATCCGCACGATCTCGAGCGAGATCGAGCGTACGCTGAGCACGGCCACCGCGAACGCGACCAACGACATCCAGACCAGCGCACTCAACGCCCAGAACGCGTTGATCAACGCTTCCAACGAGGCGAGCTCGCGCGTCAAGTCGAGCTCGGCCGATGTCGAGCGCTCGGTGCTCGCCGCCAGCAGCAGCTTCGGCCAGGCCATGACCGGCAAGACCGACGAGATCGTCACCTACGTGCAGCAGCAGTCCGACCGTCTCGCCAACATGATCGACGCCAAGCGCGGCTCGCTCGTGGACGCGATCGGCTCGAAGACCAGCCAGCTCACGCTCGACATCGACCGCGTCACGTCCGACGCGCTGAAGTCGATCGAGACGCGCGGCCACGCGTTCTCCCAGACCATGATGGGCAACGGCTCCGAGGTGGCGCGGACCATCAACTCGGCGAGCGAGATGGCGACCGGTGCCGTCAACAAGTCGCTCAAGGATCTCGAGCAGGCCTCCCGCGCGGCGATCGACCAGTCGCGCCAGGTCTCGATCGCGGCCGTCACCGAGATGCAGGAGACCAGCAAGATCCTGCGCACCGACACGGTCGCCCTGTTCGAGCGCCTGCGCGAAGGCAACATCCTGCTCCAGGAGGTGCTGACCGGTGCGCACGACAACCTCAACTCGCTCGAGCGGGCGCTGGTGACGCGCGTCGCCGACTTCGTCTCGGCGATGAACGACGTCACCTCGCGCAACGGCGCTGCGACGCAGAACCTGGAAGACCAGCTCAACGTCTTCAACAGCAAGACCACGCGGGCACTCCAGGATCTCGGCGAGTTGTCGACCCAGTTCGACGCGCACGGCAAGGCACTGGTCGAGGCCGCGCAGGTCGTCGAGCAGAGCAACAAGAACACCACCGCCTCGCTCGCCGAACGCAAGGAGGCGCTGGAATCGCTCGTCACCACGATCGACCTGCGCACCGCCGATCTCGACCAGCGCCTGTCGCGCTTCACCGGCCTGCTCGATGAATCGCTGGCGGCCGCCGAAGAGCGTGCCCGCGACATCGCCCGCGTCGTCGCCGAGACCGCCGGCGCCGGTTCCGCCGCGATCACCCGCCAGTTCGAGGCGGTGCGGTCGGCCTCCGAAGAGGAGCACCGGCAGACCGTCGAGGCCATGCACGACATCTACCGCCAGACCACCGACGAGGCGGATGCGATGTTCAAGCAGTCGACGGAGAAGTTCACCAACCTCGTCTCCAGCATGAAGCAGATGGCGTTCGAGATGCACAACGAGCTCGAAGCCACCCGCAACGAGCTGCGCCGCGGCGTGCTCGAGATGCCGCAGGAGGCCGCCGAGAGCACTGCGCAGATGCGCAAGGTGATCGTCGACCAGATCGAGGCCCTCGCCGAGCTCAACCGCATCGTGGCCCAGCACGGACGTGGTCTCGACGTCTCCACGACGGGCCGCGCCAGCGTGCAGCGGCAGGAAGAGCCGATGCTGGCGGCCGTCGGCGCGCGCAGCACCGAGACGCGCATGCGCGAGAGCGCCAGCGCCTCGACGCTGCCGCCGCCGGACCTCGGCATGCCGGCCTCCTCGCGCCGCACCGAAGCGCCGCCGGTGGCGCCGGCCGGCAACGACCAGGGCCGTGACGGCTGGCTGTCGGACCTCTTGAGCCGCACGGACGCCAACCAGAGTGCGCCTACCGGACGTGAGCCGCAGCGCGGCCGCCAGGCTGCACCGGCTCCGCAGCCGCAGGCTCCGCAAGCTGGCGGCAATCCGCTGGAATCCTTGTCGCTCGACATCGGCCGGCTGATGGACCGCAACCTCGCCTCCGAGATGTGGGACCGCTACCAGCGCGGCGAGAACAAGGCCTTCACCAAGCGCCTCTACACGCCCGCCGGCCAGAAGGCCTTTGACGAGGTCGCCCGCAAGTATCGCTCCGACCGCAACTTCAAGGCCACGGTCGACCGCTATGTCGCCGAGTTCGAACGCCTGCTCGACGAAGTCGCCCGCGACGGCCGCGGCCCGCAGGAGCTGCGCAACCACCTGACCTCCGAGACCGGACTGGTGTACACACTGCTCGCGCACGCAGCGGGCCGGCTGGGGTAAGCGGTTCGCAGCGATAGCGAACAGCGAATGAAAAACGGAGCCCTCGCGGGCTCCGTTTTGTTTTGGGAATCGTTGCGCCTCTACTCGTCATTGCGAGGAGCTCTTGCGACGAAGCAATCCAGACTGCTTCTGCGAGGCAGTCTGGATTGCTTCGCTTCGCTCGCAATGACGAAGGAGAGGGTCGAATGCAACGCGCCTACTACCGCCTGCGCTCCGGCACGGCGGGCTTCGGCGGCTCGGGCGGCGGTGGCGGCGCGGCTGGCGGCGCGTTGTTGCTGGCGCCGAACAGGACGCGGGTCGGGTTGCGGTCGAAATTGTTGACGGCGCGGCTGATGTCGCCGAGCGTGCGGCGGCCGTCGGTCATCAATGCGCCGGAGCGCTTGTCGAAATCGTCGGCCAGTTCGCGGATCGACTTCACCGCCTGGAACAGCTCGCCGCCGTCCTTGCCGCCGGCCAGCGTGTTGAGGCCGAGCATGAGGCTGTCGGCCTTGAGCATGACGCCGTCGACCTTGGCCATCACGCCGTCGATCTTCTCCGAGTTGCGGGCGAGCGAGTTGGTGAAGGTCTCGAGATTCTTCAGCGAGTTCTTCACCGACTCCTGATTGTCGGCGACGATCTTGTTGATGTTCTGGAGCGTGCCGCGGATCGCCTCGGTGACGTCCTGAAGCTTGTTGGGATCGGCCGTCAGCGTCGGGATGCCGTCCTCGTCGAGCGGCGGCGACGGCGCGGCCTCCTCGCCGCCCTTGAGCGAGATCGCGGCGACGCCGGTCAGGCCCTGGAATTCGAGGCCGACCAGGGTGTCCTTGCGGATCGGAGCGTTGTTCTCGACCATGGCGAGTGCGACAACCCGCCGCGGGTTGTCGAGCTTCACCGAGACCACCTCGCCCACCCTGATACCGTTGAAATTGACACTGCCGCCGTTGCGCAGGCCCGCGGCCGGGCCCTCGAACACGACGCGCAGGGGGCTGCGCTGCTTGGTCGTGTGCAACGACTGAAACCACAGCACGAAGCCGATCGCGGCGGCGATCACCGCCAGCGTGAACGACCCGATCAGCACGTAATTTGCGCGCGTTTCCATCAGCTACTCCGGCACCTCAGCCCATCACCGCGCGAGCGCGCTTGCCATGGAAATATTGCCTCAGCCAGGGATGCTGCGAGGCCTGCATGTCGGCGATCGACCCTGCCGCAATGATCTTACCGTTGCCTAAAACGGCGATGCGGTCACATGCTGTGTAAAGGCTATCGAGGTCGTGGGTTACCATGAAAACGGTCAGCCCCAAAGTCCGCTGCAGCGTCCTGACCAGCTCATCGAAGTCGCCGGCGCCGATCGGGTCCAGGCCCGAAGTCGGCTCGTCCAGGAAGACGAGATCCGGGTCGAGCGACAGCGCGCGCGCCAGGGCCACGCGCTTGATCATGCCGCCCGACAGTTCCGAGGGAAAGCGATCGGCCACTTCGGGCTTGAGACCCACCATGGTGAGCTTGGCGATGGTGATCTCGTCCATCAGCCGTTGCGACACTCGCAGATATTCGCGCATCGGAAACTGGATGTTCTGCCGCACCGTGAGCGAGGAGAACAGCGCGCCCTGCTGAAACAGCACGCCCCAGCGCCGCTCCACGTTGCGACGCTGCGAGGTATTGGAGGCATCCAGGTCGACGCCGAACACCTCGATGCTGCCTGCGACCTTGGGCACGAGGCCGATGATCGTGCGTGTCAGCACGGACTTGCCCGCGCCGGAAGGGCCGACGAAGCCAAGAATCTCGCCGCGCCTGACGTCGAGGTCCAGCCCGTCGAGCACGCGCGTCGCGCCGAATTGCACGGTGATGTCGCGGACGCGAATGATCGGGTTCTGAATTTCGGGAGCCATCGTCACATCCCGATCGCGGCGAAGAAGATGGCGAACACGCCGTCCATGACAATGACGAAAAAAATGCCTTTCACGACAGACGACGTCGTGTGCTGCCCGAGCGATTCCGCGCTGCCCTGCACCGCGAGCCCCTCGACGCAGGCGACGATGCCGATCACCGCGGCCATGACAGGTGCCTTGACGATGCCAACGATGAAATGGTCGATCGAGATAGCGTCGCGCAGCCGCAGCAGGAAAGCTTCCGGCTGCACGCCCCCATAGAGCCAGGCGACCAGGCCGCCGCCATAGAGCGCGGCCATCGCGCCGAGGAAGGCCAGGATCGGCAGCGCGAGAACGAGCGCCAGCATGCGCGGCAGCACCAGCACCTCGATCGGATCGAAACCCATGGTGCGCAGCGCGTCGATCTCCTCGCGCATCTTCATCGAGCCGAGTTCGGCGGTGTAGGCGCTGCCCGAGCGGCCCGCGACCATGATCGCGACCAGCAGCACGCCGATCTCGCGCAGCACCAGCACGCCGAGCATGTCGACGACGAACAGGTCGGCGCCGAACCTGCGGAAATGGAAGATGCCCTGCTGGGCGATGATGCAGCCGATCAGGAAGGTGATCAGCACCACGATCGGCACGGCGCGCCAGCAGACCTGCTCGAGATGATGCACGGTCGAGGTCAGGCGGAACGAGCGCGGATGAATCAGGGTGCGCGCGACCGCCGCGAGCACCGCGCCGAGCATGTCGATCAGGCCTGCGACCGTGCCGGCAACACCGGCCACGGTCTGGCCGATCTGCTCCAGCATGCCGGTGATGGTGATCGTGCTGGTGTCGATGACGGGCGTCGCCCTGACCCGCCGCACCTCGTCCACGAGGCTCGAATAATTGGCGGAGAGGCCGGCGATCTGCGCCTCGACGGCGCCCTGCGTCAGGCTGCGGCGCAGCCGCTCGATCAGCCAGGCGCCGAAGGTGTCGAGCTTGGAGACCTCGGAAACGTCGATGAAGATGCTTTGCGGGCCGCCGGCGAGCTTCTCGGCGTCAGCCACCATCCGCTCCAGAACCGGCGCGAAGCTCGCGGTCCAGGTTCCGGTGGCGCAGAGTGCCAGCGCATTGCCCTTCGCAATCCGTTCCAGCTTCGGATCGCCGTTCAAGATGTCCGCTCCCGTGCCGGGGCGCGAGAAACGGATGAAATCAGATGGTTGCGCACGCGCCCTTACCCAGAGAAGGTATCCCCAACTGGTTAACCTTAGTTGCTAGAGGTAACCAGCAGGTTCAGATTTCGCCAGAGTTCAAAATGACTTCCAGCAAAGTTCCTGCCCTCGCCGCGCGAATCGAGCGCTTTCCCATCGCGGGCAGTTTCACCATCAGCCGGGGCGCCAAGACCGAGGCCGTGACGGTCGTGGCAGAGGTCAGCCGGGACGGCCTGACCGGCCGCGGCGAATGCGTGCCCTATTCCCGCTATGGCGAGACGCCCGAGGCGACCCTTGCCGCCATCCAGGCCATGCAGGCGGCCGTGGCCCGCGGCCTCACCCGTCAGGCCCTGCAAGCCGCGATGCCGCCCGGGGCCGCCCGAAATGCCCTGGATTGTGCCCTGATCGATCTGGAAGCCAAGACGGCCGGCTTGCGGGCCTGGAGCCTGCTCGACCGCCCGGCGCCGGGCGAGCGCACCACGGCCTACACGATCTCGCTGGGCACGCCCGAGGCCATGGCGGCGGCGACCGCCAAAGCGGCGCACCGGCCGCTGCTCAAGATCAAGCTCGGCGGCGACGGCGATCCGGAGCGGATCACGGCGGTGCGCGAGGCGGCGCCCGAATCCGAGTTGATCGTGGATGCCAACGAGGCCTGGACCGAGGCCAATCTGGAGCACAATCTTGCCGCCTGCGAGGCCGTCGGCGTCACCTTGGTCGAGCAACCGTTACCCGCCGGCAAAGACGACGCGCTGGCGCGGATCAAGCGGCCGCTCGTGGTCTGCGCCGACGAAAGCGTGCACGACCGCAACTCGCTCGCAGCCTTGCGCGAGCGCTACGACGCCGTGAACATCAAGCTCGACAAGACCGGCGGCCTCACCGAAGCGCTGGCGATGGCCGATGCCGCTCAGGCGCTCGGCTTCGAGATCATGATCGGCTGCATGGTCGCGACCTCGCTGTCGATGGCGCCTGCGATGCTGGTGACGCCGCAAGCGCGCTTCGTCGATCTCGACGGCCCGCTGCTGCTGGCGCACGACCGCGATCATGGCCTGCGTTATGATGACAGCCTGGTCTACCCGCCGGACTCGTCGCTCTGGGGATGAGCTTTCAGCCGGTGCCGCGCCGACCAGATCAGAAGCGCGCCGCCGGCGGCCATCGCCGCCATGACGTAATACAGGCCGTCGCCGATGTGGGCGTAGATCGCGCCTGACGCGATCGAGGTGGTCGCACCCAGCAGCCCGTTGCACGCGGCGTAATAGCCCTGCCCCCGCGCGATCTGATGCGACGGCACGCGCTGCACCAACAGGCTCATGGTGCCGAGAATGGTCATCCCGAAGGTCAGGCCGTGGCCGAGTTGCACGACCGCCAGCAGCGCAAGCGGCGGATCATGCGCGGTGACGACCCAGCGCACGACCGCGCTCGCGCCTCCGATCGCCATGAGCGCGGACGGATGCAGCGAGAAGCGCGGCGACAGCGCGAACACGATGATCTCGGCGATCACCCCCAACGTCCAGAGGCCCGCGATCGTCAGCCCGCCGAGGCCCTGGGCCTGCCAGTTGATGGCCGAGAACGTATAATACGCGACGTGACTGCCCTGGATCAGCGCGGCCGAAACGATGATGGCCCAGAAGCCGGCATCGCGCAGCAGCGCCTTGCCGGCATGCGCCACTGTCGTTCTTCGCCTGACATCGTCGAGCGGCTGAAGCAGCATGCCGGCGGCGACCGCAACAACAGCCCAGGCGACGATGATCCAGATCAGATCGCGCGCCGCGATATGGTCCACGAGATAGCCGCAGGCGAGCGAGCCGGCCGCGAAGGCTGCCGAACCCCACAGCCGCACCGGCCCGTAATCGAGCCCGTAGCGGGCGACGCCACGCAGCGCATAGGCGTCGGTCAGCGGCATGGTCGGCGTCCACATCATGCAGGTCAGCGCATAGATCAGGAACAGCGCCAGCGGCTGCTGCTGCAAGCCGACCGCCGTGAACCCGATCGCCGTGGCCAGCACGGACACCATCATGCCGGCGCGAATCGCATGTCGCTTTTCGGCAATGGCGGTGACCTGCGGCAGCGTGGTGAAGCGCGTGATCGCGGGCAGCGCGTTGATGAGGCCGATCCAGGCCGCGTCGATGCCGATTGCCTTCAGCCAGACCGGAAAGAACGGCAGATGCGTACCCGACACCGCGAACACCGCCGAATAGAACAGCGCGAGGCTGACGGCGAATCGCCGCTTCCGAGATGCTGCGATGGGGATTTGTGATTCGCCTGCCATCAAACCAATTGCGATTCGGCCGATATCGTGGTGATCGTTACAGTAACGCGTACTGATTTGCGCGACGAGATTGACATGGCCAACGAAGCATTCGCCCTCTCGCCTATGTCTGCCCGTGCGGCCGAGCCGAACGAGCAGGATTACGACGCGATCCGCGAAGCCTTCATGGAGACCGCGCGCGGCCGCTGGTTCCTTGGCGAATATGCCAAGCGCAACCGCAATGCGGATACCCGCATGGTGCTCGAGGCGGTCGCGAAAATCGAAGAAACCCTTGCGGCACAGCGCCAACCCGTCGTCGAGGACCGCCTGCCCGAGGCGCTGGTCGCGATCCGGCACGCGATCCGCGAAGCCGAGACGATCGCGATCGCGGCGTTCGATCCCGGGGCGATCGAGGCGAGCCTCGCGCCGATCCCGCGCGGCCTGCGCATCATCAAGGAGATCTCCTGGCGCTGGCGCGAGATTGGCGCCGACGGACGAATCTGCGACCTGATTGATTCGCAGCTCGCCTCCATCGAGGCGGCCTGCGCGCAGGTTTCGACCATCGACCCCCGCGCCGACCTCAAGGCCGCATTCGATCTGCTCAAGGACCGGATCGACCAGACCGACGCTGACGCAACGCCGCAGGCGGCGCGCCCCTCGCCGGCTCCGGTGCAGGACGCACCCTCGCCCGCTGCGGAAGCTCCGCCTGCGGAGTCCGTGCCTGTGGCGATGGCCAGCGAAGCAGCCGTGGCTTTTACGGAGGCGCCGCAGGACATCGCAGAGGCGATCGAGCCCGAAGCAGCCGTGGAGACGGTCGACGTCGTCGCCGAGGCCTTCTCTGTTGCCGAGCAGGCGACGGACGCCGCCCTGGAGCAGGCGCCCGTCGCCGAGAGCCGGATCGCGCCTGAAGACATCGCTTTTGAAGAGCCGGCCACTGAGGCCTTCGCGGAAGTGACGGACGAATTTTCGCTCGAGGCCGCCGCCGAAGCCGAGGACGAAGCCATCCTCGAGGCCATCGCGCTGGAGATGGCCGCGCCAGATCCGGAATTCGACGAGATCATCGAACCGGTCGAGATGGAAGCGACGGTTCCGGAGCCGGTCGTTGCGGAGGCCGCAGCGCCCATCGCAGCCGAGATACCAGAGCCCATCGCACCCGAGCCAGTCGCCGCCGCAGCGATCGTGGAGGAGCCTGTAGTGGAAGCGCCGATCGCGATGGAATCGCTGGCGCGCCTCACCAACGCCATTGCGGAAGCCGCCGCCGAAGTGATGGAGCAGTCGGCGCCGGTGATGGCCGCCACCGCGACATTCGGCGCGGCGCAGGCCACGACGCTGCCGATGCCCTCGCCGGTTCCGGAAGCCTCGCTCGGCGCCACCATCCTCGCCAGCGGCATCCTGCAAAAACCCCGCGCCGCCGCAAACGACCCCATGGCGCCCATCCGCCGCATGACCCAGGCTGAGAAGATCGCGTTCTTCTCGTAAGGGGGCAACCATCTTCTCAACCGCAGACACCCTCACCCTCTGGCGTCCCGTCGGTCCGAAAGAGCTGGAACTGATCCAGCAAACGGGCATGCGCGCGTTTCCGCCGCGCTTGCCCGACCAGCCGATCTTCTATCCAGTCTTGACCGAAGACTACGCCATCAAGATCGCGCGCGACTGGAATGTGCCAGCGAGCGGCGCGGGCTTCGTGACGCGCTTTGCTGTCGAGCGCAGCTTTATCGCGAAGTACGACGTGCAGGAGGCGGGCGGCCGCTCACATCTGGAGTACTGGATTCCGGCCGAAGACATGGATGCCTTCAATGCCGCAATCGTCGGCCTGATCGAGGTCGTCCGTAGCTTCCCCTAGCCGCCGCGCGCTCAGCCCATCATCCGCAATTCCACACCGCACCGATCGGCGTCCGCGTCCAGCATGGCCCAAAACTGCCGCCATTGTAGCGGCCGCCGCCGAAGCCGGGCCGGCCGAAATAGCGCCACTCACCATCCCAGCCGTAATATTGCGGGACCGGATCGATGTACCAATGGCGCCGGTCGCTGGGCGACATCCGCCGCATCGCTTCCTTCTGCTTGTAGAGCGGAATGCTGTTGCTCAGCGGCTGGCGATAGCCGGGCAGGAAGCCATAGCCATGCCAGGCTTGCTTGGGACGCTTTTGGATCGAAGCAGCCGGCGCGACAGCCGGCAGCAGCGACAGGACAATAGCGACAGATAGACACATAAGGCGCGACATGGACTGACCATAAACAGTCGGATGCCGGCAGGCCATTCAAATTCGGGTGGGCGATGTAACAAAGCCCATCCCGAAACCGAAGAGATCGAGAACGGAAATCCACCACCGAGGGTCAAGGAAACATGATTGGTGAAGTGATTGTCATTGGCGATCTGCAATTGCGTGACGGTGCCTCTGTCGACGAACACGACCGACTCGGCGAGCGCATGTACGACATCGTCAGCCGTCTTCCCGGCTTTCTGTCGGTCAAGTCGTTCAAGGCCGAGGACGGCGAGGAGCTCACCGTGTTCCGTTTTGCCTCGGAGGAAGCGCTCGAAGCCTGGCGCACCCACCCCGAACATGTCGAGACGATGAAGCGGGGACATGCCGAGTTCTACGCCAGCGGCTTCCTGCAGATCTGCAAGGTGATCCGCGAGGTCGGACCGTTCGAGCACGCGTGACGCAGTCTCGCATCGTTCGATCGTGCGCTTCTAGCTGATCACACCCTTCCTGATCAGGAAGCATCCGTAACTGCTGCTGTCGCCGACCTGCACGACGCCAAAGCTCGCCGCCGCCGCGCGATAAAAATCCGGCCGGGAGAGTTTTCCGGGCGTGACCGGCCGGCCGGCGGCGCGTTCGATCTCGGCGAGCACCGCGCGCTGCACGTCGGGGACGCGATCGGGATCGTCGACCGGCATCATCACGCGCACCGGATCGGGATCGAAATCGTCGAGCGGATAGACCGACATGATGGCGCGGATCGCGGTCTCCATGCTCATGCCCGGCAACTGGATCAGGCGCCGCGAGTGCGTGCTCTGCGCGATGCGTGCCGCCGGGTGATTGGCATCGACGAAAACGAGGTCGTCGCCATGGCCCATCGAAGCCAGCAGCCAGAGCAGGTCGGGCGTGAGGATCGGATCGATCGATTTCAGCATGTGACGGACTTTCCTCCCATCGTGCATCCACCCCGGCGGGTTCCAAGCGTGATTCAGATCACGCAGCCTACCATGGTGATGGTGATCACGGACCTCAAACTCGAACGCGGCCAAGCTCCCCGGCAACCAATCTCGTATCGAGATCAGTGCCAAAGGAGCACGCCATGTTCCGCCTAAAACCTTTCCTGATGACGGCCAGCCTGCTGGGAAGCCTGTTCGGCTTCGCCTGCGGCCCTGTTTCCGCGCAAGTCGCCCCGGTCGAGCCGGCCCCCACCGCGCTGCAAGGCCCGGAACAGCGCGTGGCGCTGGTGATCGGCAATTCGAACTACCAGAACGCGCCGCAGCTCGCCAACCCCGACAATGACGCGGAGTCCATGGCGAAATTCCTGAATTCGGCCGGGTTCGAAGTGGTCGCCGCGACCGACCTGACCCAGAACGACATGCTTCGCGTGGTGCAGGACTTCTCCGCCAAAGTGTCGGCGCGCGGTCCGAACACGGTGGCGATGGTCTACTACGCCGGTCACGGCGTGCAGCTCGCCGGCGAGAATTACCTCGTTCCCGTCGACGCCAAGGTCTCGAGCCAAACCGAGCTCGTCAACAACTCCGTCCGCCTGGTCGACGTGATGTCGACGCTGGAGACGATCCCGAGCCGCATGCGCATCGTCATCCTCGATGCCTGCCGCAACAACCCGTTCCCGAACGTGAATGATGCCGGCCGTGGCTTGGCCATCGTCGATGCCCCGAACGGTTCGATCGTCGGTTACTCGACCGCGCCGGGCGCGGAAGCGCAGGACGGCACCGGCGGCCACAGCCCCTACACGCAGGCCTTCCTGAACGTCGCGCGCGAGCCCAACGTGCCGATCGA
This sequence comes from Bradyrhizobium sp. 4, assembly GCF_023100905.1. Classification (NCBI taxonomy): domain Bacteria; kingdom Pseudomonadati; phylum Pseudomonadota; class Alphaproteobacteria; order Hyphomicrobiales; family Nitrobacteraceae; genus Bradyrhizobium; species Bradyrhizobium sp. 4. Next base: position 5,274,300 of record NZ_CP064686.1, read on the forward strand.
GCAGCTGTTCAAGCGCGTGCGCCTCGAAGTGAACCAGACCACCAGCGGCGCGCAGATCCCGTGGGAGAGCTCGTCGCTGACGTCCGACTTCACCTTCTTCGGCGACACCGCCGTTGCCGCCAACCGCGCGCCGGTGAATGCGCCTGTGGTGCAGATGGCCTCCAACCTGCCGAGCCGCTCGACCCGCCAGGCCTATGACTACGTGGTGTCCGAAGCCCGGCCGGAGTACTATCAGGAGTTCATCACGATGTATCCGCACGACCCGCTGTGCGATCACGTCCGCTGGCTGCTCAACAACCTGCTGCTCACGCAGGCCTGGCACAAGACGGTGCTCGCAAACTCGCCGGTCGCCTACAAGAACTTCTACGACAGCTACGGCAACACGCCCTATGCGCAGGTCGCGCTGAAGCTCCAGATGCAGCCGAAGCAGATCCCCTTGATGCAGGCGACCAAGTTCCTGGCGCCGCAGAATATCGCCCCGACCTTCAAGATCGGCAATCTCGGCCAGCCCAAATACATGCCGCTGCAGCAGGGTAATGGCGGCGCGCAAGTGAACGGCAATTTGCCGATCGTGCAGAAGTCGGGCGACAACAACGGCATCGGCAAGCTCGGCAATGGCGGCCAGATCGTCAACCTGCCGGCGGGCAACAACCAGCCGAACGGCACGCCGTCGCAGACCCCGGGCAGGATCGTGACCCTGCCCGCGCCGACCAACACCACCAACAACAATGGCGGCATCGGCAAGATCGTGACGCTGCCTGCGACCAACAAGACGCCGAACGGTACTGCTAACGGCACGACCAATGGCACGACCAATGGCACTCCTGGCAAGATCGTGAGCATGCCGGTGAATGTCGGCAAGGGTGGCACGAGCATCGATACGAAGCCCGTCAAGGTTCAGACGCAGAACAACCCGATCCGCATCGACAACGGCGCGAAGATCAACAACAACCCCGTGAACAAGGTGCAGGTGCAGAACAACACCCGCCCGCAGTTCAACACGACCAACCGGATCGTCAATAATAGCGGCAGCAACAACTTCCGGCAGTCGATGAACCAGAGCCCGGGCGGTAACGGCGGCAACAACCACCGCGGCTTCATGCACTGATCGCGGTCGGCCACACAACAAAGGGGCAGAGCGATGACGCTCTGCCCTTCTTCATGTCAGAAGATTAGACTATCAGGCCACCAGCTCCGCAAACAGATCGGCGTCGACATTGCCGCCGGAGAGCACGATGACGACGTTCTTGCCGGCAACATCGAGTCGCCCCGCAAGCAGCGCGGCCAGGCCGACCGCTCCGCCCGGCTCCACCACGAGCTTCAGCTCGCGATAGGCAAACGCGACGGCCGCGCCGACTTCCTTGTCCGAGGCGGTGACGCCGCGCGCGAGCAGCTTGCTGTTGATCGCGAACGTCATCTCGCCGGGGATCAGGGCCATCAGCGCATCGCAGATAGTGCGGCCTGCCGGCCCGTGCGGCTCGCGATGACCTGCGGTCAGCGACAGGCCGTGATCGTCGAAAGCCTCGGGTTCGGCGACGACGATTTGCGCCAGCGGATAGCGCGCCTTCACGGCCGTCGCGACGCCCGCGATCAGACCACCGCCGGAGGCCGGCGCCACCACGATGTCAGGGGCGAGACCAAGTGCCGCCATGTCCTCGGCGATCTCGCGGCCGGCGGTGCCTTGGCCGGCGATCACGAAGGGATCGTCATAGGGCCTGACCAGCGTTGCGCCGCGCTTCTCGGCGATGCCGCGCGAGATCGCCTCGCGGTCGTCGCGGTCGCGGTCGTACAGCACGACCTCGGCACCGTAGGATTTGGTGCGCTCGCGCTTCGACAACGGCGCATCCGCGGGCATCACGATGGTCGCCTGCATGTCGAGGATCTTGGCCGCCGCCGCCACGCCCTGGGCGTGATTGCCGGAGGAGAACGCCACCACGCCGCCGGCGCGCTTGTGCTGCGGGATCGAGGCGACCTTGTTGAAGGCACCGCGGAACTTGAACGAGCCGGTGCGCTGGAGCATCTCCGGCTTGAGATAGACCTTTGCGCCGACGCGTTCGTTGAGCACGGGAAAGGACAACAGCGGCGTGCGGACGGCGAAGGGTGCGATCACGCGCGCTGCGGCATCGATATCGGCAGGGCCGATCGGGAGGAGCTGTTCTGTCATGCCTGATGTTATCGCGGCGGATGAGGCGCGGGCAAGGCATCTCCGCGCGAGCATTCTGGCTCTCAGGCGACGAATCGCGCCGGCTCCGCCCCGTTCCGGCCCGGCAGCACCGCGCCGACCGCCAAAATGCTGTCGATAAAAGCCCGGGCCGAGGCCTCCCAGGTGTAGTTGGCGGCGAATTCGACGCAATCCTGCCGGGAGATGTCCAGCGCGGCGATGCAGGCGCTGCGCAGATCGTGATCGAGCGCGCCGACCGGCGCATCGCCGATCACGTCGCGGGGCCCCTTCACCGGAAACGCCGCGACCGGCAGGCCGCTCGCCAGCGCCTCGAGCAGGACCAGGCCGAAGGTGTCGGTTTTGCTCGGAAACACGAAGACATCGGCGGCAGCGTAAATGTCCGCCAGCTCCTCGCCGTGCTTTTCGCCGAGGAAGATCGCGTCCGGATAGGCCTGCTCCAGCGCGACACGCGCCGGACCGTCGCCGACGATCACCTTGGTGCCGGGCAGGTCGAGGTCGAGGAAGGCCTCGAGATTCTTCTCCACCGCGACCCGGCCGACCGAGAGGAACACCGGCGTCGGCAGGCAGAGATCAATCGCGCGGGGATGGAACAAATGGGTGTCGACGCCGCGAGGCCACAGCACGACATTGTCGAAGCCGCGCTCGGTCAGCTCGCAGGCAAGCGCCGGCGTTGCCGCCATCACGGCGCGGCTGGGGCTGTGGAATCGGCGCAGCGCCCGCCAGATCAGCGAGCCCGGCACCGGCACGCGGGCGCGGACATATTCGGGAAAGCGGGTGTGGAAGCTGGTCGTGAAGGGCAGCTTGCGCTGGCGGCAATAGCGGCGGACCATCAGGCCGATCGGCCCCTCCGTCGCGATGTGGATGCTGTCGGGGTGCGCCTCTTCGATCAGCTTCGCGATTCTGCCCGGCCGCGGCATGGCCAGCCGCACGTCACGATAGCTCGGCATCGCAAAGGTGCGGAACGATTGCGGCGTGAGGAACGAGAATTCGACGTCGAGGCTTTTGGCACCGTCAGCAAGTTTGGTCAGCGTCCGAACCACACCGTTGACTTGCGGGTGCCAGGCGTCGGTCGCGACCAGGATGCGCATCAGGCTGCCTTTGTCATGCAGCTCTGGCTGCAACCTGCGGGACCTGCGCCGGCTTCTCGGCCTGGTCCGCCCAGGTGATGATCTCGAAACGGCCGTCGTCGTGCTCGACCAGCGCCGTGCAGCTCTCGACCCAGTCGCCGCAATTCATGTAGCGGATGCCGCCCTCGTCGCGGATCACCGCGTAATGGATGTGGCCGCAGATCACGCCGTCGGCGTCGTGGCGCCGCGCCTCGGCGGCGAGCGCCTGCTCGAATGCGCCGATATAGTTGACGGCGTTCTTGACCTTCTGCTTGGCCCATTGCGACAGCGACCAATAGGGCACCTTGAACATGCGCCGGAAGAAGTTGACGAAGCGATTGAGCTGGATCGCGAAGTCGTAGGCCTTGTCGCCGAGATGGGCGAGCCAGCGTGCGTTCTGCACCACGAGGTCGAAGATGTCGCCGTGGATGACGAGATAGCGCTTGCCGTCCGCGCCGGTGTGGACGGTGTTCTCGACCACGTCGATGCCGCCGAAATGCGTGCCGTAATAATTGCGCAGGAACTCGTCGTGATTGCCGGGGATGTAGATGACCTTGGCGCCCTTGCGCGCCTTGCGCAAAAGCTTCTGGACGAGGTCGTTATGCGATTGCGGCCAATGCCAGCTCGATTTCAGCGCCCAGCCATCGACGATATCGCCGACGAGATAGATCGTGTCGGCATCATGGAAACGCAGGAAGTCGAGCAGAAGGTCGGCTTGTGAACCGCGGGCTCCGAGATGAACGTCGGAGATGAACAACGTGCGAAAGCGCCGCTCTGGGCTCTCGTCACTCACATCGTAACTTCCCATGCGCCAGCCTGTAACAATGTCCCGTGACAGGGGGATGACCAATTGAACCTTTGAGGCACCTTCGGATACGAATCGCGCTTGCCTCGCCCACCCCGCGAATATCAGTCGCATGCGACAATCAGGCGACATGGCGTCGCAGCGGCCTCCGCAAGAACCCGGAGCTGCGGCGCGCTCGCGACCGGCGTCAGTAGAATTTGTGGAAATGATGGATCGGGCCGTGGCCGTGGCCGACGCTGAAGCGGTCGGCGGCCGCGATCGCCGCGCTGATCCAGGCCTTGGCGTTGCGCACGGCGCGCTCAAGATCCTCGCCCCTGGCGAGCCCGGCGGCGACCGCCGAGGACAGCGAGCAGCCGGTGCCATGGGTGTTGCGAGTGGCAACGCGCGGCGCGGCCAGCGCGATCGTGGTGCTGGCATCGACGAGATAGTCGATGCTCTCGGCGCCCTCGCCGTGCCCGCCCTTGATCAGGACCGCCCTGCAGCCGAGCGCCAGCAGCCGGCGCCCCTGGCTCTCGATTTCGGCCTCGCTGGCCGCGACCGGTTCGCCGAGCAGAGCCGCGGCCTCGGGCAGATTGGGTGTGATCACCGAGGCCAGCGGCATCAGCTTGATGCGCAGGGCGTCGACCGCTTCGGAGGCGAGCAGGCGATCACCCGATGTCGCCACCATCACGGGATCGAGCACGATATGCCTGGGCGCCCAGCGCGACAGCGCGGCCGCGATCGCATCGATGCTGGCGGCTTGCGCCACCATGCCGATTTTGACCGCGCCGACATCGAGATCGGAAAACACCGCGTCGATCTGCGCGGTGACGAATTCGGCGGGCACCGCGTGAATGCCGGTGACGCCGCGGGTGTTCTGCGCGGTCAGCGCCGTGATGGCGGACGCGCCAAAAACGCCCAGCGCGGCAAAGGTCTTCAGGTCGGCCTGGATGCCGGCGCCGCCGCTCGAATCGGAGCCGGCAATGGTCAGCGCTACGGGCGTCGTCATAGGGCGATTTCCAGCGTTTTCGAAGCCATGGCCCGTCCTAGCGCGCCTCTCCCAGTCCAGCAAGTTCGCTTGCTAAATCCGGCCGGGTTTGGCCTATTAGCCGCCAGATATGCTTTCGGAGTGACCGCGATGGTTCCCTTTTTCGTCCAGATCAAATGCAAGCTCGGCCAATCCTATGTGGTCGCCAATGCGCTTGCCGAAGCCGAGATCGCCTCCGAGATCTATTCCACGGCCGGTCAATACGATCTGCTGGTGAAATTCTACGTCGACAACGACACCGATATCGGCCACTTCGTCAACGAGAAGGTGCAGGTGCTGCCCGGGATCCAGGACACCCTCACCATCATCACCTTCAAGGCGTTTGGCGCGAGTTGACCGTCGAGAAAACGGCGGCCCTGATCAGGCGCCGCCCTCCTTGCGCTTGGGGCGCGGCGGACCGTCCACCGGCGGCAGCGATTTGAGATAGTCCGCCATCGCCGCGAGATCGTCGTCCGGCAATTGCGAGGTGTTCTTGATCACCCGCGTCATCGCGCCCCCGACGCTGTCGCCGTCGGGCAATTCGCCGGTCTTCAGGAAATAGGCAATATCCTTCGCGCTCCACTCGCCGAGGCGCTTCTGGGTGATGTTGGGCACCCATCCCTCGCCTTCCGGATTGGGCCCACCGGCGAAGCGTTGTCCGGCGATGATGCCGCCAAGCGCGTTGCGTGGGCTGTGGCACTCCGCGCAATGGCCAAAGCTGTTGACGAGATAGGCGCCGCGATTCCACTGCGGCGACTTCGCGCTGTCGGCGACGAAGGGCTTGCCGTCCAGAAATAAGAATTTCCAGATGCCGACGTTGCGCCTTATATTGAACGGAAGGCGCACGTCGTGATCGCGCACCTTGCCTGCAACGGCCGGCAGCGTTTTCAGGTACGCAAAGAGATCGAGCACGTCCTCGCGCCTGGCATGCTGATAGGACGTGTAGGGAAAGGCCGGAAAGTAATGCTGCCCGTCCGGGGAGACCCCGTGCATCACAGCATTGACGAATTCGGCCTCGCTCCATTTGCCGATGCCGTCGGTCGGGTCGGACGAGATGTTCGGCGCATAGAACGTTCCGAACGGCGACTTGATCGCAACGCCGCCGCCGAGCCTGAGACGATCGGGCTGGTCGGGGACGGCATGGCATGAGGCGCAGCCGCCGGCGTTAAATATCACCTGGCCATTGGCAAGATCAGGGGCGCGGGCGGGCGCGGTGCCGGCGGCCGCCACCACCGGCGCGCTGAGCCACCAATAGACGCCGGCTGCGGCGAGTGCGGCGAGCAGCGCCACGGAGGTTGTTCGTCGCAACATGCGGTCCTTTCGTCGTCGCGGCGAAGCTTATGACCGATGCCCTCGCGGCTCCAGCCACGAAGAATTTAGCCCACCGCGGCCTGGAACGGGAATAAACTGAAATGCCGGCTGTTGGAAGTTTGCAGCCCAAACGGGTTCAGCAGGGAGAAAAATCATGAACAAGATCGTCATTGCCATGTCAGTGCTTGGCGCCGTTGCTTTTGCGGGTTCGGCCAGCGCCGAAAAGCTGAAAGCAACGCTCGACGCCAAGTCCGAGGTCCCCGCAACGACCAGCAGCGGCACTGGAACGGCCGATCTGGATTACGACGCCGCCAGCAAGAAGCTGTCCTGGAAGGTCACCTATTCCGGCCTGTCCGGCCCAGCCACCGCCGCGCATTTCCACGGACCCGCCGAGGCCGGCAAGAACGCCGGCGTCGCGGTCGCGATTCCCAATGCGACGTCCAGCCCGGTCGAGGGCTCGGCGACATTGACCGACGCGCAGGCCGCCGATCTGCTCGGCGGCAAGCTCTACGTCAACATCCACACCGCGGCCAATCCGGGCGGCGAGATCCGCGGTCAGGTGACGAAGTAAACTTCGCACAGACCAGCAAAAAAGGGCGGCTGCCATCGCAGCCGCCCTTTTCGATTCCCGTAGCGCTGGCGCGGGCGTCACACCTCAGGTTCGGCCGCGTTCAGCGCCTGCGCGAGGTCGGCGATCAAATCCGACGGGTGTTCGATGCCGATCGACAGCCGGATCGTGGAATCGAGCACGCCGATCTTGCGGCGGATGTCGGCGGGGACGCCGGAGTGGGTCATGGTGGCAGGCAGGCTCGCAAGCGACTCCGTTCCACCAAGGCTCACCGCCAGCTTGAGGATCTGCAGCGCGTTGAGGAATTTCATGGCCGCGGCCTTGCCGCCGACGATGTCGAACGAGAACGTGGATCCCGCCCCTGTGCATTGCCGCGCAAACACAAGTCCGTCCGGCGACGCCGCCTCGTGATGACCGAGATAGTGCACCTTGGCCACTTTGGGATGATCGCGCAGATAGTCCGCCACGAGGCGCGCATTCGCATCGGCCTTTTCCATGCGCAAGCTCAGCGTCTCGAGCGACCGGTTGATCATCCAGCAGGAATGCGGATCGAGCTGGGTGCCGATGGCGCCCCGCAGCGCCTTGATGCCTTTCACCACCGCCTTCGCACCGAGCGCGGCGCCCGCGATCAGGTCGGAATGACCGCCGACATATTTCGTGAGCGAGTACAGGGAAATATCGGCGCCGTGCTCGATCGGCCGCTGAAACACCGGCCCGAGCAGGGTATTGTCGCAGGCGATGATCGGAATATGGCCTTGGGTCTTTCCGATTGTCTCGGCGACACGGCGCATCATCGCGATGTCGACCAGCCCGTTGGTGGGGTTGGCCGGGGTTTCGATCAGGATCATCGAAACCCGGCCCTTGCGCATGGCCTCTTCCGCGGCCTGGCTGACCGCGGCTTCGTCGACGCCATCGGCGAAGCCGACGGCGCCGATCGACAGACGCGCAAGCGTATTCGTCAGCAGGGTTTCCGTCCCGCCATAGAGCGGCTGGGAGTGCAGAATGACATCGCCGGGACGGACGAACGCCAGGATCGTGGTCGCGATGGCCGCCATGCCCGACGAGAACAGCGCGCAGCTCTCGGTGCGCTCGTAAATCGCGAGCCTGTCCTCGACGATTTCGCTGTTGGGGTGATTGAAGCGCGAATAGACCAGGCCCGCGCCCATCCCTTCCGGCGGCTCGCGCCGGCCGGAAACGAAATCGAAGAAGTCCTGCCCGTCCTCGGCCGTCTTGAACACGAAGGTCGAGGTCAGGAACACCGGCGGCTTGACCGCGCCTTCCGACAATTGCGGATCGTAGCCATAGGTCAGCATCAGCGTTTCCGGATGCAGCATATGGTTGCCGATGTGCGTCTTCGACGGGAACGGTTTGACCATGGCTTGTCTCGCTGTTGCTGATTGAGCTGCTCGCCGCGGGTTGGAACGCCTGATGTCGCAACGCCGTCAGGAGCGAGATGCGTCGGCGTCAAAAGCTCACGCCAATGCCGCGGCGGCTGGAGCCAAGATAGCTGCTCCGGCAGCGATCCGTCAGGCCTTGCGGACAGAATTTCCAGTGCTGCGCGCCAACATGAAAAAAGCGGCTGCTGTCGCAACCGCTTTTTCCCGATTCTCAGTAGCCGGATGGAGCGCAGCGCAATCCGGGCTACGAATCTTTTCTTCCGTCAACCGTTCTTCACGCGAAACGTCTCGTGGCAGCCGCCGCATTCCTTGCCGACCGCGGGGAAATTCGCCTTGAGCGAGTCCAAATCCTTGATCTTGCCCTTGGCCTCGCCGACGACCTTGGCGAAGCTCGCGACCTTGGCATCGAAGCCGGCCTTGTCCTCCCACACCTTCGGCGAGGCGCTGTAGTCGCCCTCGGGCTTCATGCCCTTGGCGCTCGCCGGAAACAGGTTCGGCAGCTTCTTGGCGGTATCCTCGAACTGCGCCAGCGCGCTGTCCACCGTGGCCTGGTCGTAGGGCTTCTCGCCCTTGACCATCGCTGCCACTGCGCCGGCGTTCTTGCCATTGCCCTTCATCAGGGTCTGGACCTCCTTGACGGAGTCCTGTTGTGCCCAAACCGCGCCCATACCTAGCAGGAGCGCGCCCCCAACAACCAACACTCGCTTCATTCGCAAAGTCCCTTTCCTTGATGCAGGATTGCCTTGATGCAGGATCGCCGTGCTGCACGATCGTGCTGACCCCTCAATGGGGCCAACACCGCTCGGCAGACTTCATTCCCGTGGAAGATTGTCACAGGCTGTGACGGCGATGGTGCTCGTTGACGGCGATCCACACCCGCTCCGGGGTCGCCGGCATGTCGATGTGGTCGATCTTGTACTCGCGCCAGAGCCCGTCGACGATGGCGTTGACGATGGCCGGGCAGGACCCGATCGCGCCGGCCTCGCCCGCGCCCTTCACCCCCAGCGGATTGGTCTTGCAGGGAACGTTGGCGGTCTCGAACACGAAGTCCGGCCCGTCCGCCGCGCGCGGCAACGCGTAGTCCATGAAGGTCGCGGTGACGAGCTGGCCGTCGCCCGCGCCATAGACCACCTGCTCCATCAACGCCTGGCCGATGCCCTGCATGGCGCCGCCATGGACCTGGCCGGCCAGCAGCAGCGGATTGAGCGTCATGCCGAAATCGTCGACGATCACGTAGTTGACGATTTTGATGATGCCGGTGGCCGGATCGATCTCGACCTCCGCGACATGGGTGCCGTTCGGATAGGTGCCGTCGGCGCTGGCAAAGGTCGCGCTCGCATTGAGCTTCGACGGATCCGCGCCGGGTCGCTTGGCGAGATCGGCGAACGAAATCGAACGGTCGGTGCCGGCGATGCGCACGATGCCGTCGGTGATCTCGAGGTCGCTGGCGCTGGCTTCCAGCGCTTGGGCCGCGATTTCCTTCAGCTTCTGCCCGAGTTCGCGGGTCGCGCGCTCGACGCTGACGCCGCCCGACGGGATCGAAGCCGAGCCGCCGGTGCCGAGGCCGGTGGCGATCATGTCGGTGTCGCCCTGGTGGACGTGCACGCGCTCGGGCGCCACGCCGAACTGCTCGGCAACGATCTGCGCATAGGCCGTCTGGTGGCCCTGCCCGCTCGACTGGGTCCCGATCAGGACCGTGATATCGCCATTGGGGTCCATCCGCACATTGGCGGTCTCCTCGCCCATGGTGCCGCAGACCTCGACATAGCTCGCAAGTCCGATGCCGCGGATCAGGCCGTTCTTCTTGGCCGCCTTGGCGCGCTTGCCAAACTCCTTCCACTCGGCGATCTCCATCGCGCGCTTCAGATGCGCGGCGAAGTCGCCGGAATCGTAGACCTTGCCGGTCGCGGTCTTGTAGGGCAGCGCCTTCGGCTGAATGAAATTCTTGCGGCGGATGGCATCCACCGTCATGTCGAGTTTTCGCGCGCAAGCGTCCACGAGGCGTTCGATAACGTAAGCAGCCTCAGGCCGCCCGGCGCCGCGATAGGCATCGACCGGCACGCTGTTGGTGAAGATGGTACGCACCCGGCAGTGGAACGCCTGGATGTCGTAGAGGCCCGGCAGCATGCCGGCGCCGCCATGCGGGATATAGGGCCCGAAGGTCGACAGGTACGCGCCCATGTCGCCCATCAGGTCGCAATCCATCGCGAGGAACTTGCCGTCCTCGGCCAGCGCCATTTTTGCGGTGGTGACGTTGTCGCGGCCCTGCGCGTCGCCCATGAAATGCTCGGTGCGGTCGGCCGCCCATTTCACCGCCTTCTTCAGCTTTCGTGCGGCGACTGCCAGGAGGGCGTATTCCCGATAGGGAAACAGCTTTGTGCCGAAGCCGCCGCCGACGTCGGGGCAGATCACCCGCATCTTGTCGGTCGGGATGTTGAGCACGTTCTGGCAGAGGATGTCGCGCAGGCGATGGCTGCCTTGGCTGCCGACCGTCAGCGTCAGATGGTCGCGCTTGGCGTCGTATTCGCACACCGCCGCGCGCGTCTCCATGAAGTTCGCCACGACGCGCGGATTGACGATCGAGATCTCGGCCACCGCATGCGCTTTGGCAAAGGCCGCTTCGGTCGCTTTCTTGTCGCCGATCGAGACGTCGAACAGGACGTTGCCGGGCTTGTCCGGCCAGACCAAGGCTGCGCCCTTCTTCACGGCATTGATGACCCCGGTCACCGCCGGCAGCGGGCTCCATTTGACCTCGATCGCCTCGATCGCGTCGCGGCCCTGGTCGATGGTCTCGGCAACGACGAAGGCGATGGAATCGCCGACATGGCGTACCTCGTCCTTGGCGAGGATCGGGTAAGGCGGCCCGGTGAAGGGATCTGTCTCGAGATTGAACAGGCAGGGCAGATTGCCAAGATCCCCAACGTCATCGGCGGTCAGGATCAGCGCGACGCCGGGGAGAGTGCGGGCACGGCTCGCATCGATGGTGTATTTGGCATGCGCATGCGGCGAGCGCAGCATCAGGCAGCGAAGCGCGGCCTGCGGCGCATAATCGTCGGTATAGCGGCCCTTGCCGCGGATGAGCGCGTCATCCTCCTTGCGCAACACGCTTTGGCCAACGCCGAACTTGATGGGAGCCGCCATTTTCTCGTCCCGTTTCTCATGGTTGTTTTGCCGGCATATTGCCGTGGAAAAACTTGCAAGGCAAACGGGTTTAGCCATGCGAAAACCGGCCAGCGCCCTCACCTGTCAGAGCAGGATGGAACGGGAGCGCCGCAGCTCGGTCATTTCGCTGTGAGGATCGGTCCACTTGATGGCATGATAGTTGCCGAACCCGCCCGCAGTGCACGCCTGAGAACAAGCAGCCGTGCCGACGGCTGCTTGCTCACAAAGCGCATCTCCGCTTCGGATGGCTCATCAGTTACATCCCCCCGCGGCTCCATAGATCTCTGGCGTGATCCCTCAGCCTATCGATAGCCCGTTCCGGCGAGATGTAGTCGACCTCGCCACGCGTTATGCCGATATCCATCAGCTCCCTGTCACTCAGGTCCTGCAAGGCGAGGTGTGGACCCTGCCGCCAGCGCCAGTCCTGGAGCGCACGCCAGTATTGCGCGAGCAAGCCTGGGATGCTCCACGTCGAGGCAAGTTCGAGAGGGAGCCTCTCGGTCTCGGATGTCATGTTCGTCTGTTGAGCTGGCATCGCACGCTCCTGCTGTTGTGCCGGCAGGAAGCGTGGCCAAACAAAAGGCCCCGTCCGATGCCGGCGGGGCCTGGTGAAAAGATGTCGTCGTCGAATTCCTAGCGCACGACTCCTTCCACGGCCCAGCCGAAGCGGGTCATGTGGTTGCGGTTGAGTTTGCGCGACGATTTGATCATGCGCTGCGATTACCACAGCAATCGCGCAAAATCAAGAGATGTGTAGAGGTTCGCTGCATCCTGGAGGCGAGTCCCTTAGCCTGGCGCTTTCTTGCCCCTACACACGCCCTCAGGACTTCGTCTGCTTCGCTTCTACGTATCGTGCGAAGTTGTCGAGGATTGCCTGCCAACCGCCTTGCTGCTGCTCGACCGAATGCGTCGATTCGCCATCGAAGACCACGCGGACGAGAATGCCCTTTGGGCCGGGCACAAACTCGACTTCGGCTTTTCGCTCGCCGAACGCGTATTCGATCCGCTTATGCTCGATGATTTTCGTGTAGGTACCGGCGAAGTCAAAGCCCATGCTGCCGTCCTTGGCCTCCATGCGCGATGAGAAGATACCGCCTTCTCGCAGGTCGACGGTCGCCTTGGTCGTATGCCAGTCGTCGGACGCGGCGTTCCACTTCATGATGTCGGCCGGCGTCGTATAAGCGCGCCAGACCTGATCGATGGGGGCTGCTACGTTGGTTTCGACGGTGATCCTCATAAACAGTGCTCCTGGTTCGATTTTTGCCGGCTCAAGGTGACGGCATCACGTCAATTGTGCGGGGTCCATCCGCCGCACTTCCGAGATGTGTCGATCCAAGGACGATCGAGACTGGCCCATGCCGACAAGGTCGAGCCGTCAATGCATTGAAAATATGAAAAATCTAGCCCCTCACCAGCGAGACCAGCCAGCGGCGGCCGAACAGGGCGAGGATGGCGAGCGCATAGACGATCGTGCCCCCGACGGCCAGCAGAAGCAGCGTCAATTCGTCCCGGAAGGGCATCGCGCCCAACGAAGGACCGCCAAAGCGCGCGATGAGCCAGAAGGCTGCCGCCAGGATGATCCCGGTCAGCAGGAATTTGGCGAGCGACAACAGCCAGGCGCGGTCCGGCACGAGAAAGCCTCGCCGCACCGCGAAGAACAGCACCAGCAGCAGGTTGGTCCACACGCCGACGGCAGTGGCCAGCGCAAGCCCGATCTGGGCCAACGATCCCATCAAGGCGACCTTGAGCGCGACGTTGACCGCGATGCCGGTCAGGGAGGCGCGAACCGGCGTTGCCGTGTCCTTGCGCGCATAGAAGGTCGCGACCGCGCTGCGGATCAACACGAAGGGGATCAGGCCGATGGCATAGGCCGCGAGCGTGGCGCCGGCGGCGGCGGCATCGGCTTTCGAGAACGCACCGCGAGCGAACAGTGCGCGCATGATCGCGTCGGGCACAGTGAGGAAGGCGGCGACGAACGGCACCGAGAACAACAGCGTGAAATCGAAGGCGCGGCGCTGCGCCTTCATCGCGCCGTCATGGTCGTTGGCCGTGATCCGCCGCGACATCTCCGGCAGCAGCACCGTGCCGATGGCAATGCCGATCACGCCGATCGGGAGCTGGTTGAGGCGGTCGGCGTAATACAGCGCCGACAGCGCGCCCGCAGGCAGGAAGGTCGCGATGATGGTGTCGGCAAACAGCGCCAGCTGCGTGCCCATCGAGCCCAGCGTCGCAGGCCCGAGTGCCCTAAAGAATGCGCGGACGTCTTCGTCGAGCTTGAGTGGCGCAAAGCGCGGCAGGCCGCCGTGGCGGGCGAGATCGCCGGCGAGCAAGAAATACTGCAAAAAGCCGGAGATCAGGACGCCCCAGGCGGCGGCGTGGCCCGCGCTGGGAAACCAGGCGGCAAGCGCCAGCGTCATCATCATCGAGACGTTGAGGAAGATCGACGCGGCTGCGGCGCTCGCGAAGCGCTGCATCACGTTGAGCATGCCGCCATAGAGCGTCACCAGCGTGATCAGCAGCAGATAGGGAAAGGTGATCCGGGTCAGCTCGATCGCGAGCTTGCGCTGCTCGGCGTCCTCGGAAAAGCCGGGGGCCAGAAGGCTCATGGCTTGCGGCATGAACAGCCAGGCGACGATCAGCAGCACCACCTGCGAGGCCAGCAGCAGCGTGAAGATGCGGTCGGCGAACAATCTTGCCGCCCCCTCCCCGCGCTCGCCATGGACGTGCGCATAGGCCGGCACCCAGGCCGCGTTGAAGGCGCCCTCGGCAAAGATCGCACGGAAATGGTTGGGCAGCCGCAGCGCCACGAAAAAGGCGTCGGCCACGGGGCCGGCGCCGAGAATCGCCGCAAGCATGATGTCGCGGGCAAATCCCGTCAGCCGCGAGAGCAGCGTGTAACCACCAACCGTGAAGATACGTCCGAGCATCGTTCCCTTCTAAAGGAAGAGCTCGCGCAGCAAAACGGCGAATTCAGGTTGAAAGCGCGCCGCGCACGGCCGCGATGATTCGCTCCTGATCGGCTTCGGTCAGGTACGCGTGCATCGGCAGGCTGATGACGTCCTGCGACAGGCTCTCGCAGCCCGGCAGGCCGCCCTCGGCCACCGGGTACTGCTTGTAGGCCGTCTGCTGATGCATCGACTTGCCGTAATAGATCGCCGTCGGCACGCCCTGGGCCTTCAGCGCGGCGGCAAAGCCGTCGCGGTCGGTGCCCTCAGGGAGGCGGATCGTGTACTGCGCCCAGACCGAGGTGTTGCCGGGAGCAACGCGCGGCACGGTGACCACATTGCTGAGACCGCGCGCGTAGCGCTCGGCGACCTTGTTGCGGGCGGCGATCTCGTCGTCGAAGATCTTCAGCTTCTCGATCAGGATCGCGGCCTGCATGGTATCGAGCCGGCCGGTCAGGCCGAGGCGGACGTTGTCGTATTTGTCCACGCCCTGCCCGTGCACGCGGATGCTGCGCAGCGTCGCCGCGAGCTCGTCGTCATCGGTAAAGATCGCGCCGCCGTCGCCGAAGCAGCCGAGCGGTTTTGCGGGAAAGAAGCTGGTCGCGGTGGCGAGTGCCAACGTGCCGAGCTTGCGGCCCTTGTAGCTCGCGCCAAAACCCTGCGCTGCGTCGTCGAGCACGAACAGGCCTTCAGCCTTGGCGATCTCGGCGATGGCATCGTGATCGGCCGGCTGGCCGAACAAATCGACCGGAATGATCGCGACCGGCTTGAGGCCGGCCTTGCGGGCGGTCGCGATGCCGCGCTTGAGCGATTCCGGGCTCATGTTGAAGGTGGCTTCGTCAACGTCGACATAAACCGGCGTCGCGCCGGTCCGCGCCACCGGCGAAGCCGTCGCGATGAAGGTGAAGGACGGACACAGCACGGCGTCGCCGGGCCCAACATTCTTCGCCATCATCACCATCAGGATCGCATCGGTGCCGCTGGCGCAGCCGATCACATGCTTGGCGCCGCAATATGCCGCAAGCTGCTTCTCGAGCTCGGCGACTTCAGGGCCGTTGACGAACTGACAATGGTCGAGAACCCGCTTCACGGCAGCATCGAGCGAGTCGCCGAGCCGGCGGCGCTGCGAGGCGACGTCGATGAAGGGAATGGGTTCGGAACGCAGATGCTGGTTCATGGCGCCTTCTTGGCTAGTCGACATGGAAAGAGTTCAACCGGCAACGCGGCGCGGACCCTTGCGGGCCGAGGACGTGGCCGCGGGCCGCGACGGCGTTTCCAGGCACTGCGTCGCGATCTCGAGGCTGGCGACACCTTCGTCGCCGGTGACCGCCGGCGTCTCGCCGTTGCGCACGGCCTTGAGGAACGCGATCAGCTCGGCGCGGAGCGGCTCGTCATGGCCGACCGGAAGATGCCGCATCGAATAGCTGCCGTCAGGCTTGAAGCCGAAACATTCGGTGACCTGGCGCGTCAAGAGATCGCCCATCACGTATTTGCCGCGGGTCGCGACCGTGACGCTACGCGCCTTGAACGGCGTCAGCCAGTTGGTGTTGATGTGCGCGAGCACGCCGTTGGCGGTGCGGAACTGCAAGAGCGCGATGTCCTCGCGCTCGGCGACCGCACTCGACAATTGCGGCTGCACCTCGACGATGTCGGACTCGGTGAACCAGCGGATCAGATCGATGTCGTGCACTGCGAGATCGATGACGACGCCGACATTGGACATGCGCGGCGGAAACGGGCCGACGCGCGTGATCGCGATCGACAGAATATCCTCGCCCGCGATCGCCTGCTTGACGGCGGCGACCGCCGGATTGAAGCGCTCGACATGGCCGACCATCAGCGTCACGCCGGCCTTTTGAGCCGCAGTGACGATCTCGCGGCCTTCCGCGACTGTGGAGGCAATCGGCTTCTCGACCATCACGTGGATGTTCTTGGCGATGCAGGCGAGCGAGACCTCGTGATGCAGATGGGTCGGCGCCGCGATGGTGACGGCATCGACGCCTTCGGCCAGCAGCTGTTCGAGCGTCTCGAAGCTCGCGCAATTGGCAAGCTCCATCGCCCGGGTGCGATGTGCCGGCGAAGGATCGACGACGCCGACGAGGTTGACGCCGGGAAGACCCGCGAGCACGCGCGCGTGGTTGCTGCCCATCACGCCGGCGCCAATGACGCCGACGCGCAAGCCGGCCTTTGCCGGTGCCGATCCTGTGGAACTCATTTGAGCAAACCCCGATTCAACGCAGATCCCCGGGGCGCTTCTAGCACGGACGCCACATTTGTGGCGAATGCGGAGCTAGCGGTCCGGACACGATTTGATTCAAAAAGTTACACGTTTCCCGGGCCTTAAGCCTCTGAAAGAGACCACTCTTTTGGCCCGGGTCGCATGATTCGGAGTGTGCTGGTTACGACCTTTGGTAGTCGTCTTCAATCCGGATGATGTCGTCTTCCCCGAGATAGCTTCCCGTCTGGACCTCGATCAGCTCCAGCATGATTTTACCGGGGTTCTCCATCCGGTGCACCGCGCCCATCGGGATGTAGATCGACTCGTTCTCGTGCACGCTTTTGACGGTCTCGTTGACGGTGACGCGGGCTGTGCCGCGGACCACGATCCAGTGCTCGGCGCGATGATGGTGCTTCTGCAGCGACAGACGTCCGCCCGGCTTCACCACGATGCGCTTGACCTGGTGGCGCTCGCCATTGTCGACCGACTGGTAGCTGCCCCAGGGCCGATGCACCTTGAGGTGCTCCTCGGTGACTTTCGGCGCGACCGCCTTGAGTTTTGTAACCAGCCGCTTGAACCCGTTGGCATCCTTCTGGCGCGAGACCAGCACTGCGTCCGCGGTCGCCACCACGATGAGATCGTCGACGCCTTCGAGCGCGACGAGCGCGGCATCGGTGGTGACGTTGCAGTTGCGGGAATCCTCGAACACGGCGGCGCCATGCGAAGCATTGCCTTGCGCGTCCTTGTCCGACAATTCCCACACCGCGTGCCAGGAGCCGACATCGGACCAGCCGCAGGACACCGGCACCACAGCGGCGCGCGCGGTCTTCTCCATCACCGCATAGTCGATGGAGATCGCCTTGGCCGCGCCGAACGCCTCGGGCTCCAGCGTCACGAAGCCGAGATCGCGGCCGGCATTGGTGACAGCATTGGAAATCGCCTCCACGCTCGCCGCATCGACCTTGCGGTATTCGTCGAGCAACACAGTGGCGGGGAACATGAAGTTGCCGCTGTTCCAGAGATAGCCGGAATTGACGTAGTCGGCGGCCTTCACCGCATCCGGCTTCTCGACGAAGCGCGCGACCGCGTGCACCTCGCCGGAGATGACCTCGCCCGGGCTGATATAGCCGTATTCGGTCGCCGGTCGCTCCGGCTTGACGCCGAAGGTGACGATGCGCCCGGCACTCGCGGCGGTGAGGCCCTGGCGGCACGCCGCGACGAAGGCCGCATTGTCCTGCACCACGTGGTCGGCGGCGAGCGCGAGCACGATCGCTTCACTCGCGCGGTTCTGCGCGAACACCGCACCGGCTGCGATCGCCGGGCCGGAATCGCGCCGCATCGGCTCGAGGATCACGTCGGCCTCGATGCCGATTTCCGCGAGCTGCTCCAGCACCATGAAGCGGTAGGAGGCATTGGTGATGACGATCGGGCGATCGAACAGCGAGGCCTCCGAGACGCGGAGCAGCGTGTCCTGGAAGGTCGAGCGGGTGCCGAACAACGGCAGGAATTGCTTGGGGCGCACCTCGCGCGAAGCCGGCCACAGCCGCGTTCCGGCACCGCCGCACATGATCAGGGGGATAATGCGTTTGTCCATCGTCATTTCAAACCTTGAACTCGTTCCGATACCAGGTGACAAAATTACGAATTCCGTGTGCGATCGGCGTTGACGGTGCAAAGCCGGTGTCGCGCATCAGATCCTCGACATCCGCGAACGTTTCCAAAAGGTCTCTCGGCAGCAATTCTTTGATCGCCGTCCCTGCTCCAGAATCCGACGACATGCATCAGCTCTTCCGGATGGTGGTTGCCGACATTGTAGACCTTAGACGGCGCATTTGCGGCAGCCGGGTCATCGGCGGGCATCAAGCCGATGAAATCGGCGGCGCCCGTGACCAAAATCGCCTGATCCCTCATCCTGTTCCCAAGGTCTGCTTCGCCCGATCCGTGCTCGGTCTTTCGCCCGCGGCGCCTCTTTAGCCTCCGCATCGACGGGGTCGCAATAGCTCCGCTGCCCTGCATGAGGGCTCTCGATCACCGCTATTGCAAGATCGACGCCAAAACCATACCAAAGCGGCCGAATTCGGCGCCTTGCGTCGGGTTGCTTCAACCCTTGTTCATGCGGGCGAAATGCGCCGAATCCTGCTGTCGACGGCCAAGATCCTGATTTCCGGAGCGCTGCTCTACCTGGCGCTGCGCAAGGTCGATCTGTCCGAACTGTTTTCGCGCTTCACCGTGACCAGCCTGTTCTGGATCGGCTTGGCGATCGCCGTCACGTTCCTGCAAATCTTCGTCGGCGTGTTGCGCTGGCGCGAGGTCAGCGCCGCATGCGGCGCCCCGCTCGAGCTCGGCCGGGCCATGCGCTACAACGTGATCGGATCGTTCTTCAACCAGACCCTGCCCTCGGCGATCGGCGGCGATGCGGTCCGGTTGTGGCTCGTCGCGCGCGCCGGCGCCGGCTGGCGCGCTGCGACCTACTCGATCTTCGTCGATCGCGCGATCGGTTTGATCGCGCTCGCGATCATGATCGTCGCGAGCCTGCCCTGGAGCTACAGCCTCATCGCCGATCCACACGGACGCTCGGCGCTGCTGCTCGTCGACCTCGCGGCGCTCGCGGGTGGTCTCGGCTTCCTGGTCTTCGGCGCGCTGAAATGGCACTGGCTGAGAACCTGGTGGGCCACGCATCACATCCACGCCTGTGCCGTGATCGCCAACCGCGTGATCTTCAGCCGCTCGCGCGGACCAGCCGTCGTGATCCTGTCGCTCGCCGTGCATGTGCTGGCCGTCGTGGTCGCCTGGTGCGTCGTGCAGTCGATCGCGGCGCCGGTCGGCTTCAGCGACGTCTTTATGCTGGTGCCGCCGGTGATGCTGATCACGATGATGCCGATCTCGATCGCCGGCTGGGGCGTGCGTGAAGCCACCATGAGCCTCGCGTTCGGCTTCGCGGGGCTGGCCGCCAACGAGGGGGTCAACGTCTCGCTGCTGTTCGGCGCCGTGTACTTCATCGTCGGCGCGATCGGCGGCCTGGTCTGGATCCTCAGCGCGGAGAAAGCCGCGCAGGGATCGGCGCCGCTCGGGGTACCGGAGTGAACGCGGCCGTTGACGCGCTCGGCGCCGTACCCTCGCTGCTTGCCGTTGCGATTGCCGCGCTGGTGTCGGGCGTCATCACCTGGACCAGCCGTCCCCTGCTCCAGCGTTACGCATTGGCGCGGCCCAACGCGCGGTCCTCTCATCGCATCCCGACCCCGCAGGGTGCGGGCATCGCCGTGATATCAGCGACGCTGCTGGTCGCATCAGCCTGGGCAGCCTGGGCGAACATCGCGATTCCGCCGGCACTGATCGCTGCAACGGTCTTGATCGCCGTGGTCGGATTTGCCGACGACATCAAGTCGCTGCCGGTGCTCGTGCGCCTCGTGCTGCAGGCCGCAGCTGTCGGCGCCGTCGTGTTCACCACGCCCGAGACCGCGCGCATCGTGCCGGCGCTGCCGCTCGCGCTGGAGCGCGGACTCATCCTGCTGGCGGGCGTGTGGTTCGTAAACCTCGTCAATTTCATGGACGGGCTCGACCTGATGACGGTGGCGGAAGTGGTGCCCGTCACCGCCGCGCTGCTGCTGCTGGGACTGCTCGGCGATTTGTCGTGGCCGGCCGCGCTGATCGCCGCGGCGCTGTGCGGCGCCATGCTCGGCTTTGCGCCGTTCAACAAGCCGGTCGCGAAAGTCTTCCTGGGCGATGTCGGCAGCCTGCCGATCGGCCTTTTGCTCGGCTGGTGCCTGCTCGAGCTCGCCTGGCGCGGGCAGCCCGCCGCGGCGCTGTTGCTGCCGGCCTATTACCTCGTGGATTCGACCATCACGCTGTTTCGGCGCATCGCAAGGCGCGAGCAATTCTGGTCGGCGCATCGCTCTCATTTCTACCAGCGTGCCACCGACCATGGCTTCACGGTCTCCCGCGTGATCGGGGAGGTGTTCGCGCTCAATCTCGTGCTCGCGGGACTTGCCATCGTCACCGCTCGCGCCGGCTCGATGACGATCACGCTGACCGCGCTGTCGGCGGGCGCAATCGCGATCGGCATCGTGCTGCGGCGGTTCTCCCGCCCTCAGGCGTCCTGAGCCACCAGCGCCAGCCGCAGCCCCTCGTCGAGAGACACCGGCGGCTGCCACCCGGTCGCGGTCGCCTTGGCGAGGTTGAGCTCGAGCGAGCCGATCAGGCTGTCATGCGTATCCTGCCGGCCCAACAGGCTCAGCAACGTCCCGAGCAGGTCCGGCGGCATGCCGAACAGCCGCGAGCTCTTGCCGGCAGCCTTGGCCAGCCGCTCGATGAACTCGGGCGTCGAGACCTGCTCCCTGTCGGCCACCAGGAAGATCTCGAAATTGCTCGCGGGATCTGGATGAGAGAGCCGGCGCAGGATGAACGACGACAGGTTCTGCACGGCAAGGAAGGCGCGGTGGTTGCGGATCGCGGCAAAGGGCAGCGGCAGCCCGAGGTTCACTGCACGCGTCAGCAGCGCGAAATTGCCCTTGGCGCCCGCACCATAGACCAGCGGCGGCCTGATCACCGAGACCTTCATGGCGCTGTCGCGCGCCAGCGTCTTCAAGCCCGCTTCGGCCGCGGCCTTGGACATGCCGTAGAGACCGCGCGGCGTCAGGACATCGTCCTCGCTGAACGGCCCGCGGCCCTCATTGCTGCGACCGTGCACGAGAACGGTGCTGATGAAAATGAACTGCCGCACGCCGGCCGTCGCGGCGCTGCGCGCCAGGTGCAGCGTGCCGGCAATGTTGACGTTGCGGTAGAGCTGGACCGCATGCTCTTCGTGCTTGTGATGCACCCGTGCGGCGAGATGAACGACGGCGTCGACGCCTTGAAGCGCGGCCTGCCAGTCGGTTTCGGGGCCGATCGTTTCGATCACGACCTCGTCGTCCATGCCTTCCGGTTTGCGGACCGCGCGGCGGATCGACCATCCCTCGCGCGCCAGTGCGGGCACGACGTGACGGCCGACGAAACCGCTCGCCCCCGTCACCAGCACGACTGGCTTGCGCTCGTTCATCGTTGCTCCGGCAGTTCGGGGTTGCGCAACAATTCGTCGGCCAGGGCCGCATAGGCGTTCATCGCGGTGACGCGATCGAACTTCGCCGCCGCCTTCACCGCGCGCTCCGCAAAGGCGACACCGTCGGAGCGAGACGCCGCGCGGATCGCCTCGGCCAGTTGATCGGCGCGGCCCGGTGTCACGACCCAGCCCAGCCCGTTCTCCACCACGGTCAACGCGGCCTCGGCCTCCGGTTCGGAGACCAGCACCACGGGACGGCCGACCGCCAGCAGATTGTAGAACCGGCTCGGCACCGACACCCCCGCAACGTCCTTCCGGTACGGAATGATCCAGAGATTGGCAGCCGCCAGGAATGGTTCGAGCTCGGCATCCTCGACCCGTCTCACGAAGGAGACATTGGGCAAGTTCGCCTCCGCCTGCAACTGCTTCAATCGCTCGAAGCCGATGCCCCAGCCGGAGAGCAGGAAGTGGATGTCAGGCTCGGCCCTCAAAAGACGCGCCGCCTCGAACACGATCTCCGGATCATGGGTGAAGCCGAGATTGCCCGACAGGCCGACAACGAAACCCGCGGAGAGCGCTTTGCGGAACGGATTATCCGTCGTCACCGGCCGGGGTGCGGCCACGAGCGTCGCCCAGTTCGGGATGAAGCGGATCTTGTTCCGCGTCATGCCGGAATAGCTCAGCAGCGGCCGTTCCGCATCGCGGCCGATGGTGATGACGGCATTGAGCGCGCGGAACATCAGGCCGTTGGCGGCGCGCATCGTCATGGTGATGATCGAACCGGGCTTCAGCAGGCCCGCCATCACCAGCACGTCCGGGAAGAGGTCGTGCATGATCAGCGCCGAGCGCGCGCCCTTCAGCCTCGCCGCCGCCGCAACTGCGTAAGGCAGCATGAACGGTGCGGTGACGGTGAGCACGACGTCGCCTCGCCTCAACTCCCGTGTCAACGCCAGGAACGTGCGCACCGCGAACAGCAGCTCGGAGGCGCCGCGCCGCACCAGCGCCGCCTTGCCCGCCATGCGGTTCTTGACGGCGACGACCCGCGGCTTGCCCGGGCCGGTCTGCGAGGCCGGCAACGCGCCTGATGAGCCCGACAGCACCACGACCTCGTGATCCCCCGCAATGCGGCAGGCGATCTCGGCCATGATCGCCGCCGTCGTGCTCGGATCAGGCGGGTAGTGCTGGCTCGCCACGACGATCTTGCCTCGAGGCTGCATGATCAGGCCGCGGTCGACCCGAATTCCGGAACCGCGTCCTTCAGAATGGTCCTGATGGTGGCCCGATCGTCGCGCGCGATCGCCTGCTCCAGCGCCGCAATCCATTTGCGCAGCGTCTGCATCGGCGGCTCGTTCGGCTGCGCGGCCATGATGCCGGCGACGCCGATCTCGCGGGTCGGCTCCTCGGAGGCGAACAGGATTTCGTGCAGGCGTTCGCCGGGCCGCATGCCCGTGAACACGATTTCGATGTCGTAGCCGGGCTGCAGGCCCGAGAGACGGATCATGCGCTCGGCGAGATCGACGATCTTCACCGGCTGGCCCATGTTGAGCACGTAGACCGACACGTCCGAACGCTGCGTTCCCAGCGCATGCGTTGCCGCCGTGATGACGAGATCGCAGGCTTCGCGGATGGTCATGAAGTAGCGGACCATGTCGGGATGCGTGACCGTCACGGGACCGCCGGCATCGATCTGGGCCTTGAACTTCGGCACCACCGAGCCGTTCGACGCCAGCACGTTGCCGAACCGAACCGAGATCAGCCGCATCGACCGCCTGGCGCCGCCGTGACCCGCCGCAAGATCATGGTCGAGCGCCTGGCAATACATCTCGGCGAAGCGCTTGGTCAGGCCGAGCATCGACACCGGCTCGATCGCCTTGTCGGTCGAGATCATCACCATGGCTTCGGCGCCGGCACTGTGCGCGGCATCGGCAACGTTGATCGAGCCGAAGATGTTGGTCTTGACGCCCTCGCTCCAGTCGCGCTCGAGGATCGGCACATGCTTGAGCGCGGCGGCATGGAACACGATGTCCGGCTTGAACTCGGCCATCAGGCGCATGATGCGCTCACGGTCGCGGATGTCGGCGATCCGCCCTTCGATCGAAGCAGCGGTGCCGAGCGCCGCGAGCGTTTCCGTGATTGCGTAGAGCGCGGGCTCCGAATTTTCCACGATCAGAAGGCGCGCGGCGCCGAACGCGACGACACGTTCGCAGATCTCGGAACCGATCGAGCCGCCCCCGCCGGTGACGATGACCGCCTTGCCCTCGATCAGGGCCTCGAGCCGCGCATAGTCGATCTCTTCGCTCGGCCGCAGCAGCAGGTCCTCGACGGCGACGGCCGTGAGCCGTGGCGTATCGCCACTCTCGAGCGAGGGCATGCGGCTCACGATCACGCCGAGCTTGCGCGCCCGCATCAGGATCGATTCGGGATGGGCCTCCGGCTCGAATGCCGTCGGCGTCATCACGACGCGCGCGATCCCCTTGCCGCGCTTGGTGAAGTCGGCGACGACATCCTCGATGTCGTCGACGCCGCCCAGGACAGGGACGTTGCGGATGGACTGGCCGCGATCGGAACTCGACGGCGAGAGCACACCGACCGGCCAGATGTGCTTGATCGCCCCGCTCTCGATTCCGCGCAACAGCACCTCGGCGTCCGCGGCGCGGCCGATCAGCAGTGTCGGCGCGGCATCTCCGGTGCGGGCGTGACGCCGAACCCGCGTATAGCGGAAATAGCGGTAGGCCATGCGCAACGCGCTGAGGAAGGAGATCTCGAGGAACCAGTAGAGGACGATGGTCACCTTGCCGAGGAAGAAGGCGCCGCGAACGTTGGGGGCGACGAAGATGTAGTCGAGCACCAGGAGTGCAACCGTCAGCACGGTCGCGACGCGGATGATGTTCAGCGCGTCGGGCAGCGAGATGAAGCGCCATTTCGTCGTGGTCAGGTTGAAGACGAAGAACACGACCACGCTGAAGGCGAGGAAATAGGGCAGGATCTGGATCAGCAGCGGCAGGCGATCGAAGAAGCCGTCGCCACCCTCGAAGCGCAGATAGAAGGCGGCGAACAACGCCGCCGTGGTCGCGAGCAGGTCGTGGAGCGCGATCATGAAATTGCGCAAGGTGAGATGCGAAAGACGCGTCATCCGCTGACCGAAAATCCAGTTAAATGCAACCTGATCGCGCTGATAACCCATCTCGGCCGGACATGCCAGTCAAGGCTTGCCGGTCAAGGTTTGCCGGTCAAGCTTTGCGATCCGCGGCCGTTCAGGAACCGGCTGCTGTCGCCTTCGCCTCGGCCTGCTGGGCCCGGATCACCATGCCGCCGGCAACGCCGACACCGATGACGTACATCCAGCCCTCGTGGAAGTCGAACAGATGGGAGTTGAACAGCGAGGTGAAGACGTTCTGGACCACGACCAGGAGGCCGACCCAGTTTGCGAGCCCGTCGCCGCGAAACAACAGCAGATGCAGGATCCAGATGGCGTAGAGAACGGCGACGCCGATGAAGCCCCATTGCACGGCCACGTTCAGAGTCTGGTTATGCGGGTTGCCGATCACCTCGGCGGACGCAAGGTTCTGATCGCCGGGCGTCGCGGCCCGCTCGAACAATCCACGCGTCGAGCCGGTGCCGTGCCCCTTGACCGGCGCCTCCGCGAAGAAACCGAGGGATTTTCGCCAGAATTCGAGCCGCAACCCGGCCGAGGTCGCCGCGCCTTGTTCGACATAGCGTGTGTAGTCGCTGGCAAAGCTGTCGGCGGTCTTGCGCAATTGCGGCGAGGCCTGCCAGGCGAGAACCGCGCCCACGAGCAGGGCCGCGGAGATGATCGCGATGCTGCGCCATCTCAGATGAAGCAACGCAAACACGCCGAACAGGACCGGAATGGTGACAAGCGCAGTGCGCGACACCACCACGAAGGCCATATTGACGAAGAAGGCGAGCGCAAGCGCCGTGAGCAGCCCTGCGATCCAGTAGCGCTTCTGACGCAGCAACTGCACGATCGGATAGGCTAGCGCGACCGCGCAGAGCGCAAACTCCTGGCTCTGGTCGATGTAGTTCTTGACGAAGATGCCGCGCTCGACGCGGTCGGATTTGAGCGCGAGGTCGGGGTAGAAGGCGACCAGCCAGGACATCACCGACAGCAGCGCGCAGGACACCAGGAAGGCGACGAACACCCAATGTCCGCGCGGCGAGCGCGCAAAATGATAGAGCAGGACCGGCAGCACCAGCAGCTTGACGGTCGGATTGACCGCGTAGAAGCGCGCGCCCCAGGCCGCGTCCGACCACAGCGTCCCGACCAGCGCGAGCAGGACCAGCGCAATCGGCGCCGCACAGATCGGACGCTTGAGCGATTGCAGGAACTCACGGACGTCGAGGAACGGCACCATGCAGAGCAGCATCAGGACATTGAATATCGCCGCAAGCGACGTCGACCATGGCAGCGAGGCCGCAGTCAGGATCGCGAACAGATCGACCGTCTCGGACCAGGCCGCCGGACTGCGCAGACGCCGCCACAGTACCTGGCCGGTCGTCTCCCCGGTGAGCGTCGTCACTTGCCCTCTCCCCGCGCGCGATGAACCAGCGCGGTCGTGCTGAAACCCTGGAGAATGTCGACCAGCACCACCGTCCCGCCCGCGGCCTCGACGACCTCATGGCCGACGACCTGCTCGCGGGTGTAATCGCCCCCCTTGATCAGCGCACTCGGCTTGATGCGGGTGATCAGGTCGATCGGCGTATCCTCATCGAAAATAACGACGAGATCGACGGCTTCGAGCGCCGCCAGCACTTCCGCACGCGCTCGCTCGTCCTGAACGGGGCGATCGGCGCCCTTCAGCCGCCGTACCGAAGCGTCGCTGTTCAGCCCCACGATCAGGCGGTCGCAGGCGGAGCGCGCCGCTGTCAGCACCTTGACGTGGCCGGGATGCAGGATGTCGAAGCAGCCATTGGTGAAGCCGACGCGCTGGCCTTGCTTCTTCCATTCCGCGAGCTGCGCGTCGAGCGCCCCGGGCTCGAGCACGATCTTCTCCTCGGCCGCGAGATAGGCATGCGGCAATATCTTTCGCTTCAGCTCGGCCGCACTCACGCTTGCGGTGCCCTGCTTGCCGACGGCGACGGCGGCCGCGGCACTGGCCATGCGTAGCGCCGTGTCCCAGTCCGCGCCCGTGGCGAGCGACACCGCGAGCGCCGCGGCAACGGTGTCGCCGGCGCCGGAGACGTCGCGCACCTTGACCGGGAACGCCGGAACGTGAACAGCCTCGCCGTTGCGCGGCACCAGCGTCATGCCGTGCTCGCCTTGGGTGACCAGGATCGCTTCGCAATCGGCGAGCCGCATCACGTCCTCGCTGGCATCGACGATGCTCTGCGGCGTGTCGGCGCGGCTTCGGGTCGCTTCCGAAAATTCCTTGCGATTGGGCGTGAGCAGCGTCGCGCCGCGATAGATCGCCCAGTTCAGGCTTTTGGGATCGACGATCACGGGCTTGCCGAGTTTTCGCGCGGCGTCGATGGTGTGGCGGATGACGCGGGCGGTCAGCACCCCCTTGGCGTAGTCGGACAGCAAGACGATGTCGGCGCGCGCGATCTGCGGCAGGATCGCCTCGATCAGCTTGGTCTCGATCGTATCGGAAGCAGGCTGTGCCTGCTCCCAATCCGCACGCAGCATGTGCGTGGAAAAATGCTCGGAGACGAAACGGACCTTTCGCGTGGTCGGACGCGAGGGATCGCACACCAGCACGCTTTCGATTGCGCCCTGCTCCGCAAGCGTCGAGGCGAGCTGCCTGCCCGCATCGTCCTCGCCGACGAGGCCGACGAAGATGCAGCGCGCGCCGAGCGCGGCGACGTTGCGCGCGACGTTGCCGGCACCGCCGATATGGATCTCGCTGCGCTGTGCCGCGATGACCGGCGCCGGCGCTTCCGGCGAGATCCGCGACACCTCGCCATAGACGAACTCGTCCAGCATGATGTCGCCGATGCACAGGACCGTGCGGCCCGAGATGGCTTGCGCGAGGGCATCGAAATCGAGAATGGGCGTCGGCATGGTGATGGGCCTCAGCGGAAGCGGTCGGGCCGGTCGAGATAATCCCCGACATAGGCCTTCACCGCGTCCTCGAGCGTGGTGAAACCACCATTATAGCCGGCGCGGTGGAGGCGATCGACCTCGCTCTGCGTGAAATACTGGTAGCTGCCGCGGATCTGCTCGGGCATGTCGATGTATTCGATGTTGGGACTTGCGCCGAGCGCAGCATAAGCTGCCAGCATCAAATCCTTGAAGCTGCGTGCCTTGCCGGTGCCGACGTTGAAGATGCCGGACACCGAGGGCGTTGCCAGCAGCCACATGATCACGCGCACGACGTCGTCGACATAGATGAAATCGCGGCGCTGGTCGCCGTCCGTGATGCCCTCGCGATGCGACTTGAACAATTGCACGACGCGGCCCGCTTTGACGTCGTCGAAGCGCCGCGCCAGCACGCTCATCATCGAGCCCTTGTGGTATTCGTTGGGGCCGAAAACGTTGAAGAATTTCAGTCCGGCCCATTGCGGCGGCAGCTTCTCGCCCTTCGCGGCGCGCTCGGCGACGGCGAGATCGAACAGGTGCTTGCTCCAGCCGTAGAGGTTCATAGGCCGCAGTTTCTTCAACGCAGCGATCGAAGCATCGTCGTCAAATCCAGCCTCGCCGTCGCCATAGGTCGCCGCCGAGGAGGCATAGATCAACGGCACCGCATTTGCCGTGCACCAGTCCAGGAGGCGCATCGACAGGCGGAAGTTGGTCTCGAACACCAGGTCGCCGTCGGTCGCCGTGGTCGCGGATATCGCCCCGAGATGGATCACGGCATCGAGCTTGCGGCCCTTCAGCCAGTCCGGCAGCTCAGCCGGCGGCACGATATCCACAAGCTGCCGCTTGGCGAGATTGCGCCATTTGCCCTCGGTGCCAAGGAAATCGCAGACGACGACGTCGCTGCGGCCGGCCTCGTTCAGCGCGGCGACGACATTCGATCCGATAAAACCGGCCCCGCCGGTCACCAGCAACATTTCACCTAGCCTGCCCGATGTTTTGCGACCCGATCTTGCCCTAGCGCATGATCCTCCAAAGTGTAAGCGGTTTTGGGATGGCCGCTTTGCCGGCTTTACCTGCCGGCCCGGAGCGGCTAACCGAACCGCCACATCAGCGCACCCCGGGCTTTATTAACGAATGAACCAATATTCACAACTTAGTGGAGAGGCAGATCGGAGCGACACGCGCCCGATCCTGATCGTCCCCTACATGTGGATCGGCGATTTCGTCCGGAATCACACCGTCGTGCGGGTCCTGAACGAGCGCTGGCCGAACCGGCCGGTCGATCTGCTCACGACGTCCCTGTGCGCGCCCCTGGTCGATTACATGCCCGGCGTGCGCCAAGGAATCGTGTGGGACCTGCCGCGCGGTCGGCTCGCCGTGGGGCGGCAGTTCGGCCTGGCGAAGCTCCTGCGCGAGCGAAACTATGGCACCGCCCTGGTGCTACCCCGGACCTGGAAGGCCGCCATTGCGCCCGCTTTGGCGGGGATTCCGGAAAGGGTCGGCTTCGTCGGCGAGTTCCGGTTCGGCCTGCTCAATCGCTGGCGCTGGGGCGAAAAGAAACTGCCTCGCTTCATCGACAAGAACGCCGCCCTCGCCCAGCCCGATGGCGCCCCCTTGCCGGCGGAATGGCCGGTGCCGCAATTGCGGGTCCCGGCCGTGGACATCGTCCGCTGGCGGCAGGCCAATGACCTCAGCGCCGGCGCCGCCGTAGCGCTCGCGCCCGGCTCGGTCGGGGTGTCAAAACGCTGGACCTACTATCCGGAAGCCGCCCGCCTGCTCGCCGAGCGCGGCCTCGAGGTCTGGGTGGTCGGCGGCCCCGGGGAAAAGGGCCTGGCCCAGGAGATCGTCGCGGGGGGCGGCGCCGGGGTGCGAGACCTTACCGGCAACGATCTGCGCAACGGCGTGCTGGCCATGGCCGCGGCCGGCGTTGCGATCTCCAACGATTCCGGCCTGATGCACATCGCAGCCGCCCTGGGCACGCCGACCATGGGTATTTTCGGTCCGACCAGCCCCTACCTCTGGGCCCCCCTCAACGGCCTCGCCGCGACCGTGGTGCAGGACAAGAGCGTGCTCTCCTGCCAACCCTGCCAGAGCACGATCTGCAAGATGAACGACCACCGCTGCATGCGAGATATCGCGGCGAGCGAGGTGGTGGAGATTGCGCAGCGGGTGCTGGGTGAGGTGGGGTCAAGGGCTTCGACGTGAAGGCCGTCGAGGCTGCGCCGATGATGACATCATGCCGGTGTTTTGCCCGACGAGTCAAACTGAATTCGTAAAATCCGCAGACCATCAACCCACCGCCAAGCCATTGATTTCATTGTCCCCGGCTACTGTGCGTGGGGTTGTTTTCGCGGTTTTTGTTTTTGATGCCGCTACCACAGCGGCTCAGAGCAGCGGCCGATACACCTCGCCGATCCGCGCTGCCTCGGCATCGAGGCTGAACCGTTCGAGCACCCGCGCCCGCCCGCGTTCGCTCATCGCGGTTGCGGCAGCCACATCGCGCATCAGCGGCTCCAGCGCTGCGACCAGCGCATCCACATCACCGGTCGGGACCAGCACGCCGGTCACGCCATCCTCCACCACCAGTTCGGCCGCGCCGGCGCGCGCGGCGACCAGCGCGCTGCCGGCCGCCATCGCCTCGATCAACGTCAAGCCAAAACCTTCGTTGCGCGAAGTGAAGGCGTAGATGGTCAGCCGCTGATACCAGCGCTGCACATCTTCGATCGGCAGCTCGCCAGTGATGACGATGCGCGATTGCAGACCGGCGGCCTCGATCCGTTTCTTCAGGTCGTTTGCAAAAGCGGCTTGCTCGGGTGTGACCTGGCCGACGATAACAGCGGTGAAATCCGGATAGCGCGGCAGCAGGCGGCACATCGCATCGACGAACACATCGGTGCCCTTCTGGGCGCGCACGCGGCCGAAGCAGCCGATCGCGTAGCGGCCCGGCAGCGCGGTTTCCGCGAAGGCGGCGGTGCGGTCGAGCGGCGGCGCGTAGACAGCGGTGTCGACGCCGTGTGGGATCACCGTCGCCTTCACTTTCAGGAACGAGGCCGAAAGATCCGATGTCGCGATAATTGCGTCCATGCGCCGGATCAGCCAGCGCGTGATCCAGCTATGATGGCGTTGCGCCGCCGAGGTGAAGACCAGCTTCAGCGGCCAGCCGAGCGCGCGCAACAGCACGCCCGCGATCATCTCGTTGTTGCGGCGCGCGTGCCAGATCACCGGCGCCTTGCGGCGCCACAATCTCAGGAGATCGGCACCGTTCAGGCGCGCGATCCCCTCCGGCGCGTCGGAGCCGAACCATGCGGCGCGAAACAGCTTTGCCAGCCGCGGCGCCACCATCCGGTTGGTCGCAGTGACCCCGGAATAGCGCCTGTGCAGATTTGGCACGATCACTTCGAGATCGCTTGGGGAATTCGCCACGTCACGCTCCGTTTCGAAAGTCCCTATACGCAACATTAAGCATAGTGACCAGTTCAGCCGCGCCGATACCCCCTCTTCACCACGTAAACGTTAGCTTGGAGCGTTGATCGAAGACGGGTGAGATCATGACTGTGCTTGTCACCGGCGGTGCCGGCTATATCGGAAGCCACACGGTTCTGGCGCTGGCGGAAGCCGGCGAGGACGTCGTCGTGATCGACGATCTCTCCACCGGTTTCTCGGCCTATCTGCCCGAAGGCGTGCCGCTGTTCATTGGCGATGCCGGCGACGAGAACCTGCTCGAAGGCGTGATCGCCCAGCACAACATCGAAAGCATCATCCATTTCGCGGGCTCGGTGGTCGTGCCGGATTCGATGCGCGATCCGCTCGGCTATTACCGCAACAATTTCACGACCGCGCGCAACCTGCTCAACGTCGCGGTCAAGCGCGGCATCGACCGCTTCATCTTCTCCTCGACCGCGGCGGTCTACGGCGATCCGGACCAGGTGCCGGTGCCCGAGCATGCGCCGACACGGCCGCTGTCGCCCTACGGTTCGTCGAAGCTGATGACCGAGATCATGCTGCACGACGTCGCCGCCGCCTACGGCATGCAATACGTGACCCTGCGCTATTTCAACGTTGCGGGTGCCGATCCGCAGGCACGCATCGGTCTTGCCACCGCCGGCGCCACGCACCTGCTCAAGATCGCGGTGGAAGCCGCCACCGGCCAGCGCGCCAAGATCGACGTGTTCGGCACCGACTATCCGACCCAGGACGGCAGCTGCATCCGCGACTTCATCCACGTCACGGACCTGTCGCAGGCGCATCGCTCGGCGCTCGCCTATTTGCGCAACGGCGGCGCCTCGACGACGCTCAATTGCGGCTATGGCCGCGGCTATTCGGTGCTGGAGACCATCGACGCGGTACGCCGTGTCTCGGGCCGCAGCTTCGCCGTGCAATACGCCCCGCGCCGGCCCGGCGACATCATGACCATGGTCGCCGACACCAGCCGTATCCGCGGCCTGCTCGACTGGAAGCCGCAATACGACGACCTCGAGACCATCGCGGCCCATGCGCTGGCCTGGGAGGACAAGCTGTTCCGCGAGCGTCACGGCGAGCTCCGCCACGCCGCCTCGGCCTAGATTCCATTCCAGCGCAAGCCCTTAATTGGGCTTGAAAAGCGCTGGCTTAGCGGGCACAGAGGCCATTCGATCCCTGACGCGCGGGCAGGCTTTTCCTGTGCCGTCAATGGACTGCGGATGGCTCAGTTTCCAAAGAAAATCACCGACGATCCCTATGCGGCTGCGGTGCTGATTCGCCGCCTGGTCACGGAACAGGGGATCATCTACTGGCGGCGCTACCTCGTCGCCTTCGCGCTGATGGCGCTTGCCGCCGGATCGACCGCGGGCGCGACCTACGTGCTCGGCCAGGTCATCAACCAGGCCTATGTCGACAAGAACATCCCGGGCATCGCGATGTTCTCGGGCATCACCGTGATCCTGCTCTTCATCAAGGGCGTGGCGACCTACGGCCACATGGTGATCCTGACCAAGATCTCCAACGCCATCCTCGCCACCAACCAGCGCCAGCTGTTCGCCAAGCTGATGCGCGAGAGCGTCGGATTCTTCTCCGAGCGGCATTCGTCGGAATTTCTGGCGCGGCTGACGGCCGGCGCAAAGTCCATCACCGACGTCCTCAACATGCTGGTGAATGCGGTCGGGCGCGACCTCATGATGCTGCTCGCCATGATCGGCGTGATGGTGTGGCAGGATCCGGTGATGTCGTTCATCGGCCTCGTCGCCGTGCCGCCGGCGATGCTGGTGCTGCGCAAGCTGGTCAAGCGCATCAAGGGGCTCGCCTACAACCAGTTCACCGGCACCGCCGACATCCTGGAGACGATGCAGGAATCGCTGCAGGGCATCCGCACGGTGAAAGCGTTCACGCTCGAAGACACCATGCAGAACCGCATCGACGAGAATATCGCGATCGTCGAGCGCAACGCCAACAAGATGGCCCGCGTCGCCAATCGCTCCAATCCGCTGATGGAGATGCTCGGCGGCTTCGCAGTCGCCGGCTGCCTGCTCTATGGCGGCTATAGCGTGGTCGC
Source organism: Bradyrhizobium sp. 4 (assembly GCF_023100905.1). Classification (NCBI taxonomy): domain Bacteria; kingdom Pseudomonadati; phylum Pseudomonadota; class Alphaproteobacteria; order Hyphomicrobiales; family Nitrobacteraceae; genus Bradyrhizobium; species Bradyrhizobium sp. 4. The sequence goes on from NZ_CP064686.1 coordinate 5,307,602, forward strand.
GCTCAACGCCACGCCCGGCGCGTTCTTTTCGTTCATGACGGCGTTCCTGATGGCGACCGAGCCGGCCAAGCGGCTGGCGCGGCTCAACATCGACCTCAACAGCCAGCTCGTCGGCGCCCGCATGCTGCTCGAAGTCGTCGACAGCCCCGCGAGCGAACACTCCGACGACGACAAGCCGGCGCTGAAACTCTCGAACGCACGCATCGAGCTGCGCGACGTCAGCTTCTCCTATCGCAACGGTGAGACCGTCCTCAATCGCATGAGCTTTGTTGCCGAGCCCGGCAAGGTCACCGCGCTGGTCGGCCCCTCCGGCGGCGGCAAATCGACCGTGCTGGGGTTGCTGCTGCGCTTCCACGAGGTGACGCAAGGCGACATCGTGATCGACGGCCAGTCGATCGGCGCCGTCTCGCGAAAATCGCTGCGGGCTCAGACCGCCTATGTCGGCCAGGACGTCTATCTGTTCCGCGACACCATCCGCAACAACATCGCCTTCGGCCGCGCGGGCGCGACCGAAGAACAAATCATCGATGCTGCGAAAGCAGCCTGCGCGCATGATTTCATCATGGGCTTCCCGCTCGGCTACGACACGCCCGTCGGCGAACACGGCACGCAGCTGTCCGGCGGCCAGCGGCAGCGCATCGCAGTCGCGCGCGCGCTGATCAAGAACGCGCCGATCATCCTGCTCGACGAAGCCACCGCCGCGCTCGATTCGGAATCCGAACGGCAGGTGCAGGAGGCGATCGAGCATCTCTGCCAGAACCGCACCACGATCGTGATCGCGCATCGCCTGCACACCATCATGCACGCCGATGCGATCCTGGTGGTCGAGGGTGGCGAGATCGTCGAGCAGGGCCGGCATGACGAGCTGCTCCGGCGCGGCGGGCGCTACGCCTCGTTCTTCCGCTTGCAGCATCACGAAGCCGGCGCTCTGGCGCCGATCAGCGCAACCGCATAGAGTTCCCTTCACCTCAAGAGCAGCGAGATCGCACCATGAACGCCGCCTCCTACGTCATCCCGCTTCCGACCCAGGCTTCGCTTCCCGTCGTCGGGGAAAGCGGCCTATATCCCGTGCGCCGCATCTGGTGCGTCGGCCGCAACTATCTCGAGCACATCCGCGAGATGGGCAACGACGAGCGCGCCCCGCCGTTCTTCTTCGCCAAGCACGCCGACATGCTGGTGCCCGACGGCGCCACCATTCCCTATCCGCCGCTGACCAAGGATTTGCATCACGAGGTCGAGCTGATCGTCGCGATGAAGAGCGGCGGCCTCAACATTCCCGCCGACAAGGCGCTCGACCATGTCTACGGCTATGCCGTCGGCATCGACTTGACCCGCCGCGACCTCCAGATCGCCTCGCGCAAGAAGGAGCGTCCGTGGGAGATCGGCAAGTCGTTCGACTATTCGGCGCCCTGCTCCGCGGTGCAGCCGGCATCGAAGATCGGCCATCCCGCCAAGGGCAAGATCTGGCTCACGGTCAACGGCAAGGAAGCGCAGAAAGGCGATCTCACCGAGCTGATCTGGAACGTGCCCGAGATCATCTGGCAGCTCTCGCAGCAGGTGAAGCTCGCCGCCGGCGACATCATCATGACGGGCACGCCGGCCGGCGTGTCGCAGCTCCAGCCCGGCGACAAGCTCGAATGCGGCGTCGACGGCGTCGGCACGCTGAAGGTCTCGATCGGCCAACCCGAGTAAGGCTCACGGCGGCTCGAACTAAGAAGGCCTCGGACATGTCCGGGGCCTTTTGCATTTCGCTGGCGGACGATGCCGATCTACCAAGCCTTCACCGGCCGATCGGCGTGGCTTGCCTGCGGCACACCCCGATTGAGCGACATGTGGGAATGCACGCACAGCCAACCATCGCCACGTCTTGAAAACACCATCGTGGCCCGGCCGGGGCGCGGAAACGCGCTGCCGTCGGGATGATAGCCTGTGCTCGTCCACGGTACGATCACGGTCGCCATCGTGCCATCAGACGATGCCAGGATCGAGGCCTGGTCGATGACGAAACGGAAGTCGGCCGTCTTGGGCCAGACGTTATCCCATTGCGTGGTGACCCATTGGTCGAGGCCGGGAATGACGTCGTTGTGCGTGCCGAAGGCCAGCACATCCGGATGGAAGAGCGGCCGCGCCGAAGCATAGTCGACCTCGCGGACATAACCTGCAAAGGTCTCCAGCCATTGGCGAAAGAACTGCGTGATCTCGGCATTCGCGGTCGGCAAGGAGGCCATCGCCTGCTCCATGTTCGGCAACTCAATCGCGGCAATCTTTGTTGCCATGAGGCGAACCGTCCAGCAAGATATGTGGAGAGCACCGGTGGAGATCGATCGACGAACCGGGCCGATTTCATGGAGCCAGACTCATGAGACGCCTTCTCCTGCTTGCGGCCACGCTTATCGTCTCGTGCAACGTTGCCAGCGCGCAATCCGGTCAGCCCTATGCCGGCCTTGAGCAGCGCCCCATCAAGGCGCTGTCGCACCAGCAGATCGACGATCTTCGAGCTGGACGTGGCATGGGCCTGGCGCTTGCCGCCGAACTCAATGGATATCCCGGTCCGAGCCATGTTCTTGAGTTCGGTGACCGGCTTGACTTGACCGCGGATCAGCGCATCCGGGTTCAGCGCCTGTTCGAGGCCATGAAGCAAGAGGCGGTCCCGCTGGGTAACAAGCTGGTCGAGCAGGAAACGGAGTTGGACCGGCTCTTCTCTGCCCGCGTCGCGACATCGGAGTCACTCAAGGCGACCCTCGTTGCCATTGCGGAAACCCAGGCCTTGCTCCGCGAAAGCCACCTCAAATATCATCTGTCGACGACCGCCTTGCTCGATCAGAACCAGATGCAGCGATACGCGGAGCTGCGAGGTTACCAACGCCCCGATAGCTCCGAAGGACACAAGCACCATCACTAGACGCGGTCATCGCAGCGCCGACAGCACGATGAGGCCGCGCTTCAGGTCAGCGGGCCGGCACCCGCCCCCGGGCTACAGCTTCAACCACATCAATCTCGGCGACAGCACCGAGAAGCTGATGGCGCAGTTCGGCGGCCCCTTCCATGTCGGGCCGAGCGGGCTGGAGATGACCGAGCTCTGGACCTATCACCCATGGCCCTTCTCATTCGAAGTGCAGGCGGACCGTGTCACGTCAATCCGGATCAACGATCCGACCGTCCAGTAATTGATTGTACGCGGCCCTAGTCACGCCCGTGACAGGGCCTGGAGACCCTTGAACATCAGGCGCTTGGGGTCGGTGACGCCGGCGAGATACAGGCGGCGGATGAACGCAATGACGGCGTCGCGGTCGCAATCGGTCAACGCGACGACGGCGTCGACCGCGATTCTCTGGGCTTCCATTGGGCTCACCTCGGCCTTGCAAGTAACCCCGGCCGAGACAGGCTAGGACTCCGCGGTTAATCCGACGTTAACCGTTCGGGCAGCATGGCTGATTCAGCCTAGCGGCCGTATACGCAAAACAACGCATTGCCCGTGCGCGCAGCGGCTCACCGCGCAGTGATGCTGTTCTTGAGCTGTGCAAACTGCTTCTTCAGCCGTGGCACCGCAAAGTCCGTGAAGGTCCGCACCTTCGGCACCGAGAGCCGGCCCTGCGGACAGATCAAATGCGCGGGCATCTCGGGATCCTCGTCGCCGGACAGCACGATCTCGAGCTCGCCGCGCGCGACCTGCTCACCCACCTGGTACGAATACATTCGCGCCACACCGCGGCCGGCGACGGCCGAGGCCACCGCCGCATAGGTGCTGTTGACGACGAGCCGCGGCGTGAACTGCACCGTGCGGGCAGCCGACGAGCCGACCTGCGGCGCAAAGGTCCACGAATTGGGAAGGTGGGCCATCGCGACGATCTGGTGCTTGGCGAGATCGCCTGGCTCGGTGATGCGCGGGTGCTGCTTCAGATAGCGTGGTGATGCCACCACGACGCGGCTGATCTCGCCGACCCGCATCGCGACCATCGCTGAATCCGCGAGATGGCCGATGCGGAGCGCGACGTCGACCCCCTCCTCGATCAGATTGACCGCGCGATCGAACAGCAGGAGTTTTGCCGACACGGTCGGATAGGCATCGAGAAACGCATCGAGGATCGGCCGCAGCACCATCTCACCTGACACCACCGGGGCAGTGATCGTGAGCAAGCCGCGGGGCGCCGTGCGCGGCCCGGCCGCGATGTCGTCAGCCTCCTCCAATTCGGTGAGCACGCGCCTGCAGACCGCGACATAGCGCTCGCCCTCCTCGCTCAGCTTGATGGAGCGTGTGGTCCGGTGCAGCAGCTCGGCACCGACCCGCTGCTCCAGGAAAGCAATGGCGCGGCTCACCGCCGCCGGCGAACGGCTGAGCTTGCGGCCCGCAGCGGCAAGGCTGCCCTCGTCCACCGCAAGGACAAACACCTTCATCGCATCCAGACGATCCATACGTTTCCCGCCAGCCCATCGAGGTCACACTGGAAGCTAGGCGTTCGCTCCCGCTGCGACAACCACCCGCGGCGCCGGTCCGGCATTCGTTCGCGCGGCGAAAGAGTGTCTGCCGGGCAGCGCGTATTCGCAGCCGGCCCAACACGGCGTACTTCACCCGCCAAGCCAGCCGCTGCTGGCGCAGGTTCTGAAAGCCAACAACGGGAGCCCATCATGGGTATCGAACAGAAGGTTGCCATCATCACCGGTGCCTCGCAGGGCATCGGTGCGGCCCTAGTCCAGGGTTTTCGCGATCGAAACTATCGCGTCGTCGCGACAGCGCGCTCCATCAAGCCGTCGGGCGATGACGATGTCCTCGCCATTGCCGGCGACATCGCCGACCGGAACACCGCCGAGCGGGTGGTCTCGCAAGCCGTCGCCCGCTTCGGCCGCGTCGACTCGCTGGTCAACAACGCCGGCATCTTCGTCGCAAAGCCGTTCACGCAGTACACGGCGGAGGACTATGCGGCGGTGATGGGCACCAACGTCGCGGGCTTCTTCCACGTCACGCAGCTTGCCATCGCCGAGATGGAGAAGCAGGGGTCCGGGCACGTCGTCCAGATCACAACCACGCTGGTCGACCGGGCCAATTCGAACGTGCCCTCGGTGCTGGCCTCGCTGAGCAAGGGCGGGTTGAGCGCCGCGACCAAGTCGCTCGCGATCGAATATGCCAAGCGCGGTATCCGCGTGAACGCGGTGTCGCCCGGCATCATCAAGTCGCCGATGCATCCCGTCGCGACGCACGCCCAGCTCGATGGGCTGCATCCCGTCGGCCATATGGGCGAGATGTCCGACATCGTCGATGCCGTGCTCTATCTCGAGGGCGCCTCCTTCGTCACCGGCGAAATCCTGCATGTCGACGGCGGCCAGAGCGCCGGCCACTGAACGCTAGCCTTCGCGCGCACGAGGACGACATGACAGACGCAGATGCCAAGCAGCAAGTTCATCCCCGACCGCATCTGCGGTCGGGTTCGACATCAGAGATTTCTTCACAGCAAACCTGGCGATATGCGGTAGCCGGATTGTCAGCATCGCTGGTCGGACTCGGCCTCGCGCTTTTCCTATACGCCGCTGATCCCGGCCCTGATCGCCGCAAAATGGTTCGGCGCGTCCGACGTCGTCTATCTCGGTGCAGCGAACCTGGCCGGCTATCTCGCCGGCGCGCTCGCGGCGCGGACCGCGGCCGCGCGCATCGGCGCCGTTCGCACCTTGCGGGCGATGATGTTGCTCGCGACCCTCTCCTTTTTTGCCAGCTCAACCCCGGTGTCGTTCACCTGGTTCTTCGCCTGGCGCTTCCTGTCGGGGCTCACCGGCGGAATCATCATGGTACTGGCGGCCTCCGTCATTCTGCCCCATACCTCGGCCGCAAAGCGCGGCATGGTCGGCGGCGTGATCTTTGCCGGTGTCGGGCTCGGTGTCGCCGCATCGGGCACGCTGGTGCCGCTATTGCTGCAGCAAGGCTTGCAACAGAGTTGGTATGGTCTTGGCGTGGTCTCGGGCACGCTCACGCTGGTGAGCTGGTGGAACTGGCCTGCCGAGGCCAAGACCGATACCGTGTCATCGCAGCGGGCGAAGCACGCTTCGCCCGCTGTTCGCGGCTTGCTCGTCCAATACGGCCTCAACGCGGTGGCGCTGGTGCCGCACATGGTCTTCATCGTCGATTTCGTCGCGCGCGGCCTCGGCCAGGGTATTGCCGCGGGATCGCACTACTGGGTGCTCTACGGCCTTGGCGCAATCGTCGGCCCCCTGGTCACCGGTCACCTCGGCGATCGCGCCGGGTTTGGACCCGCGCTACGCGCCGCCTTCCTGATCGAAGCGGCCGCCGTGTTGCTCCCGACCGTCAGTACCGCGCCTCTCTCGCTGATCGTGTCGAGCGTGGTGGTCGGCGGCTTCACACCCGGCATCGTACCGCTCGTGCTCGGACGTATCCATGAGCTGGTCCCCCATTCTGCCGAGCAGCAGCGCAGGACGTGGAGCCATGCCACGACCAGCTTTGCGCTGTTCCAGGCGGCCGCGGCCTACGGCTTCTCCTGGATCTACGCGCAGACCGGCGGCGATTATCTCGTCCTGTTCGCGCTGGGCGGTGGCGCCGTGGTGCTCGCACTCGCGATTGATTTTGCCCTGCCGCTTACCACCCGTAAGGCTTAGAACGCCGAGGTCGTCGCGATCAGGAATATTGCATCACGCCGTCGTCGATCCGGCCGAACCGCAAGGAGACGATGTCGAGCGCGTAGTTCTGGTAGAGCCGCCACGGCTGCTTCGAGCCTTGCTTCGGCATCTTTGCGACCGAGCGCAGCACATAACCCGAGGTGAAGTCGAGCGACGGCTGCGCGGTAATCGAGGGATCGTCATTGTGCGGCATGCACTGCCGGAAATTGTGCCGGTCCATGTAGTTGATCAGGCGGCAGACATATTCGCAGGTGAGGTCGCATTTCAGTGTCCATGATGCGTTGGTGTAGCCGAAGGCGGAGGCCATGTTGGGCACGTCGGCATACATCATGCCTTTGTAGGTCAGCGTATTGGCGAAATCGACGGTGCGGCCGTCGACACTGATGTCGAGACCGCCGACGACCTGGAGCACCAGTCCCGTCGCGGTCACGATGATGTCCGCCGCAAGCTCGCTGCCGTCCTTCAGGCGGATACCGCCATGGGTAAACATGTCGATCTCTTTGGTCACCACGGAGGCGCGCTGCTCGCGAATCGCCTTGAACAGGTCGCCATCCGGCACGAGGCAGAGCCGCTGGTCCCACGGATTGTAGCGCGGCGTGAAATGGGTCGTGACGTCGTAGTCGGGGCCGAGCGCCATCTGCACGCCCTTGAGAACCAGCTCCTTCACCTTCGCAGGGCGGCGCCGACTGAGCTGGAAGAAGAACATCCCCCACATCACGTTGCGCCAGCGGATCAGATGATAGGCAAGCCGCGTCGGCAGATTGCGCCGCAATTTGTTGGCGACGGGATCCTGCGCCGGCCGCGACACCACATAGGTCGGTGAGCGCTGGAGCATGGTGACCTGCGCGGCCGTCTTGGCGAGCTCCGGCACCAGCGTCACCGCGGTCGCGCCCGAGCCGATCACGACGACGCGTTTGCCCGCGCAGTCGATGTCGTCGGTCCATTTCTGCGGATGCACGATGCTGCCGGCGAAATCCGAGACGCCCGGAAACTCCGGCGTGTATCCGGCCTCGTATTTGTAATAGCCCGAGCACATGAACAGGAAATTGCAGGTAAAGCGCACGGTTTCGGTGGCGTCCTCGCCGGTGATGCGCTCGGCCTCGACGGTCCAGCGCGCCTCACTCGTCGACCACGCCGCACGCTTGACACGATGGTGGAAGCGGATGTGCTTCTCGATGCCGTTCTCGACCGCGGTTTCGCGAACGTAGTTGAGGATTTGCGCGCCGTCGGCGATCGCCTTCGGATCGGTCCACGGCTTGAAGGAATAGCCGAGCGTGAACATGTCGCTGTCGGAGCGGACGCCGGGATAGCGAAATAGATCCCAGGTGCCGCCGATGCAGTCGCGTCCCTCGAGGATGACGTAGCTCTTGCCCGGACATTTGGTCTGGAGATGATAGCCCGCGCCAACACCGGACAGGCCGGCACCGACGATCAGCACGTCGAAATGGTCTTGAGCCATTGTTTCCTCCGCCGCCAGGAATTGTCTGACCGGGATCATCGCTCGTCAACTGGCAATCGGCCCTGACACAACCGCGAAGAGACGCGTTCGTCGCGCTCAAGACAACAAAGCCCCGGATCGCTCCGGGGCTTTGCGTCGAAAATAGATACGATCAGCGGATCAGTACCGATAATGGTCCGACTTGTACGGACCTTCCTGCTTGACGCCGATGTAGTCGGCCTGGTCCTTGCGCAGCTCGGTGAGCTTGACGCCGATCTTGGCGAGGTGCAGGCGCGCGACCTTTTCGTCGAGCGACTTCGGCAGCACGTAGACTTCCTTCTTGTACTTGCCGTCCTTGTTGTTGGCGAAGAGCTCGATCTGCGCCAGCGTCTGGTTGGTGAAGGAGGCCGACATCACGAAGGACGGATGGCCCATCGCATTGCCGAGATTCACGAGGCGGCCTTCCGACAGCATGATGATGCGGTGCTTGTCGGGGAATTCGATCTCGTCGACCTGCGGCTTGATGTTGGTCCATTTCAGGTTACGCAGACCCGCGATCTGGATCTCGTTGTCGAAGTGACCGATGTTGCAGACGATGGCGCGATCCTTCATCGCGCGCATGTGCTCGATCGTGATGATGTCCTTGTTGCCGGTCGCGGTGACGAAGATGTCGGCACGGGGCGCGGCGTCTTCCATGGTCACGACTTCATAGCCTTCCATCGCCGCCTGCAGCGCGCAGATCGGATCGACTTCGGAGACCATGACGCGGCAGCCGGCCTGGCGCAGCGAGGCGGCCGAACCCTTGCCGACGTCGCCGAAGCCCGCGACCATCGCAACCTTGCCCGACATCATCACGTCGGTGCCGCGGCGGATGCCGTCGACCAGCGATTCACGGCAGCCATAGAGGTTGTCGAACTTCGACTTGGTGACGCTGTCGTTGACGTTGATGGCCGGCCACAGCAGCGTGCCCGCCTTCTGCATGTCATAGAGACGATGCACGCCCGTGGTGGTCTCTTCGGAAACGCCCTTGATGCTCTTGGCGATCTCGGCGAAGTAGCCCTTCGGCTTCTCCTTGAGCTGCTTCTTCAGAAGCGCGAAGAAGACTTCCTCTTCTTCCGAACCCGGCTTGTCCAGGAACTTGGTGTCGCCGTTCTCGGCGCGCAGACCGAGATGGACGTACATGGTGGCGTCGCCGCCGTCGTCGAGGATCATGTTCGGGTGACCGCCGCCGTGCCAGTCGAACAGCTTGGCGGTGTAGTCCCAGTATTCGGTAAGGCTCTCACCCTTGACGGCGAACACCGGAATGCCGGCGGCTGCGATCGCCGCCGCAGCGTGATCCTGCGTCGAATAGATGTTGCAGGAGACCCAGCGGATGTCGGCGCCGAGCGCGGCCAGCGTCTCGATCAGCACGCCGGTCTGGATTGTCATGTGCAGCGAGCCGGCGATGCGCGCGCCCTTCAGCGGCTGCTTCGGGCCATACTCTTCGCGGGTGGCCATCAGGCCGGGCATCTCGGTCTCGGCGAGGGAGAGCTCCTTGCGGCCGAAATCGGCGAGCGAAATGTCCTTGACGATGTAATCGGTGAAGCCGGGCTTCGCGTTCATTGCGGGCGTCCTGTTGTTGAATTGGTCATTCCGGGCCGCCCTGGAGAGGCGAACCCGGAATCTCGATACGATGGAAGAACCGGGTTCGCCGCCGTGGCGGCGTCCCGGGAATCAGACCGCGCGCTTGAGCGCTTCAACGAGATCGGTCTTCTCCCAGGAGAAGCCGCCCTCGTTGTCGGGGGTACGGCCGAAATGGCCATAGGCGGAGGTGCGCGCGTAGATCGGGCGGTTGAGATCGAGATGGCTGCGGATGCCACGCGGGGTGAGATCCATCGCCTTGGCGGCGGCCTTCTCGAGCTGATCCTCCGACACCTTACCGGTGCCGTGGGTGTCGATGTAGATCGACAGCGGACGCGCCACGCCGATGGCGTAGGCGAGCTGCAATGTGCAGCGATCCGCAAGACCGGCCGCGACGATGTTCTTGGCGACATAGCGGGCCGCATAGGCGGCCGAGCGGTCGACCTTGGTCGGATCCTTGCCGGAGAACGCGCCGCCACCGTGCGGAGCCGCACCACCATAGGTGTCGACGATGATCTTGCGGCCGGTCAGGCCGGAATCGCCGTCGGGACCGCCGATGTAGAACTTGCCGGTCGGGTTGATGTGCCAGATGGTCTTCGCCGTGATCCAGTCCTTCGGCAGCGCCTCGCGCACATAGGGCTCGACGATGTCGCGAATCTGCTTGGACGAGATGTCCTCGACCAGATGCTGATGCGACACCACGATCTCGCGCACGCCGACCGGCTTGCCGTTCTCGTACTGCACGGTGACCTGGCTCTTGGAGTCCGGGCCCAACACCTTCTCGCGGCCGGAGTGGCGCGCTTCGGAGATGAGACGGAGGATCTTGTGGGCGTAGAAGATCGGCGCCGGCATCAGATCCGGCGTCTCGTTGGTGGCGTAGCCGAACATGATGCCCTGGTCGCCCGCGCCCTCTTCCTTGACTTCGCCCGGCTGCAGCGCATCCACGCCCTGCGCGATGTCGGCGGACTGCGGATGCAGCAGGATCTCGATGTCGGCCTTCTGCCAGTGGAAACCTTCCTGCTCGTAGCCGATGTCCTTGATCGCGGCGCGCACGACGCCTTCGATCTGCTCGTTGGTGACGGATGCGGGACCGCGGGTCTCACCGGCGATCACGACCTTGTTGGTGGTCGCGAGCGTTTCGCAGGCGGCGCGAATTTGCCAGGGATCGATGCCGGCTTTCGGTCCTTCGCGGTAGAACAGATCGACGATCTCGTCGGAAATCCGGTCGCACACCTTGTCCGGATGGCCTTCGGACACGGACTCGCTGGTGAAGAGATAGGACGCGCGCATCAGTAACCCCTTGTTCCGCCGCTAGCTGGCGGGCGTTTGCGATGTTTAGCTTTGAATGATGTCAATCACGCCGGCGCGAGATGACGTAGGATTCGTCGAGAAACCAGAGCCCATTATACTTTCGCAGCACGTCCCTGGCGGCATCCAGAGTGCGGCCGTTTTGAGTCATTTCCGTCAACCGGTCGTCCTCAATCTGAGCGACATACACCGCCGCATTCCAGGCTGCAAAGGCCGTCGAGGTTCCGATAGTGCCTGTCACCTCGTTGGGCAGCGCTTCCATATCATACCTGAAGATCGAGCGGTTATCTGCGTAAGCATTAAAATTTAGGTCGCGGCCCACCGAGCCGAGCTCATACTTCACCGCGCGCAATAGCTCATGACGGCTCACCGAGAAAGGATTTTCTCCGGGCCAGATCGCCTGGATCATCTCCATGCCCGGATCCTGCCCGTGGGAGTGAATTCCGATCAGGCGGCCGCCTGCCCGCAAGGCCCGCGCCAGGGGCGCAATGATCCGTTTTGCCCGGAAATTGACCGAGGACAGCGCGCGGTATGGCTGGGATGCAATAACGAGGTCAAAATTGGCCTCGGCCTGGCCCGGCCGTGGAATGGTCGAATCGAGCAGAAACCGCTGATCTTCACGGTAGAGCACCAGCACGACAGGCCGCTCATAGAGCGGCATCCCCGTGCGCGGGCTGACCGCTGCGCGCCAGTTCTGCTCCAAAAACGGCTTCAACTCCGCGATTTGCGTCTCGAACTCGCCCGAGGAAGCTCCCCGCAGGGGAACCTCGTGCCAGACGGTCGCGGCGGCCGCCGCGGGCGATGCCGGCGTGAGCCAGGGCGCCTCCGCGTAAAGCATGTTGGTAAAAACGAACACCGAGGCCGGATGCTCGAAAATGCGATCCGGCACCTTGTCCAGCGTCAGGCGGAGGTCCTCGAGACTGAGCTCCTTGCCGGCGACATAGAACGGCATGTGCGGAAAGCGCTGGTGCATCGCGCGCAGCACGCGCGCCAGCACCGTGCCGTCGCCAACGCCGGCATCGAACACGCGCAGCGCCGGCGGCCGGGGATGGATGCTGGCAAGCTCCAGCGCCACGCGCTCGGCGACCACCCGCTTCTCACTGCAAGTGTGGACGAACAGCAGGTATTTCTGGCGGTTCTCGAAGAAGCGGAAATTGCCGCGAGGATCGCGCTTTTCCGGCGGCACCTGAAGTCCCCGCGGGGGAGGCACGCCGCCGGCCATCGATGCGGCCATATAAGCCTGGATCCGGTCCAGCGTGTCGATCGTGATGCGCTTGCCCTCGCGCAGGCGATGCACAAGCTTCCCATCGTTCACCGCGCGCCGGCCAAACGTCGATTCCGCCATGTCGGCCTTGCGGCAGAACTCGGTGATTTGGCTCAGGATTTCGTCATTCTTCATGAAGTGGGACGCAGTGGGCAGAAGGATTGGGTAGCGCCTCCTAGCAAAATCTGCCCACTGAGGGAATAGGGGATAAAGCCGCCCCCGTTGCCGTGTGCACAACAGCGAGGCCATGAACCACCTTCCCCTGCCGGGCAACAAACAGACGCCTCTCCTCTACGGGACCACCGATGCGTCGCCTCCTCGTCGCGCTTTGCCTGCTCGCCGCAACGCTGTGGTCGGCGCCCGCTTTTTCGCAGGCGCGCAACCAGCTTGGGCCGCTCTGCACCACCGACACCACGCCGGCGGACCAGATGATCGACGCCTGCAGCAAGATCATCGCGCTGAAGGTGTTCAAAGGCGAGCAGCTCGCAACGGTCTACTTCTGGCGCGCGGTGGGCTGGAACAAGAAGGGCGAATACCCAAAGGTCATCACCGACGCCACGGAAGCGATCCGGCTCCAGCCGAGCCAGGCAGTCTATAATCTCAGGGGATCGGCCTACTACGACAGAGGCGAGTACGAAATCGCGATTGCCGATTTCGACGACGCGCTGAAGCTTGGCCCGCCGAGCGGTACCATATTCCACAATCGCGGCAATGCCTGGCGCGGCAAGGGCGACTACGCCAAGGCGATCGTCGACTACGACATGTCGATCAAAGCCGACCCGAGATCGGCGTTCTCGTTCCAGAACCGCGGCATCGCGAAGGAGGCGCTCGGCGACCTCGACGGCGCGCTGGCCGACATCAACCAGGCGATCCGGCTCGACCCGACACTGCCGCAGCCGCTGATCAACCGGACCGCGATCTGGCGCGTCAGAGGCGATTACGATCGCGCGATTGCCGACGGCAGCGAAGCGATTAGGCTCGCGAAAGAGAAGCCGCCCGTCAACATCATGACGCCGCCGAACAGCGTGCTGATCTCGGGCTACACCCATCGCGCGCTGGCCTATGAGGCGAAAGGCGATTACGCGCACGCGAGGGACGACTACAAGGCGACGCTGGCAATCACGGCTTCCGATGCCGGCAGCAAGGCCAATCAGGCCACGGCAAAGGTGCGGCTGTCGCTGGTCACCGACGCTAGCGTGCCGATCCCGCGGGATGGGCCATCACCGACCGAGCAGGCACAGGCACCGGCTCCCCAGCAGACGGGTGCCGCGCCGTCCCCCTCGCCTGCTCCGGCCGCGCGCGGCACGCGCATGGCGCTGATCATCGGCAATGGCGCCTATGCGCATGTCAAGGCACTGCCCAATCCGCCCAATGACGCGCGCGCCGTTGCGAAGAGCCTGCGCAACATCGGCTTCACTGTGTCAGAAGGCGTCGATCTCGACCGCGCGGCGATGCAAAAGATGACGCGTGACTTCTTGCGGGAGGCGGCGCGGGCGCAAATCGTGGTGGTCTACTATGCCGGCCACGGCGTGCAGGTCGAGGGTCGCAACTATCTCATTCCCGTCGACGTCGAGCTCAAGCCGGGCGCGAGGATGACGGACGCGATGATCGACATGGATACGATCATGGCCGGCCTCGACGACCAGGTCCGCACCAACATTTTGATCTTCGATGCCTGCCGCAATAATCCGATGGCACAGCAGGTTGCATCAGCTGCCACCAACCGCGCCATCGAAGCTGCCTCGGGCCTCGCAGCCCCAACGAGCCTGGGCGCCGGCGCGACGCTCGGCGCCGGCACGCTGATCGCTTTCGCCACTGCGCCGGGCCAGGTCGCGCTCGACGGCGAAGGCGCCAACTCGCCGTTCTCCGCTGCCCTCTCCCGCCACATCGGCACGCCTGGCCTGGAAGTGCAGCAGATGCTGACACGTGTGCGGGCGGAGGTGGTGTCGACCACAAAGAGCAAGCAGGTGCCGTGGTCGAACTCGTCGCTGCTGGGAGAGGTTTATCTGGCGGAGAAGTGAGGGGCGTGTGCCTCACCCTCGCCCGGCTTGACCGGGCGATCCAGTACGCCGAGAAGTCAGCGATTATCCGAGGAGCCGCGGCGTACTGGATTCCCCGCCTGCGCGGGGAATGACAGTGAGCGAGTGGAGCCCTATTGGCCCCACACTTCCTTCGCGATCTCCACGGCGAGGCTGAGCTTGGCCCACTGTTCCTCTTCGGAGAGGACGTTGCCCTCCTCCGTCGACGCAAAACCGCACTGCGGCGATAGTGCGAGCTGCTCCAGCGGGGCGAACTTGGCGGCTTCCTCGAGACGGCGCTTGATGTCATCCCTCTTCTCGAGCTCACCGAATTTCGAGGTGATGACGCCGACCACGACGACCTTGTTGCCCTTGGGCAGGAAGCGCAGCGGCTCGAAGCCACCCGCGCGGTCGCTGTCGTATTCGAGGAAATAGCCGTCGTAATTGGTGCCGGCGAGCATGGTCTCGGCAACCGGCTCGTAGCCGCCTGAAGAAATCCAGGTCGAACGGAAATTGCCGCGGCAGACATGCGTCGTCACCACCATGTCGGCGGGCTTCTCCGCCAGCGCGTAGTTGATGACGCGCGCATAGATCTGCTGGAGACCCTCGGGATTGTCGCCCCGCTCGCGCGCCTTCTGCAATTCGTCCGGCGAGCAGAGATAGGCCCACACGGTGTCGTCGAACTGGAGATAGCGGCAGCCGGCGTCATAGAACGCCTTTACGGCCTTGCGGTAGGTCTTGCCGAGGTCTTCGTAGAAGGCGTCGAGATCGGGATACACGTCCTTGGAGATCGCCTTGCGGCCGCCACGGAAGTGCAGCACCGCCGGCGACGGGATCGTCATCTTCGCGGTGACGTGGGCCTGGTCGGCGACCTTCTTCAGGAAGCGGAAGTGATCCAGCATCGGATGGTCATCGGGGAAATCGAGCTTGCCGATCACCCGCACCGCGTCATGCCGCGTCTCGACGCCCGCGAACTGGATGCCGGTGTCGGGGTGGAACATTTCGCAGCCGGTGAGCTTGGCCAGGAAGTCGAAATGCCACCAGGAGCGGCGGAATTCGCCGTCGGTTGCGAGCTTCAGGCCGAGCGAGGCCTGCTTATGCACGACCTTCTCGATCTCCATGTCCTCGATCTTGCGCAGATCGTCGGCCGAGATCTCGCCCTTCTCCAGCCTGGTGCGGGCTTCCTTGATCTTCGCGGGGCGCAGGAGGCTGCCGACCTCGTCGGCGCGGAAGGGGGCTTTGGTTCGCTGCATTTCTTACTCCCAGTTATTTTTAGTGGGCCGCCGCCCCTGCGACGCCGAGGTGGCGTTCGAGGACCGACGGGTCGGCCTTCAGCGCGGCGCTCGGGGCGTCGTGGACGATCGTTCCGCGCTCCAATATCACAACACGGTCGGCCAGCCCCAGAATCTTTTGGGCATTCTGCTCGACGATAATCGAGCAGATGCCGCCCGCCCGGGTGATGGTCCCGATCGCCTTCAAAAGCTCCTCGACGATGATGGGGGCAAGGCCCTCGGTCGGCTCGTCCAGGAGAAGCACTTTCGGATTGAGGGTCAGCGCGCGACCGATCGCCAGCATCTGCTGCTCGCCGCCGGAGAGCTGGTTGCCAAAATTGCTCCGCCGCTCCTTCAGCCGCGGAAACATCTCGTAGACCCTCTCGACCGTCCAGGGGCCGGGCTGGGCCACTGCGGACATGTTCTCCTCCACCGTGAGAGAGCGGAAGATGTTGCGCTCCTGCGGCACCCAGCCGATCCCGGCGCGCGCCCGCTGGTCCGGCCGCAAGGTCGTGACGTCGCTACCGGCCAGCCCGACAGTGCCGGAGAAGCGACGGGTGACGCCGACGATCGAATTGATCAGCGTGGTCTTGCCGGTGCCGTTGCGCCCCAACAGCGCCAGCACCTGGCCTTCGGGGAGACGCAGGGACATGTTCGGCAGCACCACTGCCTCGCCGTAACCGGCGCGAAGCGAGTCGATCGCGAGCAGCTCAGACATTGACCGCCTCCTCGCCGAGATAGACCGCCTTGACCTGCGGGTCGCGCGCGACCTGCTCGGGCGGTCCTTCGGTGAGCAGCGCACCGGAGACCAGGACAGAGATGCGGTCGGCGAAGGAGAACACGAGGTCCATGTCGTGCTCGATCAGCAGCACCGTGACGTCGCGCGGCAGGCTGCCAACGACGGCGAGAATGTCATGGCGCTCGCTCTCGGGCACGCCGGCGGCGGGCTCGTCCAGCAGCAGCACGCGCGGCTTGGCGGCGATCGCGACCGCGATCTCGAGCAGGCGCTGCTTGCCGTAAGGCAGCGTCACGGTCTGCTCGTTCATGACGTCAAGCAGGTGGAAGCGTGTCAGGAGGTCGGCGATCTCGCCGTTGACGTCGCTGCGCGTACCCATCCGCCGCCACCAGTCACCGCCATGGCCGAGGCGCTCGGAGACAGCGAGACCGATGGTCTCGAGCGGGGTCAGGTCGGGATAGAGCTGGTTGATCTGGAAGGTACGCGACAAGCCGCGCAACACGCGCTTGTGCACGGGCAGATCGGTGATGTCCTGGCCTTCGAGCAGGATGCGGCCCGAGTTCGGCTTGAGCACGCCGGTGAGCTGGTTGATGACCGTGGTCTTGCCGGCGCCGTTCGGGCCGATCAGCGCGTGGCGGGCGCCTTGTTCGATTTTTAGCGACAAGTCGCGAGTGACGCGCAGACCACCGAACTGCTTTTCGAGATTCTGGGTTTCGAGCGCGATGGTCATGCGTCGCTCTCCGGCACGGCGACGACGGCCTTGCGCCCGGCTATCTGCTTGATGACCAGATTGGGCACATACAGCATCCAGCGATGCAGGCGCTGCCGGCCGACCAGGACGATCACGACCAGCACGAGGCCGATCCAGAACTGCCAGTATTGCGGGGTGATGGTGGAGAACAACTCCTGCAGCATGCGGAACAGCACCGCGCCGATCAGCCCGCCATAGAGATAGCCGGTGCCGCCGATGACGAGCACAAGCATCAGGTCCGCCGAGCGCTCGAAGGCGAACACGTCGAGCGAGGCGATCGCGGTGGTCTGGGTGAACAGTGCGCCTGCGATGCCGGCATAGAACGCCGCGAGTGTGTAGATCGCAATCAGGCGGCGGTTGACGGGAATGCCGATCGCGGCCGCGCGCAGCGGATTGTTCTTGATCGCCCGCAACGACAGCCCGAACGGCGAATGCACGACGCGGCGGGCGAACAGGAACAACAGGAACAGAACGGCGAGCGAATAGAAGAAGCCGGTCTTGCCGAACATGTCGAACGGGATCTCGCCGAAGATCGGCTGCATCTCGATACCCTGCAAACCGTCGGTGCCGCCGGTGATGTTGGAGAAGCGTTCGGCCAATGCCTCGAGCAGCAACGCGATGCCGAGTGTCACCATCAGCCGCGTCAGGTCGACGCCTCGGATCACCAGGAAGCTGGTGGCGAAGCCGAGCACCATCGCGACAAGGCCTGCGACGACAAGCGCAAGCACGGGCTCGTTGATGATCCCATGCAGCGCGAGAAGCCCCGCCGCGTAAGCACCGGCGCCGAAGAAGGCTGCATGGCCGAGCGAGACGATGCCGGCGTAACCGAGGATCAGATCGAGCGACATCGCAAACAGCGCGAGCCGCAGGATGTCCGTCATGATCAGATAACGCGTGGGAAATACGAAGCCGCAGCCCAGCACGATCAGCCAGAAAGCGGCCTCGCCATAATGCCAGCGTGCCTGGCGCTGGGCGTGATAGCCGACGTCGGAGGAGGCGCTCATCGGCGAACTCAACGCGCGGCCGTGCGGCCGAACAGGCCGTTCGGGCGCCAGATCAGGATCACGATCATCATGGTGTAGATCACGAAAGGTCCCATCTTCGGGACGTAATATTTGCCGGCGACGTCGCCGATGCCGAGCAGCAGCGAGGCCAGAAACGGGCCGGTGATCGAGGACGAGCCGCCGACGGTGACCACGATCAGGAAGTAGATCATGAACTTCAGCGGAAAATACGGGTCGAGGCCGAGGATCTCGGCGCTCAGCGCGCCGCCGAGACCAGCCAGGCCGCAACCAAAAGCAAATGTGAAGGCGAACACCTGCGGCACGTTGATGCCGAGGCCGCTCGCGGCGCGGGGATCATCGACCGCGGCGCGCAGACGGCTGCCGAACCGCGTCTTCGCGAGCACCATCTGGAGAGCAATGGTGAGCAGCCCGCAGATCACGATGATCATCAGCCGGTAGCGGCCGACGCCGACGCCGAACACGTCGAACTGGCCCTGGAGCGCCGCCGGCAAATTGATGAAGACCCGCGACGAGCCCTGGATGTAGTCGACGGCCGCGACCGACATGAAGGTGAGGCCGATCGTGAACAGCACCTGGTCGAGATGGCTGCGCGCATAGAGGTGTCGGTACAGCGTGCGCTCGAGCACAATGCCGATCGCAGCAGAGGAGACGAAGGCAAGCGGCAATGCAGCGAAGAATGGCCAGCCCATCCGGTTGACCAGCACCATGCAGACATAGCCGCCAGCCATGGCGAAGGCGCCATGGGCGAGGTTGACGAAGTTCATCAAGCCGAGCGTGACCGCGAGCCCGCAAGCCAGCACGAACAGCAGCATGCCGTAGGCAACGCCATCGAACAGGTTGGTGAGGATAGAGGTCATCGTCTCAGCTTGGAGTTGGGCGTCATGGCCGGGCTTGTCCCGGCCATCCACGTTCCTGGTTCGACTCTCGCGTGGATGCCCGGGTCAAGCCCGGGCATGACGAGAGTGGCGGGCGAGATCCCCGATGCGCGCTAATGCGCGCTCGGGGATGACGCGCTTTCGCGCGTCACTTCTTGGTCTTGCCGAGATCCTTGACGGCCTCGAAGGTCGCGAACTCGACGTTGTAGAGCTCGCCGTCGACCTTCTCGACCTTCCGGATGTAGATGTTCTGCACGATGTCGCGGGTCTCGGGGTCGATCGAGATCGGGCCGCGCGGGCTCTCCCACTTCTGGCCCTTCATGGCTTCGACCAGCTTGGTGCCGTCGGTGTCGCCATTGGTCTTCTTCAGCGCTTCGTAGATCAGGTGAATGCCGTCATAGCCGCTCACCGCCATGAAGCCCGGCCGGTTTCCGTACGCCTTCTTGTAGGCCGCGACGAAATCCTTGTTCATCTGCGAGGGATGCGCCGCGGAATAAAGGTGTGCAGTGACCGTGCCCAGCACGGCGTCGCCCATGTTGTTGAGGAGGTCGTCGTCGGTCACGTCACCCGGTCCGATCACCTTGATGCCCGCCTTGTCGAGTCCGCGTTCGGCATACTGCTTCATGAAGTTGCCGCCCTGGCCGGCCGGCACGAACACGAAGATCGCGTCAGGCTTGGCATCCTTCATACGCTGGAGGAACGGTGCGAAATCGGGATTGGCAAGCGGCGTCTTCACCTCTTCGACCACCTCGCCGCCACCGGCGGTGAAGTTCTGCTTGAAGAAGTTGAGCGCGTCATTGCCCGGCGCGTAGTCCGAGGTCAGGGTCGCCACCTTCTTGATGCCGTTTTTCACCGCCCAGTCGGCGATGATGGTGGAGGACTGCGCCAGCGTGAAGCTGGTGCGCACGATATAGGGCGAGCGCTCGGTGATGATGGAGGTGCCGGCGGCCATCACGACTTCCGGGATCTTGGCTTGCGTGGCCAGCGGCGCCGCCGCGAGCGCGGCCGGCGTCACGCCGAAGCCGGCGATGAAATGGACCTTGTCGTTGACAATCAGCTCTTGCGCGGCGGTCTTGGTCTTGTCGGGAATCGCAGCATCGTCCTTGAGGATGATCTCGATTTTTTTGCCGGCGACGGTGTCGCCCTTCTGCTGCATGTAGAGCTTGATCGCGTTCTCGATCTGCTTGCCGGTCGAGGCCTGGCCGCCGGTCATGGGCAGGATCAGACCGACCTTGACGCTGTCCTCGGCCTTGGCCGGAGAGACGGCCACAAGGCCCACGATAGCGGCCGCTGCTGCGGCCCAGGCAGTCTTATGAGACAGTTTTTTGCGTTCGAACATCAGATGTCCCTCCCCTTCATTCCTGATCTCTTGTGCGCCGGACCGAGTGCCCGGTCCTTGCCTTAAATCGAGCTCACGCACGCGTGATGTCGCGCCACATGGCGTCTTTCGCGCCCTTATTGTCAATCGGACGTTTGGCGACCTTTCGGCGCAAGCCGAGCCTTCCGATTGCCAACGGCAGAAGCGATACCGGGTCACGTCCGGGTAACCCCGGTATCGTGATCGTGGTCGCCATCATTTGTACGATTGTACAAAGGAAATGGACCTGTCAACGAAAAAGCCACATCCCGACCAAACCACTTTGTCGCGAGACGTTGCCGCAGCCTAGAAGCGCTGCCGACCGGGTGCATGGAGGATTTGGTCTTTTGTTTGCAGAATTTGAACATCGGCAAGGTCTGAGTAGGTAGCCTCCGGTATCAAATTACCTACCTCGAATAAGTCTATTTTACCTTGTTGAAGGCTACTCTTCCGACGACAGCCTGACCCGGCGTCCAACACGACTGGCCTCGCCTCCGTACAATGCCCAGATCCGCCCGTTCCCTCCTGATCCTCCTCGCGCTCTCCGCGGGCCTGTCCGGCTGCGGCACCGTCAACGAAAAGCTCTCGTCCGGCATGGGCGACTACGTCCCGCAATGGGCCGGCGGCTTGCCGGCGGACGCCCCGCCGCGGGCGGGCACGCCGCAATACGATGCCTTCATGAAGGATCGCGAGCGCAAGCGGCTGATGCCGGCAGCGGATCGCGAAAAGGAGGAGCAGGCGCAAAAGGGCGCAACGGGCTCAGCGTCCGGCGCTGCGTTGCGTTAAGTCGTGCCCCCTCGCCGCCTGCGGTGAGAGGTGAGTTCAGTCCACGAACACCACGGTCTTGCGGCCGTTGAGGATGACGCGGTCGTTGAGATGGTAGCGGATCGCGCGCGCCAGCACGCGGCGCTCGATGTCGCGGCCCTTGCGGACGAGATCCTCAGGCGTGTCCCGATGGCTGATGCGCTCGACGTCCTGGTCGATGATCGGGCCCTCGTCGAGGTCGCGCGTGACGTAGTGCGCGGTGGCGCCGATCAGCTTGACGCCACGCTCATGGGCCTGGTGATAGGGTTTTGCGCCCTTGAAACCCGGCAGGAACGAGTGGTGGATGTTGATGCAGCGTCCCGACAGATTTGCCGAGAGATCGTCGGACAATATCTGCATATAGCGGGCGAGCACGACGAGATCGGTCCCGGTCTTGGCGACGAGATCGAGGATCTGCGCCTCCTGCTCGCGCTTGGTCTCCTTCGTAACAGGCAGATAGTGGAACGGAACCCCGCCGAAATCGAGCCCGTCATAGACCTCGCGCGGGTGGTTGGAGACGATTGCGACCAAAGTCATCGGCAGCTCGCCGGTGCGCCAGCGATAGAGGATGTCGACCAGGCAGTGATCGGACTTCGACACCAGCAGCATCACCTTGCGATGCGCGGCCCGATCGCGCATCTGCCATTCCATGCCGAAACGCTCGGCGATCGCGGTAAAGCCGGTCTGGAGCGCCGACAGCTCCACGGCGAGATCGGCGGCGGTGAACACCACCCGCATGAAGAACTTATTGGTCTCGGTGTCGTCGAACTGTTGGGCGTCGAGGATGTTCTGTCCGGAATTCGCCAGGAAGGTCGACACCGCCGAGACGATGCCGGGACGATCCGGACAGGACAGGGTCAGGACATATTGATGATCGGGCATGGGCCTTGATGAAGGTTTGGGCAGCGGCTGCGGAACGCCCCGCGATTTGCGCCCTGCTCTATCACCGACCCCACCTTGCGCCAATCCCGACGGTGGAGTCAGGATGAACGTACGATTGCTTTGACTGACCGGAGTAGGCTCATGGCCGACCGCCTGAACGGCACCCGAATCCTGATCCTGGAAACGCGCGAGGAGGCGCAGTTTTCGAAGTTGCTTACCGAGCAAGGCGCCGAGGTCGTGCAATGCCCGATGTTCACCATCCAGGATGCACCAGACCCCGCTCCGGTCGAGGCCTGGATCCGCCGCACCATCGACAAGCCCTTCGACGACCTCGTGTTGATGACCGGCGAAGGGCTGCGGCGGATCATGAAGCTCGCCATCGCGCGAGGGCTCGACCAGGCTCTCGTGGCGGCGCTTGCCAGATCGCGAAAGTTCACCCGCGGCCCCAAGCCCGGCAAGGCACTGCGCGAAATCGGACTCGAGGCGCAGCAGACCACAGAGAAGCCGACCACCGACGGCGTGATCGAGATGCTCGGCAATCTCGATCTGAAGGGGCACCGCCTCGGCCTTCAGCTCTATCCCGACAAGGATCACAATGCGCTGACCGATGCGCTTGCCGCGCAAGGTGCCGAGGTCGATGCCGTGCTGCCTTATGCTTACGATTCCAAGGCGGCGGATGCCAATATCGTCGCCGCGATCGACGAGATGGCCGCCGGGCGAATCGATTCGATCGCGCTGACCAATCTTGGCCAGGTGCGCCGCCTGATTGAGGCCGCGAAGGCACATGGCAGCGAGGCGAAGCTGCGCGCAGGCCTGGAGCGGACGCTGATCGCGTCAGTGGGACCTGCTGTCTCGGGCGAGCTCGCGGCGCACGGCCTGCGGACCGACGTCTCGCCTGCCGATGAAGCCTACTTCATGCGACCGCTGATCTCGGCGATGGCCACTGCGCTCCTGGAGCGGAAATCGAGAACCGCTGCGAGCTAGGAGCAGAGCGCGGGAGCGGCCTGCAGCTGCCCCCGATTGACACAAGCGTCACCGGCGCTACGGTCTCGCACAGAAGAAGAAATAATAAGGCAAGGGAATCGCCGTGATACGCGCCATCGCGCCTTGAGCACACCCGCACGCCCCTCCGCGCTCGCGCCATTTCGTATCCGCAATTATCGTTTCCAGTGGCCGTCCGACCTGCTCACCTCCTGGGCATTCGAGATCGAGACGCTGGTGCTCGGCTGGTACATCATGGTCGAGACCGGCTCGGTGCTGCTGCTCACCGTGCTCGCATCGCTCCAGTTCGTCGGGACATTGGTGGCGCCGGTGTTCGGCATGATCGGCGACCGCATGGGTCATCGCGATCTCCTGGTCGCGATGCGTCTTGCCTATATGGTGCTCGCGTCGACCATCATGACTCTGGCACTGACCGGTCATCTGACCCCGCCAGGCGTCATGATCATCGTCGCAATCATGGGCCTGATTCGCCCCTCGGATCTCGGCGTTCGCGGCGCGCTGCTTGCCGAGATCATGCCGAGCGAGCAGCTGGTGGGCGCCATCAGCGTTGCGCGCACGACCCAGGACAGCGCGCGCATCGCCGGCGCGTTGACAGGCGCCGGACTGTTCGCGGTCCTCGGCATTGGCCTCGTTTACGTGGTGATCGTTTGCCTCTATTTCCTGGCCGCGCTGCTCATGCTCTGCCTGACCCGGCCGGAACGGACCATTGCCACAACTGATCTTCCGGCAGACAGCCGCGCCGTTTCGAGATTGCTGGGCGATCTGAAGGAAGGGATCGTCTACGCCTGGAATGGCGCGGGGATGCGCGCGGCGCTATGCGTCGCCTTCCTGGCCAACCTGACCGCATTTCCCTTCACCGGCGGATTGCTGCCCTACATCGCGCGGGACATCTTTCATACCGACCAGACCGGCCTCGGTTATCTCTCCGCGAGCTTCGCCGTCGGCTCGCTGATCGGCTCCATCACGCTCAGCCTCGTCAGCGGAGTGCGCATTGCCCGGCTCCTGATCGGCGCGACGCTGGCCTGGTACGCCATGCTGCTGGTGTTCGTCGAGATCAGGACCATGCCGGTGGCGATGGCCTGCCTTGTGCTCGCCGGCATCGCCCAGAGCATGTCGATGATATCAGCTGCCGTGATCCTGATGCGGACGGCCAGCGCACATCTTCGCGGCCGCGTCATGGGCGTGCGCATGATGGTGATCTACGGCCTGCCGATTGGGCTCCTCGCGGCCGGCAGCCTGATCGACATCATCGGCTATTCCGCGACGGGGTCGCTCTATGCCGTCTCGGGGTTCATCGCAATGATGGCGATCGCGGTGCGCTGGCGCGCTGACCTCTGGCCGGTGCACGCCCCCGCCAATGGGCGCTAATCCCCGTAACCGCGCAACCGCTCGATATCGAGGATCGTGACGCCGCCATACTCCAGCCGGAGCAAGCCCTCTTTCTCCAGCCGGTTCAGCGCGCGGTTAGCATTCTGGCGGGACATGCCGGAAAGCGCGCCGATCTCCTCCTGGGTGATCTCCAGATGCGCGGTGGATTCCGGATAGAGGATCGGATTGAACAGCGAGGCGATGCTGCGAGCGAGCCGCGCGGTGGCATCCAGCGTGCGGTTGACCTCGAGCATGCCGATGAACTGGCCGAGCCGCTCGTTGAGCTGGCGAACCAGGAAGCGGTTGAAGCCGACGCTGTTCTCGAACAGCCACATGAAGGCGCTGCGTTCCATCAGCGCGACGCGGCTGTTGCGCAGCGCGACGACGTCATAGCGGCGCGGCTCGTTCTTGAGCACGCTGCCCTCGCCGAACCAGGCCCCCGCCGTCAGCCCGGCAAGACTCGTCTCCTTGCCGTCGCGCGAGACCCCGCCCATCCGGGCAAGCCCAAAGACCATGCCGGCCCAATAGTCGAACGTGTCGCCGCGCATGAAGACGGTCTCGCCGGTGCCGTAGGACCGCTCCGTGATCCCGGCACGAGCGACCTCGATCTCCGCTTGCGTGAGCTCGCGCGACCAGGCAGCGACGCGCTTCAATTGATCCTCTGAAATCATGAACCCGAAGCCCGCCGCACCGTTCGTCACTCCTGTTCTGCTGCAATGCAGCATGATCGTCTCGGCTACCATCAGACGAAAGATGGAGGCTGCGAGCGCCCAAAAAACTTTGTCGCAGAATTGTCAGGCGGGAGACATTTCAAAATAGCGCTTTCCCCTATTGAGGACCACCTCGGGCGATGCGGCTTTTGATCCCAAACGGGAACGAGAGCGGCGCGGCTCCGGTCGAGACCATCTGCTGCATGGCCTCACCGGCACGGCCGTACTAGGATCGCCCGACAGAACGGACGAAGAGCGCCACTGAATGCGCCATCACCGGGAGGGATCTGTTTGGTGGCTACCAGTCTTGAAGTGCGCGGCGTGTCCTTGCGATTCGGCGGCGTTCGTGCGCTGACCGATGTCGGCTTCGCCATCAGGGAAGGCGAGCTGTTCTCGATCATTGGCCCCAATGGTGCCGGCAAGACCTCGATCGTGAACTGTATTTCCGGCCGCTACAAGCCGACCGAAGGCCAGCTGTTCTACCAAGGCCGCGACATCACCGGCCTGACGCCCAACGCGCGCGCTTCGCTCGGCATCGGCCGCACCTTTCAGAACCTGGCGCTGTTCCACCATATGAGCGTGCTCGACAACATCATGGTCGGCCGCCATCACCTCCTGAAGAACAATTTTCTCACGGGCTCGCTGTACTGGTTCACCGGCGCGCGCAAGGAAGAGCTCGAGCACCGCCGCAAGGTCGAGGAGATCATCGATTTCCTCGATCTCCAATCGGTGCGAAAGGCGCCGGCCGGCACCCTCTCCTATGGTCTGCGCAAGCGCGTGGAGCTCGCGCGCGCCATGGCACTGGAGCCACGCCTCATTCTCCTCGACGAGCCGATGGCCGGCATGAACTTCGAGGAGAAGGAGGACATGGCCCGCTACATCGTCGATCTCAACGAGGAGTTCGGCATGACCGTGGTGATGATCGAGCACGACATGGGCGTGGTAATGGACATCTCCCACCGCGTCATGGTGCTGGATTTCGGCCGCAAGATCGCCGAGGGCGATCCGGCCGCGGTGCTCGCCGATCCCCACGTCAGGCGCGCCTATCTCGGCGAAGAGGACGAGGTGCTGGTCGACCCTGACGATGCTCCGCCGGCGCAGGAGAGCGCGGCATGATGGATTACGCAGGCCGCGTCGCGCAGGCCGACACCTATCCGAAGATGCTCCGGCTCAATGCGAAGGAGTACGGCAACGAGATCGCGCTGCGCGAGAAGGATCTCGGGCTGTGGCGCCCGTTCACCTGGAACGCCTACCAGACGCGGGTGCGCGACTTCGCGCTCGGCCTGATCGAACTGGGCCTTGGGCGCGAAGATGTCGTTGGCATCATCGGCGACAACCGGCCGGACTGGGTCGCGGCGGAAATAGCAACCCACGCGATCGGAGGTTTGAGCCTCGGGCTATATCGTGACGTGCTCGACGAAGAAGCCTCTTATCTCCTCAATTATGGCGAGGCGCAGCTCGTTTTCGCCGAGGACGAGGAGCAGGTCGACAAGCTGCTTACGCTGGCCGACCGCGTCCCAAAGCTGAAGCACATCATCTATTCCGATCCGCGCGGCATGCGGAAATACGACGATCCGCGCTTGATGTCGGCGGAGACGTTTGCCGAACTCGGCCGGGCGCGGGCTACGCGCGAGCCGGAACTTTACGACCGGCTGGTGGACGCGACCAAGGGCGAGGACGTCGCGATCCTCTGCACGACATCAGGCACCACCTCGCATCCAAAGCTCGCAATGCTCGCGGCCGGCCGCGTGCTCGGCCACTGCGCGACATATCTCGCTTTCGATCCGAAAGGGCCGGACGACGAATACGTGTCGGTGCTACCGCTGCCCTGGATCATGGAGCAGGTCTATGTACTCGGCAAAGGCCTCTTGTGCCGGATGAAGATCAACTTCGTCGAAGAGCCCGAGACCATGATGAACGATCTGCGTGAGATCGCACCGACGTTCATCCTGTTTGCACCGCGCGTTTGGGAATCAATCGCCGCCGACGTCCGCGCCAGGGTGATGGACGCAACGCCGTTCAAGCAACGCCTGTTCGACATCGGCATGAAGAGCGGGCTTGCCGCGCTCGAACGGGGCGAGAGTTCCGGCTTTGCCGACGCGATCCTGTTCCGTGCATTGCGCGACCGCCTCGGCTTCACCCGCCTGCGTTCAGCCGCAACCGGCGGCGCGGCACTCGGGCCCGAGACCTTCAAGTTCTTCCAGGCCATGGGCGTGCCGCTGCGCACGCTCTACGGCCAGACCGAGCTGCTGGGGGCCTACACGCTGCATCCCGCGGGCAAGGTCGACCCCGACACGACAGGCGTGCCGATGGCCGACAGCGTCGAAATCCGCATCGACAATGCCGACGTTCACGGCGTCGGCGAGATCGTGGTGCGGCATCCCAACATGTTCCTCGGCTACTACAAGAACCCGGAGGCGAGCGTCGCCGACATCAGGGACGGCTGGATGCTGTCGGGCGATGCTGGCTATTTCAACGACGACAAGCAGCTCGTGGTGATCGATCGCATCAAGGATCTCGCCGAGACCTCGCGCGGCGAGCACTTCTCGCCGCAATTCATCGAGAACAAGTTGAAGTTCTCGGCTTATATCGCGGAAGCCGTGGTGCTTGGTGCAGGCCGGGACGCGCTCGCCGCCATGATCTGCATCCGCTACTCCATCATCTCGAAATGGGCGGAGAAGAACCGGCTCTCGTTTACGACCTACAGCGACCTGGCCTCGCGGCCCGAGGTTTATGCGCTACTCAAGAAGGAAGTCGAGACCGTCAACGCGACTCTGCCACCGGCACAGCGCATCTCCCGCTTCCTGCTGCTCTACAAGGAGCTCGACGCCGACGATGGCGAGCTCACCCGCACGCGGAAAGTGCGCCGCAGCGTCATCAACGAGAAATACGAAGGCATCATCGACGCGATCTACCGCGGCCAGGCCGACATCCCCGTGGACACCGTGATCCGCTTCCAGGACGGCACCACGCAACGCATACGTACAACGCTGAGGGTTGTGGACCTGGATGGGCACGGGCACATGGCGGAGGCCGCGGAGTGAGCACGCTTCCGACACAGCGCGTGTTGCGAATCGATGAACCCTCTCCCCGCAAGCGGGAAGAGGCGAAGGATAGCATAACATGAACACCGCCTTCCTCATTCAGCTCCTGGTCAACGGCCTCGTGGTCGGCACGCTCTATGGTGTGGTCGCGATGTCGTTTGTGCTGATCTACAAGGCTAGCCAGGTCGTCAATTTCGCGCAGGGCGAGCTCTTGCTTGTGGGCGCCTGGGTGTGCTGGACCTTGCTCGCGAAATACCAGGTGCCGTTCTGGATCGGCATGCCGATGACGCTGGTGTTCATGTTCGTGTTCGGCATCGCGGTGCAGGTCCTGATCCTGCGACCGATGATCGGCGAACCCATCATCTCGGTCATCATGGTGACGATCGGCCTCTCCACCGTGCTGCAGGCCACGCTGAAATGGATGTTCGGCGTCAATCCGCAGCCGTTCCCGCGCGTGTTCGAGAGCCAGTCCGTCAGCCTGCTCGGGCTCCAGATCCAGACCGTCTATGTCATGAGCCTCGTCGTCTCGATCGCGATGATGATTGGCATGGCCTGGTTCTTCCGCGCGTCGAAGTACGGCCTTGCGATGCGCGCCACTGCGTTCAACCAACAGGTCGCGCAATCGCTCGGCATTTCCGTGAAAAGCGTGTTCGCGATGGCCTGGGCGATCTCCGCAACGGTGTCGGCGGTTGCAGGCGTCGTGGTCGCGGTCGTGAACGGCGTATCCTCGGGCCTTGCCGCCTATGGGATCAAAGTGTTTCCGGCTGCGATCCTCGGCGGGCTCGATTCCGTCGGCGGTGCCGTGCTCGGCGGCATCATCATCGGATTACTCGAGAACATCGCGCAATATGTCGACAGCGAATACCTTCACTGGGGCAATCTCTACGAGATCGCGCCGTTCTACGTCCTCATCATCGTGCTGATGATCAAGCCTTACGGCCTGTTCGGCACCCACGACATCGAACGGATCTGATCTATGGCCGGCCCCGCCCTCATCCCTGCTGGTGATTTCCGCACCTCTTACGCGGCCGACACCACGATCTTCCCGACCGCCACCAGCCGCAATTTTGCGATCGCCGGCGTGCTGGCGCTGTGTCTCGTGCCGCAATTCCTTGGCGGCTATTGGCTCAGCATCCTGATCCAGATCGGCATCTTCTCGATCGCTGCGCTGGGGCTGAACATCCTGGTCGGCTTCACCGGCCAGATCTCGATCGGCCATGCCGCTTTCTTCCTGCTCGGCGCCTTCACCTCGGCCTACATCTCCAACAGCACATCGATCCCGGTGTTCTTCGCGATCCCCCTCGCGGGCGTCGTCACTGCGCTGGTCGGGCTGATCTTCGGCATCCCGGCGGCGCGGCTGAAGGGGCTTTACCTCGTCATCGCGACGCTCGCAGCACAATACATCCTGCTCGACTTCTTCTCCCGCGCAGAGTGGTTCACCGGCGGCTCGGTGCCGGCCAGCGCCAATCCGTTCTCGATCTTCGGCCACACGCTGCGCGGCGACAGGCAATATTTCTACGTCGTACTCGCCTACGTGGTTGCAAGCTACGTCCTCGTCACCAATCTGATGCGCACCCGCGACGGCCGCGCGCTGGTGGCAATCCGCGACCATTATCTCTCCGCGGAGATCATGGGCATCAATCTCACCAAGTATCGCACGTTGTCATTTGGGCTCGCCGCCTTCTTCGCCGGCATCGCCGGCGCGCTCTACGCACACTACCAGCTCGTGGTGTCGCAAGAGGGCTTCGGCATCGAACGCTCGATCCTGTTCCTGGCCATGATCATCATCGGCGGCACCGGTTCGATCATGGGCACGCTGATGGGTACCGCGTTCGTGGTGCTGCTGCCCGAGACGATGGAGTTCCTCAGCGTGGCGCTGAAGGGCGGCGCGATCGACAAGGCGCTGTCGCTGAACAACAACATCACCTTCCTGCGCGAGATCGCGATCGGGGTGATCATCATCGCGTTCCTGATGTTCGAGCCGGATGGGCTCGCCCATCGCTGGCGGCAGATCAAGGCGTACTGGAAACTCTACCCGTTCTCGCATTGAGCGCGGGCAACTCGCAAACCAACAAATAAACAGGAGGAGGCAACCAATGAAAACTAAATCCCTTTTGAGCACCGCGTCACTTGCGCTGGCGATCGCCGCATTCTCGTCAGGCGCGCAGGCGCAGATCGCGATCGGGCATCTCGCCGATTATTCCGGCGGCACGTCCGACGTCGGCACGCCCTACGGCCAAGCCGTCGCCGACACCTTCGCCTGGGTCAACAAGAACGGCGGCGTCGGCGGCAAGCAGCTCAACGTCGACACCAACGACTATGGCTACCAGGTACCGCGCGCGATCGCGCTCTACAAGAAGTGGTCGGCGCCGGACTCCAAGGTCGCGGCGATCATGGGCTGGGGCACGGCAGACACCGAGGCGCTGACCGGCTTCCTCGCACAAGATAAAATTCCCGATCTCTCCGGCTCCTACGCCGCTGCCCTCACCGATCCCGAAGGTGTCAGCGGCAAGGCCAAGCCCGCGCCCTATAATTTCTTCTATGGTCCGAGCTATTCGGACTCGCTGCGCGCGATGCTGATGTGGGCAGCCGAAGACTGGAAGGCCAAGGGCAAGTCCGGCAAGCCGAAATTCGTCCACATGGGCGCCAACCACCCCTACCCGAACGCACCGAAGGCCGCCGGCGAAGCCATGGCGCAGGAGCTCGGCTTCGAGGTGCTGCCGCCGCTGGTGTTCGCGCTCGCGCCGGGTGACTACAGCGCGCAGTGCCTGAGCCTGAAATCCTCAGGCGCCAACTACGCCTATCTCGGCAACACCGCCGCGTCCAACATCTCGGTGATGAAGGCCTGCAAGACCGCCGGCGTCGACATCCAGTTCATGGGCAATGTCTGGGGCATGGACGAGAACGCCGCCAAGACCGCAGGCGATGCCGCCGACGGCGTGATCTTCCCGCTGCGCACCGCGGTCAGCTGGGGCGGTGATGCGCCCGGCATGAAAACGGTGATGGAGATCTCGAAGATGTCCGACCCGACCGGCAAGGTCTATCGGCCGGTGCACTACATCGCGGCGGTGTGCTCGGCGCTCTACATGAAGGAGGCGATCGATTGGGCCGCCAAGAACGGCGGCGCCACCGGCGAGAACGTCGCCAAGGGCTTTTACCAGAAGAAGGACTGGGTGCCGGCCGGGATGGAGGGCGTCTGCAATCCCTCGACCTGGACCGACAAGGACCACCGCGGCACGCTGAAGGTCGACCTCTACCGCACCAAGATTGCGGGAGCGACCGACGGCGACCTCAACGACCTCATGGCCAAGGGCGCGATCAAGCTCGAGAAGGTCAAGACCGTCGAGCTCCCGCGCAAGCCGGAATTGCTGGGCTGGTGAGCTTAGCGCTCACCTCACACACAAATGTCATCCCCCGCCTTGTGCGCAGCGCGCACTGGAGCGGGGGATCCAGTACGCCGGGGCCTCTCCGTGAGTCTCAGGCGTCTCTGGAATACTGGGTCGCCCGGTCAAGCCGGGCGACGACAGCGGAGTATGAGGCATGACCGAAATTCACGAAGCAGCAGCTCGTCCCTCCCCCGGCATCGTACCCGCACCGCCTCTCCTTGCCGTGCGCAACATCGAGGTCGTCTATGACGACGTCATCCTGGTGCTGCGCGGTCTCAGCCTCGACGTGCCCAACGGCGCGATCGTGGCGCTGCTCGGCGCCAACGGCGCCGGCAAGTCGACGACGCTGAAGGCGATCTCCGGACTGCTCAAGACCGAGGACGGCGAAGTCACGCGTGGCGAAATCTTGTTCGAAGGCGAGCGGATCAATGGCATCGACCCCGACAAGATCGTCCGCCGCGGCATCTTCCAGGTGATGGAGGGCCGGCGCATCGTCGCCGACATGACCTCGCTGGAAAACCTCAAGCTCGGCGCCTTCACCCGCAGGGACCGCGAGGTCGGCGCCGATCTCGATATGGTCTTCAACTATTTCCCGCGTCTGAAGGAGCGCACCGGGCTTGCCGGTTATCTCTCCGGCGGCGAACAGCAGATGCTCGCGATCGGCCGCGCACTGATGGCGCGCCCGAAGATGATCCTGATGGACGAGCCCTCGATGGGCCTGTCGCCTCTGCTGGTGAAAGAGGTGTTCTCGATCATCCACAAGATCAACCGTGACCTCGGCGTCACCATTCTCCTGGTCGAGCAGAACGCCCGCGCCGCGCTGTCGGTGGCAAGCCACGGCTACATCATGGAGCAGGGCAAGGTCGTGCTCGACGGCACCGCGGACGAATTGCGCGACAACGAGGACGTCAAGGAATTCTACCTTGGCGGCGCCGGCGACCAGCGCAAGAGCTTCAAGAACCTCAAAAGCTTCAAGCGGCGCAAGCGCTGGCTTTAACCTTCCAATACCTGTTCCGCTTCCGTGACTGCGCAGAGAACATGATAGAACGACGACGCAGGAATGGTGTCGATCAGCGATTTGCCGTCGCGCTCGAACTGGTCGTACCAGCCGCCCCGCACGGGATGGCTGAGATAATGCCGTTCGAGCCGCGCCAGTGCCATGCGCGCCTCGTCCGCCGCGCCCGCCTCGCCGGATTCGGCCTGCGCGATCCACGCCTTCGCAATCTCGGTCTGTGGCCACAGCCGGCGCGTAGTGCGGCGAATGTTGCCGGCGTCGTCACCCTCGTCGATCAGGCAGCCGGTGGCCTCGTCGCGATAGCGCAGCGCGGTTTCCAGCAGCTCGGCGCGCCGCTGTCCGGTCGGGCAGCCCGTGATGCGTTCGAACCCCTTCAGCAACCAGACCCATTCCGCCTGGTGGCCGGGCTCGACGCTGACCGGCGCGATCTTCGACCAGTCCTCTTCGAAATATTCGCCGAGCGCGCGCGTCCGCTTGTCGTAGAGATTGGCGAGGAACAGCGCGAAGAACTCGCCGGCACGGTTCTGGAACGACAAGTCGTGGGTTGCGTCGAAGCACGCGATCATCGCCTCGAACAGATGCATGTGCGGGTTCTGCCGGCGCGGCAGCGAGACCGGAAGGCCTTCGTGGACGCCGCCGTGCGGCGAGCGCAGATGGCCATCGAGGAAGGCGAGCAGCGCATCGATCTCGGTGCGAATTTGTGCGTCCTGGTCGAGCGCATAGACGGCCGCGAGCGCAAACAGGATGAAGGCGTGGTCGTAGGCGTCGCGGCGGGCGTCCAGCACCGCGCCCTCCGGCGTCAGCCGGTGCACGTAGCCGGGCCGGCCGTCGGGCGTCTTTGCCTTGGCGAGCAGATGCTCGAGGCCCTTCAGTGCGACGGCGCGCCCCTCAGGGTACCAGCCCATCTGCGCAGCCTTGGCGTAGCACCAGATCTGGCGGGCCTGCACGAACACCCGGCGCGGCGCGGTCACGTCCGCCGTGCCGTCACGATGCAGCCGATCGATGAAACCACCCGCGCCATGGTCCCAGCCGACCGTCGACCACAACGGCAGCGCCTCGTCGATCATGCGGCGCTTCAGGCGTGGCACGACGTCCGACGCCTCGTCCTCCGCACTGATTCCCTCGTCCGCCATCGCGTCCTCTTCAAACCTCGTCCATGGCCGTCTGATACCCATGCCGGCGGCGGCACGCAACGGATGCCAACACGGAAAGATCAGCCATGACCGCCCATTACGACGCCCTCGAGACGCGCGAGCAAGCCGCGCGCGAGGCCGATCTGTTCGCCCGCCTGCCCGGCGTGCTGCGCTCTGCGATGACCGCGCCCGCCTATGCTGATCGGCTGAAAGGGCTGGATCCGGCTACCGTGACCTCCAGGGCGGCATTGGCGGGCCTCCCAGTGCTGCGCAAGTCGGAACTCCCGGCCCTGCACAAGGCCTCCACGCCGTTCGGAGGGTTCGTCGCGGCGGCGCCCGGCTCCTTCGCCCGCCTCTTCACTTCCCCCGGCCCGATTTTCGAGCCGGAGGGGCGGCAGGCCGATCCGTGGCGCGGCGCACGGGCGCTGTTCGCGGCCGGGTTCCGGCCCGACGACATCGTGCTCAACACCTTCAGCTATCATCTCACCCCCGGCGGCTTCATCTTCGATGCGTCGGCCCGCGCGCTCGGTTGCGCCGTGATCCCGGCCGGTCCAGGGAATACCGAGCAGCAATTCGAGCTGATCGAGGCCTACCGTCCCGTCGGCTACAGCGGCACGCCGGACTTCCTGAAGATCTTGCTCGATGCTGCCGCAAGCTCAGGACGCGACGTCTCCTCGATCAAGCGCGCGCTGGTCTCGGGCGCGGCCTTCCCGCCCTCGCTCCAGGCGGAGATCAAGGCGCGCGGCATCGACGCCTACCAGGCCTTCGGCACCGCCGATCTCGGCCTCATCGCCTTCGAGACGAGCGCGCGCGACGGCATGGTCGTGAACGAGGATCTGGTCATGGAGATCGTCAAGCCCGGCACCGGCGATCCCGTGGCCTCCGGCGACGTCGGCGAGATTGTCGTGACTTCGCTCGACCCGCACCATCCCTGGATCCGACTCGCTCTCGGCGACCTCACCGCGGCACTGCCGGGCACAAGCCCCTGCGGGCGCACCAACATGCGCATTAAGGGCTGGATGGGCCGCGCCGACCAGACCACCAAGGTCAAGGGCATGTTCGTCCGCCCGGAGCAGGTCGCCGAGATCGGCAACCGCCATCCCGCGCTCGGAAGATTACGCCTCGTCGTCACGCGTCAGGGCGAGGCCGATGCAATGACGCTGAAAGCGGAGACGGCGGTCGCGAACGACGCGTTGCGCGAGGAGATTGCAGGCACCTTGCGCGCAGTGACGAAGCTCGGAGGCGAGGTTGAATTCGTGAGGCCCGGCGCGCTTCCGAACGACGGCAAGGTGATCGCGGACGAGCGATAGACATAGAGCGGCTCTCCAACAGAACGGGCCGCCGATCCGCTGGCTGGTGCAAGCACGTGGAGCAAGCGCTTCACGCGAGCGGGCGGCAACGAATTCCCTGCGGGCAGGGAATCTCACGGAGATACGCGGTTCAAGCGGTCCACCAGCCCGCCCGCGCTCTCCGAATTTCTCGTGATTACAGAGCCTTGCGACAGCAGAGCCCTCGGCAGCTATGCGAATGCAATCCCACGAGCAGGGAATTACAAAGCGCCACCGCAGGGAATTTTGAAGCGATCAGCAGGGAATTTGGAGCCTAGGCAAGCTAGGCGCGGGCGAGAATTCATGATCGGGAATCTCACCAGCGACTGACTCTGGGTGTCGAGGAGCGACACCCAGTGGCGATCTTCGGTATTGCCACAAGATATAGCTTAACCTATGGTTCGGGCAAGCAACAGTCGAGGTGTGCCTCGTCTTGGTGCCTGAGCGTTGTAGGGAGAAATCCCTCCGTTGAAGACATGGCGTTGCGATGGTCTAAAGGGCGTCGGCGGCATGAACCTAGTTCCCAACCAAGGGGGGCTTGTGTTCTGCAGCGACACCCTCCGCAGATCGACAGCCTCCTGAATTTAGGAGGCAGCTATGCCGACAATCTTCAACAAGAAAGCTAAACCTACACCACACGTCATTCGCGTCGATGAGGAGCCGCTCGCCCCTCCCGCTTTGCCGCGCGAGCATCAAGCGCTGCCGCTCGATCCCCGCATCAAGCTCGATGCGCGTATCCGCGCAGAATGCGTCGAAATCGTCGATACGAACGACCTCGTCGTCAATGACCGAAACGCCAAGAAGCATCCGGAACGTCAGATCGCGCTGCTTTGCGCCAATATCGAGGAGTTCGGCTTCACGACGCCGCTGCTGGTCGATGAGCGCAACAAGATCATCGCTGGACACGCGCGATATGCAGCAGCCAAACGTATCGGGTTGACGCACCTCCCGGTCGTCAGACTGGACGCACCTTACGCCAGCACAAAAGCGCGCACTTGCTATCTCGGACAACAGGCTGGCCGAACTGGGCTCTTGGGACCTTGAAATCCTGTCCGAGGAATTTTCATTCTTATTCAACCCGCAAGGCGTCGAAATCTCGTTCGATCCGCGGCTCACCGGTTTCGATACCGGCGAGGTCGATCAAATCATTGTCGACGACCAAAATGAGCGCGAACGCGCAGATGCAGCGGACAAGAACATCCCGCTCCTGGAAGGCCCTGCGGTCTCTCTGAGAGGTGATCAATGGGAATGCGCTGATCACCGCGTCCGATGCGGCGATGCCACCAAGGCGGACGATTATCACGAGCTTAACGGTCACGGTGCAGGGGAGTCAGGTCTCCATGCCGGTGTGGCAGGCATGGATCATGCGGATGGTCCAAGACCTCCGATCAGGATGTCCCGAAACTTTTGCAATCCTAGCTGCCGCGTGCGGGCTGGAAGCTGTCATCGAGGAGCGGAAGCGGCGCGGCGAGGCTGAGATACTTGAACAGATCGAGCGCCTGCTGGAAGCCGCTAGGCTCTGGACGGTCTGATCCGTCGACACACCGAAGGCTCGCACCGATTTCGAACAGAACGATAACAGCCCGGCCGGAGGAAGCCTCGGCCGTTGCGCACTTCACGGTCACAAAGGGGGACAACATGACCGATCATGATCAGGCAAATAGACGGATAGGCGCCGCCGGCGAAAAGGATTACCAGGCTGGTTACGGCAAACCGCCTAAGCACACCCAATTTCAAAAGGGGATTTCAGGCAAGCGACTGACGCAAGGCCTTGCGAGCACTTCCTTGGATGAAGCAGCCCTCGCATTGAAAGAAGCTGTAATGTTTCAGAATGTCTCCTCCCTGGCTGGCAGGCAGAGATCGAGCGGAGAACGATGTACAAGACATTTGGCGGCAACGTGGATCTAAATCTCAGCCTTAGTTTTGAAGGTCCTCGCGGCGATGCAGCTTCGGCTGCTTGTCGTTGCGCTTCCACACAGATCAGGGCTGCCGCGACCCAAGCTTGGTCGGCCGCCAAAAGCCCGCAAAAACCTCTAGCTAACGAGCCGCCAATATTCAGGGCCGAAACGCCGCGCCATCATCTAGGTACAGTCGGGCCTTGCCGAGGACGCCATCGAGATCGGCCCGCCGCAATTCCAATCCGTGATTAAAGTAAGTCGACGCCCCAATCGGCTCCTCAGCCACTGTCCCTCGTGAAGGCGATTTCGGCGGTATTCGAGCTGGGCTGCGCGATCACTGTGGCTCAGATCGTCTGGCGAGCTACAAAGGTGGTATTGCGCGCGTCTTTGGCCTTCTGCGCTGCTTTGGTTCGCGCCGACGGTGCTCTTCAACTGCGCAATGTGGGGACAGGCCGATTCAATCTGGACCTTCTTTACGCTCGTCTCCGTAGCGATGTTCATGCGGGACCGAAATGGCGTTTTGCCTTTCACGGTAGCTGTTTTCTAGGACCCCTATTTTTAGGCATGCTACTGCGCCGTAGGATCCACCCGGCATGGCTCGCCGCTGTTCCTGGGATCTATGTGGCTTTCGCAATTCCAGTTTTTGTCGCTGGCAGATCCTTGGCGTCCGTAGTAGGTGTCTATTTAGAACAAGCTCACACATTCCGACGCCTCACAATGAATGCAGCGAACATCTGGGCGTTGGCTGGGGTAGCGCCTACGAGATCGGAGCCGCCATCGGCCTAGTGCTTCCGGCTGCAGCGGACTTGCCCTGTCAATGTTCATCGCGCATTCCAGGCGAACGGGTCCGGAGTTTATTTTGCTCGCGGCGTGTGTATCTCTCATGCTGATCCCGTACCTGCTCCCCAAGATGCACGAGCGGTGCTTCTACGCGTTCGAACTTGCGTCCATTGCGCTCGCCTGCCTCAATCCGCCGCTATATGCCCTTCGCGGCGATTGCGCAGGTCGGCGGCGTGTTATCCCATCTTGCCTTCGAAAGCGGGATCATCATGGGTTTACTGCCGGCGGCGCTTGGCAACACCTTTCTCGTGTTCTACCTCGTGCTTGATCTTTGGCGTGGCGAAGCTGGATTTCGCTTTGCGAGACTTGCCTGGCTCGGCTTCATCGCGTCGACGGCGGGATTGTTCTCTTATCTGGTCTTCGAAGGGCCCTGGTGGAACATGTCTCCCGCCTACCTGATCGTCACAGGTCTTGCCACCGCCATTACGGTGCGGCTTCAAAGAGTCGCAGCGCGTCCCGAGCAGCGGTCAAAAAGCAGCAGGGCCTGGCGTTGCGTAATTGCTGAGCAGCCTAAGCAGCGCGGCGTCCGCTTGGGCCGAAAAGCTGACAGCAAGGTTCCAATCAATAAACTCAGGTCAACTAGTCGCCTCGCTCCAGGCTCCGCGGTTATCGATGACAGCCGTCACACCATCGATGAAAGCTTGACACTCAGCGTGGGTCTTGAACGTGCCCCTGTACTTCCCGAATAGGAAGACGGTTCTGCCGTGACCCTTTCCGAAAAAGTACTGGCCGACGTGTCCGCCGCCTTCGTCTTTGAGCTCAATGCTACCAAGGCTTTGCACTGACTTGAGGTCTGTCTCGGGTAGCTTGATCCGCACATGTGTCTCCGCGATTCAGGCCGGCTCCGTAATCCTATCATGAACTGCGCGGACTCCACACTTAGCGGCAAAATTGCTAGTCGCCCGTCAGCGCGCGCGCGTCTAAGGACTGTTAGCGGCCACACGGCAACCGGCGAGGCCAACAGATCACCGCTTCGCCGCGTTGCCTGCCAATTCCATCGCTAGATCCAGAGCTGCGACTCCGATTTGATCTGAAGAATTGGATTTGCAGCGCCGGTCCATCCAAGCGACAATCGCGGAGAAATCGCCGCCGCCGACAATTTCCCTGTCGGCACTCACGTTGAGCCCGCTGACGAAGCCCACGACTCAGGATTCGAACGCCGCCTTTACGACCGGGTTCTTCTTCATCCACGCGGTACAGGATTGCGAGCCGGCGCCGACGATCGTTGACGGGCATTCAGGCACGTTATCGGCACAAGTAGCATCACCACAACCGCGAGCAATCGTTCATCTATTTCTCGAACCGAAAACCGTTACTTCCAGGGAGGCAATATCTAACAATTGCTTATGCCAGCTTGAACTCTGCTCGGCAAAGAGGCCGCTCAGCTCTTCCGAGGCAAGCGTTTGTTGCCTACGATCCTCGGGGACTCCAGTTTGGGGCTCTCGGAACTTCGCACCATTTCGGTTTGCCGAAATATTGCTTGCTCCGTCGGGCAAAACAGGAGTTTATAGGGTGCTGGTCTTGAGAAATTGAAGGAGCAGCCGGTTGGCAGAGGAAGTCCAAGCGTCTAGCGAGCTGTCGAAGATCGCCCGGCTAAATGGCGACTTCAGACGAAATTACGGTCTTCTCCTCGGCGCATTTCTGTATCTGAGATCTATCAGCGCCGCGCGGGGGCGATCCTGGCTTTGGACCGGCTTGGCATCGATCATCTGCTCAGTTGTGCTGAATTGGGTCGGCGAGCATATCTCTTCGTGGCCTGGTTGGTGATAGGATCGGCTCGCAATATCGTGGCGGAGGCAAAACATGGCCAACGCACTGATCATTCGCCCTCGGGCTGATGTTCTGTCGCCGACCAGAACTGGGCGTGCAGCCCAATATGTGCGTATGTCAACGGACCATCAGCGATACTCGACCCAAAACCAGGCGGCGGCCATCGCCGTCTATGCCGCGCAGCACGATCTGATCATTGTTCGCACCTACGCGGACGAGGGTCGGAGCGGACTTCGCATTCACCGCCGCGAGGGATTGATCGAGCTCATAGACGACGTCCGCAGCGGGCGGGCAGACTTTGATCATATCCTGGTTTACGACGTCAGTCGGTGGGGCAGATTCCAGGACGTTGATGAGAGTGCGTACTACGAATTCACCTGCCGCCAGACTGGGATCAAAGTCTGCTACTGTGCCGAGGAATTCGACAACGATGGGAGCGTGATCGCGAGTATTGTGAAAAATCTGAAAAGGGTGATGGCGGCGGAGTACTCAAGAGAGTTATCCGTCAAGGTTCACGCCGGTGCCTGCCGCGTTGCCAGCCTCGGCTTTAAGCAGGGCGGTGCCGTCAGCTACGGGCTGCAGCGCGAACTAGTCGACGAAAATCGTTGCCCGAGAGGCATCATTCTGGGCAGAGGTCAACGCAAGCATCTGCAAACAGACCGCGTGCTAATCAAACCCGGACCCCAACAAGAGCAGCAAATCGTCGCACAGATATTTCGAGAGTATGTCCTCCGTCGACGATCCCAAGCGTCCATCGTACGCTTGCTCAACAAAGAACAAGTTCCAAATCACAGGGGGACGCCATGGTCCGAAGGGATGATCCGCAACATATTGAGCAACGAAGCCTACATTGGCAACAGCGTCTATAACCGCAAGTCATTCCGGCTCAAGCAGGTGATGAAAAAGAACCCACCCGAATCATGGGTCAGAGCGACGGGTTTGTATGAGCCAATCGTTGACAGAAGCGTTTTTCTCAAAGCTCAACAGCTTCTGAAAGAGCAGTATGTCAGGCTTTCGGACGAGCAATTGTTGAAGAAGCTGCGAGACGCGCTCGTGGCAAACGGGAAGTTGAGTGTCTCGATAATGGCGGCGACGGAGGGCGTGCCGAGCCCGCCTCTTTATGCATACCGTTTCGGCAGCCTGCGCGAAGCCTTCCAGCGGGTCGGCTATGTCAACTCTGATCGTGATTTTGATTACCTCGACGCGCGCCGACAGTCTGATGCTGAACTGCGGCAACAGGGATCGAAGCTTGCGGCGCGCATTCGAGCCCTGGGCGCTGCGGCCATCTTGGACGAGGACACCAAAGTGCTGACTATTGGCGGCAGGCTGGCCATTTCTCTTCGGATGGCGCGCTACTACATCGCTCCACGGCATGCGCCCGCTTGGCTGGTACATCGACGGATTATCGAACCCGCCGAGCTCATTTTGGCGCTGAGGCTGGATCCAGCAACAAACAGACAGGTGACGGACTATTTTTTATTGCCGCTGAGTGAAATGGCCAAAGAGCGAATTAATCTCACGGCGACGCCTCGCTCCCGATTTGCGGCCTATCGTTGCCCCACAATCGAGGACGTCTTGCGAGCAATCATGACCAAAGTGGCGGCCCCGTCGACATAGGGCAGCAGCCCCTCCGCTTCACTCCCGCGAGCCTCCATGGCTTCGAACATCCCGCGCAATGACTCGCTGCGATTGGTCCTACCGTTTTGTGGTCCTCACCCGTTGCTGGGCTTGACGCGCCTGAGGCCGCGTCGCTGCCGCGAAACGGCAGCCTTCTCGTACCGCTCCAGCCCCGAGAGTTCTCTTATTTGCCTTCGGTCAGCCCCCTCAATCACGGCCATGATCAAATATAGCCTAAGAGTGCGGAGACGATCCTGTCGGTTCCTGGCTTGAGCCAGATCTTAGAGTGCGGCTTCCATTGACTGACCGCTGAGTTCCTCCGCAAAGGCTGTATCGAACCCGGCGGAAGCAGAACCAGCGGCTTCGTCCCAACGAGATAAACCATGCCGATAGGCGTTGCGGCTCGATGCTGCTTTACCAGCGCTTGTTTGCGGGCCCGTACTCTTCGCTGCATTTGCGCGATTGGCTTCGATTTGCCGGTTTGACGCCAACTTGCCTCGCTTGTTTCGCTTGTTTCGATTGTCAGCGATCAATCAATCGCAAACTCAACGGCATCAATCCTTCCCTCCCGCGCCTCCGCGATGCGACCGTGCTTGATGCGGGGGATCGTGGGAGCGATCCCTCAACAACGGGGCAATGAACGTATGCAGGTTTTGCCCATCAAACAGATAGGCCGCAATGCTGGCTGCTTGCGCCGCAGCAAGATCGCTCTGCTTGTCGCCGATCAGGAAGCTAGCATCCACATCCACCGCGTACCGCTCGAGCAGAGCTTTTATCATCCCCGGCTGCGGCTTACGACAGTCGCAGAGGACACGGTAACGCTGGATCAGCCCGTCGGGATGATGTGGACAAAATTCGAATGCATCGATATGCGCGCCTACAATAGCAAGCTCACGCGACATCCATTCGTGCAGATTGCGAACTTGCTGCTCCTCGTAAAAACCCCTCGCAATTCCTGACTGGTTGGTCACGACAAACGCAAGGTACCCGGCGTCATTGGCTGCTTTGACGGCCTCTTGAGCTCCGTCGACCCACCGGATCTTGCCGGGATCGAAAGCGTAGCCATCGTCCTCATTGAGGACGCCATCACGATCGAAAAATACTGCCGGACGCTTCAATTTTCATAGGCCCAAGTTAAGGGGTGCCCCCCGATCTTCCGACAATCAAGGCTTTTATTGCATTCATGCTACCGGACAACATCGTTCGCTGCGAGCGCCTTTTGCATCCAGGTCTTCGCTGTTCATGCGAGAATTGGCTTCGTTTTGTCGGCTTATACCGGTCAGCCCCGTCTCGTTCTTGTCCAACAGCGTGAGAACAAGAGCCATTCCTGCCGCAAAACGAGCAAGATTGTTGCTGCAGAAAGGACTGGCCTTCATGCGCGATTGGAGCGTTACTGATTCGACCGGGTGCCACCTTCGATCCTAGCGCCGGTATCTCGCCTCGCAGACGCGAGGCTTCACGGCGTCGATGCGCCCAATCATATCATCAGGTTCAACCCCAATGACCGCCGCCACTTCATCGGCGGCTCGGATGCGCGTGTCATCATGGGCGACGACTAAGACAAGCTCACCCGCCTTTGGCAAGAGAAACGTGGAGAGGTCGCACCAGAAGATCTCTCGGATAATCTCATCGTCCAGCTCGGCACGATAACAGAGGTCCTCAATCGCGCCTGATACCAGCGCTCGACGGGACAAACCATCTCGGACATCCAGAAGCGAGTTAGGCACCCGGTGCACAAATGGATGGCGGCACACTCGATGGCATGGTCGAGCAGACCGGAGCGATGTTCGAGCCAAGTTCATGCTACCCTAGGCGTTCACGGAAGAGGCCGCCGCCGAAACGCATATGGCCCAGCTGCAGCATAATATGTGGGGTCGTCGCTCGCTCGTCCGAACTCTCGATTATCACCGGCGGTGGCAAATGGGTTGAGATCAAAATCCACGCTGACCCGCTCTATCAGCATCTGCTCCTTACCGCTGAGAAGAAGTTTTGGCGCTGCGTTCAGAGCGGCGAGACGCCTCTGCTCTTCAACATCGAAACGCCACCACCAAGGCTGGAGGCGTTTGGCTTGGTCAATTGCTTGGGGCGAGTTCGTGGCAACCTATCTCCGCCCAAGGACGCCCAGGGGGAGCACGAGCTCTCTAGACTAAGTATTTGATTTCGCTGGCAGGAGTGGCAGGGCTCGAACCCGCGCCTACCCGGTTTTGGAGTTCGGGCGGCATCGTACTATCAGATGCCGCCTTGTTACTTTCGCAAGGAAAACAAGGGGCCTGCCCGAATCCTGATCCATCGCGTCCGTCGCGTTCTTTCCTTCCTTTCGGCTTGGGGTAAGCTTGTCCGGCGGCCGCGTAGTTGCTAGCCATCTCGAGCAGCCCTGCCCGCTCCTCCGGCATG
Organism: Bradyrhizobium sp. 4; assembly: GCF_023100905.1. NCBI lineage: Bacteria > Pseudomonadati > Pseudomonadota > Alphaproteobacteria > Hyphomicrobiales > Nitrobacteraceae > Bradyrhizobium > Bradyrhizobium sp. 4. The sequence goes on from NZ_CP064686.1 coordinate 5,351,077, forward strand.
GTCGCGCCGCCGGCGAGATTTAGGCAGATGCGCTCCATGCGCGCGAGCTCGTCGATGTTTTGCTGATGTTGCTGCATGCGGGCTGCACCGAAGCCAGATCACCGCCGATTGTCAAGATCTCGGATTCTCTTAACGGTGCTTCGGGTCTCCATTGTGAAGCAAATCGGACGCATATAGCTAAGCACGGACAACCAACGATTGGCTTAACTGCGAATCCGTCCCTACCCAGGTTGAGGAGAACGGGAACATGTGGGATTTTCTCTACGAGGACACCGATAAGCTTGGATTCACCGTGCTGGGAACCGCGCTCTTTTTGGCAGCGCTCTGGAAACTGCCTGTTTTGTCTAGAGCGTTTTGGCGAGGGCTAAGTCTGGCGTGTTTTGTATCAAGCGGCCCAATCCTAATGTTTGCTCACGAGTTCTTTGATACCTCGTCCGTTTTTACAGCCGCGTTTTTAGGGGGGACCACGCTAGCGCTCCTGCTGCTTGGGAATTGGAAATCGCTTTCTGTTCACAGGGCAGATCTTGCGTTTTGCGTCTTTCTTGCCGGGACCACGGTCTCTATCGCTCTCCACGGATTTTCGGATCCGAAAGAATTGGCCTTGCTCGCACTAACAGTTGCCGCCTATCCCGCCGGTCGGGTATTCGCCGGTGCCCCGATTGAGCCGACATTCACAATCACAAGCGCCACGATCGTCGTAATCGGTGCGATCACTATCCTCGCCGCGATCAATGCAGGACCAGGATATGTCGATAGCGTTGGCAAGGTGTTCGTTTTCGGGAAGTACGGTGCCGCCCAGCTCTACTTCGCAATTGCACTGGCTTTTACCGTCGCCGCGCTTGTGGCGCGACCGTTGACGCTTGAACAAGCAGCGAAAATGGCCATTGCAGCAGCCCTGCCTACGGCAATCATTGCGTCGGCCATGGTGCGATTTTCCTTTGTCTCTATCGCGAGCATGCTGGCAGTCGCAGCTATCTCTACTCCTGCGAAGGATCGAAAGGCGCTCTATGTGGTCGCTGGAGCGCTTGTTCTTGCCTTCTTGGCTGGCCAACTCAGTCGACCTTCAACAGCCGCACTGTACATCAAATTCGGCGTTGAAGCCCTCGGGCTGGGAAATGCTGAAACCACCCCTCTGCCTTTGCCCGTGGCCGCAGAGGCAACGACACCAGGCCGACCACCGGGGATGCCAGATCAGTCGAGATGCGTCGGGGTCGACCAACGGAACACAATCGAAATCCGCAAGCAGCTCTATCGGGAGGCATTTCAGCTCCTGCCCCAGACTATGCTAATTGGCGTCGGTTTAGACCGTTTCATGGATGCGTCTTGCCTGGTCGAGAAGAATGAAGTGCACAATAGTGTGCTTCAGGTTGCCGTCGAATTTGGCTGGCCTGCCAGTGTAGCCTTGTTGATTCTGGTGCTGCTCGCAGGACAAAAAGCTTTCTCGCAGGCACCTTCTAGTCAGGAGGCGCGTTTCGCCATTTGCGTGCTGACATTCATGTTCTGCATGAGCATGGGTCATGGGAGGATAAGCCGCGACGCATACCTATTCTTATTTCTCGGTTATGCCGTTAGCGCAAGCCGCCAGTGTGTCACTCGTGCCGGCCTGCCTGTTGTTCGAAAGTCAAAGCTCAAGGCCGCCCAAATTGGCCCGCCAGCGTGAACCGGCGGGCCCCGTCCTCGTCAATTCAATCGTCGGCGGTGGGTCGTCGGCCGCTGCCGATCGCGATTTCTGTGATCTGCGGCGGCGCTTCATTGGTCCCGCTCCGATAGAAAGCGGCGGTCTTGGCGGTCACCTCCATCCGTTGATCTGGATCGAGTTGGGAATACCTCGCAGCGAAAGCCGCCGCTGGCAGCACTAGCGCCTCTTGCCGACGGCGCTCGTCGACCATCTTCTTGAGGCCCTGCATACAGCCGTCGTGCATTCAATCGAAGCTTATGCCGTGGCGGGTGCAGTAGCTGGCCAGTCTTTCCGATGGCGAGCGCCGGCAAGCCACAGGAGGCGCCTGGAGATGTGCCGTGGCGAGCTGGCACCCTCCACTACCAATCGGCCCAGGCGCCTTCCCCGCGGCTACAGAGCCGCTTGGCGGCGTTGAGGCGGCGAGTGATGATGCCTGGCGTCGGCCTTGGTGAGGAAGTCTGCGCGGGCCGCGGCATGGTCCCGGTCGCGTTGTAGCAGCCGCTGGATGGCGTTGAGCTTGGTCATTGCCGTGGGGCGCCCGGTCGAGCCGTACAACCCTCACCAAGTCGGCCTCGGGCGCCGACAGGATGAGCTCGTAGCTGGGAAGAGGAAGGATGTGCATGCTGGCGGCCGAACGGCGCCGGGTTTGCCGGTGGAGCGTGGGGACAGCGAACCGGACCCCGACTTCGGCGACATTCTCCGGAGGGAACGACGGGTTACGCAACGCATCCGCGGGCGCCGTGCTGCGTCCCGGGAAGGTGAGGATGTTGCTCATGCCGCTCCGCCGATCCGCTCGACAGCCTCGCTAGGGAGGCGCCCCAGCGCTGGGGAGAAACTCGAACCCGGTAAAGCCGAGGGCATCGGCGCCGCGGCGGAATGCCTTCGAGAAGGCGCTTAGATCCCGCGGCTTGGCCAAGTCGAAACTTTGGCCGGCTACCGGCGCAGCGGGAAGATCAAGGCATCTCGGGCAACCGCAATAGACTGAGATCGACGCCGGCGCCGTCAGGGATGCTCGATGCGGCGCAGAACCGGCTTAGGGTGACCGCCCATCTTGACTGGTGCCACCGAACTCGTCGCGCGATAGCGCTGCCGCCACTTCACGACGGACGACACTGCAACATCGAACCGGGCCGCCACAGCATGGCAACTCTCGCCGGATTCCAGCGCCTTCACGGCTCGTTCACGAAGTCATTCGAAAGAGGTCGGACCATCCGATGCTGGCCTCCGACCCAGTTAATCTTGAATCACAAACCGCCGCCCGACGGAATCCCTCCCGATTCAATCAATCGATGAACCGCTCTAAAGCTGGGTTGAAGAAGCTCGTGCCCGAGGATGCCAAGGAGGCAAGCGGGCACGAGATCAAGACCAAGCGATCCAAGTCCGGCGCCATCGGCTTCGACGCTCTCCGAGGCGCGAATCCGTATGGAAAGATGGCGCCGTGCAGCAGTCAAGCTCGTCAACGACGCGGACTAGCTGCCGCGTCGTCATCAGCCACACGGCGTGGCGCGCGGGTTCTTCGATGACAGCTGGAGGCGGCCGAAAGCCGCGCGCATGCAGGACCTATAATGACAGGACGGAAACCTCGAAGCGTTCGTTCGGCAAGCTCTCGCCTTGCACGGAGACGTGTGCCACTCAATTCAAGTCCAGCACGCCAAATAGGCAGTATGGAGGTGACTAACACCGAGCAGCTTGCGACGTGTCGTAACTCATTTTTGAAAATTGATGCTGATCATCCATGTCAGCGCACGCATCGCGACAAGCGGAGCTATCAACCAGACGAGGCCATAGCTATCCAGCAGCGTCGCGGTTAGAGGAACCTGGGTCATGTAATACGCGTAGAGGCAGCCAGCCACCTGCATGGCAATGCTCATGGGATCGTTGCGCCGCGTCAAGGCCGAAATTAGGCCAATGAGCGAACCTGCGATCGCGGTCGCCAAGACAGCATAAAAGGGTCCCCCCTCTGCATACCCGGACAGACTCACGCCGGCCGGTTGCGAACCCGTCGTATAGGTGATGGCGGGATAAATCACCGCAAACACTTTGGTGGCCGGATAGCAAGGCTGCGGAGCAAGAAGTCCGCCGAGGGTTGGCCGCACGATGCCGCAACGTTGATCAGGATCCGAAAAGATCTGCACATAGTATGGAATTCCAACCGCCATCCGGAATACGCTCGATCGCAAGATCCGAATGGCCTTCGCCAGCCCTCCATGGAATCCGCTCTCGGACGGCTCCCCTTCGGCGGCCGATGGCGAGCCCAGCACGGATGAAGATTCCGCCAATGGAACCATGGGCGACGGTCCCGGCTGGCTCGCTAGCGGCGACGATTCCAGGGCGGTCCTTTCCGGATGGCCGCGGTTCTCAACTCCGCAAAACTGGCTCAGAGCCAGTGCCACGTAGATCGTCCCCCCTACCGCAATTGTCGCGCACGCGCTGCGCACGAGGCCGCATCCAGAGAGTGCCAATGTCAATCCGAGCACGAGCACATAGAGAAGCGCCGGCGCCTTCTGAATAGTTGCCACATCCAACCAAAGAACGATTAGGCTTACCCCCGCGCAAGCGCCGAGGGCGGTCTTTTCACGCGTAAGCAATCCCCGCGCCAGCAAATAGCAAGCGACGATGGGTAGACTGGAGTAGACGAACGAAAAGTAATGGTTACCGAGCAACTTAAATAATTCGACCCGCCTCAGGATTTTATCTTGGTAGCATAGGCTTTGGTCCCACGCCGCGCTCGCGGACAAGCCGCCGGCCTGAGCCAGCCTGTGAACGCAGAAAGCGATCATGGCGCCGGACAGAACGAGGGGAATCCACAGGGGCACCTCGTCGGGAAATGAGACCGTTGCTGACGCAAAGATCTTCTCGGTAGCAATCGCAGCAATCGGCACAATTACAAGCGTCAGTACGAATAAGAGCCAGTAAGTTGGGGAGCCGAGCGTGGTCATCCACGCGTAAGGAACTTCCTGGGGAAAGAACAATAGGCGGAGCTGTTCTTGACCAAACGAAAATGGAATTAGCGCAGCAGCACCTGAAGTCGCGATGTAGGCAGTAACCGCCACGCCGACGGCGAGGTTAAACCGTCGCAATCTCCTGAAACCCATGGAATTGCTCCAGCACTTCCCTGCAGCGCAGATCTACGAGAAACCCAGATCCTGCGATTGGTATGGTCGAGTTCTACCGCAACGAGATCGCGGGCATGCGGCGATCCTTACCGACCCCTACAACGCAGCGCACCGCCTCACTCCGTCAGCTGTTTCTCGACCGCGAAACTGACCCGCGTCGCAGACAACTGATCGGCCAGCGAGATCGGCCATTTGCCGGCCGGCTTGAAGGCTTCGGCGAGTGCCGCCAACTCCTCGAGTTGCCCCTTCTCAATGGTCAGGCCCTTCCAGCCCCCCTTTGCGCCGGTGACATCCAATCGCTTGTAGTCGTCGAGGACGAGAACTTTCCCGTCCACAAAAATATCGAAGCGCTCCTTGGAGAACTCCTTCGAGCCCAACGAAGAATAAGTCAGCGTGCATAGCGAGCCATCGCCGTAACGCACCGTTGCGACGAAATTGTCGTCGCGGCGCCAATGGCCGCTGCCTGGTACAATGGACCGGGCCTGAACCTCAACGGGCTGGCTGCCGGTGAGCGCGTTGAAGAGATCGTAGATGTGGCACGCTTCTCCGATATTGCGGCCTCCGCCATGTGGGCCATGCACCCAATGATCTGGGGGAATGTACCCCGCATTCATGCGGTAGTTCACGATCAACGGCGACAAACGGGTCTTGAGCACTTCGCGCGCCGCAGTGACAGCGGGCGCGAACCGCCGGTTAAAACCCGTCATCAGAAGCGGTCCGTTCGGGTTTGCCGTGTAGAATGCCTCGATCGAGTCCAGGCCTTCCTCGGTCATCGACGTTGGCTTCTCGACGAAGACGTGCTTGCCGGCCTTCAGCGCCGCCAGTGTCATCTCGGCGTGCAGGTCGTGCCGGGTTGCGATGAGGACGAGATCAATCTTGGGATCGTCGAGAACAGACTGAAAGTCGGTGCTCGCCGTGCTGAAGCCGAAGCGCTCGGCGGCCGTGCGTGCAGACAGGCCGGTGCGGCTCACAACGCTGCGGAGATCGAACTTGTCGCCGAGCTTCTTCAGATTGGGCAGGTGCATGCCCTGCGCAAAGCTGCCGGCGCCGACAACCGCGATCTTGATGCGGCCATCGACCGGCTTCGGAGGTGCGATCTGCAACACGGACCGCACGGCCTCTTCGCGGTGCGGATACTGCAAAAGGACCAGCAGCGGCTTCTCGCCCTCGCCCGCTAGCTTGCCATATGCCTCTTCTGCCTGGTCGATCGCATAGGGCTCCTGCAACATGTTGTCGAGTCGAATACGGCCGGCCGCGATTAGCCGGAGATATTCAGCCATGTTGCGGTTCTCGGTCCAGCGGACATAGGCGAGCGGATAGTCTCCGCCCTCCTCTTCATAGACGGGATCGTAGCGTCCGGGTCCATAGGAGCAGGAGATCAGGACATCGAGCTCCTTGGTGTAGATGTCCGACCGCGCCATGTTCAGGCCGACGTCGCCGACAATTACCACCCGTGCCTTCTTGCGGCAGGATTGAAACGCCTGCGCAAGAATGTCGCTGGACGCGGATGCCGCCGTGATGATCGCGGCGTCGGCGCCAAAACCATCGGTCAGCTTGACGATGTTATCGACCAGATTGCCTTCATTCGGATTGATGCCGTGATCGAGGCCGTTTTCCAGCGCGGTTGCGATGCGCTTGTTGTCCACGTCGGTGCCGATGACACGGCAGCCATTGGCGGTCAGGAGCTGCGCCGTGATCTGCCCGAGAATTCCGAGCCCGATCACGACGATGGTCTCGCCGAGCGTGGGCTGCGCGCGGCGCACGCCCTGCATCGCGATGGCCCCCAGCGTCACCGTGGCGGCGGCGTCGAACGAGACTTGCTGCGGGACGGGAACGCAGAGATTGACCGGGACATCGATGACCTCGGCGTGATTCGCAACGCCTGCACCGGCACAGGCAACGCGATTGCCGACCGCGATCCCGTCGACATCCGATCCGACGGCAATTACTGTGCCGGCGGCCGAGTAGCCGGTGGGCAGTCCCGCATCGAGCTTGCCCTTGACCTGCTTATAGACGCGCGCCACGCCCTGATCGCGCATGAGCTGAAGCACCCGCTTGACGTGGTGCGGCTGCTTGAGGGCGCGGCGATACAGCGGCAGGCCCGACATCTTGACGCCGGCCATCTCGGTGCCGACGCTCACACATGAACGCTCCACCCGGACCAGCACGTTCTTCGGACCGGCGACGGGCGCCGGGACGTCCTGCAGGAAGACCTTGCCCGAACGGACCAGAAGCTGCTTCACGACCATACTCCGCGGGTGTCGATTACCACCTTGCCGTTTAGCTCGGCCAGCTCGATTTCATTGTAGGCACGATGATTGACCAGCATTACGACAATATGCGCTTCGGCGATCGCCTGAGTGACCTCATGGATCATTCGGACGTTCTTGTGCGTAGCAAGCTTGCCCGGCAGCAGCGCGGCGAATGGCTCGGACACCAGCAGTTCGCAGCTGTTCCACTCAGCCACCTCTTCGGCGATCTCGAGCGCCGGACTTTCGCGGAAATCGTCGACGTCGGGCTTGAAGGCAAGCCCGAGCGTCAGCACCTTCGGGAAGGCGCCGACCGACCGCGCGCCGGCGATTGCCGTCTTGATCTTCTCGAGAACGTAGGACGGCTTGCCGTCGTTGACTTCGCGCGCGGTGCGGATCAGGCGGGACTCCTGAGGCGCCGCCTCGACGATGAACCAGGGATCCACCGCGATACAATGGCCGCCGACGCCCGGACCCGGCTGCAGAATATTGACGCGCGGATGATGGTTGGCGAGCCGGATCAGCTCCCAGACGTTGATACCGAGCTTGTCGCAAACGATCGACAGCTCGTTTGCGAAGGCAATGCCGACGTCGCGGAACGAGTTTTCGGTCAGCTTGCACATTTCCGCCGTGCGGACGCTAGTCTTGAGCAGGCTACCGGTGCAGAAGATGCGATAGAGCTCCTCCGCACGCGCAGAGCACTTGGCCGTGATCCCGCCGATCACCCGGTCATTCTCGACCAACTCGACCAGCACGCGTCCGGGCAATACGCGCTCGGGACAATAGGCGATGTGAACGTCGCAATCTTCGTCTCCCGAAACAGGCATGCGCAGATCGGGCCGCAGTGCTGCAAGCTGAGCTGCCATTCGTTCCGTCGTGCCCGGCGGGGAGGTCGATTCGAGTACGACGAGGTCGCCGCTCTTCAGGACCGGCGCGATTGATGCCGCGGCGGCTTCGACATAGCTGAGGTCTGCCTTCCCATGATGGAATGGCGTGGGGACGGCGATGATGAAGGCATCGGACGGTGCAGGCTTCGTAGCCGCGCGCAACTTTCCAACCTGGACCGCCCGCGCGGTCACTGCATCGAGGTCGGGCTCCACGATGTGAACCTGGCCGCGGTTGATCTTGGCTACGACCGCCTCGCTGACGTCGACACCCACGATCGAAACACCTCGCGAGGCGAGCACGACCGCAGTTGGGAGCCCGATATAACCGAGCCCGACCACACAAATCGCTTTTAGCTTTACGTCGCTCACAGTTGGTCCTCGATCACCTTGCGAATTCGCTTTGCGGCGGCGCCGTCGCCGTAAGGATTAATCGATTGCGACATCCGCTCATAGTGATCGCGGTCGGTCAACAACCTGGTTGTCTCTTCAACAATACGCTCCCGGGACGTGCCCACGAGAATCACGGTCCCGGCGTCGACTGCCTCGGGACGCTCGGTGGTTTCGCGCATCACCAGGACCGGCTTGCCCAACGACGGCGCCTCTTCCTGCACGCCGCCGGAGTCGGTGATGATGAGACGCGAACGCTCCATAAGAGAGACGAACGGTTCGTAGTCCAGGGGAGCGATCAAGTGAATCCGCTTCTGGGCTCCGAGCAAGCGCTGGACTGGCTCCAGAACGTTGGGATTGGGGTGGACAGGATAGACGATCTGCACGTTGTTCCGTGTGACAATCTCGAGCAGCGCATTGCAGATATTTTCAAATCCGTCACCGAAGTTCTCCCGCCGATGTCCGGTCACGAGGATCAGTGGAAGATCGGGATCGAGGTAGCTGAAACGTCCGCGCGATTCCGCGCCGACGGTGGGCGCATTCCTCAGCCGCTCCACGGTCTCCATCAACGCATCGATGACGGTATTACCAGTCAGATGGATATGCGAAGGATCGACCGCTTCAGCGAGGAGATTCTGCCGCGACCGCTCGGTTGGCGCGAAGTGAAATCGGGTCGCAAGCGTCGTGACCCGGCGGTTCATCTCTTCCGGCCAGGGCGCGGACAGCGAGCCGGATCGCAGACCTGCTTCCACATGCCCCACCGGCAGCCTGCGATAGAACGCGGCCAGGGAACCGGCGAGCGTAGTCGAGGTATCGCCGTGGACAAGAACCAGGTTCGGCTTCTCCTGATCCAGCACCTGCCCGATCCCTACGAGAAGCTTGGCCGTAAGTTGATCCAGCGCCTGGTTCGGGGACATCAGGTTGAGGTCGTAGTCGGGCTTGATTGCGAAGAGATCCAGCACCTGGTCGAGCATGCCCCGATGCTGACCCGTCACACAGACCCGCAGATCGAGGCTTTGGCTGTGCCGCAGCTCAGTCACGACCGGCGCCATCTTGATGGCCTCCGGACGCGTTCCAAATATTGCAATGACTTTTCGCATCTTTCGGGTTTGCTGTCCGCTCGCGCTCACCCGGGGGACCCCCGGCGGCGCTGTGTAACCAGTCGCGCTCAAATATACAAACTCAAACGGGAGTGGAACCCGGCGAATCGCCAGGAAGCCGCCACTCCAAAAAAACCTCTAAATTCCAGATAGTTAGAGACGGCTTGCGGCGACCTCTGCAGTTAGCTGCATTCGTCTTGAGCGACGCCGCGATCAGACCGGCCCGGTTCTTCGGGTTTCCCAGGGCACAGCCGTTGCAGGGCTTCCAGCATGCTGTCGGCCAGCGCCACGCGCTCGTAGCGCTTGCCCCCGGTAGCGGCGTTAGCTGCAAGCAAATGCCGGCGCGCCGGATCTCGTGCGAATGCGCCGATGGCGCCGACCAATGCTTCGACACTATCCGGCTCGATGATCTCCGCGGCGCCGAGCGGCTCCAGCAGACGTTCCAGCTCACCGAGCACATTGGTGATGATCGGTGTGCCGGTCGCAAGGGCCTCGAAGACCTTCGATGGCAACACCGTCCTGAACAGCGGGGTGTTCTTCAGCAAGACCAGCGTGACGTCGCTCAGACGCCAATAGTCTATCGTCTCATCGTGCGAAACGCGACCGACAAACATCACATTCCGCAGCCCCCGGCGTTCGGCCTGTTGCTGCAGCTCCTCGCGCTCCGCACCGGATCCGACGATGATAAATTGCGCCTCGGGAACGCGGTTCAGACACGCGTCTGCCGCGTCCAGGATGAGCTGCAACCCGTGCGCCATGCCGACAGTGCCGATGTACGAAAAGACGACCTTGTTCGCGACTCCAAGCTTCTGGCGCAAGGACGCTGGCGCGCTCCCAGGGGCGAGCTTCGCTGTGTCCGCTCCATTGGTGATAACGACAATCTTGTCGGCGTCGATTCCGCGCGCCACTAGCACATCGCGGGTCGCATGAGTGACCGTAACGATGAGATCCGAGCGCCTATAGAGAAAACGCTCCACACGCCGGATAAGATTCACCACCAGGCCTTCCTTCATGGCGCCGACGGCGACAATGGAGTCCGGCCAAAGATCGCGCACTTCGAAAACAAAGGGTCTGCGGTGAATCCGGCCCACGATCCAACCTGCGATTGCGGCAAAGATGTGTGGCGACGTCGCAATGACGACGTCGGGCCGCGCAATGAAAGCCGAAGCAAGGCTCGCCGTCACGACGAAGCTCAAATAGTCGAGTATTCGCAGGATGGAACCACGATTCGGAAACACCAGCGTCGGAACGCGCAGGACGTCTACCGTTTCGTACATCTCACGCTTGTAGAGCGATTGCCGATAGCCGCCGAACACCTTGCCATCCGGGTAATTCGGAAAATTGGTCACCATCGTGACCTGATGGCCGCGCTCGATCCAGCGCTTTGCGTGCGTGCTGCAGCGGATGGACGCTGCACTCGCCTCGGGGGGATAGTGATCGCTGACGAAAAGTATGCGCAAATCAGAACTCGAACCGGGTTTCGACGTCCACTGGTAACCCCCCCGTATAGCTCCATGCGAGGACAGGTCGCAAGATTCGCTGGCCAAAGCTCGGGGCATAATGCCCTTCGCTCAGAGACAATTGCGACGCTCCGCTGGCTGACACACGAATCCGCTGTCCGCCGGGCAACTCAATTGACCAGCCCGGCCCGTCCGGGAGAACGCCCCTAACCAGGGGGTGTAGCGGAAAGCGACCAACGATCGCGTGGTTTCCGTCGCCGGTGACACGATCCCGAATGACCAGCGAAGTCGGAGACAGGGTCAAGCTGCGATAATGGACGGGGCGGCCGGGCAGCCAGCGATACCCGTCGTGGCTCGCAGAGGCGGATTGGATTTCGCCGGTCGCAGATACCGATCGGCCGAACGGATGCGCACGCCGACCGACGCGGAAACTCGCCCACACTTCGGTGGAGTTTTCTCCATCAATCTCGACCGTCGCGTGCATGCCGGTCGATCGTTCTTCGTCCCGAATAGCATCGTGGGCATACGACGACGTTCCGGAGTTGGTGATCAATCGCTGATGGTCAAACGACACTTCGAGCGAGAGCGTGTCCGCATGAGCATGTCCAGGCAGGTAGGAGGGACCGACTTCAGCAGCATCGAAGATCGCAAGCCAGGGACCGGAACGCAGCCGCACGTAACCGCTGTCGGCCAACAAGCGACCTGACGCCTCGCCCCCGCTTCGGGTTACGTTCAGCGACCGGGCATAGTCGGCTAGCTCCCCTCGCGTCCTCGCGATGCCGAACGCTGCGTCATTGAAGAAGGCGATTTCCCCGTCCGGATGAGCCATTTCACCCAGCCAGGCCAGCATACGCGCGGCCAGTACCGGCCACTGCGACGCCGCTTCAGCGAGCTCCTGCGGATAGATCTTCGAAAGCTGGACGAGATCCAGCACATCCTCGAGCAGGATGGCGTGATACATCGGACTGAGTTCAAAGTGGCCGCCGTCCGAAAGCACCTGCTCGCGCCACTCCCGTTGCAGCAGATCAAGGCCGGTGCGCCGCCATCGGTCGGCTTCCGCTCCCGAGAAATAACAACCAGCGAACACAAGAGCCTTCGCGTTCGCGAGCAGATGGTTGCCCAGCAAATGATATTCGAGCGAAGCGTTCAGCGCGCGCGCCTGCGCAGCCAGACTATCGCGTGCGGCATAGCCGAGGTCATTGCCAGAAAGAGCCCATGCGACCCAGTTCACGATGCGCAGCGACACCGGGTACGGCTCCCAGCCGTTTCCCGTCATGGGACGATTTTCGGCGATCCAGGCGGTGATCAGGGCGCGATGCCATGATGCACGAGCCTCGGCTGCCTCGGCGCGCAAATCATCGAAATAGTGCAGGTTGTACAGCCACAGCTTTGGCATTGCCGGATTGTTCCAGCCGGCACCGTCCCGCAGCTCCGCCACCTGCCCGAGAATCCGGAAACGCCGGGGGGACAGCATGCTGACCGGCCGTCCGGGAGCGTTCCGCCATGCCGCCGCCGGAACGCGCAAACCGGGCGCGGGTCCATGCGAAATTCTGGCCGGAAATATTCGCCGTTTGATGCGATTGACGATCTGTTCGGAACGCAAATGGCGCACCGTACGGATCAGGCGCGCAGGATCCTCCCATAGTTTCCCAGACATTCCACATCCGGCTTGATTTCGCCCAGCGCTGTTAGCATTTTCGGCGCCGAGTTCAATAGCGCGGCCGTCGTGAGACAGCCCGCTTGTGGCTTGCCGATCAAGCGCGAAGGCCGATGGTCCCGGGGCGCTGGCAGCCCGGAGGCTTCGGAACTCCGGCAAGTCAGCAGGTCGCCGGCGGCCTTTCTTGTGCCAGCCTCGTGGCGGGGATACACTTGCGCCATGATGAGAACGCTCCCATGAACAATCGGGTTGTCCGCGATTTCTGGAACGAGGCGGCCTGCGGCGAGGCGGCCTACGCCGTCGGCATCGACGCCTCAAAGCGCTTCTCCAGCCAGCGCGAGACGAGGTACGAGCTCGAGCCTTTCATCGAGCCCTTCGCCCGCTTCGAAGAGGGGCACCAGCAGGCTGTCCTCGAGATCGGCGTTGGCATGGGTGCGGACCATGAAGAATGGGCACGCAGCGGGCCCGCTCGCCTTTGCGGCATTGACTTGACCCAGCGCGCCGTCGACCTGACACGCGAACGTCTCGCCCTCGCCCAACTCGAATCTGAGCTCCAGGTGGCGGACGGGGAACGGCTTCCTTTTCCGGATGCGACGTTTGATATCGTCTATAGCTGGGGCGTTCTGCACCACAGCGCCGATACAACGCGGGCGTTCAAGGAAGTTGCACGGGTGCTGAAGCCTGGGGGCTCTGCGCGGATCATGATCTACCACAAATGGTCGATCGTCGGACTCATGCTCTGGCTTCGCTATGGACGCTTGTCGTCGAGCCTTGCCTCGATCTATGCGAACCATCTCGAGAGCCCCGGTACCAAGGCCTATTCGACGAGGGAGGCAACCACGATCGTCGAAGCCAGCGGCTTGCGGGTGGCCAAGATGGAAGTCGAGCTGAGCCCGGGTGACTTGCTCTCCGGCGCAACGGGCCAGCGTCATCGCGGAAGTCTGCTGTCGATCGCCCGGCGCCTTTGGCCGCGAACGCTCCTGCTTGCTGTTGCGCGCCAGCTCGGCCTCTATCTCATGATCGAAGCGATCCGTCCCTCGGAAGACAGGGCGGCGGCGAACTGACCTCGCTCGAGATCTTTACGTCAGAGCTCCGCGGAAAGGCCCGACCTGAAGCTGTTGAGAAGCAGCCAGACACAGACGAATCCGGCACTCGCACTCTGAATCCACGCCAGGCCGACGGCACCGAACTGTCCGAACAGCGCAACCGAGAGCACGACCTGCAGGGTGGCCCCGCAGAGCCAGGCCATGACTTGCGACCAGGGAAATCCGCTCGCCGACAGAAACTGGGAGGCTGCGGAGGCGACGCCGATGAAGAATACGCCGGGAAGCAGCGCGAGAATGATGGCGACGGCCGGCTCGTACGCTTTCCCGAAAATGATCGTGACGATCGGGCTCGCCAGCACGGCGCTGGCCGTGCAGACCAGCGCCATCAGCAAGGTGATCTGTAGCAACGCGACCTTGTACTGCTGCATGCGCGCCGGACCTTTCGCACGCACAAGCGCGGGAAACAGCAGAAGGCCGATCGTCGAGGGCAGGATCAGCAACGCGTCGGCAATCTGTGCCGCGATCGACCAGTAACCGATATCGGCAAACTCGCCGAATTGCCTGAGCACCATGACGCTCATGCGGCCCATGACGAATCCCAGCAGAGTCGCGACATGAGCCCGCAGCGCAAATGCGATACCGTCCCGGAACAGCCTGAAGTCGAATCGCCGCGGAATGTCGACGCCCTTCGCCAGGACAGCCCAGGCAACGACGCAGGCGGCGAACGAGGCGACGACCGCGGCAACGAGAAATCCTCCGAGTTGCGGAGCAAGCCAGGAGGCAGACAGCGCCGCACCGATGGCAGCGACGCCGTTGAGGATGATCAGACCGTTGAATGTCCTGGGGCGATTGAGAGCGACCGCGATATTGGACAGGTAGAGGAACAAGAGCAGCGACGGTGTCAGAGCCATTACGATGGCGACGAACATGAAGCTCTGCTCGGGATCGCCGATCGCCAGATCGAATGCGATGACGCCCGCCGCGGCCGCAAGACCGGCCAGGACCGCAAGCCACAGCGAGTTGGCCATGATCTGCGCGAGCAGCGCCGGTGTCCGCGCAATCAGGTAGGTGTTGCTCGACTGGATGCCGAGGGAGGCAATCTGCAGGGCAATCGCGGCAAGCGTCACGATGTAGTAATAGCGCCCGCGCTCGACGGGACCGAGCATGCGCGCGGTCATGATCGCCACGCCGAACGAGCCGAGAATGGCCAGGCCCCGCGCCAGCAGCATCTCCGCGTAGGTATGGATCAGGGAGGGCACGAGAAATCGTTCCCGTCCGGCTTGATCGTTATCGCCAGCCTCGCCGGCAAGGCTCCCTGCCTCCGCCACACCAGACTGTGCGACGGCTCGACAACGCCGTAGCTCGGCGAGATCGACGTGGGCTCGATCGTCAGCTCCCAGCCGTCATCGGATGCCGACAGGGAGAACAGGCGTCCAGCTGAAGCGAGGCGGATCGCGGCTCCGCTGCGCTCGACACTGACGGAAGGCGCCAGATGCAAGGGTACAACGATCTCGTGCTCGCCCTGGCCATCGATGGTATCGACGATCTCGAGCCGGCCCGATTGCCTGTCCAGGCTGATTTCGCGGGCAACGTCGACGCCGAGGCGTCGGTAGCCCCGGTGCCTGCCCGCGAACAGGTCCTGCTCGTCACCGGTCCGCCACGTCGTGCATTCGGCCTGCGCATCGTCCTGGAGGTTCCAGAGATTTCCGGGATCGAAGCGGTTCATCTCCGCACCATCGATTCCCGGTGTGTTGTGGGACGAGGTCGAACGAAACTCGTTTCGCTTCTCGAACGAGGCCGTATAGACGAACGAGCCGCGGTCGATGACGACTGGTGCGCCGGCGAGCCAGGCTTCGAACGACAGCGCGTCGTTGTGTCCGTGGCCGCCGCGGCCGGCGAGGCCCACCGGGCCGCAATCGATGAATACGTGATGATCCCCGGCGCGCATCACATAGGCACCGCCGTGCGGAAAGGCCATGGACGACGCAGGCGAGCGAGGGGCTGGCGCGAATGATGCGCCCAGCTCGGGCCCGACCACCCAGACGAGTTCGGAGCGAGGCCCCTCCGCTTGCGCCGCCAGATCTGTATCGCCGAATGCGAACGCGATCAGGCTGACCAGATAGCGATGGTCACCGAGTTTCTGTCCGCCGAATGGCAGGGCTCTTGCGTCGTCGGCATCCCCCCACAGCGGGCTGGAGCCGTCGCGACGCGAATAGGCTGCGACAAATCGCGCCATCGCGCGCAACCGCTGGACATAACTGTCCGACAGGCTGGCGCCGCAGGCCTTGCGGAACAGTGCCGGCCACAGGAAGAGCTCGCAGACCAGCCGGTGATAGGGCACCGACGCCTCGAAATCGACCCCGTCAGCGAAAACCTGTTTTTCGATCTCCTCTTGCAGCCCTCGCCAGCCGGCCTCCTGCCAGCGACCGGCATTCCCAACGTCGCCGAAAAAATGGCCCGCCATCACCAGGCCAGCGAGATCCGCGGTGTAGTGGTTGCCGTTGACATCGGCTTTCTCGATGTGCCTGAGCGTGAAGTCGCCGTGCAGGTAAAGGCAGGCCAGAAACTTCGCGCGAAAGTCATCGTCGCGCCACGAGGGGCTGTTCGCGAACACATGAAATAGCCAGGTCCAGGTGAAGAGCCGCATCGCGGCTTCCATCGTGCAGGACCAGTTCACGGTGTAGCCGAGCGGATTGCCGTCGATCCACTCCTGCAGGATATCGCGCGCGGCGTGAGCATATTGTTCGTCGGCATCGAGCAGGTAAGCCTGTCCCGCCGGAATCAGCCATTGCAGCCGCGAAATCTCCCACGGCACCTTGACGTCGCTGGGGCGATCACGGTTCACGTAGTCGATCGATCGCGCGAAGCCGCCCGGCCACCCCATTTCCACGCGATAATCGCGGGCCCAGTCGACCGGCTTGCCGAGCGCAACCGGTCCGGTCCCCAGAAGGTCGACCGTTCGCGCGCAAGCGAGGCGCGCGGCGTCGCGAATCCGAGCGCTCTCGCCAGGGTCGATGCGGTCGAGCGCCGCGGCATCCATCGCCGATGTCCAGGCCGGAAACGGGCGCTGGCGCAGCCGCATCCACAATTCATCGATGGAGGAAGCCTGCGCCATCGCAAGCAGCCGCCCGCGAGAGAGGCCTCGCTCCCGCATCGGCGCAAGCCAGCGGTCAAGCTCGCGCTGCCCCTCCTGCAAGGCTCGCTTCGCGACATAGGCCGGAGATTTGCCGAGAATCCTCCTGACGCGGCGCGCTGCGTTAAGCAACCGCATCGGACAACTGCGACGTATCGACTGCCTTGCGATCGATCCACAAATCATACCAGGCGGTCAGATTGTAGATCGCCCAGAGATACAGGCTGGTATCGGTCCGTGCGGTGAAGTGCCAGTCGAACAGCTTCTCGATATAGGAGGCATTCAGGAAGCCGCGCCGCATCAACCCCGAAGAGAACACCGACGTCCGGACCGCACGGCCGAAATCGCTGCGCATCCATTCGCTCATCGGCGCACCGAAGCCCATCTTCTTCCGATAGATGAGGTTGTCGGGGATCAGGCCCTCGACAGCCTTCTTCAGAAGATATTTCGGTTCGCCGCCCTTGGTCTTCCATTCCTCGGGAATGTCCATCGAGAACTCGACGAGCTTGTGGTCGAGGAAGGGGACGCGCGCTTCCAGCGACTCGGACATGCCGATCTTGTCGACCCGCATCAGCAGTAGCTCGGGCAAGCGCAGCCTGAACTCGCTGTGGATCATGCGCGTCAGCGGATCAAGGCTGGGGAACTTGGCGTCCAGGGGATCCATGAAGCTGCGGACGATATTGAAGCTGTCGAGCTTCAGATATTCGGGATCGAGCAACCCCGCCGCGTCCGCGTGATCGTCGTTGGTGGCCGCGATGGCGGCGGAGTCAACGAGCTGGCTCTTCATCAGATCGGGGAACACCATCGCACCGGACCAGAAATGCTCGCGGCTTCGGGCCGCGCGATCGATGACGTCCGCATAGACCGGCAGCTTCGGATGAATCCCCGAAAGCAGACTGGCGGTGCCCGCCGCAAGGCGCTGCGCCGGCTGAGGCAGGTACTTGCGGAACGGCGCCCAGTATTTGTGATACATCTTCAGGTACGTCATGTAGCCTGAATAGCCGCAGAACTGCTCGTCCGAGCCTTCGCCGACCTGGACCACCTTCATGCCGTTTTCGTGCGCGAGCTTGGAGACGAAATAGAGCGGGATGCACACCCAGTCGGCGATCGGCTCGTCCTGCGAGTGCAGCATCTGCGGCAGGTAGTTGATCATGTCCTTCTTGCTGATCCCAATCTCATGATGATTGGTGCCGAATT
This sequence comes from Bradyrhizobium sp. 4, assembly GCF_023100905.1. NCBI lineage: Bacteria > Pseudomonadati > Pseudomonadota > Alphaproteobacteria > Hyphomicrobiales > Nitrobacteraceae > Bradyrhizobium > Bradyrhizobium sp. 4. Next base: position 5,368,987 of record NZ_CP064686.1, read on the forward strand.
GACGTGCGATCTGATTGGCCTGCTCGTATTCGTTCAGATGCTTGTAGTCGCTGAATCCGATCGTGAAGGTCTCCACGGGGCGGCTGGAGAATTCGCTCATCAACGCCACGTTGCTCGATGAATCGACGCCGCCCGACAGGAACACGCCCATCGGCACGTCCGACATCATCCGCTTCTCCACGCTAGCGCGGAGCCGGTCGCGAATGCCGCTGACGTAGAACTCCTCGAGCGCCGCCTCCGAAAGATTGGCGGTCTCGCCCGGGTCGATGCCGCGTCCGGGCACCGCGTCCCAGTATCGCGAGATCGTCGCCTTGCCGGAACGATCGATCGACATGCTGCATCCGGCCGGCAGCTTGTAGATGCCGCGCATCATCGTCAGCGGCGCCGGTGTCGTCAGGAACGACAGGTAATGATACATCGCGGCGGTGTCGATCTCGCGCACGAAGTCGGGATGCTCAACCAGCGCCTTCATCTCCGAGGCGAAGGCGAAACATCCCTTGATCCGGGCGAAATAGAGCGGCTTGACGCCGACGCGGTCGCGCGCGAGCGACAGTAGCCCCTTTCGCTCGTCCCAGATCCCGAACGCGTAATCGCCCTCGATCCGCTCGAGCAGGCCGTCGAGGCCCCACTCCTCGTAGCCGTGCACCAGCACCTCGGTGTCGCTGTGATCGGTACGGAACTTGTGCCCACGGGCGACGAGCTCGGGCCTGAGCTTGGCGTGATTGTAGATCTCACCGTTGAAGGTGATGATGACGGCGCCGTCCTCATTGCGCATCGGCTGCGTCGCTGCGACGTTGAGGTCGACGATTGAGAGACGGCGGTGGCCGAGCCCGATTCTGCGGTCGTCGGAAACCCAGCCGTCTCCGCCGTCCGGCCCGCGATGCGCCATGGCGTCGCGCATGCGATCCAGGACGCTACGATCGACCCTGCCGGCGCCGCCGTAAGATAGCAAACCCACTATTCCGCACATTCAGAACAATCCCCTTGGTTCGGAGACGAGATCATGCCGCATCGCGATCCGGCCGGCGCACGAGCAACCCGTTACGGGCCATTGCGGCGAGAATAGCATCGACATGCCGCTTCCAGGTATAGCGATTCAGGACCTCGGCGCGGGCCGCCTTCGCCACCCCGGCGGCCGCGGGCATGTCATCCACGACCCGCCGCAACGTGTCCTTGAAGGCCTGGGCGTTGCCCGGCTCGTAAAGGAATCCGCAAGGCGCCCCCGCCCCCGGCGGCAACGCCCCCAGCCGCGTGGCACCGCGTCCGGCGATAACATCCTCGATCTGGCCGAGCGCCGATGCGACGATCGGCTTCTCCATCGCCATATACTCGAACAATTTGGTCGGCGATCCAAAAAATCCGGACCCGTCCGCGTTTGGCACGTGAGGCGAGAGCAGCAGGTCCGCGCAGGCCAGATACCTGGGGGCTTCCGATTGTGCCACCAGGCCCGTCAGCGTGACAATGCGTGCGACCTCGGGCGGTCCGACCAGCCTACGCACCTCGGGCATCTTCAGACCGTCGCCCACCAGCATGAAATGCAACTTGCTTCGCTCGAGCCAGGCGGCGTCGTTGCGCGCGAGGTCACTGATGCTTTCGGCGAGAAACTCGATGCCATGCCACTGCCCGAACGTTCCGATGAAGCCGGCGACCAGCGCATCTTTCGGGATGGCATGCTGCCGCTTCAGATCGGCGAGATCGTCCGTCGAGAATCTCGTGGAATCAAAAGCGGCCGGATCGACACAGTTGGGATAGACGAGAATTCGGCTATCGGGAATTCCTCGCCGCTTCAGCTCCTCTCCCAACTCGTCCGAAACGGTGACGATCAAATCCGCAGCCTCCAGCGCGACTGCTTCTGCTTTCTCTGCGGCCCCATGCAGGCGGAGCCGCGTTCCCCAATTCGCGGACGCCCAGGCCTCGGATCCGTTGAATTCGACGACGACCGGCACGTTCAAGCGGCGCCCCAGATAAGGCCCGGTGAAATCGTGCAGAGAAAATCGTTGATAGATGAACGACCATGGATTGGAGCTGTGCAGTGGAACGATCCTCTTCTCGATCGCCTCCGCATATGGATAGAAATTCAGCTCTGCGGGCATCGCAAGCAGCCCATCGGGCCGCAACTTCAGCCAGCGCGCGCCCGCGCGATCCGTGGGCAGCGACTTGAGACTTGCGTAATCCACCTCGAAGGCATTGTCGAGAAATCCCCCGATGACACCCGCCGTGTGACCGACCGAGCCACCGACGGCCGCGCCAAGCGAGATGTTGGCATCGAGATAGAGAATGCGCGCGCCGCCGCTGGGTGGGACCTGACGGGGCATCGGCAACCGTCTCATCGCGTCTCCCTCGCGCAAACGGCGGACAAGAGCGCGGCGGGACGATAGCGTATCGACGCCGAGCTGCAGCAAGTTCTGCAGCCCGCCAAGCCGCCCGAGAGCCTCGACCCGCAAATCGGGCCAGACAACCGCAAGTAAGCCGACCCGGGTCAATGCAGCCGCGATCGAGAGCGGTGCAATCAGCGCCGTGGAAACCTCGCTTTCCAGCGCGATGACCAGCTTATCGGCACGCAGACTGCGCAGCTTCCGAAGCGCCGCGACGGGCGACAATTTGCGCAGATTCGCCGCGTCATAGTAGCTGTCCACCGGTCCGCAGACCTCTGTGATTCGATCGGCAAACGATCTCGTCAGAGGGTGGAAGCTCATGACGATCAGCTTGGGTCTTGTGGAAAGGTCAGGACGCATTAGTTTCGCGGACGGGTTGGACATCTGGGTCAGGCTATACTAGCAATAAAGCGTCAAGACCAGCGTCCAGGAGCCCCCCGCAAAGCTCGCCCGCCGCAGGCCCAAGCCAGTTAGTTCCCGTCATTTTACCGGGGCTGCAAGACCCCGCCCACCCCCGCTAAAGCGTCGCCATCCGAGCACGTTTACCAAGGTCGCGCTGTTCACGCCGGCGTGGCTGCTTTGCATGACGCTGCTTTCGATATTCCTCGGACGGAACGCAACGATCCTGTCCCTGTTTTTGCCGTTCTCGCCGGCGTGCTTCTCATCATCACAATCGGCGAGCCGATGAGGCTCTTTTTCGGCATCGTCAATGCCAGAATGCTCAGCGTTCCCTCGGTAGCAATGGATGTCTACAACCAGTACTTCGCTCAGCACGAGCTGACCCATTTCTGCCAGATCTGGCTCCTGAAGCCGTTCGTAAGCTGCGCACTGAAACAGCAGATTTCCGTCGAGATGAAAAGCACCTACCCGCTAGGTTTCCTTAATGCTTCCTTGTTCGCCATGAGGGCATCGCATCCGTCGGTCTTCGGGCAGCCCCACTGGTGACATTCGTCTGCGGGCTGATCATTGGTTTCGGCAACCGGCTATCGGCGGACCTGTCGGAGCGCTTTATCCTCATATCGCGGCCATCGTGCCACAGGTTATCACAAACGTCCCACTCTCGACGGTGATACTGACCCACGGCCTCTGGCTTCGGTTCCTGCTCTGGTACTTGACCCCGCGAACGCTGTTAGTCCGGCAGAACCTTGAGGCCCGGTCGCGCCCAAGCTCGATGCGCCGTGAAATCGTTCAAGCGGGAAGAACCTTCGTAGTAGTCTAGGCTCGCCGGCTGGCCGGCTCGAACCTGCCGGCTCTTGCCAGGGCAAGAAGGATCTCGACAATGACACCAAACAGCAAGACGAGAAAGATCTTCACCGGGAAAAGATAGACTTCGGTGTAGTGAAAAAGAGCTGCCTGCCCGAGAAAAGTGGCAACAAACGCGGCACTCACGCTGAATACCGCATCATAGGAAGACCAGCCTGCAGAGTAGCGTACAAGTGAAAGCCGCGCCCAGGCGAAAGCGCCAGAAACGACGATGAGAAGGTAGATCATCTTGTAGGTGGTGAGCGCCTTCATCACCTTCTTCAGATAGATCGTGATCACTTCGATCGGATGGTGAAGGACAATCTCGAAATACTTCCGTTTCAGTATCGAATAATATTCGGCCGACAGATACAGCGTGCCGGGGCTGACCTCCTTGACGGCCCGGACACCGTCGTCATCGCTCCACACGATTCCGAAGGGATTTTCAACGGTCCCAAGGCCGATATACAGATTGTGCCATGCCCCGTGCTGCTCCATCCGGGCGGACGGCGCGATATCAAAGATGGCATCGCGAGCGCGAAGGATGGCGTATGGCGCCCAGATGGTCATAACTGTTGCGCTGACAACGACGAGATGGGCCAGTCCCACCCATCGCATCTTCATGAGCGAACAAGAATAACTGACACCAAGGGCAAGTAACGCAGCCAAAACCCCCATAAGCCCGATCGCCTCGCGGAAAACCATTCCGCCAGCGAGACCAAGCACACCGGCGATCATCCATAACGACCAGTTGGCACGCGACGGGCCGGTGCATGGTACTCCGAGTACGGCCAAAGGCAGCAATGCGACCAAACAGGCGACACCAAGGTGGCCTGGATGCGGCCCGAGCGCATGATGCTCATTGGCAATCAAGGGTCCCCCGATCAGGACCAGAAACGAGAGGCTGGGCAAACGCATGCATAAAAGCAAACCAGCCAGACTTACAATCCCGATATAGTTCAAGATGGTATTCACTCTCGAAACGTCAGTTTCGGTGACGGCCGCACCGCTAACGGCCGCATAGAGATCCAAGACTAGGGGTGGGCCGGGATCGTCACCTGGCGAGTCGTCCGCGATAGGCAAGAGACGACCCCTTTGACAAATCGCCAGGATTGCCTTCGTTGTTCGCGCACAATCAGCACTTTTCACCCATACCTCAGCAGAGTACCAGGAATGATCGAGCGTGCCGGCCTTGTTCAAGGAAAGGAGAAAGCCTGGAACACAAAATAGTATCAGAGCCGCCAGAAGCAGCGTGACCCTGATCGGTCCGCGGTCCAGTTGTGTAATAAGCTTGCGCAACAATTCAGCCCCTCTCCGCTCAAAATGCATTATTGATGACCAGCGCCGCACGCCAGCTCACGACTGGTTTGACGATAGACGTAGGCAATAACGCCTCCCGCGCTGCCTTCCGCAACATACTGATTGTCAATTGCCCGCCCAGGCATGATCTCGCGGGGTGGTCGAGCTCGCACCAGCAGTGCAGGATGTTCAAAAACATTGCATCGTGCAGGCGACGAGAGATAACCCCGATAACGTTCGATGACCCGACCGACACTTTGCTCGAGCTCTGCCTGGCGCACCTTGCGGTTGTCGCTTGCCGGATACCATGCATCGCGAAAGCTGAACAAATAGGTCAGATTTGCTCCCGCCCGCTGCTGGATTTCTGCGCCCAGCAATTGCTCCGCCATCTCGGGGCTCACGTCGGTTCGGAACCAGTGCTCAAAAAGCGCATTCTCGTATCGGCTGGGATCGGCGCTCTTGGCCTCTGGCGCCATGTTCGGAATGAAGTCCATAGCTACCCGGTAGAAAGTGAGGACGACATTGTAGCGGTTGTTCGTTCTGACCTGCAGCAGCGGTGCAATACCCGCGTCATCCAATACCAGGCTCGCCTGGTTCGCCGTATCGGCGTCGACAGCCTGCAACGCCCGGACGATGGCAATGGACTCCATGTTGTAGGCCCGCCAGGCCGAGAACGAGGTCTTCTCCGCCCGAACGACAACGACAGCAATGAGAGCCGAACATATCCATAACACTGGTGCAGGAAACGACAGCCGCGTGGTATAAGAGGGCGCCATGATGGAAAGAGCCGTGATAACACCAAACAAGAGTATCGGATAGCTAACAGTACGCTCCCAATCCCGCGCGCTGAACATCACCCCGGTTACGATCTGCTGATTACTCAACAGCAGAGGCATGATCAGACAACCGAAGGCGAGAAAAGCCAACGGCTCCCTGCATCCTCGCAAGATCATCCAAAAGCCAAAGCAGATACCGAAGGTGAGACTGCCGATGACGGCAGGCGTTATGATCGGCAGACGCGTTTGGTAGGTAAGGCCGGTGAGCATGCCCGTCGTCGTCTGACCGCCATTGTGATCCCAATAAACCGCGCTGAGCGATACCAATGCGGCCCCCAGCAAACCGACTGCAATTGGGATGGCCGAGATCTGCCTGAAATATCCCTGCACCAGCAGGAATCCGCCGGCAATCGCCGCCACCGGAAGCGTCACGAAGGTGTACCCGATCGGAAGCAGGGATATGGTGATGACCGCTGCCGCAAGAGCTGCGCGTTCGCGAATTCCGGTGACGACGGCGAATCGCGCAAGCAGCCCAAGACTCAGGAACATGACCACAAAGCTCACCTGCGGCTCCGGCGTCCTGAAGACCGCGAGAAAGCTCGTCTCGTAGGACGGGACAAGCTTGGGATAGACCAACCCTACGATCTGGGAAAACCGCGAAATATTGAACTGGCCCGACGTCCAAAGGACTAGATTGCCCAGCGAAAACAGATCGTTCGAAAAAACGAGCAGCAATGCCGCCAACACCCTTGCGGGCCGGCTGGACACGACCTGACTGACAGCGAAATAGGCGGCGCAGCTCGCCAGGAATGGAAACACGAAATCCGATGCGGCCAGCGTCGCGTCCAGTGAGGATGCACAGAGGCGGTAAATGGTACTGAGCGCAAAGCCGGACAGCGCGCGCGTCGACCTTAGCGTTCCCAGCAGCCAGCTCAGAACATAGGTGTCCTCGTCATAGGCACCGTGAAAATACCGAAACTCGCCAATCTCCCTGGCGAATTGCAGGTGCGGCCAAAGCCCCAGAACGCCGACGAAGGTCGCTACCAGGCCGGCTGCCAGCAAGTCAGCCCGCGACCAGGCGCAAGGCACTGGACAGTTTTTTGTCACGTGGACTTCCAATTGATGGCATCCATAGATCGCAACGCGTGGAGCGGATAATCGATCATGTCCCGGCCGTTGCGAGCGTCCGTTTCAGGTCCTCCTGCGCCGCCAGCAGGCCTGATACGTCCCCCACCGCAACTGCATCTGCCGTGCCCATCATCTGCGACAAGAACGCACCAAGCTCCAGCCGCAAGGTGCTGTTCATCGCCGACATGCTCTCATCAAGCGCGTGCGGCTGGCCGTTGATCGTCATCAGCCCGTGGACGCCACTGAAGTCGACCGACACGTGACCGGATTCTGTCCGGATATCCAGCAGTCTTCGACGCGCCTTTGCTTTGGTGTGACAGCGAAATTCGTGGCGCCCTCCCCGATCGTCGTGGAATTCGATCCATCCCTGACCGCCATCCGGGCTCTCTTGCGCTGCCCCGATCCGAAGACCGGCCTTAGGGACAAAGATCCGGAAGATCGAAAAGGCATGAGGCAACAAGTCGTACAGCAGCCCTGTCTCCTCGTGCCGGGTCTTTGTCGCGCCATATCGCACTTCGTTTTCGACGTCATCCCATATCAGCGTCATATCTGCGCTAGCGCCGGCGAGTTCCTCGGACAATTGATGGAAGGCCGGCAGATAGGCGAACTCCGTGCCCACCGCGAGGATGCGCTTCGTGTGTTGGGCCGCCGCCACAAGCGTCCGTCCGCTTTCCGGATCGACACCGAGCGGCTTTTCGACAAGAGCGTGCAGACCATGGCCGAGCGCGTCCATTCCGTCGCGCACGTGATCGCGTGGCCGGCTCGAAATGATCGCCGCTTGCGGCTGCCGATCGACAAGCATGGCCTCCGCAACTGTCGGCACGACCGTCAGGCCCGCGAGCTCAGCGCGCGAATGGGCCCATACGCGCACCTCGTCGGGCCGGCTGCGGGCGGCCAGGACGACGCCGTCCGCAGAACCGCGCGCGGCGACGACGACCGAAAGCCAAGTCCGCCCCCAACGACCCCCGCCAACGATCACAAGCGGAACCGGCAGGGCCGCCGCGCGCCAGAAGTCAGCCAGTTCCGAAGCGATCGCGCTCAGATGCGTCTCTCCCGCTTCAGGACGACGGCTTCACGCCGCTGAGGTAATATTGGGCACCGAACGGAAGATGCCCCAAAAACGAGTCGAGGCTGCTGAGAAACGGGCCGGCCGGCGGCACTGAAATGATCGTCTTCGTTTCGACCTTGGCAAAGCCCGTGTCCACAAACATTTGCCGCAGCTTCCCGGGCCGCAACAACACCGCGTCCTTGTCGATGTCGCAGCTCCTCACAATGTACTGGGTCGCCGGGTTATAGGGATTGTGCTCGAACACAAGCACCAGCCCCCCAGCCTTTGTCACGCGGAACATGTCCGCGACGAACTCCGTCCATTGCGGCGGCGGCACATGATGCATGACGCATACGGTGAACACGATGGAGAATTGCCCGTCGCGATAAGGCAGCCGGGCTCCGTCAAAGGTCGAATAGTGCACGAAAGGATGCCGCGCCGCTGCAAGCTCGACGCTCTGCGCCGATACATCGATGCCGTGCAGTTCGCGGAACTTTCCTTCGAGGCCGGGATGATACGCGCCGAGCCCGCAGCCGAGGTCCAGAACATCCAGCTCTGTCAGATCAGGAAAATGCTCTCTGCCGAGCCGCAAGATGTGCTCGCGCTTGATGTCGATGTAGAATGAGTGCTCACGCCCGGCAAAGGCAAGTGCCGAGTTGATTTTTTCCTCGTAGTCGCCGGTGACGTTGTCAAAATCCGCCGCGACCTGTTCCTGCGTCACGTGAGTGATCTTCTGCTCGCTCATTCCGAATCTCCAGTCGCAACTATACGCTCGCGCCTGCCGCGGGTGCCAAAAACCCAGCCGCGCGTCAGGAAGAAATTCAGCACGGGAATGATCACGCAAACGCCGATCGCGCCGATCAGGTAGGGCCAATGCAGCAGGTCGACTGTCAGCGCCATCACGCCCCAGGAAACCACGAGCCCCACGAGGGACATGACCACAAAGCGCGCAACCTGATCAAGGGAATCGCCATCGACCCGAAAGGTGAAACGACTCTGCATCAGGTACGAGATGGCGACCGATACGACGTACGCACATACCGATGAGACGACTGGAGTCATCACGGACGAGAGCACGAACGCGTTTGTCAGCACAAAGTACACGAGCGCGGTCGTCGCGCCCGTCAAGCCAAAGCGCGGGCTCAGGCGCAGGGAGGATGAAGTCACCAGTGCAAACAGGCCGCCAGCGCGCGTTTCGGAGGTGCGCGCATCGGTTATCACCAGCCGACCCTTCCAAGTCTCGCGATCAATCTGTCGCATGGCATCTTTTCCCGCCGATCATCGGAGCAGATTCCGTTCGACGCTGTCGATTTGCTCATTGAAATTGACCAGATCGGAAATGATCGTCGGCGGCCGCATGCGGACCTGATCGTAAATTCGCCCGACATAGATACCCAGCACACCGAGGAAAAGGCTATTCAACCCTATTCCGAACAGGATGAGAATTTGTGTAGTCGTAAATCCCGGCGGAACAATCTGGTGAGAAAACAATCTGACTATGAGATAAAAACTCGCGAGCAAGACGGCAGCCAGTGCGATCACCAGGCCAATATAAAACGACAACCGCAAAGGCAGGCTTGAGTGCGCGATGATGCCGTCCATGGCAAGGCGCACCAGGCTTCCAAATCGAAACTTGCTTTCGTTGTGCAACCGCGCGGCGCGGTCGAAGGGAATGCCGGTCTGGCGTCTGGCGAGCGAGGAAATGAGACCGCGCAGATACATGTGCGGCTCGTGAATCGGACGGAGCCGCTCAATCACGGATCGGTCGATCAGCCGAAAATCGCCGCCATCCGGAATGAGATGAGGCCCCCCAATCCGACGCATGAACCGGTAATATGCCCGCCTGCCGCGCCGCAGGAGCAAGCTCTCTTTCCGGCTTCGCCGCACGCCGACCACGACGTCAAACCCTTCGCGCCATTTTTGCAGGAAGGCAGCGAACATCGACGGCGGGTCTTGAAGATCAGCGTCGATCTGGATTGCCGCCGCTCCGCGCGCCAGCCGATACCCGGTCAGAACGGATTGCTGAAAACCGAAGTTTCTTGCAAAGCGGGCGACCCGCACGGCCGGATCGAGGGCGGCAATGCTGGAGAGCTTCTTGAAGGTGCTATCGGTGGAGTGGTTGTCGGTAAACAAAAACTCGAACTGATAATCGTTCAGCTCTCCCGTAACCCGCTTCAGCTCCGCATATGTCCGGTCGACGTTGTCTTCTTCATTGAACACGGGGACGATGATCGAAATGAGAGGCCTGCTCGAGGACTCAGGTTTCCCATCCGCGGATTCGGCGTTTTCACCTGTCGTCGTTTCAGCCATCAAAGCCATTCTTGTCACGCGCAGCACTAGGCCCGCTCAAACTCCTCTGGCGAAAATAGATCGATGATCTGACCGCCATATCCCTGCTTGCGCATGTACCCCTGAATTTCACCAGAGATGTGCCAAGCCAGATTGAGAAGAGGCACATCCCGATTCGGCCGCTTGTCGAAATCATCGTCGGAAAGAATCGGGATGCGGGTGCCCGGGATGTAGTGCCCGATCTTCATCGAGCCCGGCTTCTCGTAGACCGCCTGCAGGGTGGACTGATCGAGATCGAGCAGCTTCACTAGGATAGCGGCGCGGCCCGGAAAGGCCTTGCCGACGAGTGGACCATGGCGAGAAACGGCCGCTTCGATTTCGGCGCGCTTGTTCGTCTGCCACGCAGGTATCCGCTTCGCCATGTCGAGCAGGCGCTGCTCGAAGCCGCCTTCCACTGCGTCCACCTTGGCGAGTTCGGGAGCAGCCTGCTCCTCACCGTCGCCTCGCCGCATCATGACCCGGATGTTGCCGCCATAGCGTGCCGGGAACTCCAGTGCCTCGATCCGCGCCTGAAGCGATTTGGCGATGTACCGGAAGGATGTCAGACTATAGGTGCGCGGATGCTCGTGATAGAACGTATCGAATTGATAGCGATCGAGCACGGAGCCGAGATAATGGTTCTCGATGACCAGCAGCGTCGTCGGCCCCATGAGCGCGCCGACGGCGGAGAGAACGCTCCGCAGATCCTCGATATGCGCGAAAACATTGGTGAACGTGATGATGTCCGGCAGACCACCGCTCGCCGCAATTTTTTCAGCCAGCGAAGGCGCGAAGTAGTCCTGATAAACCGTGTGACCGGCCTGCTTCGCGTCTGCGGCGGCGCCGGTCGGCTCGACGCCAACGGTTCTCGCGCCTCGTTCCGCGAAGATCGACAACAGGCTGCCGTCGTTGCACCCTACGTCGAGCACCAAAAGATCTTTAAGTGAACCGACCTGCTTTTCGCATCGCTCCATCAGCTGACGCATTCCGTTCAGCACATCTGCGGTGTGCCGTGCCCTGTAGTGGTACGTACTCGGAAACAACGTGCGTTTCGGAACCTGATACGCCTGGTGAGCCGTCTTACAAGTCGGACAAAAGACGATATCTATCGGATATGTTTCAGGAATCCCCGGATTTCCGACCGGCACGAGATCGTCGCACAGCGGATGGCGTCCAAGATCCAGCACGTCCTTGAGTTCGGACCCGCCGCACACCTCGCAGCCTTTAATTGTACGCGCCATCTATATTTCCAAATCGGGGGAAGTAAGTCGCCTTATAAGTGAAGTCCGCGACATTGCAAACGTGCCATTCGGTGTCACCGCCTCCCAGCGAAACCAGTGTTTCCCGCAACAGGACCGATGGTTGAGTGCAGGCCGCGCTTCTTCGTGCCCCTATCGTCGCCACGCATGTTAGGGCTATAAGAATTGGCAGCAGCAGCGTTGAGATTATGACGATATACCGTCCCGAAATCGATGGATTACGCGCGGTCGCCGTACTCCTGGTCCTTGGTTTTCATGCTTTTCCGGAAATTGTCCCCGCCGGTTTTGTCGGAGTTGACGTCTTCTTTGTCATTTCTGGATTCTTGATCACGGGCGTCATTCTGGCAAATGACTTTTCATTTGCGGGCTTTTACGCGCGCAGGGCGCGTCGTCTGTTTCCGGCGTTGCTGTTAGTAACCACGACCGCGCTGAGCTTCGGCTGGGTCTTTTTGACGCCCAGCCTTTTCGAAGCGCTCGGGAAACAAGTGGCCGCCGCAGCCTTATTCCTACCCAACTTGCTGTTCTGGTCTGAAGCTGGCTATTTCGATCTTGCCGCATCGACAAAGCCGCTGCTGCATCTCTGGTCGCTCGGGGTCGAAGAACAATTCTATCTGGTCTGGCCGGTATTGATGCTAGAGCCGGCTCCGGAAATCTGAACAGGGCGATAAGTGGAGTTTCTGCCTGACGGCGGGCAAGATTGGCCCGCGAATCAGGAGAGACGATGACGAGACGCGCACGCCGGAACCACACACCGGCTTTCAAGGCGAAGGTGGCGCTGGCCGCTGTCAAGGGCGACCGAACGATAGCTCAACTGGCCGAGCACTTTGACGTTCACCCCAATCAGATTACGGCATGGAAAGCCCAGCTGGAGGGTGGAGCTTCCGGAGTTTTTGGACCTGGCGGCGCCGCGCCCGCCGTGCCTGCGATCGACGTGAAGTCGCTGCACGCCAAGATCGGAGAACTGACGCTGGAGAACGATTTTTTAGAAGGAGCGCTCACCAAGGCGGGATTGCTGAGCGCAAAGCGATGATCGACCGTGAGCACGATCTGTCGATCACCAGGCAGGCGGAAGTTTTGAAGATCAGCCGTAGCAGCGTCTATTATCTGCCGCGCCCAGTGCCGCCCGACGATCTCGCGACAATGCGACAGCTTGATCGGCTACATCTGGAGTTTCCTTTCGCCGGTTCGCGAATGTTGCGAGGCCTGCTGGCTGCCGAGGGGTGCAAGGTCGGCCGCCGGCATGTCAAAACGCTCATGCGGCGGATGGGGATAGAGGCGCTGTACCGTCGTCCGCGCACCACCAAACCTGAGCCCGGGCACAAGATCTATCCGTATCTGCTGCGCGGCGTGGAGATCACGCGCCCGAACCAGGTCTGGGCAATGGATATCACCTACATCCCGATGGCGCGCGGCTTCGTGTATCTCGCTGTCGTGCTGGACTGGGCGACCCGCCGGGTTCTGTCGTGGCGGCTCTCGATCACGATGGAGGCGGCGTTCTGCGTCGAGACACTGGAGGACGCTTTGGCGCGTCACGGCAGGCCTGAAATCTTCAACACGGATCAGGGCTCGCAGTTCACCGGCTCGGCCTTCACCGGCGCGCTCGCCACCAACGGCATCGCCATCAGCATGGACGGTAAAGGAGCTTGGCGGGACAACGTGTTCGTCGAGCGACTGTGGCGCAGCGTCAAATACGAGGAGGTTTACTTGCGGGCCTACGACAGCGTGTCCGATGCCCGCGCCTCGATCGGCCGATACCTCGACTTTTACAATAGCCGACGTCCTCACTCGAGCCTTGACGGCGGCACACCGGATCAAGCCTACTTCAACCCGCTGCCAATCCGCATGGCGGCCTAACTAACCCCGGCAGAGCCTCCACTTATCGACGCGGAGATTCTGTTCAGACAACCGGGACCAGCTCTGCTTGTCGGCGTGAGATTCCGTCTCCGAATGGAATGGATGCTTCTCACCATTAGTCTGCTGTCACTTCTGCACTGCTGGGGTCTCAGCCATTTCGGCCACACCTCTGCAGCTTTCTATTCGCCGCTTGCACGGGCTTGGGAATTGTCGGCGGGCGGTTTTTTGGCGGTGATGAAAACGAGAACCGCCAGGTCTGCCAACTCTACAATCAGTGTGATCGTTGGAGTGTCGATGATCGCACTCATCGCATTCTTTGGCGGCGGCCAGGCGGCTTGGCCAAACAGGTTCGCGCTAGTGATCGTTGTTGGGTCGATGCTCGCGATCCGTTACGGAGCAACGTCGAGACTTGCGATGCGGACGCTGGGTAGCGGCTTGATGGTTTTCCTGGGCAGGATCAGCTACCCGCTCTATTTATGGCATTGGCCAATCCTGGTTTTCGCCTATATCAAGAATGGCACTACACTAGCGCCATGGCAGGCATCGGCGTGTTTGGTTGCGAGCATCTGTCTAGCAATCCTGACCTACCTGGCGGTCGAAGTGCCGCTCAAGAAGCATCTTCGACTTTCGCCTCTCGTGCGGGGCGCTGTCGCGTCGCTTGCCGTTGTCGGACTGGCCGGCTTTTCAATTGCATTTGCGCATGGAGTCCCCAGCCGGCTACCGGACGCATTGCAAGCCGCTCTCGCCTACGAACGCTACGATTTCAAGACGGATGCCTACAATCCAGGGTGCTGGCTCGGAAATGACGAGGATACTTCCAAGCTGCTGCCGGTATGCCTGAAGACAAATCGCAGCGACGCCATCGTGATCTGGGGGGACTCTCATGCTGCGCGGCTCTCGCCAGGTCTTCGGGAGGTTTTCGGCTCGGAGCGCATTTCGCAGTTCACCAGAAATGGTTGCGCCCCCCTGCTCGGACTTGGCGAACCCGCGTCGTTGGGATGTCGCGACGGCAATGCGGCGGTCTTCGAGCTAATTCGGAAACATCCCCCCCAGACTGTCATCTTATTTGGTGCCTAGCAGAATTATCCAAACGATTGGAAGACCGGATCAGCGTATGCAGCTATGCTTGAGGAAACGATCGCGACGATAAAGGCAGCCGGCGTAGCCGAAATATTCGTCCTTGGACCTGCTCCGAGATTCGACCCGAGCCTTCCCTCGCGCCTGCTGCAATCTTGGCTGCAGCACAGGTCGGATATGTTGCCAGGCCGCTTGCAAATTGACCTCAGCAAGACACTTGCCATCGAGGACGGAATTGAACGCATCGCCAGAGAGAATGGGACGCGGTACATTTCCCTGATCAGGCTGTTTTGCAACAACGAAGGTTGCCTCACCAAAATTCCAGGCTCAACCAGCGATCTGGTCACTTGGGACTACGGTCATCTGACAACGAATGGCGCAATCCTTGCTGCTCAGGCGATCCAGAAGATGGACACCGCACTATCGACGGCAAGGTGAATAGCGATCGCGTGACACAGTCCCCTGCTGTCGCGATTTGGTCGTCGCCGAAGGAGAGCACACCAAGAGGTTCCGGTTCATGAACGCAGGACGCGAGCGACGGTCAACTAGAAAAAGAACCCCGAATGCTGCTCCCCGTTCAAGACTGCCCCGTGGAGAGCTCCAATAACACCGTCCCCGTTCAGGTCTTGATGGAAATTGCTCTCTAAAGCGGCTAACGAAGCGCTTGAGCCCAGCACCCCACCGATCAGGTTGCCCGCGTGACCGTCCGCGAATGGCAAACCATCATGCTTCAATTCCGGGCTAGCGCCGCCATTTCCAAGGTTGCCGAAATAGAACTTAGCGGAGGCCAGCTTGTTGGAACCGAAAGCTTCGATCCCCGCCGTCGGTGCTGGCGACGCACCAATGACCCCGTCTCCGTTCAAGTCCTGATGAAAACTGCTCTCGAAGGACACCAATGAAGCACTTGTCCCTGACACACCACCGATCAAGTTGGAAATGTAGTTGCCGTCCCTGTCGGTGCTCCATACCGAGTAGTTATCGGCGCCGTCCACTTTCCACGCTACCTGATATCCGGAGCCGATCTGCTCGACTCCGATAGGACTCCAACCGCCCGCCTGGCCCGCCACAAATGGAGAATTGTTATATTTCAGTTCTGGGCCCGCGCCGCTACCAATGTTGTCGAGATAGAACTTACTGCCGACCTGGACCAGCTTGGTCGAACCGAAAGATTCGATCACCGCTGTCGCTGCTGCCGACGCTCCAATTACCCCGTCTCCGTTCAAGTCCTGATGAAAACCGCTCTCGAATGACACCAACGAGGCGCTTGAGCCCGACACACCGCCGATCAGGTTAGAAATATAATTGCCATTGCTGTCGGTGCTCCACACCGAATAGTTGTCAGCGGCGGCCACTTTCCAGGCGACCTGATAGCCGGAGCCGGTCTGCTCGACCCCGATCGGGGTCCATCCGCCCGCCTGACCGTCCACGAATGGCGAACCATTGTATGTCAACTCCGGACCCACGCTGCCGCTGCCGACGTCGCCAAAATAGAAATTAGAACCCACCTTGATCAGCTCTGTTGATCCGAAGGACTCAATCACCGTTCTCGATGGTAAACCAATGATGCCGTCCCCATTCAGGTCTTGGTGAAAAGCGCTTTCGAATGACGCCAACGAAGCACTTGAGCCGGAGACGCCACCGATCACGTTGGAGATGTAGTTGCCGTTGCTATCGGTGCTCCACACTGAATAGTTATCGACGCCAATCATCTTCCAGGCCACCTGATAGCCGGAGCCGATCTGCTCAACTCCGATCGGAGTCCAGCTGCCAAACTGCCCGGCCACATAAGCCGTACCCTGATATTTCAGCGTTGGCCCTGTGCCGGCGCCAACCGGGTCAAGATTATAGAGGCCGCCCGACTGGACGAGCGCAGTCATGCCCGTTGCTTCTATCGTGACAGGAATCAACGACGAGCTGGCGACCGTGCCATCTGCGAACTGAAGGTACTCAATGCCGGTGTCGGTATCCACGCCATCAGGCGAGGCGCCACGCAAATCCGTGACGGTGAACGTCTGCGTGCTCGCATTGAAAGAAATAGAATAGTTGGCCCTATTGCCCGAATACAGCGCCGTATCGGTACCGGCGCCGCCAATAATAGTGTCGTTGCCGCCACCGCCCGTGATCATATCGTTGCCGGAGCCGCCGTTCAGCGTGTTGGCGATGACGTTCCCGATGATGGTGTCGTTGCCGGATCCGCCGGTGGCGTTGTCGATGTAGGAGCGCGCGTCGTTGTTGTAGAGATAGGCGTTGTAGACGTTACCCGAGGCGGAATGGCCGTTGCCGAGATTGGCCAGTTGCACTGACGAGAACAGTGACGACGCACCGGGATTGAGATTGATGCTCAAATTCGTCGTGTAGCTCGATAGATCGTAGGTATCGACGCCGCCCCCGTCCCACACCGTCGCGTAGATGCGGTTCGCCGAGCCTCCGACGCCACCGCCCGGCGCGAGCTGTCCGACGCCGTTGATGAACTCCTGCCCCGTGGTCGGGTTCCAGCTGTAGACCGTGCTGCCGCTCTGGGTTGTGTAGTTCGCGCCGTACATCGTTTGTAGCGCGAGGATATCGTTGGCCATGTAGGTCTGCGGATAGCCATACGCCTCGTTGGTGTACCCGCTCGTGGTCGAAGCACCGACATAGCTGCGATAGCTCATGACGGTATATTCGCTGTCGTCGTGAGCCGTGGGAACTGCGACGTTAGCGATGCCGCCAGTTTCCTGACTGTGCTTGAGGCCGAAGGCGTGACCAAGCTCGTGCAGCGCGGTCGTGAAATAGTAATTGCCGAGCCTTGCCTGCGTGTAGTCGTATTTGGTCCCGAACCACACGTCGCCGCCGGCGGCATAGTTGCCGGGATAGTAGGCATAGGAGGTCGGATTGGCCGCCGGCGACTGCGCGACCATGATATCGGCGCCGTTCGTGCCCGCGTACTGGAGGGCGGCGTTGGTGTAGCTGAGGATCAGTCCGACCGCGTAATTGATCGCCGCCTGCATCTGGCTCGGCGCCGAGGCGAAGCCGGCCTGCGTCGGCTCGCTGCTGCCGCCGGAATAGGGACTGGCGTAGTCGCTGGGCGAGTCGGGAAAGCTGTAGGTGATCGTGCCGGACCATTTGTAGCCTGACAGCAGGCCGTCGATCTCGGCGTTGTTGGTGGCACTGACATTGACGGCGGTGGCCAAGGGAATCTCCGAAGCAGCGAAACCTGTTCGATTCGGGTGCGGACAGGTGATTCTAGCTTGAGAGTTAAACGTTTGGTTTAATTTGGGCGAACCGGTCCGGACCCCTTCCGTAGGCCGTGTTAGCCATCAAATCCCGTAGTCATACGGGCCAGAACAAGAAGGGATGTCGGTTCCGGCGACCTCCTTGTTGCGAGTGAAATTATGAAACGACGTTCCCTCTCGGCCGGCCTATTCGGCGCCCTGATGGCGCTCGCCGGGCCGGGCCATCTACCTTTCGGAGGACTGCCTGTCATGGTCGGCAAAGCCAATGGGGATGAGAGCGGCAAGCAAAGCGCCAGGCATGGCGGCACAGCGGGACGCGCGCCCTCCGTTCCAATGGCCCGCGACCCCTCGGCTGCGGTCGCGGAGGAGTACGAATCCGCCCGTCGCAAGGGAACGCGGGAGGCGTTCGAGCTGTTCATTGCGCGCCACGGCGATGACCCGCTGGCCGAGCGGGCGCGCGCTGAGCTGAAACAGCTGGCGCGCTGATCCTTCGCGGCGCCCCTCAGGCATTGCATTTCAACAGGCGGCATCCGCGCGGCCCAGACCTGCCGCGTGACGTCTTGCTGCATGGTCTTTCGGCACTGTGGTAGGCCCCCACTCGGTCCCGGAGCCCATCAAGATGCCCTTTCCGCATGCCTCGGAAGCCCTGTCACGCTTTCACCGTGCTCGATCTGACCCGCGTCCGGTCCGGGCCCACCTGCGTGCGGCAGCTCGCGGATTGGGGCGCGAATGTGATCAAGATCGATGCGCTGACCGAGGATGCTGGCGGCGAACAGCCGGGCGGACCGCGGCGCGGCTCGGACTTCCAGAATTTGCACCGCAACAAGCGAGCGATGACCTTGAACCTGAAGGACGAGCGGGGGCTCGCCGCGTTCAAGCCTCTCGCCGCCAAGGCGGACGTCGTGGTCGAGAACTTCCGGCCCGACGTGAAGAAGAAGCTCGGCATCGAGCTGACCGGCGAATTTGCGATGCTGGAACCACTTCTGATTGCCACAAGCGCTGCTTATCCGCTCACCGTGTTGCTGCTCAAGCGCTCGATCTTGAGCGAAAAGATCGTGCGGCGCGGCCAGCACTCGTGCGCGAATACGACATCGCCCCCCTTTTGACCTACTTCGCGTGAACGAAGTGATTGTGAGGGATGTCGATACCCTGCCCGCGACCATGACCGTCGGCGAAGCGGTATCGTTTTTCTCCGACGGGAACGACGTCACAAGTCCTATCCGCTGATAGACACGGGCGGACGGGTCTCCGGACTCGTCGGCCGCTCGGACCTCCTGCGCTGGCGTGCCGCAAGCGCCGATGGTCGCGCCACCCTGTTCGACTGCGCCTCAGACAGCTCGCTCACGCTCGGCTATCCGAACGAGCCCGTGTCGTATGTCGCCGATCGGATGGTTCTGGCCGACGCCGGCCGGGTGCCGATCGTCGAGCACGCGACCGGGCATCTCGTCCTGGTTGCCCGCAAGGATCTCCTGCGCATTTGCGCCACAGCGAGATCCGTCAAGACGCGGCGGTCCGCTTTCTTCGGCCCCGGCCGCCGCAAGCCGGCACATCACGCGACCGTCCTGGACGACGCGCCGACGACCTGATCGAGCTGGTCGAGCGAGATTTTGCGCAGGTCCCGGCTCTCGCGCAGCGCCTCGTACCAGTCGACGGTGAGACGCAGACCCTGGGCCAGATCGAGCTGCGGCGTCCAGCCGAGCTCGCTGCGCGCCTTGGCGCAGTCGAGCTTGAGATAGGCAGCTTCGTGCGGGTGCGGGCCGGCATCGGCCGTCCAGCGCGCGCCGTCGCCCCACAGCGCGATCAGATGTTCGACCACGGTCCCGACCGGCACCTCGCTTGCGGCATCCGGCCCGAAATTCCAGCCGCCAATGAAATGATCATCGCCCGCGAGCCGCTCGACCAGCGTGAGATAGCCGAGCACCGGATCGAGCGCGTGCTGCCAGGGCCGCACCGAATTGGGGTTGCGGATGCGCAAGGCCTCGCCCGCAAGGAACGCCTGCATTGCGTCAGGCACCAGACGGTCGCGCGCAAAATCGCCGCCGCCGAAGACGTTGCCGGCGCGCGCGGTCGCGATACGTGCCGCGTCCTTCGCATTGAAGAAGCTGTCGCGATAGGAGTGCGTCACGAGCTCGGCGCAGGCCTTACTGTTGCTGTAGGGATCGTCGCCGCCGAGCCGATCGACCTCACGAAAGGCGACACCCGCCCCGTTATTCTCGTAGCATTTGTCGCTGGTGACATTCAGGATCACCCGTACCGATCGCAGCTGCCGCGCGGCCTCCAGCACGTGCACCGTGCCCATCACATTGGTCGCAAAGGTCTCGACCGGCTCCTCGTAGGACGGCCGCACCAGCGCTTGCGCCGCCATGTGAATGACAATGTCCGGCGCGGCCTCAGTCATTGCGGCGCGCAAGGCGGAGAGATCACGAATGTCGGCGATGCGCTGCCTGATGTCGTCGGCGATGCGCGCCGTCACGAACAGCGAGGATGGATGCGTCGGCTCGAGCGCATACCCGTAGACGCTGGCGCCGAAGCGGCGCAGCAACAGCGAGGCCCATGCCCCCTTGAAACCGGTGTGCCCGGTCAGAAAGACTTTCTTGCCGCGCCAGAATGCGGGATCCGTCACCAGACTCTCCATTTGGCGCGGAGGTTCGCCCATTCGCCCTCCAGGAAATTGCGATCCCGCAGCGAATCCATCGGATGCCAGAAGCCGGGATGCACATAGGCGCGGAGATCGTCCCCACTCACGAGTTGCTCCATCGGCTCGCGCTCCCATATCGTCTTGTCGCCCTCGATGACATCACCGACCGACGGCGACAGCAGGAAGAAGCCGCCATTGATCCAGCCGCCATCGTCGTTCGGCTTCTCCTCGAAATTGACGACCCGGTCACCCTCGATAGCAACCGCGCCGAAGCGCTTTGCAGGCCGCACCACGGCGACGGTGGCGCGCCGCCCATGCGCCTTGTGGAAAGCGATCTCGGCGGCGAGGTCGATGTCGGCGACGCCGTCCCCATAAGTCAGCGCAAAGAAAGGCTCGTCCGCGACGTAAGGCAGCACCCGCTTCAACCGCCCGCCGGTCTGGGTGTCTTCCCCGGTGTCGACCAGGGTGACCCGCCAGGGCTCGGCAGTTTCGCGATGCACCTCCATTCGGTTTTCGGCCATATGAAAAGTCACATCGGACATGTGCAGGAAGTAGTTCGCGAAGTACTCCTTGATTATGTAACCTCGGTAACCAAGACAGATCACGAAGTCATTAAAGCCATAATGACTGTAGATCTTCATGATGTGCCAGAGAATAGGACGGCCCCCGATCTCGACCATCGGCTTCGGACGGGTGCTGGTTTCCTCGGCGATTCGGGTACCGAGACCTCCGGCAAGAATTACGACCTTCATTGATCTCTCCAGACGGGAACACGCATCCATCGCAACTTCTATACAACCGGCCGCGACCGGGAAAATCCATCCCAGCGAGAGGTTTAAAGGCAATAACTCAGCAGGAGCAACCCTCTTGGCATTTCCCTATAGCGGCATGAGGCTGACAGCCTCTCCGAGAACCGGTCGTGCCGTCAAATGGCTATGAAATTGCCGAATGTTCGTCGGCTCGGGGCAGCGGCTTCATCGGGTAGCATGCTTGCTAAAGACCGATCGAGCCCTAGCGTCAAGGACGGAACAGCAGACAGTTCACCGGCAGCCGGCGCAACATCGCCCCATCTGATCGCAAATCCGCTGTTCGAGGCGGTCCGGCACGACGTCAGTTTCCCGCTCTACACCGAGGTCGACGCGATCTTCAACCTGGCCTGCCCGGCCTCGCCGATCCACTACCAGCGCGATCCCGTCCAGACCACCAAGACCTCGGTGCACGGCGCCATCAACATGCTCGGCCTCGCCAAGCGGCTCAAGGCCCGCATCTTCCAGGCCTCCACAGTGAGGTCTATGGCGATCCGCTGATCCATCCCCAGACCGAGGATTATTGGGGCAACGTCAACCCTATCGGCATTCGCTCCTGCCACGACGAAGGCAAGCGTTGCGCCGAAACGCTGTTCTTCGACTATTGGCGCCAGCACGGCCTGCCGATCAAGTCGCGCGCGTCTTCAACACCTACGGCCCTCGCATGCAGCCCAATGACGGGCGCGTGGTGTCGTCCTTCATCGTCCAGGCGCTCAAGGGCGAACCGATCACGGTGTTCGGCGACGGCGGGCAGACCCGCTCCTTCTGCTATGTCGACGATCTCGTCGAAGCCATCACGCGGCTGATGGCGACCGGTGAGAACATCACCGGCGAGCTCGCCGAGAAGGTGATCAAGCTCACCGGCTCGCGCTCGCAACTGATCTTCCAGCCGCTGCCGCAGAACGATCCGCGCCAGCGCCAGCTCGACCTCACCAAGGCAAAGGCGGCACTGGACTGGGAGCCGAAGGTCGCGCTTGAGGACGGGCTGAAGGAGACCATCGCCTATTTCAAGCGTACTCGAGCTGGTCTGATCCAGCTCGCAACTTCCGTCGGCCGCGCAAGCGAGCTTCCGCAACGAGCGCACCGCAGGCAGCGAACCTGGAGGTGGCTTGGGCTGGGGATCAGCTACGGGCCGGCGAGCGGATGCGCTCCACCGCTTATCTCGTGCCCGTCTGTGGCAGCCCAACCGCCCAGCCCATAAATCCAAACAGTAGCGCCGAGTTCGTCGGCGAGCCACTCATCAAAAACTCGATCCCGACGAATATCAGGCCAGCAAGCAGAAAGGACGCGGCGGGATTCGAGTGCGTCCGCTTTGCTGCCGACATCACCGCCAAAACGAACGCAGCAGCCAAAAGCAGCGCTGCGACAACACCAACCTCGACTGCGGCTTGCAATACGACGTTGTGCGGCTCAGCCTTATAGCAAGATTGTTGAGCGAACGTTTCCGATGCCTTGGCCGAGAAGTCCAAGCTTCGGCAACAGGTTCAAGGCTTCCTCTGTGATTATTTGAATCGCAAAGGTACCCTGGGTATCGCTTGCCAAGACCGGAACGTTCTCCACGACAAGCCCGATGATCTTGCCGGACATCGCGGGACGCGCGGCCAAACCGATGACAATGCTCAGACCCCGACGCCGGCTACGGCAATCTGACGCCGGCTGCCCATCCTAGCCGTCGCAGCGAGCGTGACAGCCAGGGCGACGAAGGGTGTCGCACCATTGCTGCGGCAAACACGAACGCAGGCAAGGCGATCAAACCGCCAACAACACGCCATTGAAGCGACGACAAGTTCATTGAAAGCAAAGCAAAGACCAGGAAGCACCACGTCAGCGAAAAAACGGTCGGACCTTCGTGGAAACCAAGAACGAGCGGCTTGTACTCGCCGCTCCGATCGTAAACCACCGCCCAAGCCGTCAGCAGGGTCCCAACCAAAACGAGCGCCGCCGTGATGCAGGAGAAACGCGAGAGATCAAAACGACTACCCACGGCCCGAAACGCGGGATAGGCGGCCATTGAAAGGGCGAGCAGCGCATAGTCGCGATCAGTCGTCGTTCGACCGTTGACGACTACGGACGCCAACATGAGCGCTGCCAATGCAACGAACAAATAGTCTGCCGGTGGCGGCTGAAATTCCTCGCATGACGAGCAACGGCGCGATCATGACAGCCGCTGTCATGGCTGCATGGCCCTTCGTGCCACGCATGCCATACAAGAGAAGGACTGAGTTAGTTGAGACCCAAACCGCTATTGCTGCGTTCGTCAACCAAGTCTTCGTCATCGGTTTGATCGCTGACATCCGATCGCCGAGACGATCAATAATCCCATCGTTGTGACGAGAGGTGCAAAAAGCCCAATAGCATCGACGTCAATCATGACTACGAGCAAGACGCGCTACTACGCGTACCTGCTAGCATTGCGGCATCAACTTGTAAATATCGCGCTGCCAACTGAGCAGGCTTGGGTCGGCGCGCGTTCGTCGGGCACCTAAGAATTCGGTCACTCTGAGCGAACCATGGTCATGCGCATCCACGCTTTCAATCAGGTTTAGCCGCGCCGCGACGCCATCACATCCCGAGTCAGCCGGATGAAATCCGCAACGAACGCCTCTACGCGATGCTGCAGGTTCGGCAACAAATTTCGGACGAACGCAGGCCCGGTGGTTTGCGCAACCTGCAACATGTGATCGGCAAGCGACTTGGGGTCGCGGATGCCGAAATATCGCGCGCCGCCCTCGGTCTGTTCGCGATGGACATCGATGTCGGACAGGATCATCGGGACACCAAACGACTTCGCTTCTTCGACAGTGGTGCTCCACCCCTCGCACTCCGAAGGATTGATGAGGGCCATCGATGCACGCAGGAGGGCGTAGACGTGATCCAGCGGGATCATTCCGAGATGTCGAAAATTCATCTCCAAGCCGCGCGCCCCGACCTCCTTCATCATCGCCTCGAAAAGACCAGGCTCGCGGAAGTCTTGCGTGCTTCCCGACGCCGCGACAACGACGTCCAGCCCTCGAGATTTCAGCAGATCAAGCGCATCGACCACGATCTGGTGGTTCTTGTGCCGCCAGAACTGGTTGGGCAGATAGAAATATCGTGGTGGAAGGCCATAATGGGCGATCACGTCCGGCGGCTTCGTGGCGAGCAGGTTGACGGGGGGCTCGGTCGCAAACCGAACGACCGAGACGCCGTTTGAATTGCCCGGATAGAACCTTCTGAGATCTCCGAGCGCGCTGGCGCTGCTCAACATGATGTGCCGGCCGGACGCGATCTGAACCCGAAAGCCGATATCACGCCGCCAATAGGCGCCCCTGGAGAAAAGATGGGGAAGCAGGCGATGCTGGAAATCCGGGAACCATGCGACCGCGGGAAATGGCAGGCGCCAGCCAAAGAAGCGCGCAGACTCGAACACCATGTCGATCCTGCTGGCCTTGAATTCGGCGACGGCAGGCACGTCCAGACCAAAGACGATCGCGCGGGCGAGGTCCGTCGCACGGGCAAGACCGGTCGCTGCGTGATCGAACACCGGCGAGCGCACGACCTCGACGCCGGGAATGCCGGCCAACGCCGCGATCTCCTCGGGATCGTCCGCCGTTCCGGCAAACAGCACGGGTGCCACCGTTCCCGGAGAATGCCGGTTGAGCACCTCGAACAGATTGCGTTGATAGTTGTAGCCACCCGCCCATAGTCGACGTGGGATGTTGGTGAATGCAATCCGCAGCGGCGCGCGCTCAGGCACGAGCCTGGCTCCTGAACCATTCGACGTAGTCGGCCAGTCCGTGCTCGAGCGGGATACGCCAATCGAAATTCATGTCGAGCACGCGCCCGTTGTCCGCCAGCAAGCTCGTCGGGTCCCCTGGACGTCCGACGCCGGAAAAGCGCACGACCGTTTTGCTGTCCCAATGCCTGATCAGTCCCTCGGCAATCTCGGCCACGCTCACGCCGCGCCCCGAACCGCCATTGATCACGCCAAAATCGTCCTGCCACTCGGCCCCCGCGACGCGCGCCAGCAAGCGAACGACGTCGCGAACGTCGGTCCAATCCCTTATCTCGGCCCCCGTCCCTCCGAGATTCAGCGTTTCTACCTCGCTCCCCAGCCGAGAGCAGATATCCCAGAGCAGTTGCTTGCGAAGGTGAGGACCGTAGACAGAGAACAGCCGCACGGCCATGCAGTGAATGCCGAAGCTCTGGACGTAGCTTTGGCACAACTGTTCCATGACCAGCTTGTGGTGTCCGTAAGGCGACATCGGCAGAAGCGCCGCGCTCTCCGGAATCGGACCGGTATGATCGGCGCCGTAGACAGCGGCGCTTGACACCGCGATCAGCCGGCTGCTGGGCGCAAAACTTCGAAGCCATTCGAGCAGCCGCGCCGTGCTCGTCACGGTCCGCGAAAAATCCTCGAACGGGCGCGCGATCGACAGCCCAACCGACGACCCGCCGGCCAGATGGAAGACGTGCGACGGCAGGCCGTGCAAGGCGGCGAGCGCATTCAGATTGGCATCATCAACTTCACCGTTGATCCAGGCCTGCAAACCGAGGGCCTGTGCCTGGGCCGGATCCAGCGCACCGTGACCGACGCCATGGACCGCATGCCCGGCGCTCGCCAGTTCGCGAACGAGATGACGTCCGATGAATCCGTTCGCACCGGTAACCCACGTGGACATGTCCTAGACCTTGTGACAGACGAACGAATAGAGCCGGCCGGGCCGGTGGTCAAAGCGCTCGGCAAGCGAGAGCAGGGACTCGAAGACATGCTGCGAAGCAAACGCCGCGCGCCACAGCGGGCCGGCGGGAATCTTCCGCGTCAGTTTTTCGACGACCGCGGATCGCAGCGTCTGCATCGTATACGGGAACAGATTGATCGCGCTCTGCAGCGGAGCCAGTGTCCCGACAGTGGCGAACCCGGCCGACTTCAACGCGCCGGTATAGCGGTCGAGCAGGTAGGCATGCTCGCCCCCGTAGAGGTGATGCAGCGGGTGCTGATCGAGGAATTTTTGAAGATCGCCTTCCTTGCTGATCACGTGCTCGCGCGCCGCGATCAGCATACCGCCGGGGCGAAGCACGCGAAAAATCTCGCGGCAGGCACCATCAAGGTCGCGGGTATGATGCAGCACGGCGCGCGCGAAGACGAGATCGAAAGTGTTGTCGGCGAACGGCAGGCGCTCGGAAAACTCCTCGACCACCTGGATGGGCAGCTGCGTGCTCGCCGCAAGAGCCCGGATTGCCGCAGTGCCGACGATGGCGCTGCCATCGGGCTCGAGTGCAGTCACCTCAAATCCGCTGCGAGCCAGCGCGTAGCTGGCAATGCCGCGCCCCGCTCCCACATCGAGAGCCGTGCCAGAGCGCCCGGCCAGGAGCGCCGTGACCGCCTGCCATTCGGAACTCTGAAAATAACGCTCGGCGGCGGCGATCAGCGGATCATCGTAGAAGGCGTCGCGCACGAGCTGACCCTGATCCGGCTGATTGCGCAGCCAGACAACGGCATCCTCCCACGTCGTGAACTTGTCGTCACCGCTCATCGGACCGGAGCTCCCTGACCAGCACAGCCGGATTTCCGGCCACGATCGAGAAAGGCGGCACGTCCTTGGTCACGACGGCCCCGGCCGCCACCACGGCCCCCGGCCCGACCGTCACGCCGCGCAGCACCATGGCTCCCGCGCCAATCCAGGCATCATCGCAGATCCGGACCGGGCTTTCGTCGAGCGAGAGTTCGCGCGGATGACCACTTGTGAAGATCTGCCGGACCTGGGCATGCCGCGCGGCCGCCCCGATCGGATGGGTCAGACTGTCGAAAACATTTGCCGAATGGGAGATCAGAACCCGGTTTCCGATTTCGATGGAGCCGGCCGACCAGATCCGCGTCCCCTCCCCGACATAGCACCATTCGCCGATCTTGATCTCGCCGCCATGGGCGAAGGTCATGAGTTCGCCGAGGATCCGGCTCTGTGGGCCGATGACGATCCTGTCGGCATCGCCGCGGATGTTCCTGATCCTCGCGCTGGCTCCGAGCGCTGCCCCGTCATCGAGACGGCAAGTCGCCCGGCCCATCATGCGCTGGATCAGGTAGTCGGCATTGCGGCCGGTGAGCCGCTGGATCAGCAAGTTGAGGTTCATGCAATCAACTGAAATCGCGTCGTTCTGGACGCTCTAGCACGGCTAAACCCGTCCGACGAGGTCGCCGAACTGTTTCCATTGCGCGTCCTTGCTGTAGATGTCCCGGATGCGGGCCCGACCAAGCGCAGCGAACTCCGCCAATCTAGGCCAGTCCTGCAGACTGCGCGAAATGACCTCGACGGCCTGTTCGGGGCTATTGTAGGTCTCGATAGTCACCCCCTCCTGCATGCCGGCGGGATAGCTACCGGCGTCGGAGACAAGCAATGCGCCGCATCCCATCGTCTCGAAGCAACGCATGTTGCCGCGATCCGTGCCGGCCATGTCGATCGCGCCGTTGAACACGATCTTCGACGAGCCAATCAGTTCGTAGAGGGCTCTGCCGAACACCGGCGGCCTAGCAATGGCGGCGATGGCATCGGGGCGCCGGTGCTGTCGCAGTGGCAGCAATCGCCCGATCGTGCTCTCTGCGAGCCTGGTCAGGCGTGATGCATCGAGACAAAGCACGATATTGCGGTGATCGGCGAGCTGTGCGACCTGCTCCAGCGTCTTGGCGCGCACGCGATGATGTCGAGAATAGCCGCCGGCAAAGGCGACATCGATCGGGCGCTCGCCGTGGCCATACTCCTCCATCACCGGATCATGCGCCGGGAAGAATGTTTCGACCCGGCATCCGTTACGGCGCCAGATATCGAGGATAGAGGGAGCATTTCCGAGCACGGCTCGATAGGCAGTGAAATCGGCATTTCCCGACGGCGCGGCACGCCAGCACAGCGCCTTCTTCACGCAGCCCGGCAGCTTGGCAACGAATGCGCTTGGGTAGCGCACGGGATCGAGATTGTAGAATACCTCAGTAGCGTGATGCTCAATTTGCGCGAGCAGAATGGCCTCGAGCGTCGGCTCGCCCGACATACCCTGCTCGCGCGCCCAGCGGCGCTGCAGGACCTTGTCGTCACCGTTGGTGAAGAAGGCGTCCGGCGAACCGTCGAGCACCGGTTGAAGAAAATGCGACGCGCCGAAACGGTCGTGCAGAAACACGCGCCGCCGCTCCGCGAAGCTTTGCGTGCCGGCCGCGAGCTGGTTCAACCGCGGCAGATAGGACGGATATAGGGCGCTATTCTGGAACAGACGCATCGTTTACGCGTACCTCGCCAACATCCATTTCATATTCAGATACGGCCAGATCCGCCCGACCGACTCCCAGTCCCAGGACTTCGTCGCCGTCAAACGGCTGACCGCCGCGCGCAGGCCCGCTTCATCCACCAGTTCCGCGAACGCCGGCACATTCTTGTTCAGCAGGTCAGCCGTCCAGCCGGCCAGCGGTCCGTTCAGCCATTCCGGCATCGGCGAATTGAAGCCGACCTTGCGGCGAGCGGTGCGAATGGACTCCGGCATCAAATTGGCCATCGCCCCCCGGGCAACAGCCTTGGTATAGCCGTCTGCCGACTTGCTGCTTTCGGGAAGCGCCATCGTATAGGTCACCAGCCGCCAATCCATGAACGGCATGCGGACTTCGACGCCGTGCGCCATCGAAAGGCGATCGAAGTTGCGCAGGATGGTGGGCAGCACCGTGCTGTGAAACATCCGATAGAGGCGCTTGTTCAAGCCACCCCATTCACGCGGCAGCACATCGTCCTCCGCTATCAACGGGAGCGGGGCGGGAAGATTGCGCAGCCCACCGCGCAGAAAATACACGCCCTTCCGCTTGAGGGCCAACGCACGGAGGACATCCACACAACGCCGGGCCAGTTTCGAACGTGACGCGAGGTCCTCCGCCGCGTTCCGTATTTGAAACGCGCGCGCTTGTCCTTCCTGCAAATAGCCGCCCATCAGCTCGTCCGCGCCGTGGCCGTCGAGTGACACCGTCACGTTGTTCTGGGTCAATTGGCGATAGAGCAGCCATATGGCGCTGGGCAACGCGATGTAGACGTCATCGAGATCGTCGAGAATCTGATCGAGGTCCGTCAGCGCATCGGCCTGTCCGATTTCGAGAAAAGTTGGCGCGACATTGGCCCAGACGGCGGCCTCCTCGGCCATCGGCCTCTCGTCGTTCAAGGCGCCGGGGAACGTCGCAACAAAGGCGTGACGCCATGCCGCGCTGTCACGCGGCCCCATGCCTTCTTTCTCGTGCGCCGCCATGGCGCAAATCACGGCCGAGGAATCGAAGCCACCCGACAGGCATGTTCCGATTGGCACATCGCTGCGCATGCGCAGCGCCACCGCATCCTGGAACAGCTCGCGAAAGCGCGCGACACGCTCGGCTTCGGTGGCCGGCACCGGTGGCAGATGGTCCACGGTCCGCCACCAACGCTTGACACTGACCTTGCCCTGGCGAAGCCACATGCAGTGGCCGCCCTGCAGGCGGCGAACCTGGCGAAACAGGGTCCGCTCGCTTCCTTCGATCCCGAAGGCATCGAGGAGCAGCCGGCGCGCAACCTCCATGTCGACGAAAGTATCGATCAGTCCGCTCCGTACCAGCGCCCGTTGCTCGGAGGCGAAGATGAATCGTTCCGGCGACGTGGCATAGAGCAGCGGCTTGATGCCGAAGCGGTCGCGCGCAAAGAACAGCTCGCGGGTGCTCGTGTCGAAGATCGCCAAGGCCCACATGCCGTTGAAGCGGGGCAGCATGTCCTCCCGCCAGGCCTGCCAGGCGGCCAGGATCACTTCGGTATCGGATTGGCTGCGGAACACCGCGCCCTGCGCCTCGAGTTCGCGGCGAAGCTCGAGGAAGTTGTAGATCTCGCCGTTGAACACGATCACATGGCGGCCGTCCGCGGACAGCATGGGCTGATAGCCGCCCTCGCCGGGATCGATGATCGCCAGGCGGCGGTGGCCGAATGCGAGGCTTCGGTCCGCGCTGAACCAGGTCCCCTCGCCGAACGGACCGCGATGCGCGATCAGGCTGGTCAGCCGCGAGATGTCGGCCGGTTCGACCGCATCGCCACCCAGATTTACGATGCCTGCGATTCCGCACATGTCCTAGACAGTCTTGAGGGGCCAGAAGCGAGCGACGATCGAACGAATATCTTGCCGGCAAGCCCTTCGATACGGACCCAATTGCGACGCCGCAACCACGATTGCGAAAATGATCGCGGCCGTCCCCGACGAAACAGCTCCCACCGACCACCAGGACGGCGCGGGCTGGAATGGCGCGCGGTCGAGACCGTACCGCACCGCCAGCGCCGTCGCGATGCCGATGCCGAGCGGCATCAGCACGCAATGCACGATGCGCGACCACATGCCGGCGACGTCAAAACTACGGCACAACAGGAAGACAATGGTCGCCATCTGCGCGATCATTCCGGCGCATGCGCTCCAGCCTGCGGCCTGCCATCCGAAGCGTGGCAATGCGATGGCACTGGTCACGAGTGTGACGACACCCGTGGTCAAGGCGATAAGCGCGTTGGAGCGCGACCGCCCGTGCGCGAGCAGGTAAAAGCCAAAGACGTTCGCGCTCGATCCGAGGATCCCGGCAATCGACAGGACGACGAGAACCTGTGCAGCCTCGGCCGCGACCTCGGCGCCGGTCCAAACATGCAGCAGCGGACCGGCCACGGGGATCAATCCGCCGAGCGCGCTTGCGGCCAGGACGTTGAGAATCCACGACGATCGGAACAGCAGATCGACCTTGCGGTCCTCGCTCTCCCCCTGCAGCGTGCTGAAGAAGGGAAGCAGGATCTCGCCGATCTTCAGGATACCGATATAGGTCGCCTCCTGCAGGCGCTGCGCGACGCCGTAGAAGCCGACAAACTGCGGTTGCAGCAGTGCGCCAAGCAAATATCGATCGGCCTGCCCCGCAAGCAGCGCACCACCCTGTGCGGCAACCTGCCATCCGCCGAACCGAACCAGCCTACCAAGCGCCTCGCGATGCAATGCTGGAGGCGCCAGCCACTGACGCATTTGGCCGCGACACCAAGCCAGCGCCAGCAACAGGCCGATCGCCAACCCCAGCGCCTGGCAACCCAGGAATGTCGATGCGTATGGCGCGGCGGGGATCAGGAGGAGCATCGAAAGAGTCGAGACGACAGTGCTGACGATGCCGATCGAGGCGATCCGGCGATAGTCTTGCCGCGCGGTGAACAACGAAATGAAGATCGCCGATACACACTGGCACAACCAGCCGATACCGGCCAGCGCGAAGGCCAGCGCGAGATCCTCGGCGGCCGGACCGGTCAGATGAAATCCGAGACGCGCGAGCGGAGCCCCGGCAACCAAAAGGAAAATGGCGATTGGCCCGCCCGCGCCGACCGCGAGAATGGCCGCGGTCGCGAACAGGCGTCGCGCGTCGTCGCGGTCGGACGGCTCCAGTCGCTGTGCAAGCTCGCGCGACGTCGACAGCCCGAGCGCGTTGCTGAACACCAGTGCCGGCGCAATGCATGCGGTGACAAGACCCGCGACGCCGAATGCCGCGAGGCCAAGATGGGTGATCACGAAAGGCAGGATGGCCAGGTTCAGCACCACGGCTACCACGAACGTCATCGCATTCCAGGCGGAATTCCCCAGCAGATCGGGCGGTGTTTTTCTCAACCTCATGCCAGCCACCCGGCTACCACCTCAACAAGCCTTTGCCCCGCGCCGGTCAGGGTTCCCCCAAGGCAGCGCGAATTCGGGCTAGCAGTCGGTTCACGGAATGTCGATAGCCGGCGGCGGCCGCAGCCGCCACGGTTTCGACCGTTCTTTCGGGCTCGTCCGGAGGCTTCCCGGACAGATCACGGACGTGTGCGGCCCGATCCCCGAAAAGCACGATCAGAGCCCATCCGACTCGCCGTTCTTGGGCGTCGAGCGCGGCACGAAAGGCGAAGATGGGTCAGTCAGGCCCGGCATCGTTGGCCTTCCGCCGGCATCCGCGGGCGGGCCCGCGGGAGGGGCTGCGTCCGGCCGCTGGAGCGCCAGCACCTCGCTGCGCTCGCCCTGCTTGAAGGTCACCTCGCGCGGCTGCACGGAGGTCAGCGACCAGCCGCCGAGCGATTCGCCCTGCCGCAGGCGCACGACCTTTTGATCGGTGCGGTTGACGAGAATCGCGATGGCATCGCCCTCGCCCACCACGGCCCCGACCAGCAACAGCGGCGGCGGGGCCTCGACGGGCTTGGGGGGCGGTGCGGACACATCCTCGACCGGCGATGCCACGACCGCGCGCGGCGGCGGCCGGCGCATGGCCGAGAAGATCGGGCGCTCCTGGGTCGCGGTCAGGGCCGAGAGTGGCACCGACCACAGCGGATTGCCGCGAGGAGCGGGCTTGGTCGAAGCCTGCTGCGGTGGCCGCGCGATCGGGCGCATCGTTCCGACATCGACACTGTCGGCGGGGCTGCCCGCAGCATCGTCGGACAGGACATCGATCCGCGATGAGGTGGCGGCCATGGTCCCGGCGGGGCCCAGAACCACGCACAATACGGCCAGTCCTGTCGGTCTCAACCACCCGGACATCGACATTCCCCTGCGACCACCGTTCGCACGAAAAGACGGCGAGGCGTCCGCGCCAAACTAGTTCCGATCGTCAGCGCCATCAACCTAAAGCGTGCTGCCGGACCGACGGCAAAGCCATTTGCTCCGCAGATGTTGCAATGCATGAATATGTTGCCCGAGGGCCACGATGGTCGAAAATGCAAGGCGGAACAGGGCGGAACCCGATGCAGATGGATATCCGTTCATTGCGGCACGCTGCAACGCTATGAGATCATGGCGAAAGCGCCGGGCCTTGCCACGCGCCTCCGTTACCTCGTTTGCGACTATTTCTTTGCTGATTTGAGAAGACCTGATGGCTGGACCGACGAAGGCTGGTGGGCGGAACGGATACGGGCTGCGATCGGGCCTGCGCCACTCCCTGGCGACCCTGCTGGCGACCACTGCGCTCGGCGTCGTCGCCGCGCACGCCCTGGACGGCGACTGGGTCGGCGGCACCAGCGACTGGACGGACGGCACGAACTGGTCGTCCAACCCGATTGTGCCGGATGTAACCGCGACGTTCACGAACACCGGCAGCACGGCCGTCGACAACAACAACGGCGTCGTCGTCATCGGCACGATCAACTTCGCGAACACGGCGCAGGCCTACTCGGTCACGATCGGCAACCCGTTCATCATCAACGGGACGGGTATCATCAACGATTCCGGCAATGCGCAGAATTTCGAAGTCACCTCCGGCAACAATCTGGTGTTCCAGAACAGCAGCACCGCGCGCGGCGGTGTCGGCGCCGGGGCCGTAATCATCACAAACGATGCCGGCGGCACCGTCAACTTCCTTCAGAACAGCACCGCGGGATCGGCAACCCTCGTCAACAACAACTTCGTCACGTTCGAGGATTCCAGCTCTGCCGGCAACGCCCTGATCACCAACAACGCCAACGGCCAGATCGATTTCTTCACCAGCGCTTCCGCTGGCAGCGCCACGATCAACAACCTCGCTTCGGCGACGCTGAACTTCCACAACAATACCACCGCCGCAACGTCGACCATCACCAACGACGGAACGGTGAACTTCGACGGTTCCAGCACGGGCGGCAGCGCGCGTTTCGTTAACAATGTCGGGGGCACGGTCGATATTTCCGGCCTGACCAGCACCGGCATGACGGCGGGCTCGATCGAAGGCGCCGGCAATTACGTGCTCGGCGCCAAGACCCTCACCACAGGCAGCGTCAACACCTCCACCCAGGTCGACGGCGTGATCTCCGGCACCGGTGGCGGACTGACCAAGGTCGGCACCGGCACGCTGACGCTGACCGGCATCAACGGCTACACCGGCCCGACGACGATCTCGGCGGGGACGCTGGCGATCTCGGGCTTCGGCAGCATCGCAAGCTCCAGCGTCGTCACGGTGAATGCGACGCTCGATATCTCCGCGGTGTTGTTCTCGTTCAATCCCATTACGACACTCGCCGGTAATTCTGCTGGTATTGTCAACATGGGTGCCAACAGCCTCGTCATCACCAATGGTTCGACCGAATTCGCAGGCGTGATCCAGGGCACAGGCGGGCTTGAGGTTTTCGGCGGAACGCAGACGCTATCGGGCGTGAACACCTACAGCAACGTCACGCAGATCGATTCGGCCGCGACCCTGGCGCTGAAGGGCAGCGGCTCGATCGCCAATTCGCTCTATGTCGCGTTCTCAGGCCCCGGTGCAACGCTCGATATCTCCCAGACCACGTCCGGGGCTTCGGTCACCCAGCTGTTCTCGTTCGGCGCCAGCGGCGTCGTCGCGCTGGGATCGAAGACCCTGACGATCACGAGCGGCAATTCCTTCGGCGGCGTGATCCAGGACGGCGGCATTGGTGGCGGTACCGCGGGCAATCTCGCGATCGCGAACGGAGCTGTGCAGCAGCTCTACGGCACCAACACCTATACCGGGACGACAACCATCGCGAGCGGCGGCGAACTGGATCTCATCAACTCCGCCGGCAGCGACGGCAGCATCGCAACCTCGCGCAATGTCATCGCCAACGGCATCTTCGACATCTCGGCCCTGAGCGCCGGCACTTCGATCAAGTCGTTGGCGGGCTCTGGTAACGTCAACATCGGCGCCAACACACTGACGATCACCAACGGCATCGGCAATTTCGCGGGCGTGATCGACGATGGCGGCGCGGGCGGCGGCCTGACGATCGCCGGCGGCAAGCAGACGTTGTCCGGCGCTAACACCTATAGCGGGCCCACCACCGTGAACGGCGGCACGCTGGTCGTCGATGGGTCGATCCTGAGCTCGACCACCGTCAACGCGGGCGGCACACTCGCCGGCAGCGGCACGGTCGCCGGCGTTGCGGTCAATGGCGGTACGCTCGCCCCAGGCAGCACAGCGACCCCGTTCGGCCCGCTGACGATCAACGGCCCCCTGAGCTTCACAGCGGCCTCGACCTATCTCGTGCAGGTCTCCTCCAGCAATGCCAGCCTCGCCAATGTCAACGGCGCGGCCACGCTCGGCAACGCGACGGTGAGCGCGATGTTCGTCTCGGGCACGATCAAGAAGCAGTACACGATCCTGTCGGCGACTGGCGGTTTCGGCGGCACCGCCTTCAACGCAGCCGTCCTCTCCAACCTACCGACGATCAACGCGTCGCTGAGCTACGGCACCAATAATGTGTTCCTCAATATCGGCGTGAACTTCGCGCCGAGCGGCGGCCTCACCGTCAACCAGCAAAACGTTGCGACCACGCTGGCCAACTTCTTCAACTCGACCGGCGGCATTCCGGCAGCCTTCGCTGCGCTGACGCCGGCCGGGCTGACGACAGCCTCGGGCGAACTCGGCACCGGCATCATCCAGTCCGCGATCAATGCCGACGGGCAGTTCCTCAATTTGATGCTCGACCCGACCGTTATCGGCCGCTCGGCCGGTTTCGCCAAGGCGGGCAGCGTGGCGCAATTCGCCGAGAGCGACGACGCGGCCGCCTATGCGTCGATGCGCCCGGCCAACGCGCGCGAGCGCGAGGCTTATGCGATGGCGACCAAGGCGCCGCTGCTCGTCTCGCAGCCCGCCAGCCGCTGGAGCCTCTGGACGGCCGGCTATGGAGGCTCGGCACAAGTCGGCGGCAATGCACCGGTCGGCTCGCAAGACCTCACCGCACGGGTCTGGGGCGGCGCGGCCGGCGCCGACTACAGGGTTTCGGTGGACACGCTGGTCGGCTTCGCGCTCGGTGGCGGTGGACTGAGCTACTCGCTCGCCAATGCGATGGGTTCGGGCTCGGCAGACCTGTTCCAAGCCGGCGTCTATGGCCGGCACAATTTCGGACCGGCCTATATCTCCGCCGCGCTCGCCTATGGCTGGCACGACGTCACCACCAACCGCACCGTGGCGCCCGGCGGCTTCGACCAGCTGCAGAGCCGCTTCAAGGCCGACACCTTCTCGGCCCGCTTCGAGGGCGGCTACCGCTTCGCGACGCCAATGATCGGCCTCACCCCCTATGCGGCGGCGCAGGTGACGAACTTCAACCTGCCCAGCTACTCCGAAGTCAGCCTCAATGGCGGCGGACTGTTCGCGTTGAACTATGCCTCGCAATCGCTGACCGACCCCCGCTCCGAGCTCGGCCTGCGCACCGACAAGTCGTACGCGATGCAGAACGGCGTGCTGACGCTGCGCGGTCGCGCCGCCTGGGCGCACGACTACAACCCGGGCCGCGCCGTCCTCGCGCTGTTCCAGACCCTGCCGGGCACCAGCTTCGTCGTGAACGGCGCCCGGGTCGACGCCGACTCCGCGCTCGTCAGCGCCAGCGCCGAGATGAAATGGCTGAGCGGCTTCTCGATCGCCGGCACCTTCGACGGCGAGTTCTCCGGCAACGTCACCAGCTATTCCGGCAAGGGCGTGTTCAAGTACGCTTGGTGAGCCGACGTCGTGAGTTGACGAGGCCGCCCTACTTCCCCGCCTGCCATTGACCGGAGACGCCCAAAATCACCCTGACGCGGCCGCTGGCCGCATCACTCAGCGCCGTGGTCTGCGGCACCTGGACGTCGAGCTGGTCGACGAACAGGAACGGCATGCCGGCTTCGAGATCGTACAGAAGCCTCTGGAGCGCGGGCTGCTCCAGCTCGCAGCTGACGACCAGGCCGACGAAGCCGTCCTTGGTCTGCGCGCCCGTGACGTCGACCTGCGAGGACTGGACCGAGCCGCCCACATCGGCGACCGCGGCCGCAACCCGCTGCAACAGATTGGCGCCCGCGACCGTTACGGTCGGCCCCTCCAGAAACGGCGTGCCGGGATGCTCGGCCGAGAGGGCCGCGGCGCTCTTGGCGCCGCTCTTGCGGCCGCGCAACTGGTCGAGCAGGTCGGAGGTCTGTGCCAGCGCCTGGCGGTGGGCGATGACGTCGGCGATCGACAGCCCCGCCATCAGCAACAGCCCGCCGGTGATCGCGAGATAGAGCGTGACCGCGATCAGAGGCGAGCCGACGAGCGCCCGCTCAACCGCATTTCCGTTTGCGACCTTGGCGCTGCTCATGATCTTGTTCATGGCGCGTTCCTCGGTTCGATCTGTGCCTCGATGTGGAAGCGTTCGCCGGGATCGGATGGGCTACGCGTCGTCGGAGCGTAGAAGGTCGCGCGGGTGAAATGCTGGGACTGCTCGATCAACGGGATCAGCGAGGGCGCATCGCGGGTGATGCCGCCGATCTGAACCTTGTTGCCGGCCAGATGCAGCTCGGTGACATAGGTGTGGTCCGGCAACAGCCGGCTCAGCGATTCCAGCACGATCACACTCGCTGGCGTCTCGTACTTACGGCGCTCGAGCAGCGCGAGCGGCGAGCGCTCGCCGCTGTCGTTGCCGCGAAGTGCGGCGCGACGCTGGCTGATCTGGCGTTCGAGCTCGCTCTGCCGCGCGCTGAGGCTGTCGGCCAGGTAGCTTGCCGCGACCGATCCGATCACCGCTGCGACCGCCGCGAGAACCAGCACGGCTTGCAGCGTCCGGCCCAGCCGCACGGGGTCGATCGCCCCGCGCGATCTTTGCTCGAACACCTTGATGCGCCTGCCCTCGGGCGTTTCCGTCACGATCGCGATCGCCGTCGGGTGGAAGGACGACACCGCCTCGACATAGGTCATCGCCAATTTGCGCGGTGCCGCCGCGATCTCCGTGGAGATGCTCTCGCTGCCATGCGCCACCGGAACGCTGCAACCGAATACGGCCTCGCTCGCGCTCCAGGGCGTCAGCCGGTCGATCTGCGCCCGCACGATGCCGTCCAGGAAATCGGCCGCGCGCGCCGGTAGCTCCAGTGGTCGGAACAGGAAACGGGTCGGCCGCAGCACGATCTCGATGCGGCTACCGCGGACGATCTGCGCAAGATCGGCACCGATGAACTTACCATCCTCGAACGCGATTTCCTTCGGGACGTTCTCCGCCTTCGCCGCATCCAGCGCGAACGCGCCGCTCTCGAGCTCGACCACCCGCACCACGCGCGGCGATACCATCCGCTCCAGCCCGGCAACGACCGTGCCGGCGACGGTGCCGGTCCATGCATCGATCACGGCGCGAAGGGAGTGGAGCGAACTCATCTCACAGAGACTTTCCGGCGGAGCCGTCATAGGCGTTGTGCCACGACAATACACGATACGGCTCATCGCCGTTTTCGAGAAGCAGGATGACGATCTCGGCCGAGCTGCGCCGATGCGAACGCACCTCGACCGCGACCGTCAACCGGTACGCCCTCGAGCCCTCGACCGTCGCGTTGACGGCGCCGGCGAGCCCAATCAGAGATCGCGGGTCGACGTTGGGATCGGTGCGGTCGCGCAGCACCTGTTGCAGCATTCCGGGCGTCATGCCCGGCAGTGCCGCAACCACCTGTGGCGCGGCGTCGAGCACGTTCACGGTCCGCATGTTGCTGAACACCGTGACGAAGGGCAGCGCGCGTTCCACGACGGCGGCCGGAATGCCGCGCACCAGCCAGAGCTCGTCGCTATGCGGGAACGGCGCGTGGCGCGGCAGATAGGACGCGCCGAGCGTGCGATAGTAGGAATCCTCCGGATTGTCCTGGCCGGGCTCCGTCGACGCTCGCCAAGCCAGGATCCGGTCGGCGTAAACGGGCGCGTCCGCCGCTGCGACGCCGAGCGCCATCATCAGTCCCGCGAGCATCGGCTTCGGCGCCATGTTGAGATCGACGCGCGCGGCTTCCGACCGGAAGGTGACGCTGACACGTCCGGCGCCGACGCGGGCATCGAAGGTGCCGCTGGTCGGACGCGTGGCCTCGTTCTGCGCCGTCAGCCGGTACGCCGCGAGTTCGAGCCCGGCATTCACCAGCGCATCCGCCTGCAACCGGTCGGCAT
Organism: Bradyrhizobium sp. 4; assembly: GCF_023100905.1. Classification (NCBI taxonomy): domain Bacteria; kingdom Pseudomonadati; phylum Pseudomonadota; class Alphaproteobacteria; order Hyphomicrobiales; family Nitrobacteraceae; genus Bradyrhizobium; species Bradyrhizobium sp. 4. Next base: position 5,407,868 of record NZ_CP064686.1, read on the forward strand.
TGACGGCGACCGTGACCGCGGTGTTGGTGACATAAGTCAGGTAGATCAGCGCCAGCGCAGCCAGCGCCGCCAGCATCCAGAGCACCGCAACGACGATGAAGCCGCGGCCGTCACGAAGTCTCGCACGCCCGTGCCTCGCTCCGCTCACAGCTGCTGCTCCTCTTTCTCCGCCTGTTGCGGTCGCGGGCGTGCCGTCACGCAGGTCGTCGGATTTTTCGCCCGCGCACATTCGGCCGGGGCCGTGATGTGCGGGGTCACCGCGCCTGAGACCGAGAGGACCTGGCCGGTGGCACTGTTGCGCACCGTGATGCGGATGCGATCCGGCAGCCGTGTCTGGCCGCGCCAGGTCGGCAGCCACAGACCATCCGGCCCGGCATAGCTGAAGCTCACGCGGAACGGCGCGCGGATCAGCACGACCTGGTCGACGAAGCGGATCTGGCCGTCGGTCGGCATCGGCTGGAACGGTGCGCGCTCGCGCACCAGCGCGAGCCCCTGTGCGTCGGCCTTCTCGACCAGGCGGATGAATTCGAGCCCCGGGCGCGTGCTCGGGCCGAGCGCAGTGCGCAGGAAGGTCACCGACAATTCGGCGCCGTCGAACAGCGGCGCCCTGGCGTCGCCGTTGACCGTCATCTGCTCGGCAACCGACAGGTCGGCGACGATGCGGTCGAGGCCGGTTGCGAGACGCTCGGCCTGCTGCACGCGGGCGATGCCGCGATTCCAGTTCGGCAACCATTGCGCCGTCACGGTCGCCAGCGCCGCCAGGATGACGGTCATCAGCAGCGTCGCGAGCAACACTTCGAGCAGGGTGAATCCCGCTTCGTCGGCCAGCGCGCGGCGCAGGCGCTTCATTGCCAGGCTCTTCATTGAGGAGGCCTCGGCACCAGCTTCACGGTGGTGATCTGGATCGCGCTGCCGTCGGCGCGCTGGAGGCGCAGATTGACGGCCAACGGCACGAAGCGGCCGGTGGCGGGATTTCCGCCCGCCACGTTCATTGGCGCGACGTCGACGCGCCAATGGCTGCCCGCCAGTTCGCCGCTCTGCCGGCCGGGTTTCAGCAAGGAGCGTGCGGGCAGGTCCGCAAGCAGGGTCTCGGCGGTGCCTGATAGCGCCAGATGCTGATCGATCGCACGCGTGCCTTTCACCGTCGTGGCAATGACCGCGCCGATCGTCCCGAGCACGACCGCGATGATCGCAAGCGCGACCAGCGCCTCGATCAAGGTGAAGCCGGCGGCGTCAGAGCACCTTCTGCGGGACAATCTCGACGCCTCCGGTCAACCAGTTGACGCGCACCTCATAGCCCATGCCCGGGCGCGCCAGCGCGATGACCCCGCCGCACGACATCCCCGACGGAAAGAAATCGATCGACCGCCCCGCGGCGCGATCGGCACAGCGAGAGGCCAGCATCGCCTGCACGACCACGTCGCCCGGCAGGCGGATTGTCCGACCGGTGACGCCGGAACGGATCGAGCGCCCCTCCGCGTCAACTTGAGTCGCGATCCGCACTTGCCGGCGCAAAGCCGCGTTGCGGTCCGCTTTCAGCAGTGCCGCGGTCTCTACCGCGTAGCTCTCCAGCCTGGCGCGCGTCGTCGTGCGCGGAACGGCCGGAAGGATGATCGCCGCGAGCAGGCCGAGGATCGCGAGCACGCACAGGATCTCGATCAGCGCGAAGCCGCGCGCATGGCAGACGTCCTCAGCGCGCGCCGCTGACAATGTCGGCTGCCGTTCCACTGCCGCCTTCCTGACCGTCTGATCCGAGCGAGATGATCTCGTAGGGCGTGCCCGCGCCCGGCGAGCGATAGACATAGATGTGCCCCCAGGGATCGCTCGGCACCACGCCGCCGCGCAAATAAGGCCCGTTCCAGCCGGCCTGGCTGGTATTACGGGCCAGCGCCGCGAGACCTTCATTGGATGTCGGATAGCGCCCGAGATCGAGATAATAAAGATCGAGCGCGCTGGAAAAACTCTCGATCTGGATCTTCGCCGCCTTCGCCTTGGACTCGCCAAGATAATTCAGGACCCGCGGACCGACCAGCGCCATGATCATCCCGATGATGGTGATGACGACCAGCATCTCGACAAGGGTGAAGCCCGCCTCCCCGCAGGCTCCGCGCCGCCGGTCGCGCCTCAGCGATGGATGTTTGGTCACTTCAAGCCTCTCCCGTTATCTAACAAAGTATGGCCTAACAGTATCCGTCCCAACAATATCCGGCCTAACCGACAATCTGGCTCACCGACATCAGCGCCGTCATCACCGAGGTGATCAGGCCGCCGACCACCACCGAGATCGCAATGATCGCCGCCGGTCCGGCGATGCCGACGGCGCGGTCCAGCGTGCGCTGCAACTTGACCTCGTAGAATTCCGCGACGCGTCCGGACAGCATCGGCAACTGTCCGGTCTCGTCGCCGAGCCGGAGCATGCGCACCGCCATTGCGGGCAGCGCCTGCGTCTCGGCTAGCGCGTCGGAGAGCTTCGAGCCATGGCGGACACGGTCGGCCGCATCGCTCCAGACCGCGGACGGACCGGTTGTCGCCATCATGTCGATGAGGATGCGCATGGTGACGGTGAGATTGACGCCGCTGCCGAGCAGCAGGCCGAGATTGCGACAGAACAGCGCGGTGCGATACGCGCTCATCACGTTGCGGATCGCCGGCAGCCGCGTGATCGCATTGGTGAGGCCGCGGCGGAAGCGCTCCTGTCGGAGCACGAGCCAAACGACAGCGATCGCAGCAGCGAGGCCGCCTAGCACCGCATCGGAATTGCCGCGCAGGAAAGTCGATATGTTGAGGAAGATTCCGACGATGGGATCGACCTTGGCGCCGAAATCCTGCAACACGCTGGCGAACTGCGGCAGCACGAAGGTGAGGAAGAACAGCAGCACGCAACCCGCCGCGCCCAGCACGAAAAGCGGATAGCGGATTGCATCCGACAGCCGGCGCCGCAACGCCTCGCTGCGCGCGCGTTCGCCGGCCAGCACCTCCAGAACCTGATCCAGCGAGCCCGAGGCCTCGCCGACCCGCACCAGCGCGATATACATCGGCGGAAACAGCCCCTCGTGCCGCGCCAGCGCCTCGGCAAAGCTCTCGCCCGAGACGACGCGCGAACGGATGTCGGCGACGACCGGGCGCAGTCGGCCTAGATCGGGATCTGTCGCGAGCAGCTCCAATCCGTCGTTGATGCGGGCGCCTGCGCGCAGCAACAACGCGAGATCGCGGGTAAGGATGGTGACGTCCTCCGGCTTCGGCCTGTTGAAGAGGCTCAACACACCGCCGGTCGCGCCGCCCTCTTCCGCCGTGACGTTGTCGACCAGCACCAGGCCAAGCCGCTCGATCCGCTGCGCGACGTCGCCGGGCGCGGGCGCGGCGATGGCGCCGGAGACCAATTCGCCGTTGGCATTGAGCGCGCGATAACGATAGTTCGGCATGATTTCTAGCGCACCGTCGTGACGCGGAAGACCTCGGGCACGGTCGTCATTCCGGCCCGGCATTTGGCGACCGCGTCCTCCAGCATTGTCGTCATGCCGCCGCGCATCGCTGCGGCATCAATGCTATGGGAATCGGTCTGTGGGCCGATCAGCGCACGCACTTCGTCGGACATTTCCAGGATCTCGAACACGCCGTTACGGCCGCGGTAGCCGGTGCCGCCACAGCGTTCGCAGCCGCCGGCCTCGTGCACGACCTCGCCGCACACGAAACCGATCACGGCAAAGCGCGGGTCCCTGGCGAGATCGGCCTCGGTCAGCGCGTGCGGCACCTTGCAACGGTCGCAGAGCACGCGCACCAGGCGCTGCGCCACCACAGCGCGCAGCGTGGATTTCAGCAAAAATCCCTCGATGCCGAGATCGATCAGGCGCGGTACTGCAGCCGCCGCGGTCTCGGTGTGCAGCGTCGTCAGGACAAGATGTCCGGTCAGCGCCGCGTGGATCGCGATATGCGCGGTCTCGGCGTCGCGGACCTCGCCGACCATGATCACGTCGGGGTCCTGGCGCACGAAGGCGCGCATTGCCGAGGCAAACGTCAGCCCGATCGACGGTTTGACCTGGGACTGGTTGATGCCGGCGATTTCGTACTCGACGGGGTCCTCGATGGTGAGAATTTTGCGCGTCGGCTCGTTGAGGATCGACAGCATCGTCGCAAGCGTCGTGGTCTTGCCGCTTCCGGTCGGGCCGGTGACCACGATCATGCCGTGGGGCATGGCGAGCAGCCGCGTCATCGCGCTCTCGTCGCGCGCCGCCAACCCTAGCTTGCTCATCTCCAGCAGGCCGCGATCACGCGGCAACAGGCGGATGACGGCGCTCTCGCCGTGCTGCATCGGCATGGTCGCGACGCGAACGTCGAGTTCGTTGCGCCCGACCCGGACGCGCGCCGCGCCGTCCTGCGGCAGGCGTCGCTCGGCGATATTGAGGCTAGCGAGAATCTTGATGCGCGAGATTAGCGCCTGCGGCGGAATGCCGTGCGGCGACGGCAGCGCGCGCAGCAAGCCGTCGACGCGCATGCGCACCGCGAGTCCGGCGCGGAACGGCTCGACATGAATGTCGCTGGCACGCAGGTCCACCGCACGCTCCAGGAGATCGTTGAGCGCGCGCACCACCGGCGCGCCGCTGGCGAGATCGCGCAGGCTCTCGATGTCATCGTCGGACTGCTGCGCAACGCTCCTGCCGCCTCGATCGGCATTTGCGTCGTCGGCCTCAGCGCGCTGATCGAGCACCGTCGTGATGTCTTCGTAGGACGCCACGACGACGTCGACCGGTGTTCCGAACACGATTTCGGCGGCGCGAATGGCCGCCGTGTCGGAGGGGTCGGCAACAGCCAGTCGGAAAACATCATTCGACGCACTGAAGGGGAAGATGGTGGATTCGCGCAGAAAGCGGCGCGAAAAACCGTCGAGGCATGGCGTGGCCGCGAGCAGCTGCGGGAGGCTCAGCCGCGGAAGTCCGAAATGATCGGACACTTCGTCGGCGAATTCGGCTGCCGAAAGATCGGTGGCCTCCCACAATTCGCGCAAGGGGCGCGTGATCGCAGGATTGGCTGATTTGTCTGCATGAGATTGGGCGTGGGCATGCGCCCGCGGCGGCAATGAATATTTTTCCAGGAGGTGCTGCCGGAAGCTATCTGCGGAGCGGTCGCGCATCGCATTCACAGCGTTGACCTTGTTACCCGAATGCAACAACTTCGGCGGGTCAAGGCAGGCCCTTTCCCCTTGACTTATTTCTTAGCAAAAACATAATCGTGGCGCAAATTATTGCGCGTCCGAACCAAGGGGGATCGGATGCCTATTTCACTTAGTATTGGTAGGCGTATTTTGTTTGAAGTGGTCCAGCCGCTTTTGCGCCTGCGCTCAGCGTTGACTGGAACGCTCGTTCTGTCGTCGTCCGCCTTCCTGCTCGCGGCCTGCATCGTCACTGCCGACCAGTCGATCGAAGCAGACCCCAGGGATCCGCGCGCGCAGGACATCGCCGACAAGATCCGCTCCCTCGATCTTCAGCCGCGGCAACCGGCTGATGCGGGGGCGAGCGGCATTGCGCAGGCAAAGGCGTCGAGGCCGGCGATCTATCTCGGCGATGGTGCAACGCCGCAAGGCGGCGCGGTGGCCGAGCGCGATGACACCGGCGGCAGCGGCTACGACCTCAATTTCGAGAACGCGCCGGTCGCCACCGTCGCAAAGGTCATCCTTGGTGACGTACTCAATGTCGGCTACACCATCGATCCCCGCGTGCAGGGCACCGTCACGCTCGCCTCGGTGCGCTCGGTTCCCAAGGCAGACGCGATCTACGTGCTGGAGAACACGTTGCGCATGTCCGGCGTGGCGCTGGTGCGCGACCGCACCGGCTACCGCCTGCTGCCGGCGCCGGAAGCCGGTCCCGGCGGCATCGATCGCTCCGCCAATGCCGCGGCCGGCCAAGGCATCACCGTGGTGCCGCTGCGCTATGTCTCGGCCCAGAACATCTTCAAGCTGCTCGATGCCTTCGGCGTGAAGGCCTCGACCATGCGTCCCGACGGTGCCCGCAACACGCTGATCGTCAGCGGCAGCGGCGCCGAGCGGGCGACCGCGGTCGACACCATCCTCTCCTTCGACGCCGACTGGATGCGCGGACAATCGGTCGGCATCTTCCCGGTCCGCAACTCCACGCCCGAGCCGCTCATCTCCGAGATGGAAAAGATCATGGATTCGGGCGAAGGCGGCCTGAGCCAGAGCGTGGTGAAGTTCCAGCCGATCGGCCGCCTCAACTCGATCCTGGTCGTCAGCCAGAAGCCGGAATATCTCAAGCGCGCGCAGACGTGGATCGCGCGGCTCGACCGCTCCGACACGGATGGCCTGAACCTGAAATCCTATCCCCTGCGCTATGGCAATTCCAAAGCGGTGGTGGCGCTGTTGAACGAGATCCTGTTCAACCAGGGAGCAAGCGGCAGCTCCTCGCTCGACAATTCCGCGAGCCAGATTTCGCCCGGCTCGGGCACCGCGACGTCCTCGTCCGGGACCAGTCCGATCGCCTCGCTCAGCGCGCTTCCGACTGCGGCAGCAGGCGCTGCGACCCCGGTCACCGGTGCTCCCGGCTCGTCGCTGAGCGTGCGTCCCGCGCCCGCGGCGGCCGGTATGCCCGGCCAGGACAACGGCTCCGGCGCGCTGCTCGGCTCGGGCGCGAAAGCCTCCAACAACGCGGTCCTCCAGAACGTACGGATCACCGCCGACGTCACCAACAACGCGGTGCTGGTCTATGCCAACGCGGACTCGCAACGCGTCGTCGAGCAGACGATCCGGCAGATCGACCGGCCGCAGCGCCAGATCGCGATCGAAGCGACGATTGCCGAGGTCACGCTGAACGACGCGTTGAACTACGGCGTCCAGTTCTTCATCGCCAGCAAGCAGGGTTCGGTCTCCAACACCATCTCCGGTGTCAGCAATTCGAGCGCGATCGGCAGCGTCGAGGGAACGAGCAACGCCGTCAACGCCGCGGCCGGCGCCCTGCTTGGACGCGTGCTGCCGGGCTTCAACTTCCTGATCGGCTCGGAGAACTCGCCGCGCGTCATCCTCGACGCGCTACACGGCGTCACCAACGTCAAGGTGTTGTCGAATCCGTCGCTGGTCGTGCTGGACAACCAGGCGGCGACCCTCCAGGTCGGCGACCAGGTTCCGTTCTCGACCGGCACCGCGACGGTGCTGACCGCCAACAACACCGTCGTCAACACCATCGATTACAAGAACACCGGTATCATCCTGCGCGTGCTGCCGCGCGCCAACGCCAACGGCAACGTCGTGCTCGACATCGAGCAGGAGATCTCGAGCGTCGCCGCCGGCAGCTCCGGCTCGCTGACGCCGACGATCTCACAGCGCAAGGTCAAGAGTTCGATCGCGGTCACGAGCGGCCAGACCGTGCTGCTCGCCGGCCTGATCAGCGAGACCGAGAACAGGCAGCGCCAGGGCATTCCGATCCTCGATTCCATTCCCGGCGTCGGCGACGCCTTCTCGCACCAGGGCAGCACGCGCGCCCGCACCGAACTGATCCTGTTCATTCGCCCGACCGTCATCAAGGACGGCGTCGATGCACATGTCATCGCCGAGGAGATGCGCAGCAAGATGAACAGCCGCCTGGTCGGCACCAGCAATCCCGTGGTCACCGTGAGCCCGCCCAAGGCGGCGCGCTGACGGCGTGACGGATCGGGGCGCGAATGACGGGCCGGGCCCTGCGCTCGCGCTCAGCCTCGCGCTGCTGCTGGGCGTGTTCGCAAGCCTTGTCACCGCACCGGGCGCGGAAGGCCTGTACGGTGCGTCTCTCGCCGTCCTGATGGTCGCGATCGCTGCGAACGATGCCCGCCACTACCTTATCCCGAACGAACTGACGGGCGCCGCCTTCGCGCTCGCCTTGCTCCGCGCCGGCGCCTTGACGCCGGAGACGGCGGCCGAGGCGCTGCTCTGGGCGGTCGTCCGCGCCGGTTCGGTCGCAATGCCGCTCCTGCTGCTGATGCTGCTCTACCGGCGCTGGCGCGGCCGTGACGGGCTTGGGCTTGGCGACGTCAAGCTCGCCGCGGTCTGCGGTGCCTGGCTCGATCTCGCGACGGTGGCCGCGGTCATCGAGCTTGCGGCGCTGCTCGCGATCGGCGCCTATGTCGCCGGTGCCGCCCTGCAAAGTAAGCCGCTGCGCGCGACCGCCTTCCTGCCGTTCGGGCTGTTTCTGGCACCGGCGATCTGGATCGGCTGGCTGGGCGAGACCTGGTACACGAACTGGCTCGGCGGCTGGCCGGGCTAAGGTTCGAAGATAGCGGGAAAAGTCGCCATTCCGGCGCAGGCGTGAGGCGCCGCCCCGGTGGTCATCGGCTACTGTGCATGGGATTGTTTTCGACTTTTCTGTCAGTGCTCGTGGCTCGGCGCCCATTCCAGCGCCCGCAATCGTGCCTGCGCGATCTCGCCGCGGGTCATCTTCGCGGTCACCGCGTCGCGGATGCGCTGCCGCCCTTCGCGAGCCCGCGACCCCGCCGCCGCGGTCGACAGATTGAGCCATTTGCTGGCTTCAACTATATCGCGTGGCACGCCCTGCCCGCGGTCATAGAGCAGGCCGAGCGAATATTGCGCGACGCCATCACCCTGCTCGGCAGCGCGGCGATACCACATCGCCGCTTCTGTGTAATTCTGCGGCACGCCGCGGCCGGTTTCGAACAAAAAGCCGAGATAGCTCTGTGCCGACCGGTCGCCGCGCTCGGCCAGTGCAATGAATATCGCTGAGGCCTGCTGATAGTCCTGCCGATTGAAAGCGACTATGCCCTGGTGCAGCGATTGTGCTGCGGCGGGTGCAACCGCCGCAAGCAGCGGCATGGCGATGAGCGCAACACGAAGCGCCCGCGATACATAGCCTGACGCCGGCCCACGCGTGCAAACCGCACGGCGCCGCTCCAGATCACGGCTGTCTTCGTTCCTCATCGGCGCCCTGTATCGGTGTGATGGCCGTTCTTGCCGCGAGACTAGTCCCGCGTCGATCGAGAATCCATCCTTGAAGTTACCCTGGCGTACACCAGGCGCCGCGGATCTTGGAGCGACGCTCGACGCGCGAGCCGCACGGAAGGCTCGGACGGGGATGCCGTCCGAGCCTTGCTTAGTTCAGCCGCGGCGCCTTCGCGCCACGTGATCGTTTCGGCTATTTCAGCGCCGGAGAAAGCAGCGTCACCGCTTCGCCGGAGCCATTGCCGAGAATCTGGTTGGTTCCGAACGAAGACACTGTGCCGCTGATGCCGACCGAGTTGGCGTTGATCTCGGTCTGGCCAATCCGAACGAAGGTATTGGCGCCGGCGCTGATGCCCGTGCCGTTGCCGGCGAACGCCGAGTTGCTTATCATGGCAACCAGCGCCGCACCGCCCGTGGCCAGCGAAACCCCGGCTCCGGTGTTGTTGCCGACGTTGCTGTTGCGGATCGTGGCATTGACGGAACTGCCGCCGTTTCCATCGATCGCGATACCAGCGCCGTTCTTGTAGGCGACGAGATTTTCCACCATGCCGGTGAGCAGCGCGCTGGCCGCGCTGGGCCTGAGTTGGACACCGCCGAGGGTGTTGTTGGTGACGGTAACGCGCGAGATCATGATGGTCGAGGCCGCACCGTTGTTGACCTGAATCCCGAACTGGCTGGTGTTCTGGATGATGCAATCTTGGACCGTCACCGCGCCAGCCGACAGAACCCGAATGCCATTGAGGCCAGTATTGGCGCCGTTGATGTCCAGGCCCTTCAGGACGATCTTGTCGGCGGCTAAAGCATTGATGATGATGCCGTTGGTACCGGCCGACAGAATGCCGCCGATCACGCCTTCACAGATGATGCTGATCGATTTGGTGATGGTGACGGCGCCGAAGCCGGCTGAATCAAGGCAGTTGATCTCACCGGCCACGGCGGTCTTGGAGATAGCGCCGGCGAAAGTCTTGCAAGGCGCCGTGCGGCTGCACGGATTGACGTCGTCGCCGACACCCGAGACCCAGGTACGGGTCGCCTGCGCATGTGCGGGCGCCGATGCCAAAGCGGGAAGCAGCATTCCTAAGGCCAACGCTAGGAAGGTAAAGCGACGCATGAAATAACCTCCTTAATGTGCCAAGAGATTGCTCCCGGCAGATGACTTTTCTTACAATGGAAGTGATGTGCAACTCGGAACAGCGTTACTCACACAACGTCAGAGCAGTCTAAAAAAAGCAGCTAATCTCCTCGCCTGAGCGAACCAGTCTTGGCGAACCAATCTTGGCGCCCTGCGAGACGGGCACGATATGGCATTGCGTCACGCAGTTGGAAAAACCAATACGAACACAAAGTTGTCCGTATATCCCGCACAATGCTTGCAAGAAGTGTCGGCAACTGAGATGCCAAATATACGTCCGGCAACTTGAGGGGAAGTTCAACGGGATCTCGGTGTTTTCTCGGCCCACTTTCAGCCTGCGACGAAGTGTCACAGCAAAGGCGCAGCAGCATGTTCGCCGCACGCCGAGTTTAGAACGTGACGAGTGCCGTAAGATGGCCGCTCTACACTGCCGCCAGAATTGCCGCCGCGTCCTGGTCACTATACAATTCGATCCGCGATCCGTGCACAGCGTCGGGGCCGGCAGGCGTACCCCTTGATGCGGAGAGCCGGCGGAAGACGGACTCGGTAGCTGCACATGCAGGGACAGCCCCGAGTCGGCGCCGTGAACAGCATCGAGAAGTCGAATGCTCGGTCGAGGCCGAGCTCGGTTCGCCGATCGTGCCATCGACGTTCAAATTCTGATGAAGAAAGCCACTAACGTCTCTAGAGCCTGGCTTTTTCTCGAGACCATGCCGCCAACCGCGTTCGAGACCGAGCTATCGCCAAATTTTAGGCCACACCCCGTCCCCGTCCATCCTGTTAGAGCATCCGGCAACAGCGTTGAATCAAACGTGATCGACGACGGCTTCCAGCGAGGCATTTGACGTAAGTCCATGTGATCTCTGATTCTGAGGCTGGGCATGGGAACGGCTGCGCTTCGGACGATTTTCGGTCGCGGGTTGTCGAGGAGATTTTGGCGCGAGCCTCGCGTCGGGAGGCCGCAGAGCGGTTCAAGGTGAGCGCGGCCTCGGCTACTAGCCATCCAATTCCGTAGTGATGCGGGCCGAGGGCAAGGACACAGGTTCTGTTTGCGGCTATGAGTCGTAAGGAAATCATGAAACTAGGCCCATTTTCGGCCGGTCTGATCGGGGTCCTGGCGGTATGCGGTGGGCTGGATCGCCTGCCCATCGGAGAACAACCTGTCATGGTCGGAAAAGCCAATGCGGATGAAGGTGGCAAGGCGGGACGCCCCCCTCCATGCCAATGGCCCGCGATCCTGCCGCTGCGGTGGCGGAGGACTTCGAAGCCGCCCGCCAGAAGGGAACGCGGGAGGCCCTTGAGCTCTTCATCGCACGCCACGGCGATGACCCGCTGGCCGAGCATTCGCGCGCCGAGCTGAAGCGCCTGTCGCGCTGATCACTTTACGCAGCGGAGCAAGCCGTCTCAGGCATTGCATTTCGGCAGACGGCATCCGCGTCGGCCCAGGCTTGCTGCAGCATGTCTTGCCGCATGATGTTTCGGCACTATGGTGGCACTGCAATCTGTCCCGGAGCCTATCAAGATGCCCTTTCCGCATGCCTCCGAAGCCCTGTCGCGCTTCACCGTGCTCGATCTGACCCGCGTCCGGTCTGGGCCCACCTGCGTGCGGCAGCTCGCCGACTGGGGCGCGAACGTGATCAAGATCGACGCGCTGACCGAGGATGCCGGCGGCGAGCAGCCGGGCGGGCCGCGGCGGGGCGCCGACTTCCAGAATTTGCATCGAAACAAGCGGGCGATGACGCTGAACCTGAAGGACGAGCGCGGGCTCGCCGCGTTCAAGCGCCTCACCGCCAAGGCCGACGTTGTGGTGGAGAATTTCCGCCCCGACGTGAAGAAGAAGCTCGGTATCGATTATGAGGGCCTCGCCAGGATCAATCCGCGCATCGTCTACGGGAGCATCTCCGGCTTCGGCCAGGACGGGCCCTACCACAAGCGTCCGGGCTTCGATCAGATCGCGCAAGGCATGGGCGGGCTGATGTCGATCACCGGCGCGCCGGGCGAAGGCCCGATGCGGGTCGGCATTCCGGTCGCCGACCTCACCGCCGGTCTGTTCTGTGCCATGGGCATCCTCACCGCGCTGCTGGAGCGCGAGGTCTCGGGCAAGGGCCAGTGGGTGCAGACTTCGCTGCTGCAGGCCCAGATCTTCATGCTCGACTTCCAGGCCGCACGCTGGCTCATGGAGAAGGAAGTGGCAAAGCAGGCCGGCAACAACCACCCGACCAGCATTCCGACCGGCGTGTTCAAGACCTCGGACGGCTACATCAACATCGCCACCACGGGCGGCCGGATCTGGGAGCGCTGCGCGCAGGCGATCGGCGCGCCGGAACTCTACAGCCATCCCGACTATCTGACCGCGCCGGCCCGCTCCAAGAACCGCGATGCGCTCAATTCCGAGATCGAGAAGCGTACCTTGACGAAGTCAACCGAGACCTGGGTCCGTGAACTCAACGAGGCCGGCGTGCCCTGCGGGCCGATCTACGCCATCGACCAGATGTTCGAAGACGAACAGGTCAAGCATCTCGGCATCGCGCAGGAGGTACCGAATGACGAGGATCGCGACATCCGCCTGGTCGGCCAGCCCGTGACGCTGTCGCGCACGCCGAGCAGGATGGTGGCGCGGCCGCCGGAGTTCGGCGAGCAGACCGACGAAGTGCTGAAGGAGTTCGGCTTCGGCACGGACGAGATTGCCAATCTCAGGGACGCCAAAGTGGTGTGAAAGAACGGCCGCGTCTCGGCGGCCGACCTTTCGAATCCGCGTCGTCGTGGACATCACGATCGGCCCGGCATCAACTGCTTGCACAGTCGTCTACGTCTTGCGCAACCCGTCGAAGCGCGTGTCGACATAGTGGCCGGCCGCGTCGACAACCCTACAAAGCTCTCCGCCATCATGATAGAGCAGAACGACCTTGGCTCCCGCCTCGAATTGTCCGTTCGGTGGTCCGCTCGGCATACCACGCGAGGCATAGAATGGCTGCGATCTCGCCACCTGGTGGGTGAACTGGTTGGGCGGCGGGGAGATCAGGCAGTCCGACGGGATCAGTGACGAATCTGGAAGCACAATCGCTTCCGGTCGCTTCATGCCCTCCATGATTCCCCCTGAATTTCGCCGGGAGCCTTGCTCGGCAAAGCCTTGGCTAAGAGCCTTGGCCTAAGAGCCGAGGCTTTCCTCGGGCAACGTGATCGGAATCCGCCGGAGCACGATGCCTCTTGTCTTGTCGGCATGCGCGGCAGCAAGTCCCGCCTCGGCCATATGGAGATGATCAGGCAGGTGATGCGCTTGGACAACCTCCATATTCACCTGATAGCCGAGATCCTGCAAGCTGGCGATCGTCAACCGGCTCATTGGATTGCCGCCTTCATTGACGAAACCGGTCATCAACTCTGCGCCGAACACAGTGTCGCGCCAATGCGAGTCCACCGTCCCTTCACCACCGGTGTTTTCGACGGGCACAGGCAGCGACGTCGCGGAACCGCGAAGCTTGCCGTATTCGCGCATTGCGTTGGCACCGTTGAATGTCGGGTTGTTGGTGTGGGCGCCTTTCAACAATTTCTTGTTCGTCCAAATCGTGCCGATACCGATCACATGCCCCATCTCGTGTGTGATGACGTCGTTCAGGGTGCCGTCGGCCTCCATAGCAGCGAGATCGGCCGTATCGAATTGCATGTCGCCGGCAGGAACGCAGCGGCCCCCGCATTCTTCGGGCGCAAGCGGTTCGGCCCCGCCTGGCCGAGAACATTGCCGGGACCGTCGATGTCAGTGCCCTGCGCCGTGGTACGAAGATTGTTGATCCTTTCGCCACCGACCGTGACGTCAGGCAAATCTCCGACGATGGCGTGTGTCCAACGATTTGCCGCAAGCTTGAAAGCGGCCTTTTGTTTATCTGTCAGTCCGCCCATAAACTGAACTTCGATGGTGTAGCCTCCGGCGGCTGCGGCTGCGACCGCGTGTGAAATCTCGGCACCTTTCCGGGCTCGATAGTGTTCAATAGCCATGACGTCCTCCAAAAAAGCAGATCAATAAACTTCTATCTATGATTGCATAATGATCCCGATTAACCTTGCTGACAAGTGCGAGAAAGCGTCACGGGGCCTGACTGTTCTCACACCAAGACCGCAAAGCCCGGCGTTACCGCCGGGCTTTCGACTCGTAGAAGCTGTTCGCGAAGCAGTCGCTCAGGTGCCGCTGAAGCGATAGTTGACGCCGAAGCGCAGGATGTTGTCGATGATGTGCGAGCGGTAGCCGACGACCAGGGGCGCGCCGCTGAGCGCGATTACTGGCGTTGCGAGCGAACCCGATACGGTTCCGAGATCGACATGGAGATATTCAAGCCTTGCGCTCCAATTGTCGGCGAAGGCGCCTTCGATGCCGGCGCCTGCGGTCCAACCGACCTTCGTCGTGCTGTTGCTGAAATTTGCCGCAACGGGCGTGAACGCCAGGTTGTCGTCGCTTCCAGGACTGCCACTGACATTGGTCGCGGCGATGGTGCCCGAGGTGGAGACGCGGCCATAAGCGAGACCACCGGTGCCGTAGAGCAGCACGCGCGGCGTCACCGCCACGCCTAGCCGGCCGCGGACGGTGCCGAACCAGTCGAGCCTCTGGACGAGATTGAACGTAACGGGCAGTGCCGGATCGAACGTGTTGTCGCCGCGATGACCCGGCGTGCAGACGCCGTCCTGCAAGCCCTCCGGCGCGCCGGCGCATAGCGCATCGAAACGGCCCTTCCGGCCGCTGCCCTGAAAATCGGCCTCGAAGCCGACCACGAACATCTCGCGCTGCCAGTTGTAGCCGATCTGTCCGCCGCCGGTGACGCCGTTGAGATCGAACTTGCCGGCGCTCGAGTTCAATAGCGCGCCGCCTCCGCTGTCGACGAAATCCGCAGTCGTGGCCGAGCGACCCCAGCCATAGCCGACGTTGATGCCGGCGTAGAAGCCGCTCCAATCGTGGCCGGGATCTACGGCCACCGGCGGCGCCTTGGTATAAATGTGCGGCACCGCGAGATCAGCGGCGAAGGCAGGCGGTGCGAGCAGCATGGCGGTCGCGACCGCAACCAGCAGAGTTCGCGTCATCAATCTTCCCTCGACAAACGGCGTTGCCTGCTCGCCTCCTCGCGCAAGCCGGGCGAGGCGGGCGACTCAGTGCCGCGACACTAGGGAAGAGCGCATCGCTCCGCGTCGTGCGAACGAAGGTCAGTCGTTTGTGGGATGCGAGCGGACGGTCGCGCACGAGAGGCGCGCGCGCACCATCCGGGCGTGCTCGAAATCGCTGCTATCTCAGTAGGATTTGATGGCCGGATGAATTTCGCAGACTGGCGCGATGGCGTCGGGAGGCGCTCGACGCATACGGCTCAGCGGGTCCAACCAGAGCAGATCAGGCCGCGGATGGGGCGCGACCGCAACAAGTCGATCGCGCCGTCCGATCGTTAGTTCTGGCGCCATTTTCCAAAAATCAGGACAGAAACGACAAAGCCCGGCTCGAGCCGGGCTTCGCTTGTTCTTGACGCCTCTGTTGATCTTAGTATCTGGCGACCACCGGGCCGCCGAACTGGTAGTTGATGCCGGCGCGCAGGATGTGGTCGGTGAAGCGCGACGATACGTTGGCACTGACCGTGGAGAGCGGCGCCAGCGTGAACGGACCGGACGAGAAGGTGCCGAGATCCATATAGAGATATTCGAGCTTGGCGCTCCAGTTCTGGGTGATCTTGCCCTCGACTCCCACGCCGGCAGTCCAGCCGGCGCGCGTCGTCGAATTCGAGCCGACCGAGGCGATCGCGACACCCGCGGGCGTGAAGCCGGTCATGGTGCCCGTGGTCTTGATTTCGCCGAAGGCCAAACCGCCGGTGCCGTAGAACAGCACCTTGGGCGTCGCCAGGATGCCGACGCGGCCGCGCACCGTGCCGAACCACTGGAGATGCTGATCGACCGTCAGGGTGGTGGCAGTCCCGAGACCAGCGGGCGCGAAAGTCAAACCGGGAAGGCAGGCGCCGCCGGCAAGCGTGGCGATAACGCAGCTATAGCCGGCGCGGCCCTTCTCGCCCGACCATTGCAGGTCGCCCTCGATGCCGTAGACCCAGTTGGCGCTCTGCCAGTTGTAGCCGGCCTGACCGCCCGCGATGCCGCCGTTCATGTCGAACGACGCATTGGTGATGGAGCCGGCGGGCGGCACGATCGCAGCACCTGTTGCCGAATTGAAGTAGGAGACGTCGGTACGCGAGCGGCCCCAGCTGTAGCCGCCATTGGCGCCGACGTAGAATCCGGTCCAGCTCCAGACCGGATCAACCATGACCGGCGCCTTGACGTAGGGCCTAGCGGCCAGATCGGCAGCCAGTGCGCCCGTCGCGAACAGCGACATCGCCGCCGCCATTCCAATCACAATCCGCTTCATGGCAATTCCTCCGCACAATTTTGTGATGAAGATATACGCCGAGGAGCGCCAAAGGGCTGTGCCGCGTCAGCAACAACCCGGATCAATCGCAGCGTGCAACGCCTGGGACCAGGACGACATCACCCCCATGTACTTGAATCCATGGCTGATTACGCCTTGCTTGGCACCGGCTTGCCTCCCTGCGTCAATCCGACACGGGCAAGCAAACCGTCGATCACCGGCCAAAACAGCAGCACGATCGCCAAGGTCGTGATCGAGCCGACCAAGCCGTTCGACCAGAACACCTTGAGGTCGCCGCCGGCACCGATCATCGACAGACGAAAGGCATCCTCGGCGCGGTTGCCCAGCACGAGCGCCAGCGTGAACGGAGCGAGCGGAATGCCGATCTTCTTGAAGACGTAGCCGACGACGCCGAAGCCGAGCATCAGCCAGATATCGAACATCGCATTCTGGATCGCATAGGCGCCGATCGCGCATGACACCACGATCATCGGCGCCACCGCGGCGAACGGCACGCGCAGGATCGAGGCGAAGATCGGCACCGTCGTCAGCACCAGCACGAGGCCGACGACATTGCCGAGATACATCGAGGCGATCAGGCCCCAGACGAAGTCCTTGTGCTCGACGAACAGCAGCGGTCCCGGATTGAGCCCCCACACCATCAACCCGCCGAGCAGGATCGCGGCGGTGCCCGAGCCGGGAATGCCGAGCGCCAGCATCGGCAGCAGCGCCGCGGTGCCGGAGGCATGCGCCGCCGTCTCCGGCGCGAACACGCCCTCGATGCGGCCCTTGCCGAAGCTCTCGGGATCCTTGGCAAAGCGTTTTGCCAGATTATAGCCCATGAAGGAGGCCGCGATCGCGCCGCCCGGTGTGATGCCGAGCCAGCAGCCGATGAAGGAGGAGCGCAGCAGTGTCACCCAGTATTTCGGCAGGTCCTTCCACACAGCAAGCACGACGCGCAGCGATATGCTCGCCGCGTGTCCGCGCAGCGCCAGGCGCTCCTCCATCGTCAGCAGGATCTCGCTGATGCCGAACAGGCCGATGACGGCGACCAGGAAGTTGATGCCTCGCAAAAGCTCGGACGAGCCGAAGGTCATGCGCAGATTGCCTGACACCGTGTCCATGCCGATGCCGGCGAGCAACAGTCCCAGCGACATCGAGATGACGGTCTTGTGCTTGGCCTCGCGCCCCAGCCCGACGAAGGAGCAGAAGGTCAGCAAATACACCGCGAAGAACTCCGGCGGGCCAAACTTCAACGCAAAGGACGAGATCATCGGCGCAAGAAAGGTGATCAGCAGCACCGCGACCAGCGAGCCGATAAAGGAGGACGTGAACGCCGCCGTCAGCGCCTCCGCCGCCCTGCCCTGCTGCGCCATCGGATAGCCATCGAAAGTGGTCGCGACCGACCAGGCTTCGCCGGGGATGTTGAACAGGATCGAGGTGATCGCGCCGCCGAACAGTGCGCCCCAGTAGATGCAGGACAGCATCACGATCGCCGAGGTCGGATCCATCGTGAAGGTGAGCGGCAACAGGATCGCGACGCCGTTGGGTCCGCCGAGCCCGGGCAAGACGCCGACGAAGATGCCGAGCACCAGCCCGACCATCATCAGCGCGAGCGTCTTCCACGTCAGCAAGACCGCAAAGCCGTGAAGCAAGAGACCGAAAGCTTCCATCGCGGGCCCGCCTTAGTGGCCGAAGGCCGCTTCGAGCGGCCCTTTCGGCATGATGACGTCGAAGGCGACGTCGAAGGTCACGAACATGATCGCCGTGAATACAGCAGCGGTGAGCAGCGACTTCCACAGCGCGATCTTGCCGACGAGACGCATGAAGCTGGCGATCAGGAGGAAACTCGCGACATAGAGGCCGAGAAACTGCGTCGTCAGGCAGAACAGCAGCGTCGGCCCGAACACCGCCATCACGCGGCGGGCTTGCGCGCGCGTGACGAAGGTCTCAGCTGCCGCGCGGTGAGCGACCAGCGCCACGATCAGGCCGTAGAGGCTGGCACCACCGAGAACGACGGAGAGATAGAACGGGAAATAGCCGGGCTCCGGCCCGGTCGAATCCCAGGAGGCGCCGGTGCGCCAATTGTCGTAGCCGAGCGTCGCGGCCAGCGCGAGCAGCAGGAGGCAGACGAATATTTCCACCGTGCCGGAGGAGACGACGGAAGGCGAGTCGTCTTCGGGCGCGGTCGGATCGTCGACGACGATTTCAAGATCGGTTTTGGACATGAGCTGACAACAACCGCTGCGGCTGATCCCCTCAACCCGCTTGCGGAGAGAGGGTTAGGGTGAGGGGAAGTCACGGCGGGGACGGTGAGAGTTGAACTCGCGGAGAGTCCCCCTCACCCGGATTGCATCTTGGATGCAATCCGACCTCTCCCCGCAAGCGGGGCGAGGTGAAGCAATCACTTCGCGACGAATCCGGCTTCCGTCATCAGCGACTTGTTGACTGCATCGTCCTCCTCGAGGAATTGCACCATGTCCTTGCCGGTGAGAAAGATCGGCTTCAGCGCCTGCTTTTCCATGTAGTCCTTGTATTCGGACGTCTGCGTCACCTTGTGGAACAGCTCGACGTAGAACGCCTGCTGTTCCGCCGTGACCTTGCCGGGCAGGAACATCGCGCGCAGCATCAGATACTGGACATCGACGCCCTCCTCCTTGCAGGTGGGGATGTCTGCCCAGGACTGCGTCTCCGTCACCTTGCTCGTGTAGGAGATCCGCTCCTTGTCGAACACGCAGAGCGGACGCACCTGGCCCGCGCGCCAGACTTCGAGATTCTCGGATGGATTGTTGACGTTGGATTCGGTGTGGTTGCCGACGAGCTGGGTCGCGGCCTCGCCGCCGGACTTATAAGGCAGATAGGAGAATTTCGCGCCGGTCTTCTGCTCGAGGAACACGGTCAACACGTGATCCTCGCGCTTGGAGCCGGTGCCGCCCATCTTGAACGGCGCGGCTGCCGCCTTCGCGGCCGCGACGAACTCCTTCACCGTCTTGGGACCCGCGCTGTTGTCCCACAGCACGAACTGGTCGAGCGCGATCACCGAAACCGGGGTCAGCTCACGCCAGTTGAACGGGATCTTTGCCGACAGCGGCAGCATATAGATCAGCGAATAGGCGATCAGCACCTTGTTGGGGTCGCCCTCGCTGGATTTCATGTACATCAGCGCTTCGGCGCCGGAAGCCCCGCCCTTGAGCGAGACCACAATCGGTTGCTTCATCAGATTGTTCTTCTGGATGGCGGCTTGCATCATCCGCGCCATCTGGTCGGAGGCGCCGCCCGCGCCTGCCGCGACCACGATCTCGACCGGTTTGGTCGGCTCCCAGCCGGCAAAGGCCGGCGTGCTCAACGATAGCGCTGCTGCGACGCCAACAGCTTGCATTAGAATTCGCACGAGTGTCGTCCCCTGGATTATTGGCTTTGTTTGCCAGGAATTTATCGACACATTGTGCGGACTATTGCGAGCGAGTTCAAGCAGGCGAGGATGCCGCTACCTATGACTTTAGGACGAAGCCAGCCTAGCTCGCGCTACCTGCCCTTCCAGTTCGGCGTGCGCTTGTTGAGGAAGGCGTCCATTCCCTCGCGGAAATCTTCGCTCATATAGGCCTTGAGGATCAGATCCTCGCCCTCTTCGCGCGACAGCGTGCGGCGGATGCGGCGGACTGCCTCCTTGGTCGCTTCAAGCGTCAGCGGGGCGTGGCTCGCCACGAGCCTGGCGGTCTCGTCGGCGCGGCGCTGCAGCGTCTCGACGTCGGGAACGATCTCGTTGAGAAGGCCGAGCGCCAGTGCTTCCGGCGCTTCGACGAGGCGTGCCTTGAAGATCAGATCCTTGGTGCGGGCGGGGCCGACCAGCGAGACGACGCGGCTGATGTTCGACATCGACAGGCAGTTGCCGAGCGTGCGCGCGATCGGAAACCCGATGCGCGTCGTTTCAGTCCCGATGCGCAGGTCGCAGCAAGCCGCAATTCCGGCGCCGCCGCCGGTGCATGCCCCCGCGATCGCCGCGATCACGGGCACGCGGCACTGCTCGAGCGTACCGAGCACGCGGTCGATGCGGGCCTCATAGTCGAGCGCATCCTGCGCGGTTTTGAACGCACAAAACTGAGAAATGTCGGTGCCGGAGGCAAACGCCTTGTCGCCGGCGCCGGTCAGGATCAGCGCCTTGATCGAGCGGTCGGCGTTGATCTCCTGGCAGATCTCCGCCATGCGCTCGTACATGGCGAAGGTCAGTGCGTTGCGCGCCTGCTGGCGGTTGAAGGTGATCCGCGCGATGCCGTCCGTGACGGAGTAGAGCAGGTCTTCGTTGGCGGTCGTCGGTGCGTTCATCGCGCGCTCTCTTTTCTCTAGGTTAGTTCAGGCAACCTGGGCCTTCAGGCCACCTGAGCTTTGGTCATCGGCACCGCGTCGCGTCCCTTCAGGACGTCCATGGCCGCCAACACGCCGCCGCTCCGGTGCGGGATCTTTGCAAGATCGAGGCCCATCTCGACGCCGGCGAGCGTCCCCATCAGCATCAGGTCGTTGAAATGGCCGATATGGCCGATGCGGAACACCTTGCCCTTGACCTTGTTCAGGCCAGTGCCGAGCGACATGTCGAAGTTTTCCAGCACCACCTTGCGGAAGGCATCGGCGTCATGGCCATCAGGCACGCGCACGCCTGTCAGCGCCGGCGAATGCGCGGCAGGATCGGCGCACTGCGTCTCCAGGCCCCAGACCTTGATCGCGGCGCGCGTCGCCGCGCTATGGCGCTTGTGGCGGGTCCAGACGTTCTCGAGCCCCTCCTCTTCCAGCATCTTGATCGCCTCGCGCAGGCCGTAGAGCAAATTGGTGGCGGGCGTATAGGGGAAGGTGCCGAGCTTGTTGAAGGAGATGACCTCCTGCCAGTCCCAATAGGAGCGCATGCCGGGGTTGGCCTTGGCCACCGCGAGCGCTTTCTCCGAGACGGCGTTGAAGCCGAGGCCCGGTGGCAGCATCAGGCCCTTCTGCGAGCCGGCGACCGAGACGTCGATGCCCCAGGCATCGTGCTCGTACTCGATCGAGCCGAGGCCGGAGATGGTGTCGACCATCAGCAGCGCGGGATGCTTGACCCGGTCGAGCAGCTTGCGCACCTCCAGCGGCGGCGTCACGCAGCCGGTCGAGGTCTCGTTGTGGACGACGCAGACCGCTTTGATGGTGTGCTGCTTGTCGGCGGTAAGGCGCTTCTCGATCTCGGCGAGGTCGGCACCATGGCGCCAGTCACTCGGGATGAAATCGACGTCGAGCTTGAACTTGTCGGCGATGCCGCGCCACAGCACGGCGAACTGGCCGGTCTCGCACATCAGGACCTTGTCACCGGGCGCGAGCACGTTGACCATCGCGGCTTCCCAGGCGCCGGTGCCGGACGAGGGGAAGATGATCACGGGCTGCTTGGTGCGGAACACCCGCTGCATGCCGGCGAGGACGGCGAAACCGAGCTCGGCGAACTCCGGACCGCGATGATCCAGCGTCGGCATGTCCATCGCCCGCAGCACCCGGTCGGGCACGTTGGTCGGTCCTGGAATCTGGAGAAAATGCCTTCCAGTATGCACGGTCATCGGCGTCCTTCCCGGTCTTTGAATCTGTCTTTTGCGTCTGTCTTGGCCTTGAGCCCAGCTTGACTTCCAGCCTTTTGGTCTCAAGGGGCTGCGCGAGCCGCTCGAGTATCACTATTCGCCGGGCTTGTCCCTCGCCGGGCGGGGTCCGTCAATGCACAAGAAGCAGGGCTCGCCTTGCCAAGGGCCGTGACCGGAGGCAAGACGGGGGCGGCGAACAGGCAAGAGCGGACCATGGCGGCGGAAGTGCCCGGGAAATCACAGGAATCGGCCAAAAAGGACGGCCTCGCGGCACGTCTGGCCCGGGACGTGACCGGCGACGTCCTGTTCGACGCTTTCAGCCGCGGCCGCTACGCCACCGACGCTTCCTTCTACCAGATCATGCCCCATGGCGTGGTGGTGCCGCGCACCATGGACGAGGCCTTGCGGGCGCTGGCGATCGCGCGCGACGAGGGACTGAAGGTGACCCCGCGCGGCGGCGGCACCTCGCAATGCGGCCAGACCGTCAATGACGGTCTCGTGGTCGATCTCTCGAAGCACCTGAACCGGATCCTGTCGCTCGACGTCGAAGGACGCACCTGCGTGGTCGAGCCGGGCATCGTGCTCGACGACCTCAACCGCCAGCTGAAGAAACACGGCCTCTGGTTTCCGGTCGACGTCTCTACGGCCTCGCGCGCCACAATCGGCGGCATGGCCGGCAACAATTCCTGCGGCGGCCGTAGCCTGCGCTACGGCACCATGCGCGACAACACACTGTCGATGGAGGCCGCGCTTGCCGACGGCACGCTGAGCCGCTTCGGCGAGGTCTCGCGCGATCTCTCCGATCTCGATGCGAACGACAGCGCCCGCGCCCTGTTCCGCGACATGCTCGATCTCGGCGCCCGCGAGGCCGGGGAGATCGCCGCACGCTTTCCAAAAGTGCAGCGCCGTGTCGGCGGCTACAATCTCGATGCGCTGGTGCCGCGCAATGCCCGCAACAACATGGCGCACCTTCTCGTCGGCTCCGAGGGGACCCTCGCCTTCACCACCAAGGTCGAGCTGAAGCTGTGGCCCGTGATCCGCAACAAGGCGCTCGGCATCTGCCATTTCGGCAGTTTTTACGAGGCGATGGACGCGGCCCAGCATCTGGTCAAGCTCAAGCCGATCGCGGTCGAGCTGGTCGACCGCACCATGCTCGCACTCGGCCGCGACATCGCGATGTTCCGACCCATCATCTCCACTGCGATCAAGGGTGATCCGGATGCGGTACTCGTGGTCGAGTTCGCCGAGGAGGATCAGGCGGACAACCTCGTGCGCTTGAAGCAGCTCGGCGAGCTGATGGGCGATCTCGGCTTCGGCTGGAACAACGACAAGCGCAAATGGGGGGGCGTGGTGGAAATCACCGAGCCCGCGCTGCAGAGCGGGATCGCCGATTTCCGCGCCGCCGGCCTCAACGTCATGATGTCGATGAAGCAGGAGGGCAAGCCGGTCTCCTTCGTCGAGGACTGCGCCGTGCCGTTGCCGCATCTCGCCGACTACACCGCACGGCTGAGCGAGGTGTTCGCCAAGCACGGCACCAGCGGCACGATGTATGCTCACGCCTCCGAAGGCTGCCTGCATGTGCGGCCCGTGCTGAATTTGAAGCTGGACAAGGACGTCAAGGCGATGCGGGCCATCGCCGAGGAAGCCTTCGAACTGGTGCGCGAGTACAAGGGCTCGCATTCCGGCGAGCACGGCGATGGCCTGGTGCGCTCCGAATTCCACGAAACGATGTTCGGCGAGCGCCTGGTCGCCGACTTCAGGGAAGTGAAGCAGCGCTTTGATCCCGAGGGCGTGCTCAACCCCGGCAAGATCGTCGACGCACCGAAGATGGACGATCGTTCGCTATTCCGCTTCAAGCCTGAGTATCGCGTCGCTGAACTCAAGACAAAGCTCGACTGGTCGGCCTATCCCGGGGCCGGCGGCGGTTTTCAGGGCGCGGTCGAGATGTGCAACAACAACGGCGCCTGCCGCAAGCTCGAGGGCGGCGTGATGTGCCCGTCCTACCGCGCGACGCGCAACGAGAAGGACGTGACGCGAGGCCGCGCCAACACGCTGCGCCTCGCGATCTCCGGCCAGCTTGGCGCGGGCGCGCTCTCCTCCGACGAGATGATGGAGACGCTAAAGCTTTGCGTGTCCTGCAAGGCCTGCCGCCACGAATGCCCTGTCGGCGTCGACATGGCCAAGATGAAGATCGAGGTGCTCGCCGCGCGCGCGGCCTCGCATGGCCTGACCTTGCGCGACCGGCTGGTCGGCTACCTCCCGCGCTATGCCGGCCTCGCGTCGCGCTTCGCGCCGTTGGCGAATTTGCGCAACCGCAGCCCGCTGTTGCGAAAGCTGTTCGAGCGCTTTGCCGGCATCAGCGCCCGCCGCGCGCTGCCCGCCTTCCGCAGCGACGTGTTCGTGCCGCCGGCCGAAGTGGTCGGGCCGGAGACCGGCCGCGAGGTCGTGCTGTTCGCCGATACCTTCAACCGCATCTATGAGCGCGAAAATCTCGACGCCGCGCTGCGCGTGCTTGAAGCCGGCGGCTACCGCGTGCATCTGCCGAAACCTGCAAGCGGCAGCCGTCCGCTGTGCTGCGGCCGCACCTTCCTGTCAGCGGGCCTTGTCGACGAAGCCAGGTCAGAGCTCGATCGTCTCGTCGCCGCCTTCGCGCCCTTCGCCACGCGCGGCGTGCCGATCGTCGGTCTCGAGCCAAGCTGCCTTTTGACCTTGCGCGACGAGCTCGCCTCGCTGCGCAAGGACGATGAGGCCAAGGCCGTCGGCGCCCACGCGTTGACCTTCGAGGAATTCCTGGTGCGGGAGGCCGAGGCCGGCCGACTGCAACTGCCGCTCGGCAGCGTTGCCGACAAAGCCGTGGTGCACGGCCATTGCCATCAAAAATCCTTCGGTGCGTTCAAGCCGGTCGAGCAGGTGCTGCGCCTCATCCCTCGCCTTGAGGTCGAGACCATCGAGTCGAGCTGCTGCGGCATGGCCGGCGCCTTCGGCTACGGCGCGGATACCTACGATGCCTCGATCGAGATGGCCGAGCTCTCGCTGCTACCCGCCGTGCGGCGCGCGGACCAGAATACTCTCATCGTTGCCGACGGCACCTCCTGCCGGCACCAGATCCACGACGGCGCGGAGCGCCAGGCGCTTCACGTCGCACGCGTGCTGGCGATGAGCCTGGATCGTGCCGAGACCCAATCCACAACCCCTCCCGTTGAAAAGGAAACCAGCCATGGCTGACCTCACCCTCGACACCGCCCGCAAGATCCTCGACGCCGCCTTCGCGAAATCCACCGAGCTGAAGCTGAAGCCGCTGGTCGTCACCGTCCTCGACGCCCGCGGCGTGCTCAAGATCGCCGCGGCGCAGGACGGCACCAGCCTCATGCGCGCCGAGATCGCGCACGGCAAGGCCTATGGCGCGCTCGCATTGGGCATGGGCTCACGCGCCCTGTTTCAGCGCGCGCAGGAGCAGGCCTATTTCATCGATGCCGTGAACACCATCGCCAAGGGCGCGCTGGTGCCGGTCCCCGGCGGCGTGCTGATCCAGGACGGCACCACCCTGTTAGGGGCAGTCGGCGTCTCCGGCGACACCTCCGACAATGACGAGGCCTGCGCGGTTGCCGGCATCCAGGCGGCAGGACTGAAGGCCAACGCGGGCTAGCCGCATTGCCGTCTCCCTTCGAGAGTTGAAAAAAAACGCGCTGGTAACTTCGCAGCCTCATGCTGAAATGCGGGCCCAGGGACTACAGCACGTGCGGGAGAGGACGACCTAGTTCTGCGGCCTTGGACCCTGCATCCAGCAAGCCGATATTCAGTCAACTCAGCCAGCGGTCAAACTGAGGGTCACTGGCCTTGCCCGAGCGGCGCTGGTTTTTCTGATCCGCATGGCTGCGTGTTCGGCCAAATCCGCGAGAAATACCCGCCCCGCCGGCCGCTCCAGGACGAATGCCTGCAGAAGTGCGCAAAGATCGAGATCGATCGCCTCGGTGATCATCGCCGCCATCACCTTGGAGTGTCGGGAAGAGGACTGGTCCGTCCGCGTGCTACTCTCCTTACTGGGGCGTATCGCTTCCTTTACCCATTCGACGGTGACCCGCTCGCCGCGCTGCAGGCGGGCGATTACAGTATCCACCACATCGGGGCCGACTGCCGCAGCACCAAGATCCTGCGCGGCAGTGAGCGGCAACGCGTAAATAATGGCGCCGTGCTGCGCGAATAGAAGCGCCGCGTTCATGTAGCGCTGCGCAGTACGCGGCTTGTAGCCAAATTCCAGGTCGCACCACTCGCCGAAGTCCCCATGTTTCAGATGGGTTTTCGCGGTCCGCAATGCTTGACCGATCCCAACCCCGCCGCGCGTCAGGTTCTTTTCGCCGTGGAGGATTTCCGCGGTGAGCCGCTTCAGATCATCCCTGACGTCCGGGGGAAGTCGGCCGTAATCGAAGCCGTCGCCATTCGGCATGGTTGCATACCCGTTACGCGTGTCCAAACTTTAACGCTCCATACCAATAGCTATTATTGGAAAAATGTCAATGTTTCCAGAATGATGGCAACTTGGCACACTGCCGCGATCGACCAAATGCGAAAAGCTTTTCGCTTTTGCCCCCTCCGTGATGCGCTCATCCGGACATGCCGACTGGCGTCGGCGGAGCTGGAGCCCGTTGCGAAAAACCGTTGCTCGAACGTCCGAAATGGCGGCGGTCCGCCAGAGCCAGCGCCTCTCCTCGGTTTGCGGCGAAGTTCAAACCGTCTCGCGTCTCTCCAGGGCGGTCGTCGCTCGAAAGCAGAGTAACGCTTCGGCACGTCCTTTGCGGGCATCACGAAGCTTCCGAGCAACACCCGAAATCTTGCGCCAATGGCAGCAGTAGCCCGATTGAGCTTTTCACGTTGCCGGCTTTCTCTACCATGCCGGTCCTGGCCGTCCTTTGGCCGATCATGCTATGTTCGAACCACCAGTCGGATAAGCCTGTCATCGGGACGCAACGACGCATTGAATTGCGTCGCCATCTTCCTGGATAAGAACCACCACCGTCGTTCACGACCGAAACTGTGAAACGAACCGGCAAGTCGGAGCGGACGGTACAGCGCCTGGTTCTCCGCGCTGCCAGGAACGCTAGCCCCAATCTCAAGCGCGTTGCGGGAACGGCTCTCGACCGTGCGGCGGAGTTCGATGCGCTTCCGCTCCTGCCGGTCGCAGATCAGGAACGGCTGATTGAGCAGGCGAGGGCGAGCGCCATGGTCTCGGCGGTGGAGTTCCGGAAGGAGACGAGCGAGCAGAATGCTCCTTCGGCGTCTGCTGTTGGCGGATTTGCCGACGATGACCCGCCGGGCCTGACGGCCTTGAAGGCGGCGGGGCGCGAAGCATCGAGCGGCGCGTGGGCGGCGTTTGTGGCTTAGGAATATCACCTGTCCATAGCCCGCCGAGTAAGTATGATTTGCGGAGGCATTTCGCCTGAACCGAAGAGAGTTGTTGCGTCTGACTGTCAGCTGCGTTAATCTACGATACAGTGAGAGAGTTCTTCTGCTCGGGATTCATATGCTTGCAAGGTCGCATCTCGGATGAGCGCCCGGCTGGGAAAAAGCCAGCCAGATCGAAAACTCCCCCTTCACTCTCTCAATGATGGCAATTCGGCCGGTCTCGTCGGGCATTCGTTACCCCCGTCGGCCCTCGCCTGGCTAAAGTCCCTCCGAGCGCTTGCATCGCCTGACAACGGGCACGAATACCCCCGGCAGCAGAACGTCTGGTCGAGGCCCGCATGACGCGAAAAACTCGCCGGGGCAATCCAGCACTTTCGATACGCCTGACCCAAGAGGAGAGAGATCACCTTCGGGAGAAGTCATCCCTTCTTGGGACCACCGAAAGCGGTTACCTTCACGCGCTGCTACAAGCCGACATGGGCAAGAGGCAGCGCCGTCCAGGCCGACAGCATGTCGTTCTGCGCGAGGGATTGGCCAGGATCCACGCGGCATTGATTGTCCTTGGAAACCAATCCGTTTCAGAGCAATCAGATATCGGTGCGACGAGGCTCGTCGAACGCGGGCTCGCCGACGTCGTTGCCGCCCTCTTGCGGCTGGAAGATACGGTCCGCGGCGAATGATCGTAAAGGCCTTCAAATACAGGAGCGGCCAGAAGGGCGCGCAACGCCTGAACCACCATTTGTGGAAGGAGGATGGTCAGCACGTCGAGCTGTCTGAAACCAGAAATCTGCATGTGCCGGACAGCGCCGCAGGACTTCGGGTGATGCAATGCCTGAAGGGAGGCACGAGGGCGGAGATCGCGTTCTGGCACATCATCATATCCCCAACCACGACCTTGGACGCGACGGATCGCTCCCGTGTCGTGGACATGGTCATCGGTGAATTGCGGGCGGAGGCTCACCCGCTGATGATCTGGTCGCATGCTGACAAGCCTCGTGCGCGTCCAGGGGGAGGAGCGACCCATCTCCACCTCGTGCTCGGCCACATCTCGCCCACACTGCGCGCGCTCGACATGCGCAATCATGTTCAGCGACTTCAGAAGGTCATGGCCATTGCGACCTACGAAATCGAAGGGACGATCGCGCGCAGCTCGTTTCATCGTGGCATCGCCGCACGACTGGTCAGGGAAGGAAGGGCCGATGTCGCCGCTTGGCTCACCGACATGGCGGCTTCTGCCCCTCGGTCGCGGCCGCCTCGGATGACGGATGCGATGCGCCGGGCAGCAGCGGCTGCGGGGTTCAAGCTGCCCGCCTTTCAGGCCGAGCTCGAACGTCTTTGGGTTACCGGCGCATCGGAACGGAGATTCATCGCGTTCTTGTCCAGCGCCGGCATTACGGTCAGGAAGGGCGATCGGTCGCCGCACGCACTTCTGCTCTATCGTGAAGACCAACTGGTCGGGGTCATGCACCACATCCTCAAGCGCGGATCCGTTCCCGTCTACCGAGAAGCCGTACTGAGATTTCCGGGTCTCTGCGATGGGCCTTGGTCCTCCATTGACACCCCGACGGCACCTTCGAGGGAGGTCTACGCCCTTCGGCTGGAGATAACGGACGGGCTCGAGGCGCCGCTGAGACGCATCAGGAGGAAAGTGCTCGATCTGACCTACACCCAGGCGACCTCATCCGGCCGGGCGTTCGCGACCGAACCGGACCGACTTGCGGGCCGGCTCGATAAGCTGTCGCGCGCCGCCGCGATCCTCGAAACATCGATCGATCTGTTGTGGACGGACGAGCGCTGGGTTGTGAGGCCGGTCGAGGCACTGCTCGACCACGCCAAGCGCCTCCTGGGCGGCGGCACGCCCGTGACATCCGCCCAGCCGGATAATCGGGACGACGCAGAAGCGTCGCCTAACATTGAGGTGGCGGCCGTCGCGCAGGTCGAGGACGAGACATTAATGGGGCCCCTGTCGGGACCTTGACGGCGAAATCAGGCGTCGCAGGCGATTGCAAAAGAGATCAGGACGCCGCTTCAAAGCGGATGACAACCACCCGTCAGCCCGAACAACCCGCACGATTCTGTGAATCCGCAGCCGTCGGAGAACACCATCATGACGAGGTCCCGACTGCTCGGGTGTCGTACACCCCATCTCTGGTTCATGGAGGAAGAACGGCCGCCCCGGCGGCGAGCGGGATGCCGTGATCGATCAGGATCGTGCGGCCGGCAGTCGAGCCTATCGTCGTCTCCCCGCGGCGCAGATTCGGCGGAGGCCCATGACACCGGCGAGCCCTCGTTCGTTAAGGCGAAGTAACCATCTTACGGGCGGAGCGGGGGCGACCCTTGCAATTCGGAAAAACCACCCCATACTGATCAGGCCGCTCGCAATTCCTGCGGAGGCGGTCGCTGCCGGCGCTTGCAACACCGACAACGACCTGACCACAACCGACCGAATAGGAGTCGATCATGGCTAACAGCCAGTCTTACTGCGATTCGTCCTTCCCGTCCCCGATCTCCGAGGCCCCGGCCGCGTCCGGTATGCGTGGGATCATCCCCGCCAAGCCCGCGCTCTTGCCGGCCTTGCCGGAAGGTCAGGCGCCGGCGGTGCCCGGCCCCTACATCTTGAGCGACAGCACCGCCATGTATGTCGGCCACAGCGCCGATCGCGGTCGCGGCCATCAGGAGCGCGGCGCCCCCCACACGACCCCGTTCCCGGACCGGGTCACCTCCTCCACCTCCACCATCGACTAATCCGGATCGCGGGACCGACGTCGCCAACGCAACAAGCGTGGCACGCAACCGGCTCGTGGTCCGTCCAGTTCGTCAGGTACGGTCAAAGGCGCCAGCGCCCGTTGACCGTTGCCATACACGCGAACAACGGCACGGCCGGATCAAGCTGCCGCCCTCCGGGACGGCAGTGCGGCGTGCATTGCCAAGCTTTGGCGTCGTCGGCTCTCGCGCTCTCGAACCCAACTCAACCAGCGAGAATCAACATGACGCTTTTTTCTGCCAGCAACTCGGTGCAGGCCGCCTGCACCATCGTCCACCGCCCGCTCGGCGGCATCGAGGGCCTGCGCGAGGTGCACGACGACGTCGGCCGCCTCTCGGTGTCCGCCTTCCCGTTCGCGATGATCCGGGACATGTCGATGGCGCGCGCGGCCGTGCCGGCCTGCTACATCCTGGCCGATCATGCCAGTGCCTATATCGGGGAGACCGGCAATGTCGGCCGCAGGCTCTCCGATCACTTCCGCGACTCCACCAAGAGCTTCGCCAAGGAGGTCTACGTGGTCTCGGGCTACGAAGGCGCCTGGCTCGACCGGTGCGCCGCCCTTTACCTGCAGTATCGCTTCACCAGGATCGCCGAGGAGGCGGGGCTGGTCGAGGTCAGAAAGGGCGTCAGTCCGCAGGTCCTGGAGCTGCCGAGCCACCGGCGCGTCTCGCTCGACATCTTCGTCGAGCACGGCGAGCGCCTCCTGTTCGACGCCGGATGCCGGACGCTGCGCAGCAACTTCGGCAGCCAGCGCCGCCTCGCCGTCGAGGCCGAACCGGTCGGCCCCGATGATTCCGGGCCGATGCAGATCGGCGTGGTCGCCGCGCCGCCGACCGGCAGCGAGCTCGAGCTCGCCTATTCCGACCTCTGGGCGCGCGGCTACCACGCCCCCGACGGCTTCGTCGTGATGGCGGGCTCCGAGGTCCGCAGCACCGTCAACCCCAGCGCGCCGCCGATCGTCGAGACGCGCCGCGACGAGCTGATGGACGCCGATGCGTTGATGCCGATCCCGGGCCTGCAGGATCGCCAGCGCCTGTGCGTGGCCGTGTGCTTCCCGTCGGCGGCTATCGCCGCGAAGGTCGTCACCGGCGCCCATGTCGACTCCAGCAAGTGGCAGGCCCCGCGCTATCCGCAGCCGATCCTGATCGCAGCCTAGGAGCCGACCTCATGACCGATGCAACGGAGGTGCCGGAGCGCAAACCCCGGCACCGTGAGGCTCGCGAGCCCGATGCCGGCACCTGCACTCTCCTGGCGGCCGAACCCGCCAGGGATGCGCAATTCGTTCCCGTCGACAACATCCCTTGGCCGGTCAAGACGCCGAAGCGTCTGTGGCCGTTCGAGGCCAGCGACGTCACGGCCTTGCAATGGTGGCGGACGTTGCCGCCCGACATGTTTCGTCACGCCGAGCAGGCCCTGCTGCGCACGACCCTCGATCGGATTGCCCTGCTCCGTGGCGACGACGACTTCGCCGCCGCGCTTGCCGGCAATGCGACTGCGGCGATCGACGTCGCGCTCTTCCTGATGCCGATCACGGAGATCACGCTGAGCGTCGACATCGCCATGACGGCATTGTGCCGCTCTGCCCTGGCGCCGAACGCGACGGCCGCGCTGGTCATGGCCCAGATCGCCGGTCTGACCCACCTCGGCCACGAACATGCCGTCGAGCTCGCCACCTCCTGGAGCGCCTATGGGCGGCGCTACGTCGACGATCAGGAAAAATACCGCGAGGCCGAGGCGGTGCTGCTCACCGCCTTCCAAACACGCCAGCGCGAGGGAGAAAGCGCATGAACATCCAGATCCTGTCCGATCTCCACGCGGACGTTCATCCGATCAAGCCGATCACGATCCGCCCCGACGTCGACGCCGTCGTCGTGGCCGGCGACGTCTGCGAGGGCGCGGTCAACGCCTTTGCCTACCTGCGCCGCATCGTACCGATGCCCATCCCGATCCTGATGGTGGCCGGCAACCACGAATATTATCACCGCTTCCTTCCGGACGAGCTCACGCTTGCCCGCGCGAAAGCCCCAACCTTCAACATCCACTTCTTGGAGAACGACACGGTCGTGCTCAACGGCGTCTGTTTCGTCGGCGCAACGCTGTGGACCGACTACCGCATCTTCGGCGAGACCAATATCGGCGCCTCGATGAGCGCGTGCGCGGCCGGCATGAACGATCATCGTCGCATCGGCTGGCAGAAGCGGCCGTGGCTGCGGTTCCGACCGCAGGAAGCCGCGCTGCTCCATCATCAGTCCCGCGCCTACATCGACGCGACGCTCTCGACCGGCTTCGGTGGGCCGATCGTCGTCATCAGCCACCATGCCGTCCATTGGAACTCGGTGCTGCCCAAGTACCGGACCGATCCGGTCACGGCGGCTTTCGTGAGCGACATGACGGCCATCATCGAGGCCCATCGCCCCACGATGTGGGTGCACGGCCATGTCCATAATTCCAGCGACTATCGCGTCGCCAATTCTCGCGTCGCCGAGACCCGGATTGTCTGCAATCCCCACGGGTACGGCAGCGAGAACCCCGCCTTCGACGGCTCGCTCGTGATCGAGGTCGGAGGATAGGGCAAGTCCCGCCCCAACATCACTCCATCGAAAGCTCCTGCCGAAGGTCTTGCCCATGCTGGTCCGCGCGTTTCGGTTTCTCGATCCCGCTCGCATCTCCTCCGATCTGCCCGATCGACTTCACGCGCTTGCCGACGACTGCGAACGGCTGCATCGCAGTTCCGCTGTTCCGGCTACTGTTCTCAGCGACGCGCCGCTCCTGCAGGACTGGGCGCCCGTCCCGACGAGCGACGGCGTGAGGCTGGCCGGCTACGTCACGGGGCATCCGGTTCACGGCAATTGTCCGGTCGTGACGACGCCGCTCTGGTGGGCGGATCCTTCGGGCGGATGGGTTCGTAGCCTGTCCCGGTTCTACCGCCTGGGCGCCTGTGCCGGCGACGGCATCGTCCGCACGGCCGAAGATCGCGGATGACAATTGGTTATCGTGACAACGACGCTCTCGGTCGTTGTGCCATGAACGATTCCGGCCCTACCGGCGCGCTCCAATCTACAGTCCGATCGGACGGACGCCTTCCGATACGACGCCGACCACGATCTGCGATACTGACGAAATAGGGGCCGTTTGCATGGTCACGAACGGCACTTTATCATGGGTCGCTGAGACTACAGGTTGGATGAGGCAGACCTCTCTGCAAGTCTTGAAGCCAATTGACGACAAAGCTATTTTCCCAGCCACTGGGGTTTGCGCTTTTCGCCAAAGGCCTTCAGGCCTTCCTTCGCATCTTCGGTCATCGCGAGCAACGCGATCTGGCTTTCGGTATAGGCGATGCTCTCGTCGAACGACATGGAGGCGATCGCGCGCATGGCGTATTTGCCGCGGCGGATTGCGGTCGGCGACTTGTCGACGATGCGGCCGATCAGCCAGTCGACTTTTGCGTCCAGCTCGGCGGCCGGGACGACGTAGTTGAGGAGGCCTGCGTTTTGCGCGGCTTTCGCATCGAAGGGCTCGCCGGTGAGCGCCCATTCGTTGACGAGTCGCGGCGGCGCGATGTTCTGCAGGAGGCTCAGCACCTGCATCGGAAACACGCCGACCTTCACCTCGGGCAGGCCAAAGATGACATTGTCGGCCGCGACCGCCATGTCGGTCATGCACAGGAGCCCCATGCCGCCGGCCATGCAGACGCCGCCGACACGCGCGATCGCTGGCTTGGTCGCGTTCTGCGACAGCCGCAGCAAATCGGCATAGTCGACATTGGGCCTGGAGAAATCCATCGCGAACGCCGCGCCCGAGTTTTGCAGGTCGGCGCCGGCGCAAAATGCCTTCTCGCCCGCCCCGGTCAGGACGATGACGCGAACGTCCTTGTCGTCATGCGCGTCGCGATAGCCCTTGACGATGCCGGCGATTACATCGCCGTTCAGCGCATTGCGCTTCTCCGGGCGGTTGATGGTGATCCAGAACGCCTGTCCGCGCTTTTCGGTGATGACGCTGTTGGTGTCGGTCATGGCCTGCTCGTCCGTTGACAAAAACTTTACGGACATTTGCGGCAGACCTGCGCACCAGCGCAAGGGCAATCTGCGACGCTAGCGCCTCGACACAAATTTGCGGAACGATACCTGCGTTTAGACGCCGGCCGCTTTGCTGATCCAGACCTTGTTATCGTGGAACGCAGCGCCGCCAATCGGCGCGACCGCCTCGGCGCCGGTCAGGACGTTGATGCCGCGGCCGCCGATATGGTTCTTGTTGGGATGAACGGACTCCGCGATCAGCACGCCGCGGCGCACGCCTTCGAACAGTGTGGCGATCAGCGTGGTCTCGCCGCGGGTGTTGCCGAGTGTCACGGCGTCGCCATCCGCGATGTCGAGCGCGGCCGCATCCAGGGGATGGATCATCACGCTCGCCTTGCCCTCACGCGCCTGGGAGGACGGCGTCTCGTTGAAGGTGGTGTTGAGGAAGCTGCGCGACGGGCTCGTGGCAAGCCGGAACGGATGGGCCTGGTCGGAATGCTCGATCACCGCCCAATGGTCCGGCAGCGACGGCATCTTGTCGAAGTCACCCATCTTCTGGCCGAACGGCGGATGCGCCCAATCGGCCTTGAAATGGAATTTCCTGTCGGCATGGGCGAAGCCGTCGAGATAATGCGACGTGCGGAAGTCCGGCTGCAGGTCGCGCCAGAGGTCGGCTTCCAGGCCGGCTATGTCGCCGTGATCGCTCAGCTTCAGCGTCGCGTCGATCAATTCACGCGGCGTCAGCTCAAATCCCGGATGCCTGGCGCCAAGCCGCGGCGCCAGCGCCTGCAACACCTCGTGATTGGAGCGGCATTCGCCGGGCGGGTCGATCAGCTTCGGCCCGACCGAGATGTGCTGGTGGCCGCCGCCGTAATAGAGATCGTCATGTTCCATGAACATCGTCGCCGGCAGCACGAGGTCGGCCATCTCGGCGGTCTCGGTCATGAACTGCTCGTGCACCGCGACGAACAGATCCTCGCGCGCAAAACCCTGCCGCACCAGCGCCTGCTCCGGCGCCACTGTCATCGGGTTGGTGTTCTGGATCAGCATCGCCTTGACCGGACCCTTGCCGTGCAGGGCCTCGGAATCGCCGGTGAGGATGCGGCCGATCTGCGACTGATCGAGCGCGCGGATGGTTGGGTCGATGGCGTCGTGGCCTTCGATGATGGATTCATTGAAGTGCCACAGCGCGTAATTGTTGAAGAAGGCACCGCCGCCTTCATATTGCCAGGCGCCGGTCACCGCTGGAATGCAGTTCGCGGCATGCATCTGCGCCGCGCCATTGCGCGAGCGGGTGAAGCCGTAGCCGAGCCGGAAGAAGGTCCGCTTGGTCTCGCCGACCAGTTTGGCAAAAGCCTCGATCTCCGCCACCGGCACGCCCGAGATCGCGGACGCCCATTCCGGCGTGCGGGTCTTCAGATGCGCCTCGAGCTCGCCAGGGCAATCGGTGTACTTGTCCATATAGGCGCGATCGGCATAGCCGTCGCGGAACAGGACATGCATCACGCCGCAAGCGAACGCGCCGTCGGTGCCGGGCCGCAGGATGATCTTGATATCCGCCTGCTTCATGGTCTCGTTGTCGTAGATGTCGACGGCCGCGATTTTGGCGCCGCGCTCCTTGCGCGCACGGGCGGCGTGCGTCATCACGTTGACCTGCGTGTTGACGGGGTTGGTGCCCCAGATCACCACCAGGTCGGACAGCGCCATCTCGCGCGGATCGACGCCGGCGATCTTGCCGGTGCCGATCGCGAACCCGATGCGCCCGACATTGGCGCAGATGGTCTGATAGAACCGCGAATATTTCTTCACATGCGTGAGGCGGTTGAGGCCGTCGCGCATCACCAGTCCCATCGTGCCGGCGTAATAGTACGGCCAGATTGAGTCCGCGCCGAATTCGCGCTCGGCCTGGTTGAAGCGATCCGCGATCTCGTCCAGCGCCTCATCCCAGCTGATCCGGGCGAATTGGCCGGAGCCCTTCGCACCCGTTCGGCGCAGCGGATACATCAGCCGTTCAGGATGATGGATGCGCTCGGCATAACGGGCGACCTTGGCGCAGACCACGCCGGCCGTATAGGTCTGCTTTTTCGAACCGCGGACACGACCGATGCTGCGTCCCTCGAGCACCTCGACATCGAGGGCACAGGCCGACGGGCAATCATGCGGACAGGTCGAATGGCGGATTTCGATCTTGGCGTGCTGGTTCATGTCCAATTTGGTAACACCAAAATACCCCTCAGCCGAGGGTATTTATCCGGCAACGCCCATGCGATTTGCTCAAATCACGCGCCGCCGGTTCCTGCCGCGACCGCGAAGAGCGGCGCCGCCACACCGAAAACCACCCGAGATTCCAGGCACCATCAGCCTTGTGAGGCGTCGACAGTCCGCCTCCCCTGCCGCTACAGTGCCCAACAACAAGAACGACATCAGGGAGGTGGGTGTGACGGCCCGACAGTTCATGCTGGCGCTGGCCGCCGGCCTGCTCAGCGCATGCTCCGCACCGCCGTCCCTGGCGCAAGACTATCCCAACCATTCGGTCCGGATCGTCGTGCCCTTTGGCGCCGGTGGGCCGGCCGATGTCGCGGCCCGGCAGATCGGCAATGCGCTCCAGGAGAGTTTTGGCCAGCCCTTCGTGATCGAGAACCGCACCGGTGCGGGCGGCGTCATCGGCACCGTCGAAGCGGCGAAGTCGCCCGCCGACGGCTACACGCTGTTGATGATGTCCAACACCCAGACCGCGAACGAATCCTTGCTGACACCGGATAAACGCAAATACGAGCTGATGCGCGACCTCGCGCCGATCGCACCAGTCAACTCTTCCGATCTCGTCATCGTGGTGAACCCGCAAGTCGCAGCGAAGACGCTGCAGGAGTTCGTCGCGCTCGCCAAGTCGCAGCCCGGCAAACTGAACTACGCCTCCTCCGGCCAGGGCACGCCCTATCACATGGCCGGCGAGCTGTTCAAAGCCATGGCCGGCATCGACCTCGTCCACGTGCCCTATCGCAACAGTGGCGAGGCACGCAGCGGCGTGATCGGCGGGCAGGTGCAGATGATAATCGACGCCGTGCCGGCGATGGCGCCGAACATCGGCGAGAACCAGGTCCGCGCGCTCGCGACCACCGGCAAGCAACGCTCAGCGGTGCTGCCGAACGTGCCGACCGCGATCGAGGCGGGGGTCGCAGGCTACGAAGCCACGATCTGGCTCGGCCTGATGGCGCCGACCGGCACGCCGAAACCCGTGATCGACAAGCTCAATGCCGCCGTGAACGCAATGGTGAAGCGGCCCGACATCGTCAAGCTCTGGACTGCGCAGGGCGCGGTGCCGATGTCAATGACGCCGGAGGAATTCGACAAATTCCTGCGCGGCGACATCGAAAAATGGGCCGACGTGGTCAAGAAGTTCGACAAGTCCTGAGGCTGTAGAGCGACAATGCCTACCATTCAATTCCAGCTCAACGGCACGGCCGCGGCCGTGGATGCCGATCCGGATCAGACGCTGCTCGACGTGCTGCGCAGCCGGCTCGGCGTTACAAGTCCGCATTTCGGCTGCGGAGCCGGCGAGTGCGGCGCCTGCCATGTCATGGTCGACGACCGAGCGATGGCCTCGTGCGACCTGCCGATGTGGTCGGTCGCGGACAAGGACGTCGTCACGGTGGAAGGCCTCGGCACAGCGGAGCAACCGCATCCGCTGCAACGCGCCTTTAACGCCGAACAGGCGATACAATGCGGCTATTGCGTCTCGGGAATCCTGATCAGCGCGGCGGCTTTGCTGAAGCGCAATCCGTCGCCGACGGAGGCCGAGGTGAAAGCGGCGCTTGATCGCAATCTGTGCCGCTGCGGATCGCACAACCGCATGGTCCGCGCTGTGCTGCGGGCGGCGTCGGAGATGGTGGAAACATGAGTGCGCCGTCCCCTGCCCAAACACTGCCGGTCAGCCTTGCTGCCAATCCCAAGCTGTCATCCTGGGTGAAGCTCATCGGCGAAGGCCGTGTGGCGATCTCGCCCGGCAAGGTCGAGATCGGCCAGGGCATCGTCACGGCCCTAGCGCAGATCGCAGCCGACGAGCTCGACGTCGATATTGGCCGCATCGAGATGATCCGCGCCTCCACGGCGGCAAGTCCGAACGAGGGCGTCACCTCGGGCAGCCTTTCGGTCCAGCAATCCGGCCGGGCGCTGCGCCACGCCTGTGCCGAGGTCCGCCAGCGCTTCCTCGTCGCAGCATCCGAACGTCTCGGTGTCGATGCCTCGCTGCTCGACATCCATGACGGCACGATCTCGGGTCCCGGCAATGTCAGGACCAGCTATTGGGAGTTGGCCGGTGACGTCTCGCTCGACCACGACGCCAAAGCGGGCGCGACAGCGAAGATCGTCGCCAAACGCACTGTGGCCGGACATTCGGTCCAGCGCGTCGACATTCCAGACAAGGTGTTCGCGCGGCCGCGCTTTATCCATGACTGTCCGCTGCCGGACTTGCTGCACGGACGCGTGCTGCGGCCGGACATTTCCGGCGCCAGGCTGATCGCGCTCGACGAGACCGCGACGCGAACCGTTCCCGGCCTCGTCGCGATCGTCCGCGACGGCGGCTTTGCCGGCGTGGTTGCCGACGGCGAGGCAGCGGCGGAGGCCGCGCTGAAAGCCTTGCGCAAGGGGGCGACATGGTCGGCCGGTGAGCCGCTACCCGATGAAGCTGATCTCGCCGGACTCCTGAAGAGCCAGCCGGTCGAGACCACTGTCATCGACACCAGGACCTCTGCAGCAACGATAAAGAAAGCTGCTCGCACCCTCCGCCGGCAATACACCCGTCCCTACATCGCGCATGCCTCGATCGCGCCGTCCTGTGCGATGGCACAATGGAGTGGCGATCGCGTCCATGTCTGGACGCACAGCCAGGGCGTCTATCTGCTGCGCGCCGACCTCGCGATCGTGCTCAAGCTGCCGATCGAGAGCATCGTCGTCGAGCACATGGAGGGCGCTGGCTGCTACGGACACAATGCCGCCGATGACGTCGCGCTCGATGCCGTGCTGCTGGCGAAAGCGGCCGGCGGCCGTCCGGTGCGGGTGCAATGGTCGCGCCACGACGAGATGGCCCACGCGCCGTTCGGCGCGGCGATGGCGATCGAGATCGAAGCCGACCTCGATGGGGACAACGAGATCGTCGGTTGGCGCCATGCGATCTGGAGCAACGGCCACGCAGCGCGGCCAGGGCGCGCGGCACAGCCCGCGCTGCTTGCCGCAACCGAGATTACGAACCCCTACCCGCGCATGATCTCGACCAATCCGCCCGCGGCCAATGGCGGCGGCGGCGACCGCAACTCCGTTCCGCTCTACGACCTCGCGGCCTGGACGGTCACGAGCCACCGGCTGCTGACCATGCCGGTGCGGACCTCGGCGCTGCGGACGCTTGGCGGACAAGGCAATGTGTTCGCCATCGAGTCCCTGCTCGACGAGATCGCCGCCCTCCGCGGCGAAGACCCGATCGCGTTCCGCCTGCGCCATCTGCGCGACGAACGGGCAAAGGAGGTCATTCGCGCGGTGGCACGACGCGCGCAATGGAAACCGCAAAAGAAGTCCGGCATCGGTCACGGCGTCGGCTTCGCCCGCTACAAGAACACCGGGGCCTATTGCGCCGCGATTGCGGAGATCGAGGGCACTGACAACATCCGCGTCAAGCGGCTGACGCTTGCGGTCGATGTCGGCGAGGCCATCAACCCGGACGGCGTCATCAACCAGATCGAGGGCGGCGCGATCCAGGCGACAAGCTGGGTCCTGAAGGAACGCGTCCGCTTCGGCCGCACGCGCATCACATCGACGTCCTGGACCGACTATCCGATCCTCACCTTCAGCGAGGTGCCGATGGTGGATGTCGAGATCGTCCAGCGGCCGGAGATCGAGCCGGTCGGCGCCGGCGAGGCCGCCCACGGCCCGGTGACGGCGGCGATCGCGAATGCCGTTTACGATTGCCTCGGCGTGCGCGTGCGCGACCTGCCGATCACCCGCGACAAGATCATTGCAGCCATGGAGCAGGCGTCGTGACGACAGTGAGCATTTTGAGTGGAGGCGCGGCGCAAGGCCTGGTGCGCGGCCTCGGCGATCCCTTCAAGACGCAGACCGGCTTCGGCATCGACGGCGAGTTCGGCGCGGTCGGCGTCATGGCGAACAAGCTGCGGGCGGGAACGGCGGCCGATCTCGTCATCCTGACGCAAGCGCTGCTTGCAAAGCTTGCCGAAGAGACGCTCGTCATCCCAGCCTCGATCTCGGATGTCGGGCGGGTCGAGACCGCGCTGGCGGTCCGCAGCCGCGATCCCAAGGTGACCGTGAAGACCGAGGCCGATTTGCGCGAGGTACTGCGCAGCGCCGACGCGATCTACGTGCCGGACACGAAAGCCTCGACGGCGGGACAGCACGTCGCAAAGGTGCTGGATCAACTCGGCATCGCCTACGAGGTCGCTTCGCGCCTCAAGATCTTTCCCAACGGCGCGACCGCGATGCGGGAGCTTGCGGCGTCCACCGCGGCGCATCCGATCGGCTGTACACAGGCCACCGAGATCATCGCGACCGACGGCATCGCGCTGTCAGGAGCGCTGCCGCCGGGCTGCGAGCTCGTGACGATGTACACGGCCGGCGTGACCACGCGGGCCGTACATCCACAAGAGGCGGCCGCGCTGATCGCGTTGCTGACCAGCGCAGACCGCAGGGATCTGCGCCAGCGCGCCGGCTTTGCAGGCTAGATAATCGCCCTATGTGTGCAACTGGGTGAGACCGGTCGGCGGACCGTCGACGGCGGTCCAGCCACCATCGACAAACAATGTGCTGCCGCTGACATAGCTCGCGGCGTCCGAGGCGAGATAGGCGACGGCTGTCGCGACCTCGTCGGCGCTGCTCCAGCGGTTGAACACGGTATGGCCGGCGTAGAGATTGTAGATGTCGGGACGCTGCTTGAACGGGCCGGTCAGCGCGGTCTCGGCGATGCTCGGCGCGATCGCGTTGACGCGCACGCCGGAGCGTCCAACCTCCGAAGCAAAGCCCTTCACCAGCAGGCCGATGGCGGCCTTGGTCGAGCCGTAGACGCCAAGGCCCGGCTCGATAGTCACCGCCCGCACCGAGGAGCAGGCAATGATGCTGCCGTTCTTCTGCTCGACCATGATGCGGCCGAAGGCCTGGAAGAACCAGACCGTGCCCTTGATGTTGAGGTTGAGGACGCGGTCGAGATCCTCCTCGGTGTAGTCGAGGATGGTCTTGCGGATGTTGAGCCCGGGCGTCGTCACCGCGATGTCGAGCCGCGAAAATTTCTGCATCACGGTCTTGGCCAGTGCGTTGACGTCCGCAGCGCTCGCCGCGTCACACGCAGCCGCCTCCGCCCAGCCGCCGTTCTCACGAATGGCGGCGGCGGTTGCTTCAGCGCCTTCAATCGCACGATCGGCGCAGACGACACGGGCGCCGAGCCCGGCCAGCGCCTCGGCCGACGACTTGCCGATTCCGGAGGCGGCGCCCAGCACCACGGCCGTCTTGCCGGTGAGATCGAAGAGCTTGCGATAGTCAGTCACGGATAGATTCTCCCTGCGTTGCTGCTAGCCCTTGTAGCCCATCAGCAGACGGGGCAGCCACAGCGAGAAGGCGGGGACGTAGGTCACGAACATCAGAGCTGCGATCAGGGCGGCGTAGAACGGCAGGATAGTGCGCATCACCGCGCCCACCGAGATGCCGCCGATGGCGCAGCCCACGAACTGCGTCGTCCCGACCGGCGGGGTGTTCAGCCCGAGCGCGCAGTTGATCAGCATCAGCATGCCGAACTGCACCGGATCCATGCCCGCCTTCATCGCGATCGGCAGGAAGATGGGCGTGCAGATCAGGATGGTCGCGGCCATGTCCATGAACGTGCCGAGCACGAACAGAATGACGTTGATGAGCAGGAAGATGACCCAGGGCTGGTTCGAGACCCTGCTCATCATCTCGCCGGCGAAGTCGGCCACCTCGTAAAGCCCCATTAAATACTGGAACATAGTGGAGACGCCGATCAGCAGCAGCACCACCCCCGTGGTCTTCACCGCCTTGGCCGCCGCGCGCAGGAAGTTCGGCAAGGTCATCGTGCGGTAGATGAAGAACGTCAGCAGGATCGTGTAGGTGACCGCGACGGCCGCGGATTCGGTCGCCGTGAACACGCCCGACAGGATGCCCGCCAGGATGATGCCGACGATCAGAAGGCCGGGCAGAGCGGCCGCGAACGAGCGAAAAACCGCGGGCCAGCCCGGGAACTTGCCGGCCGGATAGCCGCGCTTCACCGCGACCGCGTAAGCGGCGACCAGCATGCATACCATCAGCACCAGCGCCGGCAGGAGGCCGGCGGCGATCAGCGCGCCGATCGAGACCTTACCGCCGGCGGCGAGCGCATAGATGATCATGTTGTGACTGGTCGGCATCAGTGCTCCGACCAGCGAAGCATGGGTCGTGACGTTGACGGCGTAGTCGGTGTCGAACCCTTCTTTCTTCATCATGGGGATCATCACCGCCCCCATCGCCGACACGTCGGCCACGGGCGAGCCGGACACGCCGCCGAACAGCGTGCAGGCGACCACGTTCGACATGCCGAGCCCGCCGCGGATGTGTCCGACGAGATTCTTGGCGAGCTGCACGATCTTGTCGGCGACGCCGCCATGCAGCATCAGCTCACCGCTGAAGACGAAGAACGGGATGGCGAGGAAGGAGAAGATGTTCATCCCCGACATCATCTGCTGGAAGATGACCGCGACCGGGAGGCCCTCGTAGAG
This sequence comes from Bradyrhizobium sp. 4, assembly GCF_023100905.1. Classification (NCBI taxonomy): domain Bacteria; kingdom Pseudomonadati; phylum Pseudomonadota; class Alphaproteobacteria; order Hyphomicrobiales; family Nitrobacteraceae; genus Bradyrhizobium; species Bradyrhizobium sp. 4. The sequence goes on from NZ_CP064686.1 coordinate 5,450,841, forward strand.
GATGGTGCAAATCGCCGAGAGGCCGATCGCGAAGGCGACGGGGACGCCGAGGACCAGGAAGCCGAAGAAAGTGGCGCCGAGAATGATCAGTTCCATGAGGGGACGACCTCTTCGCCGCGCAGGAGAGCGATGATGTGCTCGATTGAAAAGGAGACGATCAGGACGCCGGAGGCGATCAGCGGTACGTAGCGGATGACTTCGGGCAGCCCGAGATTGGGGATCTTCACGGTTCCGACCGACGCCCCGAGGATCCAGCCGTTATAGGCCATCGCGACGCCGAACCCGGCGACCAGGACGTGGATGACAAGCTCGATCTTCTCCCGCGCATGATCCGGCAGCATCACCAGCAAACTGTCCATGCCGATATGTCCGGCATCGCGCACACCGACCGCGGCGCCGATCAACGTGACATACAGGATCAGAACCAAGGCAAGGTTCTCCGTCCAGGTCGGGCTGGAATTGAGCACGTAGCGTCCGAACACCTGGTAGAAGACGATGGTGACGATGACGAGCAGTCCGGTCACCGACAGATACATCCCCAGCCGAGCGACGGGAGCATTGATCCGGGACAGCAAACCGGTGGACGGGCGTCCGGCTACGTCCAGTTCGTGGTCTGCGACGTGAGGGTCTGTCATCCAAGTCTCCTTGCAAGTCTCCTTGCGCGCCTCCAACGCGTCGGTCCGGCGTCGCCAGTCGGCGCGCCGGACCGACGCTATGGACTTACTTCGTGTCCTGGATACGCTTGACGAGGCCCTTCAGCTTCTCGTCACCGGCGAACTTGTCGTACACCGGCTTCATCGCGTCGACGAATTCCGCCTTGTTGGCGATCGTCACGACCTGAACACCGGCCGCTTCGACGGTCTTGCGGGACGCCTGCTCACGCTCGTCCCAGAGCTTGCGCATGACGGGGACCGATTCCTTCGCCGCCTTGCGGACCATCCCCTGGTCCTCCTTGCTCAGCGTGTCCCAGACCGTCTTCGACATCACGAGAACTTCGGGCGCCAGGGAGTGCTCGGTGACGTTGTAGAACTTGGCGGCCTCGAAATGGCGCGAGGACTCGTAAGACGGCCAGTTGTTCTCGGCAGCGTCCACCAGACCGGTCTTGAGAGCGGTATAGACCTCGCCGTAGGGCATCGGCGTCGGATTGGCCCCGAGGCTCTGGATCATGCCGACCCACAGATCGGATTGCTGGACGCGAATTTTCAGACCCTTGACGTCCGCAAGCGACTTGATCGGTGCCTTGACGGTGTAAATGGACCGCGCGCCGCTGTCGTAATAGGCGAGGCCGATCAGGCCTGCGGGCGCCATCGCCGCCAGGATCTCGTCGCCGATCGGCCCGTCAAGGACGGTACGCATGTGCTGCGTGTCCCGGAAGATGAAGGGCAGGCACAACGCGATCGTTTCCGGCACGAAGTTGTTCAAGGGCGATGCGTTGATCCGCATCATGTCGAGTGCGCCGATCTTGAGCTGCTCGATGGTGTCCTTCTCGGAGCCCAGCGCACCGTTGGGGAACACCTTCACGCCGAGCTTGCCGCCGCTCGCCGCTGCGAGCTGCTTGCCCATGAACTTGACGGCCTCGACGGTCGGATAATCGGCGGGATGGATGTCGGCGGAACGGAAATCGCGTGCGGTCGCCAAAGGGGCTGAGACCGCCAGCAGAGCGGCTGCGATGACGCCGGTAAGTATCTTCATCTGAGCTTCCTCCTGAGTTGATTATGTCGTTGGGCAGAGCTGCGGGCCGCCTTGGGTCGCTCCACTTCCGGTGTGAAGTCAAGCGCCATTGTCGTCCCTAGGGCGCGCGGCATTCTCTGTCCAAGCTAAATCCGGCATCGATCAATGCTAGAGTTGCATCGATGGATCAAGCCGGCTTTGGGCAGACAACCGGCCCATCGTCCAGTTTTTCCGAAATCATCTGGTCGTCCGGCGCGGGAAGCGTTCGTGGGCGTTGCTTGACGACGCCGGTGCGGCCCCCTCAAGATGCTGCGAAACAAAACGACCATCCCGAGGAATGCCCATGCCGCGGAAGCTGATCGACATCTCCGTGCCGCTCAGAAACGACGTGACGGCCGATCCGCCGGGCAATCACCCGGCAATCCAGTACATCGATCACCAGCAGGGCCTGCCGCGGATGCTGCAGTTCTTCGAGGGCCTCACGGCGCAGGACCTGCCGGACGGCCAGGGCTGGGCCGTCGAGCAGGTCTCGCTGTCGACCCATAACGGCACGCATCTGGATGCGCCCTGGCACTTCCATCCAACCATGAATCGCGGCGAGCGGTCATGGACGATCGACGAGGTGCCGCTGGAGTGGTGCTTTCAGCCCGGCGTGAAGCTCGACTTCCGTCATCTCCCCGACGGCTACGTGGCGAGCGCCGACGACGTCGAGAAGGAGTTGAGGCGGATCGGGCATGCGCTGTCGCCGCTGGAGATCGTCGTCGTCAACACCGGCGCCGGCGCCAGGTTCGGCCAAGCCGATTATGTCAGCTCGGGCTGCGGCATGGGCTATGAGGCCACCATGTATTTGCTCGAACGCGGCGTGCGGCTGACCGGCACCGACGGCTGGAGCTGGGACGCGCCGTTCGTCCATACCGCGAAGAAATATGCCGAAACGAAAGACGCCGGCCTGATCTGGGAGGGCCACAAGGCGGGGCGGCACATCGGCTATTGCCATCTCGAGAAGCTGCACAATCTCGACCAGCTGCCTTCGACCGGGTTCACCGTCTCGTGCTTTCCGGTGAAGATCGAGCGGGCCTCCGCAGGCTGGACCCGCGCCGTCGCGATCATCGACAGCTAGCTGTCGAGCCCGCTCTCGGCGAGTTCGCGCAAGGCATCCATATCGAGCACGACGATGGCGCCGTGCTCGAGGCGAACCCAGTTGCGGCCCGCCCAGGCGCGCAATTGCTTGTTGATGCTCTCGCGCGTCATCCCCACCATCTCGCTGATCTCCTGCTGCGTGATGACGAGCGTGCCGCTGCCGGAGTCGAACTTGCGCTCTTCGGTGAGCCCGAGCAGCGCGCTCGCAAGCCGGCCCGGCAGATTTTGCAGGATCACCTGCTCGACCTGCTGGCTGGTCCAGCGCAGGCGCGCGCAGAGCAGCTCGATGAATTTCATTGCGAGCGCCGGCTGGCTCTTCACGAACGGCAGGAAGTCCCGGCGATCGATGATGTAGAGCTCGCAATTGGTGTTGGCGGTCGCATCGGCCGACCTGGGGGCGCCGTCGAGCACCGCGATTTCGCCGAAGATCTCTCCGGGACCGATCAGATTGAGAATGGCGTTACGGCCATCGGGCGACGAAGAGGAGATCTTCACCGTCCCCGTGATCACCGCAAACAGGTTGTTGCCGGGATCGCCCTTGGCGGCGATCGTCGCGCCGCGCTTCACCGTGGTGTGCTTGGCGTAACGGCAGAGCTGATCCAGCGCCTCCGGCCCCAGATCCGCAAAGATCGGGTGCTTGCGCAGGACCGATAATTTATTTCCCGCCGCTTGTCGGGGGTCGTCGCCGGTCTTGTCCTGAGGCACGCCACTGGGCTCCTAAGACTGCGAGGCACTGGGGTCCCTGCGTAGTCAGTGTAGCCCAGTTTTTCAACCGGAAAGCATGCTCCCTATTTGAGGCAAACGCGGCGAAAATATGCCGCGGTCAGGCGTGAAGCCGGCAGCCGAAGGATGAGCCAATGCGTCCTAGGCGATGCAGAGTTGCAGGCGCCGCACGCCGCCTTGCGTTGAGGCGCTGCCAACCCTCCCGCACTCGCACGGCATAGCCCGCGCCGCGGGCGCAAATGCGACCGTGATCTCAGGAGCTTCGACGCTTGACGTCTGACTTGAGCGGGCCCGCACTGGTTTGCCGGTCTGCCCAGGCCAGTGCCCCGGCGAATGTGACAAAGATTGCTACGACAATGATGCTCATAAGCAACGCGTCAGCCGGCATGATGCCCTCCCCTGTGGTTTCAGGCATTATTCGGGGCACGCGGCCGAATGCATTGATCCCGATCAAAATCGAGCCGCGCTGCGTCGGAATCAGGCTGCGGCCAAGGCCTCGACCTTCGCCGGATCGAGCAGGCTGATCCCGCCGTGAATGATCTCGATCACGCCGTGGCGCTCCAGCTTGGTGAACGTGCGGCTGACGGTCTCGATGGTCAGGCCGAGGTAGTCGGCGATGTCCTGGCGGCTCATCGGAAGCGGGACCGTGTCCGATGCCCCCTTCAGCGAGACCAGCCGCTCGCGCCAGCCGAGCAGAAAGGCCGCAACCTTTTCGTCCGCCGAACGGCGGCCGAGCAGGACCATGTGGTCCCGGGCCTGGTTCAGCTCGCGAATCGCCAGCTCGTTGATCCGCCTGAGGAGGTGCAGCCGGTCCTCGATGAAACGGCCGAAGGGTGCCTTCGCGAACTGGCATACGGTCACCGCGCCGATCGCATCGGCCGAAAAATTGTGCCTGCCCGAAATATTCATCCCCAGGAAATCGCCGGGCAAGGCAAAGCCCACGATCTGCCGGCGGCCGTCGGGGAGCAGCTTGTACAGCCGCATGACGCCCTCGAAGAGATTGTAGAACGAGGTCGTGATGTCCTCCTCGGAGAACACAGTCTCGCCCGAGGAAAAATGGACGCCCCGGCCGAGATGCTCGAATTCCCGAAGCTCGACCGCATCCAGCGACGAACAAACCGCTGATGCGCGGACGGCGCAATCGCTGCAGAGCTGCCAGTTCGGCTCAATCGTGACTACGGGCTTCATCGACCGCTCCAAGCGCCGGCTGCCCATCAGGCCCACTCCGTCGCGCGGATGCATTTTACTGCACTGCGCCAAAGCCGGTTGACCCAGATCAATTTTGGAGGGAATCCCCGCCCTATTCTTCTCCCGGATTTAAACGGGGTCACTTTACATGCTGCAAGGCACGCTGCGTCACGGGTTGGTCGGGTTGCTTCTGATGACGCCTGCCCTGGCGGCCCCGACCGCCGAACAACGCGGCAAGGCCTTTGCGCGCGCCAATTGCGCGCGCTGCCACGCGATCGACCGTGCGTCGAACAGTCCGCTCAAGATCGCACCGCCGCTGCGAGCCCTGCACCAGCGCTATCCCATCGAGAGCCTTGGGGAGGCGCTGGCCGAGGGCATCAACACCGGCCACGCCGACATGCCGGCCTTCGAGCTCAGTCCGGACCAGATCCACGATCTCCTGTCCTACCTCAAGACCCTGGAATAGCCGCCCTCACACCGCCTGCACGGTCCAGCCGATCAGCTCCTTCGCGATGCGCGTGAAGGCCGTATCGAACGCTGCGACCGCCGCGGCCGGTTCGACCTTGTCGAGCTTTTCGCTGGTCTCGATGAGACGCGAGGCGACCACCTTGCCGTTCTTGTCGACGATCCGGGCCGACAGGCCGATCTCGACCCGTGTCTCTCCCTCGGTGGCAATGCGGAAGCGCCTGATGTCGATCAGCAGCTGATAGTCCGCCTGCCCGAGATCGGCCGTGCGCAACGGCGCATGGGCGATGTCGTAGTTCTCGAAACTGTCGATCAGCCGCGCCTGCACCAGCTTGGGAATGCTGTCGGCCCAGAGGAAATCGGCAAAACCCGGATTGTCGCCGCCAGGCGCAAACAGCATGCGCTGGGTCTGGAGCATGGCGACCGCTGTCGGCTCGGGGATGGCCAGTGACGCCGCGAGCGTCTTGCCGGCCGGACCGAGGTTCTGCGGCGTGCGCAGGTCATAGGTGACTTTCTGCGCCGGCGTTCCGCCGCCGGTCATCTTCTCCAGGCCCGCCAAAATGCCGTCGATCTTGCCGGTGTTGCGCGCAAGCCCGTCCGAGAAGGTCTTGAGATTGGCGATGGTGTCCTTCAGCGGGCCCGAATTGTCCTCCAGCACGGTATCGACCCGCCGCAGTGCATCCCGTGCGGCCTGCGTCATGCTCTGGCCCGCACCCGCCTCGGCAATCAGGGTCGGGGGCTCGCCGGATTTGGCGACGATGATGCCTCCCTCAAGCGTCACCACCGGCACGCCGGTCAGCCCTTGGAAATCGAGCCCGACCCTGCTGTCGGCGCGCACAGGCGTGGTTGAAGCAACCGATATCGTCGCATTGACGAAGCGTGGATTGTCCGGCGCAAGCCCGAGCTGGGTGACCTCGCCGACGCGGATGCCGTTGAACAGCACACCGGCGCCGACCAGAAGACCGGGCACCGGGCCCTGGAATTGCACGTGATAGCTGGTGCGCGGCCCGATGCCGCCGGTGTTGTTCAGCCAATAGACGAAGCCGAACACCGCGAGAATCGCCGCCAGGACGAAACTGCCGATCAGCACGTAGGGAGCGCGGGTTTCCATGTCTCATCTCATCTCGTGTTGCAGCATCTGCGAGCGTTTGCCGTGGAAATAGGCCCGCACCCAGGGATGCTCGGATTGCAGCAGTTCGCGCATCGGACCGATCGCCACGATCTTGCCGTCGGCGAGAGCGGCGACGCGATCACAGACCGTGGTGAGGCTCGCCAGATCATGGGTGACCATGAACACGGTGAGGCCGAGGGTCTTTTGCAGGGTCCCGATCAGCGCGTCGAAATCGCCCGCCGCGATCGGATCGAGACCTGATGTCGGCTCATCCAGGAACAGGATCGGCGGATCAAGTGCGAGCGCGCGCGCCAGCGCCACGCGCTTGGTCATGCCGCCGGACAGCTCCGCCGGATATTTATCGGCGTCCTGCGCCCGCAGCCCGACCATTTCGAGCTTGGCGATCGCGATCTCGTCCATCAGCTCCTGCGACAGGACGAGATTTTCACGGAGCGGAAACTGGATGTTCTGCCGGACCGTCAGCGAGGAGAACAGCGCGCCCTGCTGGAACAGGATGCCCCATGTCGTGGCGGCGCCTTCGGTACGGCCGCCGATCGGCCGTCCCGTAACCTCGATGGTCCCGCCTTGGCGCGGGATGAGGCCGATGATGGTTCGCATCAACACCGACTTGCCACCACCGGACGCCCCCACGAGCCCGAGTATCTCACCCCGGCGCACGTCGAGGGACAGATGATCGAGCACGGTCTGCCGGCCGAAGCCGACCACGAGGTCGCGGACGCGGATCGCGAACTGCTCTTGCGATTCGCCCATGATCACATTCCGATCGAGGCGAAGAAGATCGCGAACAGGCCGTCGAGCACGATCACCAGGAAGATCGACTTGACCACCGACGTCGTGGTCTGTCGTCCCAGCGACTCGGCGCTGCCCTTCACGCGCAAGCCCTCGCTGCAGGCGACTACTCCGATCACCAGCGCCATGAACGGCGCCTTCAGGATGCCCACCTCGAAATGGGTGACCGAGATCGCTTCGTGCAGCCGCGCGATGTAGATCGCCGGCGCCATGCCGCCATAGAACTGCGCGACCAGGCCGCCGCCATAGAGTGCGGCGATCGATCCGATGAAAGCAAGGATCGGCAGCGCAATCACCAGGGCCGCAACCCGCGGCAGGATCAGGACGTGGACGGGATCGAGGCCCATGGTCGACAGCGCGTCGACCTCCTCGCGCATCTTCATCGAGCCGAGCTCGGCGGTGTAGGCGCTTCCCGAGCGGCCAGCGACCATGATGGCGACGATCAGCACGCCGAGCTCGCGCAGCACCAAAATGCCGACCATGTCGACGGTGTAGGACTCCGCGCCGAACCTGCGGAAATGGAAAAAGCCCTGCTGGGCGATGATGGCGCCGATCAGGAAGGTGATCAGCACGACGATGGGGATGGCCTGCCAGCCGATGCGGTAGAGCTGATAGATCAGCGATGTCAGTCGCAGCGAGCGCGGCCGGCGCAGCACGCCGATCAGGGCCATGAACAGCGCGCCCAGCATTTGAAGAAAGATCGTGATGTCTTCGCGCGCGCCGACCGTGGACTTGCCGAGATCGTTCAGCCTGAGCAGAACAGGGTCGGGTGCAGGCGCCGGCGGCGGGGTGTGGCGGTTGACCTGACGCACCTCGTCCATCAGGCCACTGAAATGGTCGGCGACACCGATAAACTCGGCCGACCTGCCGGATGATGAAGCCCTGCGCGACAGCTTCTCCAGGATCCAGGCGCCGAGCGTGTCGAGCGCGCTGACGCCCGACATGTCCAGGGTCACGGCTCTGGATTGATCGACATCAGCCCCGACCGACCGGGACAATGTCTCCAGCATCGACACGTTCGCAGCAATCCACGGCCCTTCCGGGCACAATTTCAGCTCTTCGCCGGAGGGCGTTGCCAGCAACAGCGGTTCGGAGTTCACGCTTCCACCTCATCGGGACAACCGGGTCCCCATTCAGCCGGTCATTCTAGGCCAGCATGTGGCAGCCGGTTTGACCTGTCTCAAGACCACGACGCGTCTGCCTTCTTGACGCAAATCAAGCCCGGTCGGGCCGGTGAGTCCTAGGTTTGTTTCCATTAACGGGGAAATCAGATCCATGTTCGACAGCGACAGGATGAGCGAAGAACTGCGCACGCTGAAGCTTGACGTCACACGCTTGCTGAGCACGGCCGGCGAGGAGATGTTCGACAGTTCGAAAGACCGCGCGGAGGCGCTTGCCGATCAGATCAGGGCCGCGCTCGCCGAGCTCGGCGAGACCGTCGACGAGGAGCAGCAGCAGCTTCAGGGCCTCATTGCGGACCGCCCGATCACATCATTGGCCTCGGCCTTCGCGCTCGGCGTGGTCGTCCGCTTCATGCTGCGGAGGCACTAGGTGAACACCGAAAATGTCGTCAAACATCTGCGTGTGCTCTGGCGTACCGACAGGATCATCGCGGACATCAGGCTGCGCCACCTGCTGATCGGCCTAGGCCTGCGCGCCTTTGCGGCGCTGATCGCCGCGTTCGGGCTCCTGATGCTGGAGCTGTCCGCCTATTTCGCACTGGTGCAGATCTGGAGTGCCATTGGCGCGGCGGCCATCCTCGGCGCCGTCAATTTTGCCATCGCCGCAATTCTCTTTGTGATTGCCGGCCGGCCTCCTGCAGGCCGCGACATCGAACTCGCCAACGAGATTCACGGCGCATCCATCGAAGCACTTCAGCTCGAGGCACGCACATTCCAGGCCCAGGTGTCGGCGGCCGTGCACCATCCGCTCGGCACGATCGTGCCCGTGCTGGTGCCGCTGATTGCGGTTCTGGTCAAGACTTTGCGGAGACCGGCCAAGGACTCCGCCGCGGCAAATCCGGCCGAAGCGCGCTCATAGCAGGCGCTCAAAGTTTCAGCCTGACGTCGCAAATATCCGGCTCGGTCGGATCCGGCTTCACCTCGAAGCCGAGCTGCCGGCACATTTCGAGCATCGTGGTGTTCTCCCTGAGAACATCACCGGAGATCGCTTTGAGCCCCTCCGATCTCGCGTAGTCGATGATCAGCTGCATCAGGGCCCATCCCAGCCCCTTGCCCTTGAGATCGGACCGCAGCAGGATCGCATATTCACCGCTCTCGTAGATCGAGTCCGAATGGAGTCGGACCACGCCGACCATCTCGCCGGTCGCCTCGTCGAACGCGATAAAGGCCATCGCGCGGGCGTAGTCGAGCTGGGTCAGGCGCGCGATGAACTCGTGTGTGAACTCCTTCATCGGCGCGAAGAAACGCAGGCGAAGGTCGTGCGCCGTGACATGACGCAGAAATGCGTGGATGGTCGGCTCGTCCTCCGGACGCAGCGGCCGTGCGAAGATCCGCCAGCCCTCTTTGAGCTTGAGGCGGCGCTCCCATTGCGACGGATAGGCCCGAACGGCGAAATTGGCGGCGCCGGAGCCGGCAAACTTCCGTTGCGGTGGCCCGACCGCGACGCGAGCGTCGACCGCGGTCACGCCGGTTTCGTCCGCCAGCAGCGGATTGATGTCGAATTCACGGATCCCGGGAATGTCGGCGGCCATCTGCGCCAGCTTGACCAGGACCATGGCGACCGCGTCGGGCTTCACCGCCGGCACGTCCCGGTAAGCGCGAAGCAGCCGTGACACGCGCGTGCGGTCGATCAGGTCGCGGGCCAGCTGCAGATCGAGCGGCGGCAACGCAAGCGCCTTGTCGTTGATGATCTCGACCGCGGTCCCGCCGCGGCCGAACACGACGACGGTGCCGAAGGTCGGATCGTCGGCGAGGCCCAAGATCAACTCGCGCGCCTTCGCCTTCACGACCATCGCCTGCACGATGACGCCCTCAATGCGGGCTTGCGGACGCAGCTTGCTTGCCCGGGCGAGAATGTCGATGGCGGCGGCGCGCACCGCCTCGATCGTCGTCAGATTGAGCACGACGCCGCCGACATCGGATTTGTGGACGATGTCGCGCGACATGATCTTCAGCACGACCGTGGCGCCTTGCGCAAGGATGTCTTTCGCGTAGGCCACCGCCTGCTCGACATCGGCCGCGGCGTATGTGGGCACCAGCGCGATATCGTACGCTTCGAGCAGGTGCTTGATCTCGACGGGCTCGAGCCATTGGCGGCCGTCTGCGATGGCAGCAGCTACGATCTGCTTCGCAGCCCGTGCGTCCGGCACGAAAGTCTCGGGCATCGCCGGTGGAACCTGGCTCAGCTCCTCCACGACTTCGCGGTGCCTCACGAGGTACATGAAGCCGCGCACGGCGTCATCCTCGGTGGGATAGTTCGGGATGCCCGCGCCGGACAGTGTTTCGATGATGTTCTGGTCTGCTCCGATCCACGAGGCGAGCACGGGCTTGGCCCAACCGCGGTGCTTCTCGCGATATGCCTTGACCCGTTCGGTCACCATCGTTGCGATATCGGCAGCCGAGGCGATCGCGGTCTGCACGTTGAGAACGAGGACCGCATCGTTGTCGGGATCGGCGAGCAACACCTCGAGCGCCGCCGCATAGCGCGACGCATCGGCGTCGCCCACGATGTCGACGGGATTTGCGCCGGACCAGGTCGGCGGCAGCGCGTCATCGAGTTTCTTGCGGGCGTCGGCCGAGATGGTCGCCGGAATGCCGCCGAGCTCGACCAATCGGTCAATGGCGAGGACGCCGATGCCGCCGCCATTGGTCAAGATGGCGAGGCGCTTTCCCGCCGGCGACTCGACGCGGCCGAGCGTCTCGGCGCAATCGAACAGCTCGCGCAGATCGGAGACCCGCAGGACGCCCGCGCGCCGGAACGCCGCGTCATAGACGGCGTCGGCGCCGGCGAGTGCACCGGTATGGGTGGCGGCCGCCTTCGCGCCCTGCGCCATTCGGCCGGACTTCACCACCACGACCGGCTTCACACGCGCCGCGGCCCGCGCGGCCGACATGAACTTGCGCGCGTCCTTGATGGCTTCGATGTAGAGCAGAATCGCGCGGGTCTTGTGATCCATCGCGAAATGGTCGAGCAGATCGGCAACATCGACGTCGATTTGATCGCCGATCGAGACGATGCCGGAGAAGCCGACGCCGCGCTGCGCGGCCCAATCGACCATACCGGCCGCGATCGCGCCTGATTGCGAGATCAGCGCGAGATTCCCCGGCCCCGGCATGTGCGCGGCAAAACTGGCATTGAGGCTCACGCCGGGCATCATGATGCCCAGGCAGTTCGGCCCGATCAGCCGCATGCCGTATTTGCGGGCCGCAGCGATGGCGGCTTCCTGCAGGGACCCCGGTCCGTGACCGAGCCCGGCCGAGACGATCAGGGCGCCCGCCGAGCCGCGTCGCGCAGCTTGATCGACGATGCCGGGAACCGCGCGCGCCGGCGCGGTGATGATCACGAGCTCGGGTACGAACGGCAATTTGTCGAGGCTGTCCACGGCCGCGACGCCGCCGATCTCGGCATGGCGCGGATTGACGAGGCCGAACTGTCCCGAGAATCCAGCCTTCTGAATGTTCTCCAGAACGGCGCGTCCAACGGACACCGGGCGGGCGCTCGCACCGACGAGCGCGACCGAACGCGGCGACAGCAGGTTCTTCAGACGATAGGTTGACATGAAAGCAAATGCGCCCGGTCGGTGGCGGTTCCGATGGTTGACGATCAAGCCCGATAAACTGGCGACCCGCCTAGTACGAGAGCATAACCCAGCACGGTGGCTCGCCAATGACGGTCTTTGTCACACCGCCCCAAACGATCTCGTTCAGGCGCGAATGATGGTAGGCGCCCATCACGATTGCATCGATGGCATGGGAATTCGCCCAGCTTCCGAGCACCTTGCCAATCGAGCTGCCGTTGCCCGTCGCGGTTTCGAACGAGGCGTAGACCCCATGTTCCCTCAAATGATCGACCAGAGCCGTCCCGGATTGCACGATCGCGTCTGACTTGTCGTCCGCCACGGTCACGACGCGGACCAGGGCTGCTGCCTGAAGGATAGGCAGCGCGTCGCCGACGGCACGCGCCGCACGCGCGGAGTGATCCCAGGCGATCATGACGTTCTCGAATTCCGGTCGCAGTTCGTCCACATGCTGCTCCGGGCAAAGCAGCACTGGCCGCCCGGATTCGAACAGGAGCGTCTCGATGATGTGCTCGGTTCGGCTGTCGTGCTGCTTCACGGGGAGCAGCGTGAGATCGCTGAAGCGTCCGTGCTCGGCCAGGACTGAGGCGATCTGGTCTGCCGGCACCTTGGCCGACCGGCTTTGAGCGCGGATGCCGGTGCGGGAGGTTGCGCGGGTGAACGCATCCAGGAGATGCTGACTGTCGCCCGCCCCAAGCGAGCCGTTTGCCTCGGCCGCATCGGGGAGCATCACCTTCGGCCGCACGAAGACATCCTCCTCGAGTGCAAGCGCGGTGATCCTGGCGCCGAGGTCGGCGGCAACGGCCACGCATTTCTCGATCGCAGCAAGGGCCGGGCCGCGTGGCTGGCCTACGAGCGGCAGAAAGACGTCCTTGATCGGCATCGGGATTCTCCTCAGGCGTCAGAATAGGCTGGCTTTGGTCGGGACGCTTGATCCTCGTCAAGCCGGGAACTTCGACCGGCCGGAAGGAGACAGGCGTTGACCGAAGTCAAGGACTGGCCGCGATCTGCTTCTATGGATTACCCTGATCGCGGGGCGAGCCGCCTTCCGACGCATCTGGACGTACCAGCTGGAATGACAGACGATTCTGCGACCCAGGACCGGATCTTTGCGGCGCTCGCCAATTCCGCGGATCATCCAAACGTGAGGCGGATCGATACGCACGCCGCTTCAGTCTTCCTCGAAGGTAGACGCGCCCTGAAAATCAAGCGCGCCGTGAAATTTCCATTCCTCGATTATTCGACGCTCGAGAAGCGCAAGGCGGCGTGTGAGAAGGAGATCAGGATCAACCGGGCGCTGGCGCCGCAGATCTATCACCGCGTCGTGGCGATCACGGAACAGTCCGATGGATCGGTGAAGGTCGACGGAAGCGGCCGGCCGATCGAGTATGCGGTCGAGATGTTGCGCTTCGACGAAAGCCGCACGCTGGATCATCTGGCCAAGGCCGGAGCGCTGGATGACACTTTTGCTTCGGCTGTCGCCGACGCGATCGCCGCTTCGCATGCGCAGGCTGTTCGCGCCGACGGCAGCCCATGGGTTTCCTCCTTCCCCGGCCTGATCGATGGCAACAGCAATGGCCTGCGGGCCGGCAATCATTTCGAAGGCGAAGAGATCGCGGAACTCGGCAGAGACTCGCACGCAATGTTCCTCCGCCTCCGGCCCTTGCTCGAAGAGCGCGGCCGTCAAGGCTTCGTCCGCCGCTGCCATGGCGACCTGCATCTTGCGAACATCGTGTCGATCGACGAGAAGCCGGTGCTGTTCGACGCCATCGAATTCGATGCGCAGATGGCAACCACCGACGTGCTCTACGATCTCGCATTCGGATTGATGGACCTGTTGCACCACGGTCAGGCACGCGCGGCCAACATCGTGCTGAACCGTTATCTCGCCGCGACTCCGGTCGAAAATCTCGACGCGCTCTCCGCACTGCCACTGTTCATGTCCATCCGGGCGGCGATCCGCGCCCAGGTCGCGCTGGCACGGCTGAAGCCGCCGCATTCCGATGATCCCAGCATTCTCGACGGGGCGCGGCGCTATTTTGGCTTAGCCCGCGCGCTGATCCAGCCGCCGGCTCCCCGGCTAATTGCAGTCGGCGGATTGTCAGGCACCGGAAAGACGATCTTGGCACGCACGCTCGCGCCGGAGGTTACGCCGCAGCTGGGCGCAGTCGTGCTGCGCAGCGACCTGGTCCGCAAGCAGATGTTCGGGGTCGAGGACACGGACCGGCTGCCGGCATCCGCATACACGCCGGAGGTTACCGCCCGCGTTTACGACATGTTGGCTGAGTATGCCGGGCGGGTGCTGGCGCAAGGCCATTCAGCGATCATCGACGGCGTGTTCGCCCGCGAGGACGAACGAGACGCGGTCGCGGCGCTGGAGCGCGAGCGCAACGTGCCGCTGAGCGGCCTGTTTCTGGTTGCCGACCTCGCGACCCGGCAGGCGCGGATCGGAGGCCGCCGGGGCGACGCATCCGACGCCACGCAAGAGGTTGCCGCGCTGCAAGAGCACTATAATATCGGCCATGTCGGTTGGGCGACCATCGATGCATCCGGGACGCAAGAGCAGACGCTCCAGAACTGCCGGGACGCGATCGCCGAGATCAAGTAAGGCAATCTGCAAATGGCGCGACCCAGCACGAGTTCGACGGCCGCGCGCGTCAAGCCTGCGGCAAGGCGCAATGCCCTGCCCGGCCGCCTCAGCCCCGGCATAGTCTGCGACACCGCCTTCCGGATCATCGCCCGCCGTCACCTCGCCGCCTTTCTCGCCCAGCATGACGGCACCTGCCGCGGCGATCCCGAGGCACTGCACCAGATCCGGATTGCACTGACGCATCTGCGCACCGCGATCCGCTTCTTCTCGCCGATGGTCGATGACGCCCTTCGGCCGGAGGTCTGGACCGAACTGAAATGGCTGAACAGCCAGCTCGGCATGGTGCGGGACCTCGACGTAGCAATCGAGCGGGTCATCGCCGAGAGTGGAGGCGAGTTGACGGTGATTGCCGAGCTCCAGCATTGGGACGAAAAGCGCGCCGAGAGCCATCGCCAGTTGGCGCGCGCGCTGCAATCCGCGCGGTATCGCCGTCTCGTCGAGCAGACGTCAGCCTGGATCGAGAGCGGCCCCTGGTCGACCCGGCGCAGCAAGGAAGCTATCAGGCTACGCCGCTGCACGCTCGCCGACCACGCAACAGCGAAACTCACGCAATGGGAAAAGACGCTGCTCAAGACAGCGCGCAAGCTCCGCAAGCTTGATGTCGAGAAACGGCACAAGCTGCGGCTTCTCAACAAGCGGCTGACCTATTCGATCGAGTCGCTCGAGGACCTGTTCGCCGACGAGTCGCTGACCAAGCAGAAGTCGATCCTCAAGCAATTGCGCAAGGCGCAAAAGTCCCTCGGACAACTGAACGACGATGCGCGAGGTCAGGCCCTAGCGGCGTCGTTGAACGAGGCCGTCCCCGAGGCGGGCATTCGCTTCCTCAATCGCAAGCGCGAAAAGAAACTGTTGCGGATCGCTTCGGACGCCTACCGGAAACTCGACAACGCCAAGCCGTTCCGCTCCGCCGACCTTGCGCCGAATGCGGGGTCTGAGGATTAGGTGTGGACGTAGTCTCCCGGCCCGTCGGGCAGACCGTCAAGGTCTCCGCCTCCGATTTGCGGCGGATCGCAGGGCGTCCCGGAGTGTGCGGCCAGCCACTCGGCCCATTCCGGCCACCACGATCCCTCGACTTGCGGTGCCAGCTTCAGCCATTCGTCCGGGCCGACATAGCGCGCATCGGCGGCCTTGATCAGTACCTGATAGCTGTGGCCGGGCTCGTCCGGCGGCGCGACGACGCCGGCATTGTGGCCGCCGCTGGTCAACACAAAGGTCACGTCGGCATCGACCTGATAGTGGATCTTGTAGACCGATCGCCACGGCGCCACGTGATCGGCGAGCGTGCCGACCACGAACATCGGCGCATGGATATCGGAAAGCGAGACGCTCTTGTCCTCGACACGATAGCGGCCCTCGGCGAGATCGTTGCCCAGGAATAGCTTTCGCAGATACTCCGAATGCATGCGATAAGGCAGCCGCGTGGCGTCGGCGTTCCAGGCCATCAGGTCGCTCGGTGGCGCGCCCTCGCCCATCAGATAGTCGTGCGACAGCCGCGACCAGATCAGTTCGTTGGAGCGCAACAACTGGAACGCGCCGGCCATCTGCGTCGTGTCCAGATAGCCCCGCTGCCACATCAGGTCCTCGAGAAAGGCGACCTGGCTCTCGTTGACGAAAAGCGTCAGCTCGCCGGCCTCGGTGAAATCCGTCTGTGCGGCAAGCAGGGTGGTCGTGCACAGTCGCTTGTCGCCATCGCGTGCCATCGCAGCCGCAGCGATCGACAGCAATGTGCCACCCAGGCAGTAGCCGAGCGCATGGGTCTTCCGGCCCGGCAGGATCCGGCCGATCATGTCCAACGCCGCCATGACACCCAGCTTGCGATAGTCGTCGAAGGCAACATCCCGGTCTTTGGCATCCGGATTTCGCCAGGAAATCGCGAATACGGTGAAGCCCTGGCCGGTCAGATACCTCACCAGAGAATTCTGCGGCGACAGATCGAGGATGTAGTACTTCATGATCCAGGCGGGCACGATCAGGATTGGCTCGGGTCGCACTTGAGCCGTCGTCGGATGGTACTGGATCAGCTCGATCAACGCATTGCGATAAACGACCTTGCCCGGCGAAGCCGCGACCGTCTTGCCGACGATGAACTGTTCGTCGCCCGCTGGCCTTGCGGCGGAGAGCAGGCGCATCAGGTCGCTGCACCAGTTCTGCCAGCCGAATACGAAATTCTCCCCGCCGCTCCGGAACGCCTTCTCCAGCACTTGCGGA
The DNA here is from genome assembly GCF_023100905.1 of Bradyrhizobium sp. 4. Taxonomy (NCBI): domain Bacteria; kingdom Pseudomonadati; phylum Pseudomonadota; class Alphaproteobacteria; order Hyphomicrobiales; family Nitrobacteraceae; genus Bradyrhizobium; species Bradyrhizobium sp. 4. The sequence goes on from NZ_CP064686.1 coordinate 5,467,566, forward strand.
TTGGTCGCCGCGAAATTCGACGGCGCCAGCATGTCGAGCATCTGACGCATCGAGAATTCGACGATGGCTTCATTTGCCTGCGACACGCCGCGTACGCCGGTCGTGGCATCGTGCCACCAGCGCTCTCTGAGCAGGAACGCCTGCGCAAGCAGATTGAACGGTGCGGCTTCCCACTGCGGCCCCCTGAAGCGACGATCCCGTCCCTGCGATGCAATCACGGACCACGGCTTTTGCGACGTCGCATGCGCGGCGGCTTCCAGGAACTGGCCCATGTCGCGAAGGACATTGCGCGACATCTCCACCTGACGCTGCGGCGCGGCAGCCAGATGAGAGTTCCAATCGAGCCAGGCGAGCAACAAGGCCAGCGGCGAAATCCCGCCCGTCAACCGCGCCAGCATCGCATGAAACGCGCGATCGAGAGGGTATGGCTCCGATACAGGCAGGGGATCGGCGGCGACGGGCATTCCAGCCAGCGTTTCGGGGCCGGTCGTAGAGGCTTCTGGCTCAACGACAGGATTGACGGAGAGAGCCTGCGCGGCCGGCCCTTCGGACCTTGGAAATATCTGCACGACGCTCATGGCTGAATGTTCCTGCCGGCTTCTTGGCTGCGTGGCAGCAGGATATGGCGAGGCTTGGGATGCGCGTTGAGCTGCATCAAGTCCGGGCATCGGAAAGAGCCCCGCTTCACCCCTTGACCTGCGTCAAGCCGCAGCACGACGCGAGAGCTAGGTTTTGCGCATCGACCTCGACAATCCAGCGGAGTCTGCCATGCGCGCCCATCAGATCATGACCCGGTCGGTCATCTCGGTTACGCCCGACACCAGCATCGTCGAGGCGGCAAACATCATGCTGAAGCGGCATGTCAGCGGTCTCACGGTCGTGGACAATGCCGGCAAGCTGGTCGGCGTGGTCTCGGAAGGCGACTTCATCCGCCGCAGCGAAATCGGCACGGGACGCAAGCGCGGGCGCTGGCTGCGGTTCATTCTCGGATCCGGCAAATCGGCCAGCGACTTCGTCCACGAGCACGGTCGCAAGGTCACGGAGGTGATGACCTCTTCACCGGTGACCATCACCGAGGATACGGCGCTTGCCGAGATCGTCGATCTCATGGAGCGGAACAACGTGAAGCGTCTCCCGGTAATCCGCGGCGACAAAATCGTCGGCATCGTGTCGCGCGCGAACCTGCTCCAGGCGGTGGCGGACCTCGCCCGAGACGTACCCGACCCGACCGCGGACGACGATCACATTCGCAGCCGCATCATCGATACCATGGAGAAGAACGACTGGTGCCCGTTCGGGCTGAACGTCATCGTCCGCGACGGCATCGTTCATCTCAGCGGCGTCATCACCGAGGAGCGCGTGCGACAGGCCGCGATCGTCGCAGCGGAGAACGTCAACGGCGTGAAGAAGGTGCACGACCATCTCTGCTGGGTCGACACCATGTCAGGAATATACCTGAACTCGCCCGAAGACGATGACCTCGCCAAGGCGAGCTGACCAAGGCAAGCTGACCGCGCACCGATCGCAGTTCAGCGCGGAATGACGGCGGTGGCTTCGATTTCGACGCGCGCCGTCTTCTCGACGAGGCGGACGACCTGAACCAGCGCCATCGCCGGGTAGTGCGCGCCGAAGATGGTGCGGTAGGCCTTGCCGAGCTCTTTCAGGTTCGTCAGGTACTCGTCCATGTCGACGACGTACCAGGTCAGGCGCACCAGATGCTCGGGCTGCGCGCCGGCCTCCGCGAGGATCGCGGCGATGTTGCCTAGGGTTTGGCGCACCTGCGCGACAAAACCCTCCGCGAGACGCTCCTCGGCATCCCAGCCGATGACACCGCCAGTGACGACGATGCGTCCCTCGGCGGCCATGCCGTTGGCATAGCCTTTCGGCACCGGCCAACCGGACGGTTGGAGCACCTGCGCCCTGGCGCGGGTTTCGTCCACAGGTGCTGTCGGCAGCACCGCAAGCTGCGGGCTTTTCGGCGTCGTCACGGACAATTCTCTATCCTTCTCTCATTCCGCCGCGACGCCGGAGGACGTCACCGCGGTCTGCGCCAGTTGCCGCAGGGCAAAGCGCTTTAACTTGCCGGTCTCGGTCTTCGGTAGTTGCGTCACGAACTCGATCGCGCGCGGATATTTGTACGGCGCGATCTCGCGTTTGACATGCTCCTGCAACGCAGCCACGAGCTCGGCATCCGGCGTTACGCCCGGCGCGGCAACGACATAGGCCTTCACGATCATGCCGCGCGCCTCGTCCGGCGCGCCGACGACCCCGCACTCCAGGACGGAGGGATGTGTAAGCAGCGCCGCCTCGACGTCCGTGCCTGCGATGTTGTAGCCGGCCGACACGATCATGTCGTCCGAGCGCGATTGGTACCAGAAATAGCCCTCGCTATCCATCAGATAGGTATCGCCCGTGATGTTCCAGCCGTTCTGGACGTATTTGCGCTGCCGCTCGTCGGCGAGATAGCGGCAACCTGTCGGCCCGCGTACCGCGAGCCTTCCCATCGTGCCCGGCGGAACGTCATTGCCAGAATCATCGACGATCTTCGCTTCATACCCCGGCACCGGCTTGCCCGTCGCACCGGGGCGGATCTCGTCCTCGGTCGCGCTGATGAAGATGTGCAGCAGCTCGGTCGAGCCGATGCCGTCCATCAGCTTGATGCCGGTCGCCTTCAGCCAGGCATCGAATGTCGGCTTGGGCAGCGTCTCTCCGGCGGACACGCATTTGCGAAGCGAGGAAATATCGCGGCCCGGAAGCTTGCCGATCATCGCCCGGTACGCGGTCGGCGCGGTGAAACAGACCGTGGTCTTGTACTGCTCGATCGCATTCAGAATGTCGTCGGGCGCCGTCTTCTCAAGAACGACGAACGAGGCGCCGATGTGCATTGGAAACAGCACGCCGCCGAAGCCAAACGTGAAGGCGAGCGGTGCCGAGCCGACGAAGCGATCCTTCTGCTCCGCGCGCAGGATGTTGCGCGCATAGCCATCGCAGACCGCCAGCATGTCACGGTGGAAATGCATGGTGCCCTTGGGATCGCCGGTCGTGCCCGACGTGAACGCAATCAGGCAGACGTCGTCGGAGGCGGTATCGACAGCCCTGAACTCCGGACTTGCATCCTCCATCAGCGCTTCGAGCGAGTCGCTGCCGCCATTGCCCCAATAGACCACGCGCTCGAGGCCGGGGGCTGCGGCTTTCGCCTTCTCCATTTCGTCGGCGAGCTTGCCGTCGCAGAGCGCGAGCGTGATCTCGGCCTTCTGGATCGGATAGGACAGCTCCTTGGCACGCAACAGTGGCATCGTCGCGACGACGATGCCACCGGCCTTGATCACTGCCAGATAGGTCGCGACCATCATCGGATTGTTGGCCGAACGCAGCAGCACGCGTCCGCCGGTGACGAGACCAAGCTTGCCGACCAGCACATTGGCGATGCGGTTCACGACCGTTTGCAGCTCACGATAGGTGTAGCTGACGGCGGGGCTGATCACGCAAGGAGCGTCGCCATGTCCCTGCTCGACCCAGCGGTCGAGGAAATAGCTGACGCAGTTGAGGCGGGGCGGATACTGCAGTTCCGGTCGCGTGAAGATGAATTCCGGCCAGAGCTCGGCTGGCGGAAGATGCTGCCGCGCGAACGTATCGACATGGGCTGTCGCGGCGTTATCGTCACGCGAGCCCGAGACTTGAACCTTGGCGGCGTTGGCCATCGCACGCTCCTTTCAGCATGGAAAGCACCCGGCAGCACTCACTCGGAAACATTTTAGGCTTAAAGCAATTTCGTGCAATAGCGGATTTTGGGCATCCCGTGCTTTTTCCGGCGGCAAATGGGATTGGTGGGCGCGTCAGCCGCGCACTAGGCCCGGCGGCGACCGGCCGATTTCTGCGCCGATGCCTTGGTCTTGGCGAGCAGCCGCATCAATTCGCGCACATCCTTCGGCGTCAGGTCGGCGAAAAGATCGGCGATCCAGGTCTCGTGTTCCGCGGCCATTCTGCGAAACTCGGCGCGACCGAGTTTGGTCAGCCGGATCACCTGGACGCGGCGGTCGGTCTCCGACGTGCGGCGGTCGAGATGACCGGATTCCACGAGGCGCTCGACGAGACCGGTGACGTTGCCGTTCGACACCATCATGCGCTTGGAGACGTCGGACAGCGTCATGCCGTCGGGTGCCTTGTCGAGCTGCGCCATCAGGTCGAAACGGGGCAATGTGACGTCGAAGCGCTGCCGCAACCGGCCACGGACCTCGCCCTCGATCAGCGTAGTGCAGGTCAAGAGGCGCAGCCACAGCCGAAGCTCTTCGGCGTGATCCTCCGGAGTTTCGACGGCCTTGGTCTCGGAATCGAGCATGTTGATGCAGTCACTCACGGCCTAGCATTGGCGCCCGGCACGAATTCCAACATTTTGAGCTTCAAATAAATCGAAGCCGGCTGCAAGCCTAAAGCCGCAACAATCGATCGCATCCCGATTTCTTTAGGCTTCAAATAATTGGCGCGCCGCTTGCATGCGCCGCTGTCCGCAGATGACGACGCTTTGAGCTCGCTTGCCGCGGCAGCAATCATCGGCATAAACTTGGATTGGAGTAGCGGCTTGCAGCGCAAGTCCTGTTGTCACGGGGGACAGATCATGAAGACGCAAATGACGTTGGCCGCAGCCGCCTTGCTGCTTGGCACCGCGGTGAGTCCTTCCCTCGCCCAGGAGAGAATCAAGCTGGGTGTGATCGTGACCCTGTCGGGACCCGCCGCCGCGCTCGGCCAACAGGTTCGCGACGGCTTTGCGCTCGGAATGAAGGATCTCGGCGGCAAGATGGGCGGCCGCGATGTCGAGGTCGTCGTGGTCGACGACGAATTGAAGCCGGACGCAGCAGTTACCAAGGTCAAGGGCCTTCTGGAGCGCGACAAGGTCGACTTCGTGGTCGGCCCGATCTTCTCCAACATCCTCCAGGCGATCCACCGGCCGGTCACGGAATCGAAAACCTTCCTGATCAGCCCCAATGCCGGCCCGTCCACTTTTGCCGGCAAGGATTGCAACCCGTTCTTCTATGTGACCTCGTATCAGAACGATCAGGTGCACGAAATCCTCGGCAAGGTCGCGCAGGATCGCGGATACAAGCGCATGTATCTGATGGTGCCGAATTATCAGGCCGGCAAGGACTCGGTGGCGGGCTTCAAGCTCGACTACAAGGGCGAGATCATCGAAGAATCCTACATGCCGCTCAACACGCTGGACTTCCAGCCGGAGCTTTCCAAGATTTCATCGCAGAAGCCCGATGCGCTCTTCACGTTCATGCCCGGCGGCCTCGGGGTCAATCTCGTCAAGCAATACCGGCAGGCTGGCCTCGCCGACAGCATTCCGGTGCTCTCGGCTTTCACGGTAGATGAATCGACGCTGCCGGCGCAGCAGGACGCGGCGGTCGGCATGTTCGGCGGCGCGAACTGGGCGCCCAATCTCGATAATCCCCAGAACAAGAAGTTCGTCGCCGCCTACGAGGCCGCCTATAACGGCGTGCCCGGCACCTACGCCTTCCAGGCGTATGATGCCGCGATGCTGATCGACAGCGCCGTCAAGGCCGTGAAGGGCGACCTCTCCAACAAGGACGCGGTCGCGGCCGCTCTGAAAAAGGCCGACTTCACCTCGCTGCGCGGCCCCTTCAAGTTCAACACCAACGGTTATCCGATCCAGGATTTCTACCTGACCAAGGTCGCCAAGCGCGCGGACGGCAAGTTCCAGACCGAGATCGTCCAGAAAGTCTTTGAGAATTACGGCGACCGCTACGCCAAGGACTGCAAGGCGGCGAACTAAGCCGCACGTCGCGTCGAGGGAGGATCACGATGAAAAGCGAAATCACCGGCATCACACGGGCCAATGAGGGGATCCAGGGCATCTCCTGGAACATCCTCGGCCAGACCTATGTGCCGAAGAGCAACACGGAGCACAGCTTCTCCTGGCATGCGACGCTGCCGCCGGGCACGTTCGTGCCGCCGCACATTCATCCGGACCAGGATGAATATCTCTACATGCTGGAGGGCAAGCTCGATTTCATGCTCGGCAATTCCGAGTCGCAGGCGACCGCGGGCGACCTGATCCGGCTCGGCATGGGCGTGCCGCATGGCATCTTCAACAAATCGGATCAGACCGCGAAGGTGTTGTTCTGGGTGTCACCGACCCGCAAGCTGTTCGACCTGTTCTGGGGCCTTCACAACATGAAGGAACAGAAGCCCGAGGACGTGGTGGCGATGGCCGCCGAGTTCAACATCCACTTCCTGCCGCCGCCTCCCGGCGGCTAGCAGCGCATCTTAAGCCCGCACCGCCGCAAGTCCCGGCACTGCGGCGAAGCCGGCCTTGGTGGCATAGCCGCGCACGATCGCCTCGCGCTGGGAATAGCTCAGCACGTTGTCGACATTGTCGAAACCATCAGGCGCGAGCTGCTCGACGGCGTCGATGACGCCCTCGGGGCCGCCGCGCCGGTTGGAGCGGACGATGTCCGCGGTCATGGGCAGGCGCTTCTTCTCGTATTCAAGCAGCGCCTGGCGCGGATGCTCGGCGCGCACCAGCGCGTCGGCGAGGCAGCGCGCATCGAGGATGGCCTGCGAGGCACCATTGGAGCCAACCGGATACATCGGATGCGCGGCATCGCCGAGCAGCGTCACTCTGCCGGACGACCAATAGGGCAACGGATCGCGGTCGCAGGTCGGATATTCGTAGAACTCGGGCGTGGCCGAGATCAGGCTCTTCACGTCGACGTAAGGCACCGAAAAGCGCGCCACATGCGGCATCAGCTCCTCGCGACGGCCCGGCCGCGACCAGTCTTCCTTCCGCGGCGGCGGCGCGTTGCCCTCGCCGACCCTCACCAGCACCGCCCAATTGGTGAGACGGCTCGCCGGGCTCGATCCCTCCGCGATGGGATAGATCACCACCTTGGCGTTGAGCCCGCCGGCGACGATCATCGACTTGCCGGTAAGGAATAGCGGCCAATCCCGCGCACCGCGCCACAGCATCAGGCCGTTCCAGCACGGCGGCCCCTCGCTCGGGAACAGCGTGTCACGGACCCGCGAATGGATGCCGTCGGCACCAATCAGGATGTCGCCGCGTGCGGTATGGATGTGCGCGCCTGAGCGGTCGAAGAAGTACGCGGTGACGCCGCCCTCGTCCTGCGTGAAGGCACCGAGGCGGCAGCCGGTGTGGATGGCCTCCGGCCCGAGCCGCTCCTCGACGGCCCGATGGATGACGCCTTGAAGGCGGCCGCGGTGGATCGAGAATTGCGGCACATCGTGGCCGGCGTCGATGCCGCGCGCCTCGCGCCAGACTTCCTGGCCGTGACGGTTAAGGTAATAGAGCTGGTCGGTGCGGATCGCGACATCGTCAAGCTGCTGCAGCAGACCGAGGCCTGCCAGCTCACGCATGGCATGGGGCAGCGTGTTGATGCCGACGCCAAGCTCGCGGATGGTGTCGGACTGCTCGAAGATCTCGCAAGCGAGGCCCCGCGAGCGCAGCATCAATGCGGTGGTGAGACCACCGATACCGCCGCCGACGATAATCGCCTTCATCGCCCTCACTCCACTCGGTACACACCAGGCAATGCGGCCAAAGTCGCACGGGCGGTCACTCGGCCGCAAGCGGCTTTGTCGCCTCCGCCTTGAGCTCGGCCCGGGTCTTGGGCTTAGCCTTAATTCTCAGCTCCTCGAGATCCTGCCGGTCGCGCACGCTGTTGCGGAAAATCTGATCTTTTCCGGGAAGATATTGCGGCGGGCAGAACGCGTCGTCCGCCCCGTACCAGGCTGCCGCCCTCATGGTGAAGGAGGGATCGACCAGATGCGGCCGCCCGAGCGCGACGAGGTCAGCCCGGCCGGCAGCCAGGATGGTGTTGGCCTGGTCCGCCGTCGTGATGTTGCCGACGCACATCGTGGCCACGCGCGCCTCATTGCGGACCTGGTCGGAGAACGGGGTCTGGAACATGCGGCCATAGATCGGCTGCGCATCGCGCACGGTCTGCCCGGTCGAGACGTCGACGAGATCGACGCCCGCCTCGGCAAAAGCCCGCGCGATCGCCACTGCGTCGTCGCCGCCGATGCCACCCTCGGCCCAGTCGGTCGCGGAAATGCGCACAGACATCGGCTTGTGCGACGGCCATATGGCCCGCAGCGCCTCGAAGATTTCGAGCGGGAAGCGCAGGCGGTTTTCGAGCGAGCCGCCATACTCATCCGTGCGGGTGTTCGTCAGCGGCGAGATGAAGCTCGCAAGCAGATAGCCGTGGGCGCAGTGCAGTTCGAGCATGTCGAAGCCGCAACGCTCGCCGCGCTCGGCCGCTGCAACGAAAGCGTCCTTCACTGCATTCATGCCGACGCGATCGAGCTCCCGCGGAACCTGGCTGTCGGGAAAATAGGGCAGCGGCGATGCCGAACACACCTTCCAACCGCCCTCCTCGAGCGGACGGTCCATGCCGTCCCACATCAGCTTGGTCGCGCCCTTGCGCCCGGCGTGCCCCAGTTGCAGGCAGATTTTTGCGGCCGAATTGGCATGGACGAAATCAACGATGCGTTGCCAGGAGGCCTCCTGCTCGTCATTCCACAGACCGGCGCAACCGGGCGTGATGCGGGCGTCGCGGGCAACGCAGGTCATCTCCGTGAAGATCAGGCCGGCGCCGCCGATCGCGCGCGATCCGTAATGCACCAGATGGAAATCGGTCGGCACGCCCTCCTTCGCCGAATACATGCACATCGGCGACACCACGGCGCGATTGGCGATCTCCATCTCACGCAGCCGGAAGGGCTGGAACAGCGGCACCATCGGCTTCTCGGTGTCGACTTCGAAACCGCTGTCACGAACACGCTTGGCAAACGATCTTTCGACCTCCGCCACGAAGTCAGGAGCGCGAAGCTTCAGATTATCGTAGGTGATCGCCTTCGAGCGCGTCATCACGCCGAAGGCAAACTGCACGGGATCGAAATCCCAGAAGCGGTCGACATGCTCGAACCAGACCAGCGAGACGTCCGCGGCGTGCTGCGTCTTCTCGACCTCCTCACGCCGCCCGTGCTCATAGACGTCCAGCGCCGCCTTGATGCTGGGCGCCTTCTCCATCGCCTCTGCCAGCGCAATCGCATCTTCCATCGCGAGCTTGGTGCCCGAGCCGATCGAGAAATGCGCGCTCGCCTTGGCGTCGCCGAGCAGAACCATGTTGCCCTTGACCCAGCGCTTGCTGCGGATCATCGGGAAGTTGCGCCACGTCGAACGATTGGTGAGCAATTGATGCCCATCGAGGAACCAGCCGAAGATCTCGGCCATTCGCGCAGCCGACTGGGTCTCGTTCAGCCCCGTCAGCCCGGCGCGTTCGAACGTCTCCGGATCGGTCTCGAAAATCCAGGTCGAGTGCCCGGCTTCATATTGATAGGCATGGGCGATGAACGGTCCCCACTCCGTCTCCTGGAAGATGAAGGTGAAGGCATCCAGCGGCCTGGTCGAACCCATCCAGGCGAACTTGTTGGCACGGAGATCGACTTCCGGCGCGAAATGATCGACATATTTGTCGCGGAAGCGGCTGTTGATGCCGTCTGCGACCAGGATGAGATCGGCGTCAGCGAAGCGGGATTCGTCCTCGACATCCGCCTCGAAGTTCAGGATGACGCCCAGTTCTCGCGCGCGCGCCTGCAGGATCAGGAGCAGCTTCTGCCGCGAGCAGCCACAAAAGCCGTTGCCGCCGACCCGATGGACCGTTCCGCGGAAGTGCACCGCGATGTCGTCCCAGTAGGCGAATTCCTGGGTGATGCGGCGATAGCTCGGGAGGTCGTGCTTCTCGAAATTATCTAGGGTGGCGTCCGAGAACACCACGCCGAAGCCGAAGGTGTCGTCGGCGCGGTTGCGCTCGTACACCGCGATCTCGGCGCTCGGCCGCTGCTTCTTCAGCAGGATTGCAGCGTAGAGACCCGCAGGTCCGCCACCGATGATCGCGACTTTCATGGGAGCCTCGCCAATTCAACCCGGCGAAACTATTTTAAGCCTAAAATAATCTCGCGCAAGTCCCCATTGCGGCAGGCTGCCGGCAAAGGCCGGCCTAGTCGCCCCTGAAGACCGGCTTGACCTTGTTGGCAAAGGCCTCGAAGGCCCGTTCGAAATCGGCGGTTGTCATGCACAGCGCTTGAGCAACGGCCTCCGCCTCGATCGCCTCCTCCACCGACATCGCCCATTCCATGGCCAGCATCCGCTTGGTCATGGTGTTGGCGAAGGTCGGTCCCTCAGCAATCTGCTTGGCCAGTAGCTGTGCCTGGGGCAGCACCTGCTCCGACGTGACGATACGGCTGAAGAAGCCCCAGCGCTCGCCCTCCTCCGCGGTCATGAACCGGCCGGTGTAGAGCAACTCGGAAGCGCGGGACTGTCCGATGATCCGCGGCAGGATCGCGCAGGCGCCCATGTCACAACCGGCAAGGCCCACCTTGTTGAAGAGGAAGGCAACCTTGGCCCCGCTCGCAGCAAGCCGCATGTCCGACGCCATGGCGATGATCGCGCCCGCGCCGGCGCAAATGCCTTCAACCGCGGCAACAATCGGCTGCGGACAGGCCCGCATCGCCTTGACGAGGTCACCGGTCATCCGCGTAAACGCCGTCAGCCCCTTGGTGTCCATTTTCACGAGCGGCCCGATGATCTCGAACACGTCGCCGCCGGACGAAAAATTGGCACCAGCGCCGGTCACGACGATGGACTTGACCGTATCGTCGAACGCGCAGGCGCGAAAGAAATCGGTGAGTTCGCGATAGCTCTCGAAGGTCAACGGATTCTTCCGTTCCGGACGATTGAGCGTGACTGTCGCAACACCATCGACCACGGCCAGCAGGAAGTGCTGCGGCGAATAGTCCGCAAGCGGTAAGGTCACAGGATTGGCTGGTCTGCTCATACGATCTCCTTGGCTTTCTTGTTCCGTGCCGGTGCCATGCGCGCTAAATCTCACCACCGGCAACAGCGATCGCCTGCCCGGTGATTGCGCCGGCGCCCTCGCCGCACAGCCAGAGCACGGTATCCGCGACCTGCTGAGGAGAGATCAATCGCCCTTGCGGATTATGTTTCGCGAGCTCGGCGATGGCCTGCTCGCGGCTGCGCCCCGTCTTTTTCATGATGTTCTCGATGCTGCCGGCAACCAGATCGGTGTCGGTGAAACCGGGACACACTGCGTTGATGGTCACATTGCTGCCAGCCATCTCGAGTGCGAGGGACCGCACGAGACCGACCACAGCGTGCTTGGCCGCGGTGTAGGCGCTGACATAGGCATAGCCCTTGAGCCCCGCCGTCGACGCGATCGCGACGATACGGCCATAGGGACGATCCTTCATCCCGGGCAGCACAGCGCTGACAGCATGGACCACGCCCTTGAAATTGACGTCCATCATGCGCGCGAACAGTGCGCTGTCGGATTTGGCGAACGGCGCGGACTCGGCACTTCCCGCGTTGGCGATCAGGATATCGATCGGCTGCCGTGCACCCGCTTGAGCGATGGCGACTTTCATTGAAGTTTCGTCCGAGACGTCGGCGACGGCCGCAAAATGCGCGGCGCCTGCGCTGACGGCCTCTTCAAGCGTCGCAGCGTTCCGCCCAAGGACGGTCACCGTGGCACCGGCCTCGACGAGCGCTGCTGCGATGGCGCGACCGATACCGCGACCGCCACCGGTCACCAGCGCGTGCGGCGAATGCGGTAATCCGGACATGCGCTGGCTTCCTTGCATTCTGCTGATCGCTCTCTCGATATATTTTAACCTTCAAACTTTTGCAAACAAAGCCCGACTTGGCCTCGCAAACAGCCGCACGCCAAAGACCGGCCTGAAAATTGCTTTAGGTATAAAGTTATCTCTTCCCATCCCTCACAGGCCTGTTAGCATCGAAGGGCCAAGCAAAAGGATGTCGCGTGTCGCAGCCTGCGCCAATGATAACAAAGGACGGCCGCTTCGCCTATGAAGCAGCGGGCGATCCGGGCGGGACACCTCTGATTTTCCTGCATGGCATCGGCGGTGCGGCACGGGCCTGGCGGCAGCAGCTTGCGACATTCGGCGACCGCTTCCACGCGATTGCATGGGACATGCCGGGCTATGGCGGCTCGGCGCCGCTCGCCAGCGTCAGCATCGCTGCCCTGGCGGATGCGCTTCAGCGATTCATCGAGCAGCTTGGGGCGAGCAGGCCGATTCTGGTCGGCCATTCCATCGGCGGCATGATCGTCCAGAAATGGCTGGTGCAATCCCCAAAACTGGCGCGCGCGGTCGTGCTGGCGCAGACCAGCCCGGCGTTCGGCAAGGCCGACGGCGATTGGCAGAAATCGTTTATCGCCGCCCGGCTCGGGCCGCTCGATCGCGGCGAAACGATGAAGTCGCTGGCTCCCTCTCTGGTGAAGGAGCTGGTGGGCGACGATCCTGATCCCAGGGGAATGGAGCTTGCACGCGAGTGCATGGCAAGTGTGCCCGAGGCGAGCTATCGCGCCATGTTGCTGGCCTTGATCGGCTTCGACCAACGCAGCACCCTCAAGGATATTTCCATCCCGACGCTGCTGCTGTCCGGCTCCAAGGACAACAACGCGCCAGCCCCAATGATGGCGAAGACGGCGACCTACATTCCTTCCGCGGAATATGTCGAGCTCGACGCTGTCGGCCATCTCGCCAACCTCGAACGCCCCGATGCCTTTAACGAGGCGCTCGGCCGATTCCTGAATTCCGTCGCGACGAAAACGTAGGATGACTGCGCAATGACCATGCAAGTCAGCAAGACCATCGGCGCGAGTGACAAGGTCGCGCTGGATGCGCCGATCTTCGATCCCGTCGCATTCCGACTGAGCGACGAGCAGGCCGGCATTATCGCGCGGGCGCGCGAGATCGGCCAGAGCGTGTTCGCCGGCCGCGCCGCGACTTACGACCGCGAGGCGATCTTCCCGTCTGAGAATTATCGCGACCTGCATCGCGTCGGCCTGCTCGGTATTGCCGTACCCAAGAAGCATGGCGGGCTCGGCGCGAATTATCAAACCTACGCACTGGCGGCAGCCGAAATCGGCCGCTATTGCGGCGCGACTGCGCTCACCTGGAACATGCATGTCTGCTCGACGCTGTGGTCGGGTCCGCTCGCCGACGATCTCGACATGGATGCTGAAACCCGCGCCGAGCACGAGCAGCGGCGTGCAGTCCACTACAAGCGCATCGTCGAGCATGGCGCGATCTATTCGCAGCCTTTTTCGGAAGGCGGTGCAGCTGCGGCAGGCGGTGTTGCTTTCGGCACGGAAGCGCGGCCGGTCGAGGGCGGCTGGATCGTCAACGGCAAGAAGATCTTTGCATCACTCTCCGGCCATGCGGACTATTACGGCGTTCTCTGCACGGAGATCGAGGAAGGCGAGAAGGCTTCGCGCCGCAATACGCTTTACCTCGCCATCCCCTCAAAATCGGAAGGCGTCTCGGTCGTCGGCGACTGGGACCCGCTCGGCATGCGCGGAACAGTCTCGCGCACGCTGCTGTTCAAGGAGGTGTTCGTGCCGGCAGATTCGGCGCTGATGCCGCGCGGCGTCTATTTCCAGGCCGCGATGCGCTGGCCGCACATGTTCCTGACGCTGTCGCCAACCTATATGGGCCTTGCGCAAGCCGCCTATGACTTCACTGTGCGGTATCTGCGCGGCGAAGTACCGGGCATGCCGCCGGTCAAGCGCAGGATGTATCCGACCAAGCAAATTGCGGTCGCGCAGATGCAGATCAAGCTCGAGCAGATCAAGGCGATCTGGTTCCAGGCCGTCACCGATGCGCGCGCCAATCCGAGCAAGGAGCAGGTGCTTCGCGCTTATGCCGCACAATATTCGGTGATGGAGGGTGCCAATGAGCTCGCCGCGCTCGCGATCCGCACCTGCGGCGGACAGGCCATGCTGCGCTCGCTGCCGCTGGAGCGCATCTATCGCGATAGCCGCTGCGGCTCGCTGATGTTGCCCTGGACAGCCGAGCTCTGCCTCGACCGGATCGGGCGCGAGGCGCTGTACGAGGCCGGCGAAACGGACGACTAACGGTGGATCTCTGCAGTCTGATCGATCGCAACGCGGCGTTCGCGCCAGACAAGACGGCCATCGCCTTCGAGGGCGAACGGTTGAGCTATGCGGCATTCGCTGCACGCATCGAGCGGACGGCGGCGACGTTGAAGCAGGAGCTCGGCGTCGGCCGGGGCGACCGCGTTGCGATCCTCAGCCTGAACCGGCCGGACTATCTGGTTCTGCTCTATGCCTGCGCGCGGCTCGGCGCGATGCTGGTGCCCCTGAACTGGCGGCTCGCTGTCGCCGAGCAGCTCTTCATCCTCAACGATGCCGGCGCCAAGGTCCTGGTGCTCGAGCAGGCATTTGAGGGGGTCCTTGCCGAGCTTGAGGGGACCGCAATCGTCGGGCTCGATTTCGAGCCGGCCCGCAGCATGACGTTCGAAAACCTGTTGGCTCGAAGCCGCGGCACCGGCCGCAACCCGCACACTGATCTCTCCTGTCCGCTCCTCATTGTCTACACATCGGGAACGACCGGACGACCCAAAGGCGCAGTGCTGCGCCAGGAGGCGTTGTTCTGGAACGGCGTCATGAGCCAGCACATGCACAACATGACGTCCGATGACCATGTGCTGACGCTGCTACCGTTCTTCCACGTCGGTGGCCTCAACATCCAGACCACGGCGGCGCTCCAGCTGGGCGCGACGGTCACGGTTCACGCACGCTTCACGCCGGACACCGCGCTTGCAGCCATCGAACGGGAACGGCCGACCTTGACCGTGATGGTGCCGGCGATCATCCAGGCGGTGAGCGAGCATCCCGCCTGGCCCACGTCCGACCTTTCGTCACTCAAAGCCGTCGCGACCGGCTCGACCATCGTGCCGCCGCATCTGATCGACCGCTTCGTGGCGCGCGGCGTACCCGTGCTTCAGGTCTACGGCTCGACGGAAACTTGTCCCATCGCAGTCTACACCCGGCTTGGTGGCGATCTTTCGCGCGCGGGATCGACCGGACTTGCCGGCCTGTGCTGCGAAGCGAAAGTGATCGATCACGCCGGCAACGAGGTGCCGACGGGAGCGCCGGGGGAGATCGCAGTGCGCGGCCCCAACGTGTTCTTCGAATATTGGGGCAATGCGGACGCAACGCGCGATGCGCTACACGACGGCTGGTATCGTACCGGCGATATCGGCCTGTGCGACGCGGACGGCTATTTCTGGGTGCGCGACCGCAAGAAGAACATGATCATTTCCGGCGGCGAGAACATCTATCCGGCGGAGGTCGAACGCGTCCTGCTGGAACATCCCGATGTCAGCGAATGCGCCGTGATCGGCCGGCCCGATCCACGCTGGGACGAGGTGCCCATCGCCTACGTGATCCCGCGATCCGGCTGTCGGCTCGAAGCAGACGCGTTGAAAGCGCATCTTCAAGCCCAACTCGCCCGCTACAAGGTTCCGCGCGACATCGTTTTCGTCACCGACCTGCCGCGCACAGCGCTGGGCAAGGTCCAGCATTTCCTGCTGAAGCAGCTTGATGCGCAATCGCGCGCGCAAGGAGAAGCATCTTGAAGATTGCGGTTCTGGGTGGGGGAAACGGCTCTTTCGCGGCCGCGGGCGATTTTGCGCTGTCGGGACATGAGGTCCGGCTCTGGCGCCGCGACGCGGATCAGGTCGCAGCCCATCGCGCCGCCGGCTCGCGCATCCTGGTGAAGGATCATGACGGCCGTCACGACGTCAAGCTCGCGCTGGTCACCGCTGCCATCGCCGAAGCCGTCAACGGCGCAGAGCTGATCCTGTGCCCCGCCCCCGCCTTCGCGCAGTCTGATATTGCGCGCCTGCTTGCTCCACATCTGCAGGATGGACAGGTCGTGTTTCTGCCGCCGGCCACGTTCGGTTCGATGATCTTCGCCCAGGCTGCGCGGGATGCCGGCAACCCCGCCAACGCGTGCTTTGCCGAAACCGGGACCTTGCCCTGGCTGGCCCGCAAGCACGGCCCGTTCGAGGTCGCGATCACCATCCGCGCCAAGCGACTGCCGGTCGGCGTTTTCCCGCTCGATCAGGCGCCGCGTGCGCTTGCGGTGATTGGACAGGCTTTCGCCAACGCAATCGAGCCGTGCGGCGATGCTCTCTCCGGTGCGCTGATGAATGCAGGCCCGATTATCCATCCGCCGCTGATCGTGATGAATGCAGGCCCGATCGAGCATTTCGAAAAGTGGGACATCCACAAGGAAGGAACGCAAGCCGCGATTCGCCGTGTCACCGACGCGCTCGATGCCGAACGGATTGCCGTGCGTGAGGCGCTCGGATATGGCGCACCGCATTTTCCGCTCGCCCATCACTATGCCAAGGAAGGCGAGATCTGGATGTATGGCCGCGGCTCGCACGACCGGCTGACCGATTCCGGCGACTGGCGCGAGCGGATCGTGCTGACCGAGCACCGCTACATGAGAGAAGATTTGCGGCTTGGGCTATCGCTGCTGGTCTCTGTCGCCGGCCTGGCGGGCGTGGCTACGCCGCTGGCCAAAGGATTTCTGGCCATCGGTGGCGCAATCTGCGGTGAGGATTTCACGCAAGGCGGCCGAACCCTCGAGAAGCTGGGCCTCGGCAATCTCGACAAGGCCGCTTTGCAGACGCTTCTTCGCAAGGGATTTTGACCGATGACCAGCCGAGCCACAATCGCCTGTCTCGGGGCCGGCCGGATGGGCCGCGGCATCGCCGTCGCGTTCGCCTACGCGGGGCATATGGTCACGATGATCGACATCAAGGCCCGTTCAGCCGAAGATTTCGCCAGGCTGGAGGCAGATGCGCTCGGCGAAGTCAGGAAGACCTTTGCCAGCCTGGCGAAGCTGGGGCTACTGACCGAGGCGGATGTCGATCCGCTGATCGCGCGGGTCTCGGTGGTGCCGGCCAGCCAGAGCGATGCGGCACTGTCCGATGCGGGAATAATCTTCGAAGGGGTCCCCGAGATCGTCGAGCTCAAGCGAAATGTGCTGGGGGCGGCCTCAAAACAAGTCGGCCCCGATACGATCATCGCATCGACGACGTCGACCATCCTTGTCGACGATCTCTCTGGCGCGATCGTGAATCCTCGCCGCTTCCTCAATGTGCACTGGCTCAATCCGGCCTATCTGATCCCGCTGGTCGAGGTTTCGCCAGGCAAGGCCACCGATCCAGGCATCGTCGAGGAGGTCAAGGCGCTACTCGAAGGCATCGGCAAGGTGCCGGTGGTCTGCGCGGCGACGCCCGGCTTCATCGTTCCGCGCATCCAGGCGCTGGCGATGAACGAGGCCGCGCGCATGGTCGAGGAAGGCGTCGCCAGCGCCGAGGAGATCGACAAGGCGATCCGCTACGGCTTCGGCTTCCGCTACGCCGTGCTTGGGCTGCTCGAATTCATCGATTGGGGCGGCGGCGACATCCTCTACTACGCCAGTCGTTATCTCGAGGGCGCACTCGGCAGCGACCGCTATCGCGCGCCGGAGGTCATTTCACGGAACATGCAGGAGGGCCGGATCGGCCTGCGAACGGGCGCAGGCTTTCTCGATTACTCAGGTATGGACATCGACGCCTATCGGGCAAAACGGCTTCAGGCCATGGTCGACCTGCTCCGTCACTTTGACCTGGCTCGCCCGCCGGTGCTCGATCGGAACTAGCCGAACACGTCCTGCAGCACCCCTTCACTCACCACGGCGGCACCATCGAGCTCGATCGTCGTCCCCATCATCGGCAGATCGAAATGGCCCGCCGTGTAACGGCCCGCGAATTCGTTGGCACCGGTCGAGAACAGGAAGTTGCCGGAGACGGCACGAATTTCCGTGCCGTTGGTGTCGCGCTGGTCATACATCGACAGCGCCTCGTAGCGCGCGCGGGGATTCATGCCGAAGCCGACATGCGACACCGCATAGGCTTCTCGATCGCCCCAGGCCTCAAGATAGGCACGCATCATTGCGGCATCCGTGCCCTCGCCTTCCAGCTCGACGACATAATCGTCCTTCAGTGTCATCTTCACCGGCGACGTCAGGTACCGCTTGAAAGTCAGGTTGATGTCGCCTGGCGCCATCACCAGCGTGCCATTGATCGTTCCGCTCTTGGGGAAGCTGACGACGATCCCGCCGGGCCAATGCGCCAGTGTACCGGGCTTGTCCGTCCACCCCCACACGCCGACCGTGGATGCGCCGACCATATCGACGTCGAGCGCAGTGCCGGCCTTCGACGTCACCCGCATCCGCTTGGTCCCGCGCAGCATCTTCGCCGCCGCGCGAACGCGCTTCTCGAGCGCGGAATCCGGCACCATCCGCTCCAGCGCTTCGGGATGCTCGTTGGAGATCACCAGGATGCGCGCGCCGGCTTTGAGGATCTCGGGTGTCTCCACCGCATGCATCAAGCCCTCTATGGTGCAATCCACCACAAAGCCGGCTTGTTGAAGCGCGGTAATGACCGGGCCGAGCCGCTGGATCGCCTCGCTCGCCCCTGTCGAGCGAACCGGAACGATATTCCGGTTACGCGGGGTCGGCATGACCACGTGAAACGGTCGGGCGCCCATCCGCAACAGCGCGAGCTCCGCCAGATGAACGTTCAACGCACGTGACTGGGTTTCCGAGAGGATCGCCGCGGTATCGCCGGCCTTGACGGCGCATCGCTCAAAAATCTCGCAAAATGCGTCGATCCATTTTGCCTCAATGCGATCAGCCAGCATGTCTACTCCCGTCTTTCTGTTTCTTCTTCGTCAGTTCATGCTTCGGGGAAACCCCGCAGCAGATACGCGCGCACTGCCCCCAGCAGACCATTGAGGATCAGGCCCAGCAGCGAGATCGTGATCAGCGGCACGAACATGTCGACGGCCTGAAAGGTCCGGGCCGCCGTGACGAGCACATGTCCGAGCCCGTCGCTCGACGTGATCATCTCCGCCAGAAACACCACGATGCAGGAAATGACAAGGCCGATCCGGCAACCGGTCAGGATCGACGGCATCGCGGCCGGCAGCACCACCTTGAACAGGATCTCATAGCGCGGCGTTCCCGCCGCCATGGCCGACCAGATCAGCTTCTGCTCCACCGTCGACGCGCCGTAATAGGTAGACAACAGAATGGGAAAGAGTGCATCCGCCGCCACCAGCGTGATCTTCGATCCGTGACCGAAGCCGAGCAGCAGCAGCAATGCTGGATAGAGCGCGACCTTTGGCAAGGGTGCAAGCACGCGAACGATCGGCCGAACCACGGCGTTGATAGCCGGATTGGCGGCAGCGGCGATGCCGATGCTGACACCGAGCACGACCGCAATCGCGAAGCCGGCAAACAGCCGGATCAGAGTCGCCGCGATCTCCTGCTGAAACGTCCAGGTCAGGAGTTGCTGAAGCAGCCTGCTGAATACGTATCCCGGCGGCGGGAGCAAGACAGCAGGCGCAAAGCCAAACGATACAAGGCCTTGCCACAGCGCGATCACCAGCACGATCGGCGCAAGCCCGAGAATGATGCTGGTGGAGCGAAGCTGCGGCATCATGAGAAGCTCAGCGGCATGTCGAACTGCGGTTCAGACCAGCGCACCAGCCTTGCGCGGACCCGCTCGAAGATCGCATCCAGGCATATTCCCATCGCGCCGACGATGATGATCATCGCAAAGACGGTGTCGTATTGGCCCATGTCGAGAGCGTTGAACAAGATGTTGCCGGCGCCGGACTGACGGGCGATCATCTCGCTGGTGATCATCGTGATCAGCGCCAGCACGAGTCCGGTGCGGCAACCGGTCAGAATTTCCGGCAGCGCCGCCGGCAGTACGATCCGGACCAGCCGTTGCGCAGGCGAAAGCCCCATCGCGGCACCCGACCATAGCATCTTCTCTTCCACCGCCTTGGCGCCCTCGAAGCTGTGATAGATCACGGGCAAGCTGACGCCGAGGAAGATCACCAGCGTCTTCGTGATGTCGCCGACGCCGAGCCACAGCATGATGATCGGCATCAAGGCGGCCTTCGGCACCGGGTAGATTACCATCAGGAGCGGATTGAAGAAGGCCGCGACGGCCCGGCTGCGGCCCATCAACAGGCCGAGCGGAATCGAAACCGATACCGCTATGCCAAACCCGACCGCCATGCGGCGGAGCGAGGCCAGGATGTTGATCAGCGATTCCTTGTCCCCGAGAATGTCCGGGATTGCACGAATTGCTTCGATCGCCGTCGGAAAGCTGTCATTCTTCAACGCGAGGGACGCCGCCTGCCAGATCGCGAGCAATCCGATGCAGGCAAGCACCGGGGCAGCCCGTCTCGCCAAAGCGGCGGGCGATATCATGACGGAGACCCGACAGGGTCGGTCTCGTCGAACATCCGCTCGATATCGACCACGTATTTCTGGTAGCGTGGATCGAGCAGCAGATCGCTGCGGCGGCGCGGCCGCGGCAGATCGATGTCGATGACCTCGCGGATGCGGCCGGGGGACTTCGACATCATCACGACCTTGTCTGAGAGGAAAACCGCTTCGTCCACCGAATGAGTGACGAACAGCACCGTCTTGCGATCACGCTCCCAGATATTCAACAGATCGTTCTGCAGCCGCGTTCTCGTGTGAGCATCGAGCGCGCCGAACGGCTCGTCCATCAACAGAACCTCAGGATGGTAAGCCAGCGTTCGAGCCAGCGCTACGCGCTGCTTCATGCCGCCGGACAGCTCCTTGGGATAGAAGTTCTCATAGCCCTTGAGCCCGACCATTTCGATCAAGGCCCGGCTCTGTGCTTCCGCCTCGGCGGTGCGCACGCCCTGCTGGCGAGGGCCATACATCACATTGCCCAGTACGGTCTTCCACGGAAACAATGCGAATTCCTGAAACACCGGGCCGCGATCCGGCCCTGGACCCGTGATCGTCCGTCCCTTGATCTTCGCTGAACCGCTGGTCGGGCTGACGAAGCCGCCGACGACGTAAAGCAGTGTCGACTTGCCGCAGCCGGACGGACCAAGGATGGAGACGAAGGCTCCTTCGTCGATCGCCAGCGAGATGTCCGATAGCGCTACATGATCCTTGCGCGCCGAGGTCTGAAATACCTGCGAGACGCTCTCGATCTCGATGATTGCAGAAGCCGGTTTTTGCGGCGTCACCGGTCTCACCCATTCGCTCGATCTCGAAGGCACTACCTTCATCCCGTCTCACTTCGTTCGCGCGACCCCTGCGCAACAGGCTTGCTGAACATCCTTCGTCAGCGACGCGAGCTTAGCAAGAAACTTGCCAGACGTTTGGCTGTTTTCGGGCAAGTGCGCCGCGTCATCCGAACCAGGGCCATTCCGCGGGCCCCTCATGCGTCACGGCTCCGCCCGGTGCCTGGCCAACCAATCGGGCATATTTCGCCAGCGCGCCGGCACGGTGACGAGGCGGACGCGGCTTCCAATCGTGCCGGCGAGCAGCGAGTTCCTGCTCGTCGACCAGCATATCCATCCGCCGCTTCGCAGCATCGATCCGGATCCTGTCGCCATCGCGAACCAGCGCCAGCGGACCGCCGACGAAGGCCTCGGGAGACACATAGCCGATGCACATTCCGCGCGTGGCGCCAGAGAAGCGTCCATCCGTGATCAGGGCCACCTTCTCGCCCATGCCCTGTCCATAGATCAGCGCCGTGACGCCGAGCATCTCGCGCATGCCGGGGCCGCCCACCGGCCCCTCGTTTCGGATCACGAGAACCTCGCCCGCCTGATAGGTGCGATCACGAACCGCAGCGACGCAGGCCTCCTCGTCTTCGAAAACGCGCGCCACGCCTTCAAAGAACTGACTCTTCAGGCCCGCGACCTTGATGACCGCGCCGTCGGGACAGAGGTTTCCCTTCAGCACAGCGACGCCGCCATCTGGCATGATCGGGGCGCGAGCCGCGTAAACGACCTCGCCGTCAGGTGCATTGGCGGCGCCGTATTCTTCGGCAAGTGTACGGCCCGTGACAGACAAGCAGCTGCCATCAATATGCCCGCTCTGGATCAGCTCCCGGATCACCACGGCGGCACCGCCGATATCGTAGACATCCTTCGCCGTATATTTGCCTCCAGGCCGCAGGTTTCCAATCAGCGGCGTCCTGGCAAAAACCTCGCCGACATCGTCGATCGTGAATGCGATCCCGGCCTCGTTTGCGATCGCCGGCAGATGTAGCGCAGCATTGGTCGAACCGCCCGTGGCGGCCACGATCGCCGCACCGTTTTCCAGGGATTTCCGCGTCACGACGTCGCGCGGCAACGGCCCGCCGCGCTCCAGCATCTCCATGACGAGGCGCCCGGCCCGCCTGGATATCTGCGCGCGTTCGGCATAGACACCCGGCACCATCGACACGTTGGGAATGGTGAGGCCCATCGCCTCCGACACCATCCCCATGGTGTTGGCAGTGAATTGGCCGGCGCACGCGCCGATGGTCGGCAGGCACGCCCGCTCGATGCGCTCGAGCGTGGCACTGTCGATCTCTCCGGTCATGAAGCTGCCGACAGCCTCATAGGAGTCGAGCACGGTGAGGGTCCGCCCGTCCATACGGCCCGGCAGCGCGCTGCCGCCATAGATGAAAATGGACGGGACGTTGCACCGGACCATGCCCATCATCACGCCGGGAAGCGTCTTGTCGCATCCGCCATATCCGATCAGCGCATCGTAGGCGAGACCATGGACGACGGCTTCGATCGAGTCGGCAATCAGCTCCCGCGAAAACAGCGAGAACTTCATCCCCTCGTGATTCATGCTGATACCATCGGAAACCGACACGGTCGAAAACTCGCGCGGCGTGCCGCCGGCCTCCTCAATTCCGGTCTTGGCCGCCGCGACCTGAAAGTCGTGCGTCATGTTGCAGGGTGTCTGTTCGCCCTTCATGCTGACGACGCCGACCATCGGCTTGGCAATCGCAGCGTCGTCGAGCCCCATGGCGCGCATGAATGCGCGGTGCGGGGCCCGGTCGAGACCATCCGTCGTGATCCGAGATCGGAGCTTCTTCATACGTGCATCTTCTTCATGCAACGTCCCGGATCATCCTGGACGCCACACCTTCTCGCTCGGTTCGTTCGCCCGATCGCCTATTGCAGTGGAGCGACAATCGTCGAATGCTTGAATTGCGCGACATCCAATTTCGGCAGCATCCCTGTCTCCGCGTAGATGTCCAGCATCTTCTGGATCGCCGGGAAATTCGGCGCCGCACCCGGATCGCGGCCAAAATCATTGTCCTTGAGCAGATAGGTCTCGAGAACCGGAATAGGTGCCTTCAGGACTTCGTTGACGACCTTCAACGTCTCTTCGCGGTTCGCCAGCGCTTTCTTCATGCCGGAGGTAATGTCACGCACGTAAGCCTTGACCAATTCCGGGTTCTTGTCGACGAAATCGGCACGGCAGGCTTCCAGGATGTGCACGATGTTCGGCATCGCCTGCGACAGCGAGAACAGTTTCCGCGTGCCGCCCTTTGCCTCCGCGCGCGCGGCAAACGGCTGGTTCATGTTGACCGCATCGACGCGGCCCTGCCGCAACGCATCTTCGGAGACGGCAAAGCCGACCTCGACCAGCTTGATGTCCTTGGCCGGATCGATGCCGTTCTGCTTTAGCAACAGATTGAACGGGCCTTGCGTGCCGCCGCCGATTACGGAAATTCCGACCGTCTTGCCTTTGAGATCGGCGATCGTCTTGATCGGGGAGTCGTCCATGACAGCCCAGTAGACGGAGAAACCGCCGGCCTTCTCGAAGACGTGCTGCGCCACGATGTAGGCCTTGAGGTTGCCGCCAACCACGCCGTTGGCGAGCGACAGCGGCGCCTGCGTCGCGCAATCCAGCGCGCCGGCCGCCAAGGCCTGCGTCATCGGAGCGGTGCCCTGAAACTGGGTCCATTCGATGTTGTAGGCCTTGCCGATGTTGGGAAACTCAGCCGGGCGGCGCATCATCCAGTATTTGGATTCCTCGGCTGGAATCGTCCAGCCGACGCGAATTGTCTGCTGCGCCCATGATGGGCCCGCGCTCACGGCCGCTGCCGCCCCCAAAGCCAGGATCCACTTCGAAACGGTTCGCATCGTGCCCACTCCGCTGCCCAGGCGCCGACCCGCGCCATCCAACCCGACCGCGGCAAATGTTTCATGGTTCAAACAATCAAGCAAGCCATGCAGGCCGGGCGGTTTCGTCGTGGGATACGCCCTATATGGTAGTGCAGCGTCGCACAGCAGCAGATGGAGGCAACCTATGGCTGAGGCAAGCAAGACAAACCCGCAAGCCGTCGAGCGGCTCGGCTATCTCGGCCTTGGACTGATGGGGACACCGATGAGCCGGCGCCTGCTCAACGCCGGCCATCAGGTCACTGTCTGGAACCGTTCGGAAGGGAAGATGGCCGCGCTCGTCGAAGCCGGTGCCAGGCGCGCAGCCAGCCCACGCGACTTGATGGAGAGCTCGGACATCGTCTTCATGTGCGTGACGGATGCGGCTGCCGTGGAAGAGGTGATCTTCGGGCCCACGAGCATCTCAACAGCGCCCGGCGCGGGTAAGCTCGTGGTCGACTTCTCGTCGATCCATCCTGATGCCGCACGGGACCTTGCAACACGATTGTTAGCTGCGAACGGCGCGGGCTGGATCGATGCGCCGGTGTCCGGTGGCACCAAGGGCGCCGAGGAAGGCACGCTTGCCATCATGGCCGGCGGAAAAGCAGGCGATATCGAGCGGGTCCGCCCCTACGTACTGGCCATGGCACGAAGGTTCACCCACATGGGCCCGACCGGCGCCGGCCAGACCACAAAGCTATGCAATCAGGTGATCGTCGGATGCGCGATGGCTGTTCTTGCGGAGGCAACACGCCTTGCCGTGAACGCCGGAATCGATGCCAACCGGTTGCCCGAAGCACTCGCCGGCGGCTTCGCGGACTCCATTCCGTTACAGCTGTTCGTGCCGCGAATGGTCCAGGGCATTCACTCACCGCCGCTTGGTCAAATCGCTACAATGCTCAAGGACCTCGATACCGTCGCCGATGTCGCGCAGACGACGTCGACCCCGGTGCCCATGGCCTCGCTCGCCGGACAACTTTTCAGGCTCGCCAAGGCCGCGCGAGGCGCGGATGCGGATGCGCTCGAAATCTACAAGCTTTCGGCAGGGAGCGCTGAATCATCGAGCGCGAACTGAAGCACGCTTGCTGTGACTGCTTGCGCTAGCTGTCGGCGAGAAATCGGCCGAACGCGCCGCGCGCGAAGAGCAGCGGCTCCTTCGCATTGTAAGTATAGGCCTCGACCGCACCGAGAAAGATCACGTGGTCGCCGCCGTAATAGCGATTGACCGAGCGGCATTGAAAATTGGCGACGCTCTCGGCGAGCACCGGCGCGTTGCCGAGGCCCGGCGTCCAGTCGACACCGGTGAACTTGTCATCAGACGACTTGGCGAATTTGCTCGCAAGCGCCTGTTGCGAAACGCCAAGAACGTTGACCGTGAAATGACTGGCGTTCTGGAAGATGGTCAGACTAGAGGAATAGACGACGAGACTCCAAAGAACCAGCGGCGGATTCAGCGAGACCGAGGCAAACGAATTGCACGTCAGGCCATAGGGCTTGCCGTCAGGCGCAGCGGCTGTGATGATCGTCACCCCCGTGGCGTAGGTGCCTAGCGCACTGCGGAAATCACGGGGATCGATCGGCGAGTTGTCGCTCGCGAGTTCGTTGGCCGGATCGGGAACGGCCGGCTGCTTCGGCAGATCATTCATCGGCCGGCCTCACAGCGTGAGATTCTCGGACGGCAGGCCCAACGCCACGCGTCCATAGTTGGTCCCGGCTGCGTCGAAATTGAACGCAAGATGCGAATTGATCGCGTGCGCATCGCGGAATTGCCGCTGCAACGCGCCCGTCGTGAACAGGCCCCGTGCTCCGCTCGCAGCAAACAGCATCGACACCGCATCCGTGCAGAAGTTTACTGAAAAGGCGCCGTCGCGCCGATATCTGGTCTTGGTCGCCATATCGGCGATATGACCCCGCCTTGCATCCTCCATGGCATTCAGACAGGCCGAGCGCATGATCAGGCGTGCGGCGTCGATCTTCGCCGAGGCCTCGGCGATCTTGATCTGGGTGCTTTGAAAGTCGCTCAGCCTGGCGTGGTTGTAGGTGGAAATGCGATGACGGACGACCTCCGCATAATCGTCGAGACACGCCTGCGCGTTCCCCAGCGCGACGCCGGAGAGGACGTAGGGAAACAGCGAGAACACCGGGAGCGCATACAGCGGGTTGGGATTGAGCTTGCTTCCCGGCGTCGGACCCCCGTCAAGATCGCCGACTGCAACCGTCATGTCCTCGCGCACGAAAGCGTCCCTGACCTCCACGTCGCAAGACCCCGTCCCGCGCAGCCCCGCGACATTCCAGGTGTCGAGGACCTTGTAGTCGGCTTTCGGCAGCAGAAATATCCGATACTCGATGCCGTCCGCCTCGTCGTCGGAGTAGACGACGCTTGCAAGCATGTTCCATGCGCAGGAGGCAACGCCCGAGGAGAACGGCCAGCTGCCATGGAGACGGTATCCGCCCTCCACTCTCGTGGCACGTCCGGCAGGAAAAATGAACGAGGACGCGATCAGTGCGTCCGGATCAAGGCCCCAGACCAGATCCTGCGCCGCCGGCTCGAACATGCCGAGCATCCAGTGATGGCTCGCCAGATTGGCCAGATTCCACGCCACCGACGCGTCCGCCTGTCCGAGCAAATCCGCGCAGTCGATCAAGGCGACATAATCGAGTTCTGCGCCGCCAATGCGCTTGGGCTGAAGCATCCGGAACAGGCCCGCGTCGTGCAGATCCTTCTCCGTTTCGGGCGGCAAATGCCGCAACTCCTCCGTCCGCGCCGCCCGCTCTCGCAGCCGTGGGATGAGCGCGCGCGCCTTCGCGACCATTGCCGCATGGGCAGGTTCATCGAATTGCGCCCCTGCGGGCCGGCCCACGCTCGGCTCTTGACCAGGCGCCATTCGTATCCCTCGCTTTATGCATTTATGCGGCTGGAACATCGCCAAATCAAGCGGATGCAGCGCTAGGGCGCGATTTGCACGTCCCAAGGGAACGACCGCTTGGGTTCAGACCTGCTCCGATGGCTTGCCCGATCCAAAAGCCCCCTTTTGGTTGAACTCCGAGATCCGACGCTCGTCGTAACCGAGCGTATCACGCAAGACCTGCTCGGTGTGCTCGCCCAGCAATGGAGCAGCCACAGGATCAATCGGGCCGGTCAAGCTCATGGCAATCGGCGGCTCGATGTTAGGGACCCACTCTGCCGTACGATGCGGAATCCGGTTCAAGCGATGGCGCGCTCGCGCCTCCGGTGCATTGAACCCCTCCTCGACCGTCCGCAGATAGCCGACCGGGATATTGGCCAGCTTCATCTTGGTCATCCAGTTCTCGAGAGTATCGCTCGCGAAAACCTCCGCAATGGCTGCCCGCAGAAGCTCCTTGTTCTCGGAACGCGCCTTACGCGAGGCAAACTGCGGATCGGTGATCAGTTCCGGCCGGTTCAGCACCTCGACCACCAGCCGACGATAGAGCCGATCGTTCGCGCAGGCCATGTAAAGCGCCCCATCGGAGGCCTCGTACACGCCGACGGTAGGAGAGCCACTCGGCGAATTACCAAACCGGCCGGGATTTTCGCCGTTGATCAGATAGGCCATGCCATAGAAGCCGGTCATGCCCATCGCGACGTCGAACAGGGCGACCTCGACATGCTGGCCTCGACCGAGCCGATCGCGCGCCAGCAGCGCCATCAGGATGGCGTTGCAGGCAGACATCCCCGTCGCCATGTCTACGATCGGCGGGCCGGTGCGAACCGCCGGGCCATCAGCAAATCCGTTGAGCGACATGAAGCCGCTTTCCGCCTGCGTGATCGGATCAAAGCCGGGACGCGAGGCAAACGGTCCGGTGCGCCCGTAGGCGGAGATCGAGCAATAGACCAACCGCGGATTGAGCGGCGCAACAGTTTCATAGTCGAGGCCAAATTTCTTCATGACCCCGCTGGAGAAGTTCTCGACGACCACGTCGGCCTTGCGAATCAAATCCAGCGCGATCTCACGAGCCTCCGGCACGGTAAGGTCGAGCGTGATGCCACGCTTGTTGCGATTGAGGCTGAGATAGGCAGCACTCTCTCCACCGATCTCGGCGTGTTCATACGCACGCGTGTCATCGCCTCCGTCTGGATTCTCGATCTTGATGACGTGCGCGCCGAAATCAGCAAGCGTCTGCGTACAGGCCGGGCCGGCAACCACACGCGTGAAATCGACGACCAGCAGACCGTCGAGCGCGCTAGGCGCCCCCGTCGCGCGCGACGAACGTTCCGGCAATTGAGGCTTGGTGGGCATCGACGGCGCTCCCTTACATCGGCTTATGGTTGCCGAATTTCCCGCAGGAGCAAACTTAAAGCCCGGCACCGCTGACTTCGCAAGTCCTTCGCCCGCATCGCTTCAATACGCAAAAAGGGCCCGGCAGCTGTCAAGCTGCCGGGCCCTTGGACGTTCCGTGTTGCGCTTCATCTCGCGCGAACCATTTTCCGTAGCGGGAATCGCGTTCCGCACCACGGGAAACCTGGCTCCATTCGCTCAGCGAAGCCGCTTTCGCCAGTAAAGCGTATGCGCCCAGGCCCAGGGCACTTGGGGTTCGAAGAGCCGATAGCCTGCCCGAATGAAATTATTGGCAGACACCGGATTGTCGGTCGTATCCGAGACGATGCTGTCCCATCCAGTACGCCGTGCCCTTGCCTCGATCACCCGCATCATCCTGCACTGGCGGTCACGTCCCCGGTGCCGCTGCAACACACCGACCCTGGAGAAATAACCGCCATTTCGAATGTGCGTTGACGGCACGACACCGGCAAAAGCTACTGCCTCATCGCCGTGATAGGCAAGCCACCACGCCCCCAACTCGAATCGTGGCAAGGCAGCCGCATCGAAGAACGTCGACTGATGCAGATCCGCCAATGTGTCGGCGATGTCGTCATCGGATGCATCGACAATGCGAATTCTGTACATGGGATGATCCATTGGGGTGGAGTGCAGTAACATCGTGCCGATTGAGGCTCACTTGCCCAGCACGACCTTGACACCTAGCCAGACCGCGCCCATCAGCCCGGTGGCGACAGCAGCGCATCCTTGATAAAAGAATAGAGCACCATGAAGCCGCCGTTCTGCTGCATGAAGACGTGGTTGACGTAGTCCGTCTCCTGCTGCGCGGCGGCGACGTCCTCCGGACCGACCGGCTCGAAGCGCACGACTTCGTCGGAGCCTGCAAAGATGTCCATCAACGACGGCATCAGGCCTTCGACGGTGTCGGCGACGTCGGTCGACACCGCACGCGAGCGGCCGTCCTGCGCCGGCATGTCCTTGCGCATGTCGCCGAGGTAATAGTCCATCGCGTCGGCCCGCTCCTCGGCGAGCCGCGCCGCCGACATAGCAGCGAGTGCGTTGGCTTTCTGGGAGGCGAGCATCGCCTTTACTTCGGAGATCGACATTTTCGACATGAAATACCTTTCGGCCAGAGCTCGTTCACCGCGCTGTTCGGTGGACCGGCTTCATCAGCGTGGCATTATGAAGGGCTGGACCCAGCGGGCAAACCAGGCATCGTCATCGCCCTGCCATCATTTCCTCGGTCATCCGTGCCCCAGATCGGCGGCGGGATCGAATGGCTCGGCTCTCCCGCGAACGCGCCGATTGGCCGGTTGCTTGGGGCGCCCCGATCATCAGAACGCGTGCCCCACTGACCGAATCGCTCGTTCAATCCCGGGGACGGCAGATACGGCACAGGCGAAGCACCCGACCTGAACACGTCCGTTCCGGAGGGAGCATCCTGCCGGGTCAAGCGGCGAACATCGCGGCGAGAGACAGCGGACGCATCACCGGTGGATTTCTCGGACGCGTTCGGCGCAGGCGCGCTGCCGCCCGGAGACGTAATCCAATTGCCAAACCGACCGGCAAACGTCGCGCCTTGATCCGCCCCCGCAGCTTCAGCATCGGCTGGGTACGGCGGCTCACCCGCCGCTGGACGGGAGCCTCCTTGTCCGGACAACGGGCGTCGCACGCGCTCCGAGGGCGTGTCATATCATCCGCCGACGAACGCATAGTCGCGCTGGATGCCGCGCAGCGTGTCGGGAATAGGAAGCCGGTGCTGGCTCATGACTTTCGCCTTCGGATCCCGCGCAAGTGTATCCGCGATATCAGAGAGATATTCATCATCAACCCGCGGAAGCGCATAGAGTCCCGCATTCACGCCGGCGGCCTGCATGATGCGGTCAACGATCGTCGTACAAACGCGAGGATCGCGCTTCATGGCATTGTACCAGAGTCTCTCGCGCCCAATGAGACTGATCTCGGCGTGCGCGGACCTGGCCTGTTCCTCGGTGATCGGCACGGTGTAGGTCCGGTGATCGTCGCCGAACACGTTGGAAAAGTCCGAAGGCAGCGCTGTCGATCCCGTAGGTACGGTATGGACGTCAAATTTGCCTGGGCTGATCGGCGCATTGTGCCAACGCGGACCGAAGCCCGCATAGGTCTGCCCCGACGGATCAGTCAGAGTGACGGCCGCGTGTCCGACGCCATAGGGATTAAGTTGAACCGTAAGTGCGTGTCGACCCGGCATTGATCACTCCTGAACTTCGTGCCTCCATTGCGAAACATCGGCACGTTGGGACTTTGACGGACGTCGTATTCATTGCAAGCCGCCCAGACGAGGCAACCGTCTCGCAATCGACGCTCGCACGACCTATCGATCGTCCCCACGGACTCGATCGAACCACCAATGGTCGATGCGGTTCAGCGTCGGCGCGACCCCGAGGACAGCCTTCTCAAGGATCCATCCGAACAAATAGGCGGCCGCCAAACTCAGCAGATACACCCCGACTTGAACGAAGAAATAGCCGTTGAGCAGCAGCCACTCCATCGTGGCTCCTGGCATGGCTCCCACGACGAGCCAGCCGGGAAGAGCGCTGAGCGCCATGAACAATCCGCTCGTCTTACTGTCGCGCGCGAGATAGGCGGCTGCCAGCATGAACACAACATAAGACGCGTAGAAGCCAACGCAGATCAGGCCGCCCCTATTGAACCTCACGTCCCTCTCCTCCCGTCATCCGGCATCGTGTTCGAACCTATATGCGCGCCGGAAGGCGATGTGGACGGCGAAGACAGCCGCAAGCAATACGATCGCGCAAATTCCAAATCCGATCCAAGCCGCAGCGGCTTGCCGCAGCTCGATCCGGCCTGTCGCATCGCGACGCTACCACGGCCACTGCAATGGCTGCGGCGTTGCACTGAATGGTTCGACATAGATCCGGCCGAAGGAAAGGAATGGTAGGACGGCTCGCCACCGCGTATCCGATCAGGTCGACCAGTATTCTCAACGTCGACATCGCAAATCTCACGCAGCGGTAGACATTACACCTCCTAGAACATAACACGAACACGTGTCAACCGCAGGTTTCACCGCGGCCCATTGTCTCACTCACACCCACCCCTGCTCGGCATAGCGGATCGGCCGGTTGAACGCGGCTGCCCTGCCTGGCTGCTCATGGCAGATCGCCATCAATCCCAGCGCATCGGCGGCGTGGCTTGACCAGTCGTGCTCGGGGCCGAGCCCGATGTTGCGCGCCTCGTCCTTGCGCTCATGATAAAAGCCGAGCGCCTCGCGGCCAGGCTCCGTTGTGTCCTTGTTGAACCAAAGCTGCGGACCAAGTCGCCGCAATGCCTCGATCCGCATCATCGCGGCGCCCGGCCCCTGGTTCTTCACCGGAGGCTCGACCGTGAATCCGGCCTCGCGCAGATGATCCTCGTAGCGCTTGCCGGTGATGTTGTTGGCGGCGATGCCGTCATGCGGCAGGTAAAGAATGGCCTGGTCATAGCCGCGCGAGCGCAGCCAGTTGACGTGAAACGCCAGCACCTGGCCGACGCTCTCGTAATAATCCAGGACGCGAATTTCAGTGCCGACCCACTGCACGATCCAGATCGCGAAGGCATCCGCCGCGGCGCCAGCGCCGCCGATGTCGATGAAGGCGCGCAGTGGCAACAGCGGATCCGCCGCAACCTTTCCGATCCGTCCCTGCGCGCGCGCTTCCGACAGCAACGAAGCGAAATAGGCGCCTTCGAAGGCGCGCGCATATTCGCCCTCCCAGATGTGATCGTAGCGCTCCGGATAGAGCTTTCGATCGAGCAACCGTTCCTCCGTGAGCACGTCCGGAAACCAGGGATTGTCGCGCCAGTTCGCCTTGACGACGACAGCTCCCTCGGGCCGCCGCCCGCGCAAGAAATCGTCGATCGCATCGCTCTTGCGGCGCGGATTCCAGCTCGCCCACAGCTCGGAGTCTTTTGCGCGGATCGTCGGCCGCAGCAACGCAAGGCTACGCGCGCTCAACGACTGAGCCTCGTCGATCCAGGCGATGCGAAATCCTTCCAATGATTTGATCGAGTCGGCTGTGTGATCCTGAAGCCCCCGAAAGATGATCAACCCGTCGCCAGGCGTTTCGATTTTATCGCTGAAGAACTTGAAGCCGTGGCCGAGACCAAGACTTGCGATCTTGCCCTCGATCAGCCGCTTGGAAGATTGCGCCAGCGTCCGCTGCGCTTCGCGGATGCAGACCGCGAGCGTGCCGCGCTCGGCCTGACAGGTCTCGACAAGAAGCTCGCCGAAGAAATGCGATTTGCCCGAGCCGCGTCCACC
This sequence comes from Bradyrhizobium sp. 4, assembly GCF_023100905.1. Taxonomy (NCBI): domain Bacteria; kingdom Pseudomonadati; phylum Pseudomonadota; class Alphaproteobacteria; order Hyphomicrobiales; family Nitrobacteraceae; genus Bradyrhizobium; species Bradyrhizobium sp. 4. Next base: position 5,500,124 of record NZ_CP064686.1, read on the forward strand.
ATAAACGCCCTTGTAGCGCGCGGGTTGCAGCAGTGGCTCGAAGACCTTGGCCGTCGGAATTTTCAGGATGGACAATGGATGCGCTCGCTCGCACTACGACAGGCCGGCACGCCTCCGCCACATCGCGGCCCAGTCCTCGTTGCTCGGAGTGTCGGAACCGAATTCCAGATCGATCTTTTCACGGCTTAGGCGTCATCCCAGCATCCGCATCGCGCAGGCTTGCCGGATACACGATGATGCGCTCGATCCGGTGAATCAATTCCAGCACGCGATCCTCCCCGTTCTCGATCGGCTGCGCCGCCTTGCCCCAGCCGCGATCGAGGATTGCATTGGCGGCGGAGACACGGGCGGCCGGCGTTGCATCGTCGCTGCGCATGATGCCGACCAGCACCCTGAGCGCGGTTCTGGTGTGACTCCGTGCCAGCGAGCGGATTTCGGTCAGGCTGTGCGCGCTGGACGTCTTCCGTCGCGCAGGCGCGCGGACCGGCTCGCTCACGAGCGCAATTTCCATGTCCTCGCTCAAGACAACGTCTCCCACAGCGCGATTACAACCAGGCCCGCGAGTGCGAGCGATATCAGATAGGCTGTCATGACTTCTCCACAAAAAGAAATGCGCGGCAGATCGCGAGACGAAGCGCGATCGTTTCGGGCGCGAACCCTATCTCCGTTCCCGGAGGCCGCAGCGGCGCGAGCACTGGCCCAGCGCCGCGGGCCGGCACGTTCGCGCGTGCACGGCCAGCAATGGTACGGACGACGGCGCGCCGATCGGCGCTCCAGGTTTGACGAGTGCGTGGCCGCAATGCGCCGCCGCCGTCCGATCTCGATCGAGACGAAAAAACCCGCGGCGGATGCGTTCCGCGCGGGTCAACCAAACTCGTCTCGATGATGGCATTATGCCGGTGTTTTGCCCGACGTGTCAAACGAACGAATTCGCTCAAGCTGCGTTAGGCGATCAGGAGGCCGGCAGATGACGCTCAAGACTCCATCACAAGACACATCGCGAAATCTTACAGGACCAAAGCCGCGCATCGACAAGGCGCGCGAGACGCAAGAGACCGTCGTTGAAGACCCCGGCGACACGGACAACAACGACCGCGATCTCGTGCATGGCGAGGGCGGCACCATCGACCTCCCCACCGGCCCCGGCGATTTGTCGAAGGACGATTAGGCCGCTCCGCAGGCGGCGCGACGTGTGAAACATCGCTCATTCGACCACGCCGTGCGGAACTTACACCAAGGCGGGCGCGTTTATTCCTTCAGGAGGAACATTCTGCGATGAGCCACACCGTACTGGTTGTTGACGACGATCCCGGCGTGCTCGATGTCCTTGTGGGCATGCTGGAAGATCTCGGCTGCGGCGTCATCAGCGCCAATAGCGGCCCGGATGCGCTCGACCGGCTCAGGCAGAACCAGGACATCTCCATCCTCATCACCGACATCAACATGCCCGGCATGGACGGTCACGAACTCGCCGAGCTGGCCAGACGACGCCGCCCGGAGCTGAAGATCCTGCAACTGTCGGGACGTGAACCCCGGCGCGACGGCCTTCCCATGATCAGAAAGCCGTTCTCGTTCGAGGAACTCGCCAGCACCATGCAGCGGACTGTCGGCATCTGCTGAAGGTCGCAAGCCCGAAACGCCGGACAGCGCAAAAATCCAAAACAAAACCCGCGGCGGATCGCCTCCGCGCGGGTTGAACCAAACTCTTTTCGATGATGGCATTATGCCGGTGTTTTGCCCGACGTGTCAACGCGCCGAATGCGGACAAAGGATTTCCCTCTCCCCACTCAGATATGTGGTGTGCAACGGGCTTGCTTCAAGCCCCCGACCCTGCCGTAGAACCCTCGACCCGAACACCATCCAAACCCGAGGGGTCATCACATGCCTGTACTGCTTCCGACGTCCCGGACGCGCGGCCACAGCAAAGCCACCGGCGCCCACCACGCAAACGACCACGCCGTGGTGATCGCCGGCGCTGGCCCGACCGGCCTGATGCTGGCCGCGGAGCTCGCGCTCGCACAGGTCGACGTCACCGTGGTCGAACGGCGCGCCGACCAGGCGATCGCCGAGACCCGCGCCGGCGGCTTGCACGCGCGCAGCATCGAGATCCTCGACCAGCGCGGCATCGCGGATCGTTTCCTGCGCGAAGGACAAATCACCCAGCTCGCAGGCTTCGCCTGGACCAGGCTCGACATCAGCGATCTCCCGACCCGGCACGCTTACGGGCTCGCACTGCGGCAGAGCCACATCGAGCGCATCCTGGCCGACTGGGTCGGCGAGCTCGCGGTGCCGATCCATCGAAACCGCGAGGTGACGGGTTTTGCGCAGGACGAGGCCGGCATCGACGTGACGCTGTCCGGCGGCGAGACCTTGCGCGCGAATTATCTGGTCGGCTGTGACGGCGGCCGCAGCCTGGTGCGCAAGGCCGCCGGCATCGACTTCGCAGGCTCCGAGCCAACGCTGAGCAACCTCATGGCCGAAGTCGAGATGCGAGACGAGCCCGCATGGGGCCTGCGCCACGACGCGCTCGGCTTTCACGGCCTCAGCAAGACCGAGAGCGGACGCGTGCTGGCGGTCGTGACGGAAGCGACGCTCGATCGCACCGGCGCGCCCGGTCCGCGCGATCTCAGCGACGCCCTCGTCGCCGTCTACGGCACCGATTTCGGCCTGCAGAACCCGTCCTGGATCTCCCGCTTCACCGATGCGGCACGGCAGGCCGTGTCCTATCGCAAGCGTCGCGTGCTGCTCGCCGGCGATGCCGCGCATATCCATCACTCCGTCGGCGGCCAGGGCCTCAACATCGGCGTGCAGGACGCCGTCAATCTCGGCTGGAAGCTCGCGCAAGTGGTCAAGGGCCTGTCGCCCGACAGCCTGCTCGACAGCTACCACGCCGAGCGCCATCCCCTCGCCGCGCGGACCTTGCGCAACACCAAGGCGCAAATCGCCCTGCTCCGCCGCGGCGAGGACGGCCTCAAGGCCGCGCGCGAAATCGTGTCCGAACTGCTCGCCATGGACGCGCCGCGCCAGCGTTTTGGCGCGATGATGAGCGGGCTCGACGTGCACTATGATCTCGGCGAAGGACACGCGCTGCTCGGGCGGCGCATGCCCGATCTCGATCTGACGGTGGACGGGCGTCCGCTGCGACTGTTCACGCTGCTGCACCGCGCGTGCGGCGTGCTGCTCGATTTTGTCAAGACAGGCGGCTTCGACATCGCGCCCTGGACCGATCGCATCGACCACATCGAGGCCGAATACGACGGCCCGTGGCAGCTTCCGGCGATCGGACAAGTCGCAGCACCCGGCGCCGTGCTGGTGCGGCCCGACGGGCACGTGGCCTGGGTGGGAGACGAGAGCCAACACGGACTTGCAGAGGCGATGACGAGGTGGTTCGGACCGGCCGCAGACTAGTTTCAGGTCGGGCGCGAAGGAACGCGGCTCAAGATTCGAATATTCGTGCGCTCACCGTGCGCAGGCTCATCGACGCTGCCGGCTTGCTGCGGTGGCGTGGGGGCCGGCTGACGAGATAGCGCGTCGCGCATCCATCGAGGTAAACCGATCAGAGCCGCGTTCTCTTGCTGTGGATGCATATTTTCAGGCGCCACGGGAGTCGATGGCGACGGTGTTTTCATTGCAATTCCTCGTCTGGAGACAAGACGATGCGAAGCTTACGAAGCCTCGGGTTCGCGCGTCTCATTGTTGACTATCGATGGATGATCCGGATGTACGATGATGCGTTCGATCCGTTGCAGCAATTCGCGCGGCCGTGCGTCCGTCGCTAAGGGCTGCACCGGCTTGCCCCATCCACGATCGAGAATAGCGTTTGCGGCGGCCACCCGCGCGAAGGCATTCGCTGTCTCTCTAAACATGATGGCAGCAAGCACGTTGAGTGCGGCTTCGGTCTTGGCGCGTGCCAGGGTTTCGATATCGCCCAGCGTTGGTGCCCTGAAACCTTCACTGGCCACATGCTGAGCAACAGGAAGACGCAGCTCGGTCCTTCTCCTAAATTTGGTCATTGGAAATCCGTTTATTAAATGACGAGTCTCCGCAAACAAAAAGCCCGCGGCGGATTGCTCCGCGCGGGCTGATCTTCAATGATGCTATTCTGCCAGTGTTTTGCCCGACGTGTCAAATCCGTAGTCAATAGCGGAATGTGCTGACACGCCCGCTGAGGGCCAACAGATGACCTCAATGTCAGGCGCGGATGGAATGAAGGGCCAGCCAGCGCGACCGGCTGACCGGAATCGATTCAACCTGCAGCCGCGAACAGGATCCAGGAGACTGCGAATCGGGTTACCGACTTCTCGGTTGATTGCATGATCTCGACGTCGAAACCTTTCTGGTCGGCACGAGTAACCTCGACAAATAGGCTGGTCACTCCACGATCTCCTCCAATATGGAAACCGGTCAAGGAGGCCAACACGACGGGTTTCGCATTCTTGATGTCGCGACCGTAAGGAATATTGAACTTGGTTTGACCAGACGTATCGAATTCAGCGGTGCCACCAGCCAAGGCTGCACCAAGAGAAAACGTTTTCATGAATGCCCCTATCAATTAAAGCGGGAATAGTTTCCCGCAACAACTACAGCAGAGGGCGCCTGTTTTTGCAACCATCCTAAAGTTAGAGGCTAGGCCCGCACGCGACACCTGGGCCCAAAGAAAGCCGGCCGCTCACGCGACCGGCTTGCCACGAACCCACGGACTGGCGCAAAATTGTCAGCCCCCCAGCTTACGATCCACCTTCTTCCGACTGCTGCCGACCTTCTTGACCGCCTTCTTCACGGCAGAAGCCGAGCGGCCCGTCTTCTTTGCCTCGTAGCTCACTTCGTATTTCTGTCCGCCCGCCACGCGCGCGCGGTCCTGCTTGCGACCGCGAGCGGTCTGCTTCTTCGCTTTAGCCATGTTGACGCTCCTTGCACCTGCAAAACGCAAGAGGACTCAAACGGTTCCTAGCGCCCATTAGGGCCGCGCCAATCAGCGGAACGAATCCGGCCTTTAGGATTCGAATCAACGTGTTCGTTGCGTGGAGTTTGTCAGTGGCGTTTCAGCGTCAGCGTAAGCCGGGGGTGATCGGCGTGAAAGCGCCCTTCCCCGGCTTCATCGAACCGGCCTTGGCATCGGCGATGGACCGCGTGCCATCCGGAGAGCGGTGGATTCACGAAATCAAGTTCGACGGCTACCGGGTGCAGCTTCATTTGGCCAACGAGGCCGTCACAGTCTACACCCGTCGCGGTCACGACTGGACCAAACGCTTCAAGAAAGTTGCCGACGACGCTTGGCACATCAAGGCGGGATCGGAGGTCATCGATGGCGAGGTTGTCGTCCCTGCTGCCGATGGCAGCACCGATTTTTCCGTCCTTCAACACGAGCTGAAGGGCACATCGTCCAAGATCATGCTCGTGGCATTTGACCTGCTTCATCTCAATGGGCGAGACCTGCGGGGCCTGCCGCTGTTCCAGCGCAAGGCCGAGCTGAAGAAGATCATCTCCGGAACCGACGTGCAATTCAGCGAGAGCTTCGAGATCGAAGGGCGCGAGATGTTCGCACATGCCTGCAAGGTCGGGCTTGAGGGCGTGGTCTCCAAGGTTCGCGACAGCATCTACAATAGTGGCCGCGGCAATAACTGGGTCAAGACAACTTGCGCGCAACGAGAGACGCTAACCATCGCCGGCTTCGCACTCGATGAAGGCAAATGGGACGGCATGTATCTGGGGCGCCATAAGGGAGATCATCTTGTTTATGCGGGCAAGGTTGACCACGGCTTCGACAAGACATCTGCCGCAGAACTGCAAAATCGATTGAAGCCGCTCATTCGCAAGACGCAACCTTACGCCAAGCGCATCGCGCACAAGGGCATCTGGGTCGAGCCGAAGCTGCTTGCGGAAATCGAATACCGCGCCAAGTCGGCCGAGGGAAAAGTCCGGCATCCATTCTTCAAAGGGTTGAGGGAGGATCTGTGAGAAAGCAGATGGTGGTTTACTGCGCCCATAATTGTAACACCGAATTCGAGACCGACGTTGAGGACGTCGAATGCGGTGCCGGCCAAATCGTCTGCCTGGAATGCGACGGAGGCGGGCGCTGCCTGTTTCCTCCGGAGATGGTCGGAGGCGAACTGGCCTGCGTCGATTGCAAGGGGACGGGCCGCCAGTTGGTCAGCATTTGAATGCGCCTTGGTTTTCCACAGCCACGACAGGCAGTAGCTCATTGCGCTCCTCGCCTACCACCCATCGATAATTTGCCAGCTTGGCCGGCACATGGCTTTGATCGCCGCATGAGCACCAAGTCCCGCCAACATCTCTACGGCACTCAAATCAAGATTTCGGCCGAGCGCGCCAAGGAGGCGCGCAAGGAGGCCGACAAACTGGCTTGCGCGGCCTGGAACTATCGGATGCTTGGCTATAAGGGCCCGGCGCAGCCATCGCCGACGATCGGAGACGCCATCAACGCCGGCTTCCTATACCTCGAAGTGCGATGCCTTGGATGCGACACCAACCAAACCGTGGCGCTCGATATCGTCCGTCGTGCCAAGACGACGCCGGTGCATGAACTTGAGCGCTACATGCGATGCAAGGACTGTTCGGAAGTGCGGCGCTATCCGTATAAGCGAAGCGCACTTGTTGCATTATGACCAACGAAAATCTCGGCGGATAATCCGGCATCTTACTGGTGGCCCGGCGAGCGCTAAGGATCGTCGAACATATGTGCAATCTCTATTCGATCACCACCAATCAGGCCGCGATAGCCGACCTCTTTCGGGTCGTCCGTCGCTATGAAGGAAATCTGGCCCCGATGCCCGGCGTGTTTCCGGATTACCCCGCGCCGGTCATCCGCGACGCAGCCGGCGAGCGAGAGATGGTGCTGATGCGCTGGGGCATGCCGCCGCCGCCGCGTACCGGCGGCCCGCCCGTGACGAACATTCGCAACACCTCGTCGCCGCATTGGCGCGCGTGGCTCAAGCCGGAGCACCGCTGCCTCGTCCCGGTCAACAGCTTTGCCGAATACGCACCGGAGCCCAACCCGGAGACGAAGAAGAAAGACATCGTGTGGTTCGCGCTTTCGGAGGCTCGTCCGCTGTTCGCGTTCGCCGGCATCTGGACGACCTTCAATGGTGATCGCGGCTCGAAGTCGAAGCCCGTTCTGGGGCCGCATCAGGTGTACGGATTTCTGACAACGACGCCAAATGCAGTCGTTGAACCGATCCATCCGAAAGCAATGCCGGTGATCCTGACCTCAGCGGAGGAGCGAGAGGTTTGGCTGAGGGCGCCCTGGGATGAAGCCAAGGCGCTGCAGCGGCCGCTGCCCGACGAGAGTTTGAAGATCGTGGCGCGGGGAATCGAGAAAGAAGACGCCTTGACCGCGAACTTGCCGGCGTCCGAGCCGGGCTAACGTCCGATTAGCGTGCGCTTCTGTCCAAAAGTGAACATTGCCTCAAGTTGAGTAACCCGCTCAAACCCTGAACCTGCTCACGCAATTTAATCCGCCGACATATCATATGCTGTGTCTCTCCCTCAAACGCGGGGCGTAAGCTTTATCCATCACCGCAAGGCAATTGGCGTCGACCGGTGATGAGAACGCCGAAAAAGCGCTCCCACCCCGCACACGAACGAGGGAGACGTGCATGCCGACACGCCGACGATTCAAGCAGACCACGACACTCACCGAACGGCTGGCCGAGGAGGCCGCCCGGCTGCGCGAGGAAGCGCGCACGCTGGCACCGGGGCGCCGCCGCGAGATGCTGCTGCGCCGCGCGCGGCAGGACGAGACCGCCATGCACATCGACGCCTGGCTGCAATCGCCAGGGCTGAGGGCACCGTCATGATGCAGCAATATCGCGCCTATCTGGTCGGCGACAACGGCGTGTTCCGCTCCGCCGAGGCGTTCGAGGCCGCGTCGGATGCGAACGCCCTCACCTTCGCGCAGCAGTTCACGCGGCACGGCAAGGTGGAGGTCTGGCAGCTCGGCCGCAAGATCGCCGTGCTCGAGCCCGACTCCTACCCGCCGGAATTTCTCACGCGTCAATGATCGCGTGATGTCGAGGGCGGCCTGAAGGTCTCGATCGCGAACGAGAACTTGACCTGCATCACGGGACCTTTGGCATCGCGAACGTCGATCGCCATGGTCTGCCTGGCACCCGCGGGAGGCGCGGAGAGGATGGCATCGCGCGCCATGTCCGCGACCGACTTGGCGGCCTCCGCCTGAACGGCGCGCGCGCTGGCCAGCTCCAACCCTTCCTCGTCGAGCGCTACACCGGTGTCGTCGCGCAGGTCGAAATAATATCGGGGCATTGCAGCATCCTTTGCCCGTAATAGGCCCGAAGCGGACAAAGAGTTTCCGGCGGCCCCGAAAAAATCTGGTGGAATCAACGGGTTCCGGGAACCCGGGGTTTTCCCGACCTGCGCCTGCACTTCGCCTGCGTGTACCCATCTCAGGTCGATCCGGCAGGCAACGAGCGCCGGCCGCGCCGCCCCTCCCCCGTCATCTCTCATTCCAACGAAGGAGGATTTCGCCTGCTGTGTGCGCGGCGTCACGGATGCACGCGCCATGTCCGCCTATCACTCATCCCACGACGACGGCATGAGACAAAACAAACAACCAGACAGGTGGACCATGACGAAGACCCTGATGATCACGAAGATGGCGGCAGCGATCGTGTTGGCCAGTGTTGCGGCAGGCGTTGCGAGCAGCTCGGCTCAGGCCGGCTGGGGCGAGAACGGACAGTACGGCAACGCGCCGCAGGCGCGGCCCCAGTTCGGTCCCCATTTCAACGGCTATGGCGGCAACGGCGGCCAGCGCCCGGTCGTCTATCCCGGCCCCCGGCCGATGCCCCAGGTCGTCGTCTATCCGCGGCCCGCGCCGCCGGTCTATATCCCGCCGCAGGTCGTGGTCCGGCCGGTCCAGTATCCGGTTGTCGTGAACAGGCCGGTGTACGTTCCGACGCCGCAGGTGGTGGAGAAGACGGTGGTCGTGCAGCGGCCCGCCACCGTGGTTGCGGCACCGGTCGCGGCGGCTGCGCCCACTCCGGTGGTCAACAACAACTGCAACTGCCTCGTGAAGGAATATCCGCAGGCCGGCGTCGTGGTGTTCAGGGATATCTGCACCAAGGAAAGCGCGACCTACACCAACCTGCCGCAGCAGACCACGCAGGCCGTGCTGCCGCCGACCCAGTAATCGCGGGAGCCGGGCTCAGGATACGATGACCAAATCGAACGCGGCAGCATCGCCTGCCGCGTTCGTGTCTCTTCTTGAAGCGAAAGCGACAGGGGCGAAACGACATTCGGCCCTTCACTCCTCCGCAAGCTTCCCGACGATATAGGCATCCACCGTCTCGGCGAACGAGCGCTGCACGCCGACCGCGGTCCCATGCTGGTCGAGCGCGTCGCGCTGGAGCACGCGCAGGCCGCGGCCGCGCATGCAGATTGGCGCCGTGTTCAGATATTGATCGATGGCGCCCTTCGCGAGCGGGATAGCCTTCGGGTCGCCCCTTGCGATCAGAAGCCGCAAGAGGCTCTGGCATTCGGCCAAACCTGGCATGGGATCAGCGCCTCACGCGCGCGATTTCGCCGGCCGCTTGACCGGCTGGGTGTGGGTGCCGAACAGCGCCAGCAAGAACGCGACTTCTTCCTTCGAACCGACCTGGATCATGATGATCTCCTTTTCGCTAGGTTGGTCGGGCACAGCGGGCGGGGCGTTCGAGACAATCGGGTTTCAGCACTGTTTCAGGCGTGTTTCGTCGCGACGCGCGACATGGTCGTCTGAAATAGGAACAGCTGTTCGGGCCAAAGGTTATCGGTGCGTCGGTCCGGATGCACGACCGGCTACCCCCCACGGCCTCAGCTCCGCCCCCGGGCTGGGGCCGTTTCTTCCCCCGCGCAAATTCAACCCGAGCGCGCCTGGTTCTGGTCTCGCCTGGGCTTCTCCCAGGACAGCTTGTTGCAGCCGGAACACCGGAAGATCGCAATCGCCCCCTCGGGTGAACTCACCGCGTCGATGAAGGTCATGGGCTTGTTGCACGCGGCACACATCGGCCGCTGCCTGGTATCTCGGTTCGCCATCCGCGCAAACGCGGGACGGAGCAGGAGGTTTCTATCGTTCTGCTCTTCGCTGTTCCTTAACGCCTGCGACCTAGTTTTTCCCGCGGCGCTTGAGAGGACGTGGGGTTCGCGTGATGGCTGTGAAGTGTGCGGGATGTGCCGACGGGACCGAGCTCCCGTTCCAGTTCAAGATGGCGTTTCAGCCGATCGTCAACGTCGTCGAGCACCGCATCTGGGGCTATGAGGCCCTGGTGCGCGGTCCGAACGGCGAAAGTGCGCATAGCGTCCTTAGCCAGCTCACCGACCAGCAGCTCTATCGCTTCGACCAGGCCGCACGCGTGCTGGCGATCGAAACCGCAGGCGCGCTGTTCGACGATCCGGAGGCGCGGCTCTCGATCAACTTCCTGCCGAACGCGGTCTACGAGCCGCGCGCATGCATCCAGAAATCGCTGGAGGCCGCGCGCCGCGCGAGCTTTCCGACCTCGAATTTGATGTTCGAATTCACCGAGAACGAGCGGATCAGCGATCCCGCCCATATCGAAAACATCGTCCGCGCCTACAAGGCCTTCGGGTTCTGGACCGCACTGGACGATTTCGGCGCGGGCTATGCCGGCCTCAGCCTGCTTGCGCGGTTGCAGCCGAACCTGATCAAGATCGACATGGAGCTCGTGCGAGACATCCAGCTCAGCCATCCCAAGCAGGTGATCGTCGCCTCGGTGGCCGCGATCGCGCGCGAGCTCGATATCACCGTGCTGGCCGAAGGCGTCGAGAGCGAGGCCGAGCTCACTTCCTTGCGGGCCGCCGGCATCGCGCTGTTCCAGGGTTACTATTTCGCCAAACCAGGCTTCATGTCGCTGCCGCAGGTTGCGGGACTCCAGCGGCTGGATGTCTCGATCGCAAGTGCCTCGTGAAGAACGGTGGACGAGGTCTCTATTGTTCTGGAGGCTCGGGATGCCAAATCTTCGGCACCTGGTGCTGAAGCAGCGCCATTGACGCCGCGATCTGCTCCCGGGAACGGCGCAGCATCTGCGGCGTCGTTTGGCTTCCATCAAGCTGATGCGTTTTCTGCCGGTCGAGATACGCCTCGAATTCCTTGCTGGTGAGCATGACAAGCTCCCGTCTTCCTGCTCGATGGGCGAAGTAGGTCAAGAGATGATTGCGGACAGTTCAGAAGTGAACTTAACGAGACCGGCGACCAGATACGGCAGCACGCGAGACCATGCATGTCTCCATCGACTTGGGCTGCTGTTTAACCCACGGCCATCGAAGGCATATTGAAAAGCACATAATTTGTTCCGAGCAGGGAACTGAACTTACCGTTTTCAGTTTTGGAGTCGTCGTCAACAGCTCAGGAGCGTGCGTCGTGATCGGACATCGCCGCAGAGTGAAGCATACTCGTTCCCTGGAAGAGCGACTGGCCGAACTGGCCGCCAAGTTCAAAGACCTGGCCAATCAATTACCCGCAGGCGCGGAGCGCGACAGTCTTCTCAGGCGGGCACGCCTGGCGGAGACGTCCGCGCACATCAACGATTGGTTGAAGTCCCCAGGCTTGCAGGCGCCAAAGTAATGCCATCGGCCCGGTATGTCATGGGTGATCGGATCGTGCGCGCTTCTGCGTGACGAGGCGCAGCGCGATGCCGTGCTGCCAGGCGCGCACCCTCACCGCCGCTTCGCTGCGACCAAGCTCGCCGGCGATCTCGTCCGGCCGCCAGCCGGCTTCGGCCAGCGCCTTCAGCCGCTCGTGCTCTTCCGTTGTCCACTTCTTCAACAACGGGTAGCGTGATTGCATGGTCGGAAGCTGTCTCGCCTTGCGTGGTCGATGCAGACGAAAAGCGCGCGAAACAAGCGAAGTTCCTATGCGGCGTTCCTCTGCGACCCGCAAAAGGCCATCCCGCAGATGGGGCCGACGCTGGGGACCCCCTCACTCAGATCCATACGTCCTCGCGGCACGAGTCGCAGCGATAGATCAGGATCGAGCAATCGCGCCTCACGTCGAAGATCGAGGTCAGGCAGCGCGTCCCCCTCTCGCATTTGGGGCAGGCCGGCCCCGGCCTGAAATGCTGATCCGGCCTCGTTGCCGGGCCCTGCTGTTCGCTGCTCATCTCATCCCTCATTGGAGGACCGAGTTCCTAAGTGCCAAAGTGGACATTCGTTCCAATGGCGGGCGGTGCTTCCGATAGAAGCGAGGGCCTAGACGCGCCATGATCGCGCGCGCTGGTCATGGGCTTTGTCCTGAACCATCAAGCGGGTTTGTCCTGAACGATCAAGCCGGCTTGCTGTTGGCGGGCTCCCCCCCCCCCGCAGTTCGTCCAGGCTTTCGAGTGTGGAGATGCGCGCGGCGCGGCGGGCCAGTTCGTCGTAATTTTCCGCCACCTTGCGCAGCACGTCCCGCGTCTCGGGATATTCGCAATTGTCCGCCTTGGTGCGGAATTCTTCCGCCCGCATCCGCCAGTACCGCGGAGGGTGCATCCGCTCGGCGCCCATGGGCCACTCCCCTCAGTTGGTCCAATTGTTCAGGTTCGTTAATGGAGAGCGCGTCCAACAGTTCCCGCGCAGATATTCCATTCCCGCCCGCACGTCCAGATTGCGCAGCAAACTGCAGCCGACGGCGGCATCCTGCGGGACGAGCCAACTTTAGTTCAAATGCAGCAGGGAGAATTCGGCAGGACGCAATGGGTTCGCGCCATGCTGGGACGCGTCCCTTGACAGGTCCCTTGCGACAGACGCAAGGGGGATAGCTCGGAGAGATCGTCGATGTATGTCGTCGCCGCCGCATTGCTGGTGCTGTCCGGACTGTTCTACTCCGCGAGCCATCACGAGATCGGCTCGTTTGGCGTCACCATGTGCACCTATGGCAGTGCGTTCTGCGACAACCCGCTGATCGTCTTTTCCGGCGCCGCGCTGGCCGGCGCCTGGGGCATGTTCGTCAGCATCAAATAATCCCGACCGCACTCTCTGCGGGACGAACACCTTGCTGGTGTCCGTAATACGGGGGTTGCGGAATGCGCGACAGCCGTCCATGGCCGCCCGGTTGCGCCCGGGGATGCGCGCCAAAGCGGGCACCGGGTATTCTCCGATGATGAACTTATACAGGTGTTTTGCCCGACGAGTCGAAGGCGATTAGCTTTATCCGAATTGGATGAGGCGCCCGCTCACCCCGGCTCGGGAACCTTGTTTCCTGCTTAGCATTTGTGAAGGACGCGCCCGACCGAGGTCCTCCTGCATGACCGACAGTGCCCTCACCCCTGCGAAATCCGCGCCGACGCTGTTGCAGAGGCTGGGGCCGGGTCTCGTCACCGGGGCGGCCGACGACGATCCGTCCGGCATCGCCACCTATTCGCAGGCCGGCGCGCAATTCGGATACGGACTGCTCTGGACGGTGTTTCTGACCACGCCGTTCATGATCGCCATCCAGCTCGTCAGCGCCCGGATCGGCCGCGTCACCGGCAAGGGGCTCGCCGCCAACGTCATGCAGATCGCGCCGCGCTGGGCGGTGCTGTCGCTGGTCGCCATGCTCGTCGCCGCCAACACCTTCAACATCGCCGCCGACATCGCGGCGATGGCGGAGGCGCTGTCGCTGGTGATCGGCGGCCTCAACCACGAGCACGCGCTGATCTTCGCGGCGGGCTCGACCCTGCTGCAGGTGTTCCTGCCCTATCGGCGCTATTCGCCGGTGCTGAAATTTCTCACCTTGGCGCTGTTCGCCTATGTCGCGACCGCCTTCACCGTCAAGATCCCGTGGAGCACGGCGCTGCTCGCGGCGGTGTGGCCGAAGACGAATGTCAGCGCCGACTATTTCATGATGGTCGTCGCCGTGCTCGGCACCACGATCAGCCCGTATCTGTTCTTCTGGCAGGCCTCGCAGGAGATCGAGGAGATGAACCAGGGCAAGCGCGACAAGCCGCTGCGCGAGCTCAAGCGCGGCGGCAGTCCGGAGCTGGCGCGCATCAGGTCCGACACCATCGCCGGCATGCTGCTCTCGAACGGCATCGCCTTCTTCATCATCCTCACCACCGCGTCGGTGCTGCACGCGAATGGCGTCACCAACATCAATTCGGCGACGGAGGCCGCCGAAGCGCTGCGGCCGCTCGCCGGCGACTTCACCTTCGCCCTGTTCGCGACCGGCATCATCGGCACCGGCCTGCTCGCGATTCCGGTGCTGGCGGGCTCGGCCGCTTACGGCGTGGCGGAGATCTTCGGCTGGCGCGCGACGCTGGAAGCGAAGCCCGACGAGGCGGTCGGCTTCTACACCATCATCGCCGCGGCAACCATCATGGGCTTCGGACTCGGTTTCACCGGCATCGATTCGATCCACATGCTGGTCTGGAGCGCCGTGCTCAACGGCATCGTCGCCGTTCCGATCATGGCCATGATGATGCTGATCGTCTCGAGCAAGGCGATCATGGGCCGCTTCAAGGGCCGCTCTTGGCTGGTCGCGCTGGGCTGGCTCGGCACCGCGCTGATGGCGCTGGCCGTGCTCGCTCTGCTCGGCTCGTCCGCGATCGGCTGACCAGCCTTTCACTAACCTTGCGACAAGGCTGCTGATATCTGCGAGGCGATGACGAGGGCCGCGAACACGGCCGGCACGCTGATGAAGCGCAGAAATTGGTCGATCGAAAGCATCGCTGTCTCCCCCAAGACAAAAAGCATCTCCGCCCGCCGCGCTATTCCACCCCGTGCGCGACGTGCTGATCGGCCGTCAGAAACTGATCGGAAATGGCGGCTCCACCCATCGTGAGCAGCGCCAGGATCGAAATCACAGCCAGAAATTTCATGGCCGGAGGGTCGATCCCGATTGTGGCCAAAAACGTCAAAGCATGGTCCCTTTTCAGGACGATCCCGGGAAAGATCATGGCTGTCCCCACCGGATTCCCCAACCTTCCCGCCGAAGAAAGGCGGCAAAGCGCCCCCGGCGCAGCTCCGCGGGCTTCACTGCGCAGGGCCATTAGCTTAACAGTTGCGGCTGGAGCGGGGCTTGCGAGCCGGCCAAACAAAAAAAGGACCCAGCCGGGTCACAGGGAGCGACATGACCAGATCATCAAAAGCAACGAGTCTTGAAATTCTCGCCTGCGACGCCGGCTGGCGAAACTACCACTTCGTCAAGCTGACGACCGAGGACGGCATCGTCGGATGGAGCGAGTTCGACGAGGGCTTCGGCTCGCCTGGCGTCGGCGCTGCGATCCAGCGCCTGTCCGCCCGCGTCGTCGGGCAGAACGTCTTCCGGCACGAGCGCATCTACGCAGAGCTGTTCGCGGCCACGCGTCCCGCCGCCGGCGGCGTGGTGGCGCAGGCGCTCGGCGCGATCGAGAATGCGCTGCTCGATGCCAAGGCGAAGTGTCTCGGTGTGCCCTGCTACGAACTGCTCGGCGGCAAGATCCGCGACCGTGTCAGGGTTTATTGGTCGCATTGCGCGACGTGGCGGATCAATCATCCGTCCTGGTACAAGCCGCCGATCGAGAACCTTGACGGCGTCAAGGCAATGGGACGCGAAGTGCGCGAGAACAAGTTCACCGCGCTCAAGACCAACATCTTCTCCTACGACGACGGCAAGCCAACCGGTTGGCGACCGGGCTTCGGCTCGCCCTTCGCCCCCGAGATCAACGTCGATCGCAAGATCCTGCGCGACCTGCGCATGCATCTGGAAGCGATCCGCGACGGTGCAGGCCCTGATGTCGACATCCTGCTTGACTGCAACTTCAACGCCAAGACCGAGGGCTATCTGGAGATCCTGCGCACCATTGCGGACCTCGACATGTTCTGGATCGAGATCGACAGCTTCAATCCGGAAGCGCTCGGGTACATCCGCAGGCAAAGTCCGCATCCGATCTCGTCCTGCGAGACGCTATTGGGCTTGCGGGAATTCCTGCCCTATTTCCGCGAGCAGGCCATGGACGTCGCGATCATCGACACACCCTGGAACGGCGTCTGGCAGTCGATGAAGATCGCAGCCGCTGCGGAAGCGTTCGAAGTCAACGTTGCGCCACATAATTTCTACGGCCATCTCTGCTCGATGATGAACGCGCATTTCTGCGCCGCCGTGCCGAACCTGCGCATCATGGAGATCGACATCGATCGCCTGGCATGGGACCGCGAACTGTTCACGCATGAGCCCGAAATTCAGAACGGCCATCTGGTCATTCCGGACCGACCCGGCTGGGGCACCGATCCGAACGAGGAAGCCCTTCGCGCGCACCCGCCAAAGACCACCGGCGGACTGCTCAACTACGGCCGCAAGAGCTAGAGCGTCTTACGGCGTCACTGGATTGACGGTCGGGGACGTCTTGGGCCCCGGCCGCTCCGGCTCGAGCGGCGACTTCTGTTCGGTCGGGAGCACTGCGGCGCCTGCGGCGCGTGCGGCCTCGCCCGTGGTCGCATACATCGCAACGTGAGCAGGCTGCGTCTTGGCGCGATTCCATGGCCCATGATCGACGATGAGCATCGCAGCAATGGTCACAGCGGCCACAATCAACGCGATTACGCCGGGATGGCGAAGCGCTGAGGACACGGAATTTGCGAAGCGATCCGTTGGCATCGTGGAATCCATACGTTTTCCTCTCACAGGTTAATGCAGTCGCGTCCTGCGAGTTCCGCCGTTGTCCAGCCCATACGGGGAACCTGATCGCCCCAAGGCATTCAGTGTTTCACATCCGGCCGCGTATCGCCGACGAACCGGTCGCGGTTCGGCATCTTGACAGCCGCAAGCGATTTGGCATCGAGCGTCGCATCCGCTCCCACCAGCCCGTTCAGGTTCAGGATGTACGCGGACACCGCATAAACCTCCTCATCGCTCAGCGATTGCGGCGCGTTCTGCGGCATCGCACGGCGGATGTAGTCGAACAGCGTCGGCGCATATGGCCAATAGCTGCCGACGGTGCGGATCGGCTTTGGCGTTGCCATCGTGCCCTGCCCACCGACGAGCCGGTCACCCAGCCCGCCCTCGCCTTTGTCGCCATGGCATGATGCACATTGCTGGGCGAACACCTCGCGCCCATGGCTGACCGAGCCACTTCCCTTCGGGAGATTGCTGCCGTCGCGTCCGATGTCGATATTCCAGCCCGCGATCTCCGCAGCTGTCGCGGGGCGTCCGAGGCCGTACAGGCTTTGTGCTTGCGCTCCGCTCGCGAACGCACACAGCAAGATGACGACGGCAATGCCGCAAGTCTCACGCCAGCGCATTGGTCACCTCGCCGTCAGCCGCGATGCGCCAGGGCCAGATTGCGTTGTTGTGGTAGAAATAGTTCTCGCCGCGGACCGCGAGCAACTCGGAGAGCGTCGGCTGCACATAACCGGTCTCGTCGATGGCACGGCTCTGGATCACGGCAGGCTTGCCGTCCCACTGCCAGGGCAGGCGAAAGCGTGTCAACGCTCGCGTCAGCACCGGCTCCTGCAATTGCGCCGGTTGCCAACTCTTTCCCTCGTCGACGGACGCTTCGACGCGCGCGATCTTGCCATGCCCGCTCCAGGCGATGCCGGTGATCTCGTGGAAGCCGGGCGCGCCCAGGCGTTGGCCGCCGGAGGGCCTCGTGATGATCGACTTCGCCTCCATGTAGAACGAAAATTCACGCGCGGTGCCGTCCGGCAGCAGGTCTGTGTATTTCGAGGTCTCCTCGCGCGAGTAAACCGGCTCAGCCGTCACATGCAGGCGGCGCAGCCACTTCACGCTCATATTGCCCTCGAAGCCCGGCAGGAACAACCGCAGCGGATAGCCCTGCTGCGGGCGCAGCCGCTCGCCGTTCTGGCTGTAGACCAGCATGGCGTCCTCGAGGCATTTCTCGATCGGGATGCTGCGGGTCAGTGCAGCCGCGTCGGCGCCCTCGGCGACGACCCATTTGGCTTCCGGCTTCAGCCCGGCCTCTTGCAGCACCAGCTTGAGGCTGACGCCGGTCCATTCTGCACAACTCACCAGACCCACAAGGTCCGACGCTGTCTTGCCGTAAGGCTTGCTGTAGCCGGGATTGCCGGAGCATTCGAGAAAGTGGACGCGCGATTCCGACGGGAAACGCCTGAGATCGTCCATTGTGAAGATCAGCGGGCGCTCGAGCAGCCCGTGCAGCATCAGCCGGTGCTGGGCCGGATCGATGGTCGGAACGCCGCCGTGGTGACGCTCGTAGAACAGTCCATTCGGCGTGATGATGCCATCGAGTTCCTGCAACGGCGTCCGGCTGGAGGCCGAGATGTACTGTTTGAGAGTCTTCGAGATGTTCTTGACGACGCCCTTCTCGAACGACGATGGCGCGCCATAGAGCTGGCCCCCCGTCGGTTCGCCCGGCGCCTTCATCCATTCGGGAATGTTGGGTGGAAGGTTGTCGATCCCGGCGGCAACCGATGCGCCGGCGCCCAGGACAGCACCACCCGCAGCGGCAGCGCTGCCGCGCAGAAAGCGGCGGCGAGTCGTCCCCGCGGGTTTGTCGGCGGCGTCGAACGTGCGGCTCATTTGCGGATCCTCGGTTGAAGCGCGACCCGCATGAAACATTCTGCGACGAGCATTTGCAATTCGCACCTGTTTCAAAAACAGGCGATTTCGATCTGGACTGATCTAAATCCGGTGGCGGCGACGGCAATTCTCTTCTTCGCAACGCACAAACGGCTCGTCGGTCACTCGCCCGGCGCGATCGCATTGCTCGGGGTCGGCCGGTCGGCGATCTGCTGGCCGAACAGGCTGCCGATCAGTTCGACCGCGGTGCGCGCGGTGCGGCCACGCTCGTCGAGGAACGGATTGAGCTCGACGATGTCGAGTGAACCGACTACGCCGGAATCGTGCAGGAGCTCCATGATCAGATGCGCCTCGCGATAGGTCGCTCCACCCGGCACCGTCGTGCCCACGCCAGGTGCGACGCAGGGGTCGAGAAAATCGACGTCGAAACTGACATGCAATACGCCGTTGCTGGCCCTGACGCGCTCTATGACGCGGCGGATCAGCACGGCGACGCCGAATTCGTCGATCTGGCGCATGTCGACGACCCTGATCCGGCGCGTGCGCATCAGCTCCTTTTCGAGCTTGTCGATCGAGCGCGCGCCGAACAGGTCGAGCCTGTCGGGATCGATCGAGGCGCGCGGATCGTCGCCCAGCAACCCCTCGAGGCCGGGTTCGCCGCAAAGGAATGCCGCCGACATGCCGTGCATATTGGCAGTGATGGTCGTCTCCGGGGTGTTGTAGTCGGCATGGGCATCGAGCCAGAGCACGAACAGCTCGCGTCCGCGCTCCTGCCAGTGACGGGCCATGGCATTCACCGATCCCATTGACAACGTGTGATCGCCGCCGAGAAAAATCGGCAGCGCGCCGGTTTTCGCGATCTCGTAGCCTCTGCGGCTCAGCACGCGCGTCCAGCGCTGAATTTCGCGGTAGTGATTGGCTTTGTCGGGGGCCCTGTCTGCGAGATCCCGGAGCTCGGCCACCGAGAGATCGCCGTAATCGACCACCTCGAAATCCAGGCTCTCGAGCAGTGTCGCAAGGCCGGCAGTGCGGAGCGCCGCAGGGCCCATCAGGGTACCGCGCTGCGAAGCCCCCATGTCGATGGGAGCGCCGAGCAAGGCGATGCGCCGGGCTCGATCCGTCGTGGTCCGGTCGGTCACAGCTGTCTCCTGACATCAGCAAGATTGAGCCAGCCTAACAGAGATTCGCATCCGTCGTTTCACGGGGGCGGGTCCGCGCAGGGGCGGATCGTTTCGGAACAAAAGCCCGCGCGCCGAATTGCCCATTCAAGGCCGGTACCCGCCGTAAAAACCACGGCGCCTGTCGCGGATAGCCAAAGGTCATCTGACCCGCTGTTCAGAACGAGCGCTCGCGCGGATAGCCAAAGGTATCGGCCTCCGTCACATGATCAGCCCGGAGGTCGCGCACTTGAGCACGGAGATCCCGCAGTCCACCTCACATCCCGGCATGGCCGAGCGCGCCATCGATGCCGCGACGGACGTATCCCGCACCATCGGTGAAGTCGCGGGTGGCCTGCATGCAGCTGTCGACCGCATGACCTCCGCTATCGACGAAGCGCGAAAGCCGGGCCGGCCCCTCGCGACCGTCGCCGCGATCACGCGCGAAGCGCCGCTCGCCAGCCTGTTCGTTGCTTTCCTGTTCGGCGTCGCGGTCGCGCGTCGGCGCTAGAGCAACGTATGTTCAGGCCGCACTGACGGCGGCGCACTCGGCTGCGAGGAACTGCCGCTCGAATGCTTCCGCCGGCATCGGACGGCCGAAGAAATAGCCCTGGCCTTCCTCGCATCCCATGCTCACCAGGAAGTCGGCCGTAGCGCGATTCTCGATGCCCTCGGCCACGACCGTCAGTCCGAGCTGTTTGCTGAGGCCGATGGTCGACCCGACGATCGCGGCATCGTCGGAATTCGCGAGCAGACCGAGCACGAACGACCGGTCGATCTTGAGCCCGTCGAGCGGAAACTTCTTCAGATAGCTCAGGCTCGCATAGCCAGTGCCGAAATCGTCGAACAGAACGCGGACGCCGAGCTGCTGAATACGCTTGAACATGTCGAGCACGCGGGCTTCGTCGTGAAGCAGGATGTCCTCAGTGACCTCAATCTCGAGCAGCGACGGTGTGAGCCCCGTCGCTTCGAGCATCCCCGCAACCGAATGGGCGAGGTCGCCGGAGTGAAGCTGCGAGGGTGACAGGTTGATCGCGACGCGCACAGGGTCGCCTGACAATTCCCAGGCGCGTGCCTGGCGGCAGGCAGTCTCCATCACCCAGTTTCCGATCCGCTCGGACAGGGCTGAGCTGTTGACCACGGGCATGAACTCTCCGGGCGAAACGTAGCCGCGCACGGGATGCCGCCAGCGGATGAGCGCTTCGGCCCCGACCAGGCTGGCGTCGATCAGGCGAACCTGGGGCTGGTAGAACAGCTCGAACTCGCCGCGATCCGCGGCAAGCGCCAATTCGCTCTCCAGCGTCAGGCGGTTCTCCAGCTCCTGCCGGATCGCGCTCTCGAAGACCACATGACCGCCGCGCCGCGTCAGCTTTGCCTTGGTCAACGCAAGATGGCCGTTGCTCAGGAGATCGTCGGCGTTGTGTCCGCCTTCCGGATGGACCGCGACGCCGATGCTGATCCTGACGCGATGCTGCCGCGTGCCGGTCGCAAGCGGCGCTTCGAACGCGCGCGCAATTCGTTCGGCGTACTCTGCGATCCGCTCGTCGCCATCGGCGCCTTTGCGCGCAATTGCGAATTCGTCGCCGCTAAGCCGGGCAACGACAGCGCCGTCGCCCGCGTGGGCTTTCAGGCGAGTAGCGACCGCCTGCAGCACGAGGTCTCCGGCAGAATGGCCCAGCATGTCGTTGATGCTCTGGAAACCGTCGAGCCCGATCACGAGCAGCGCGACCTCGCAAGGACGCTGCGCTGCATCCGCGATCATGCCGACCAGTCCGGCGTGCAGCGTGTTGCGGTTGACCAGACCGGTCAGCACGTCGTACTCGGCGAGATATCTGACGCGTTCGGCCTCGCGCTTGCGGACCGAAATGTCGCGCAGGATGGCTCCGTATTGGAAGCCGTCCGTTCCCTGCCAGCCCGAGAAGC